>DATFHB010000036.1:0-9663 GCA_035248845.1 Amycolatopsis sp. | reverse complement strand
TGAACCCGGGTCCTCTGGCGCCTCACCAAGGCTTCTCCGTGCGCAGTTCGCTATGCCGCTACTCGGCCCCATCGGTCACGCGAACAAGCCGATGTGACGGGCCCAGCCGCTGTGATTTTCCCTTCCGGGCCCCGCGGCCGGATCTGGAAGGTGAGCCTCCTAGCTGATGCCGGCGACCGGGGCGGAGGCACCCCCGGGCCGACAGACACGCACTCGCTCAGGCGGCGAGGGCGTAGTCAGCGCGACTATTCGTCTTGGCGCTTATTTGGTTGCGATGACGCTTACGGTGGTCTCTCGCCTGCACCGGCACGCTTCCCTTGACTCAACGTCCAAAGTCGAAACCGTTCACCCCCTGGTTGGGTCAGTAACAGCTTTAGTTTAACGCCCGGGGCAACCGGGTTTGTTCCGGCCGGGGTGGGGCCTGCCCTACCCCGCGGACACCCGCGTTCCCCATGGTTCGCCAGGTCGCCAGGGCCGATCCTCGAAGCATGACGAAACGAGTCATGGCCCCGTGCGAGTTGGACGGCAGCCGCCCCTGCCCGACGACGCTCGGTTCGCTGGTGTTTCTACTGCTCAGCCTGCCGTTGGGAATCGCAGGCTTCGTGGGTGTGGTGACGTTGGGTGCCGTGGGCCTTGCCACCGCGATCGTGTGGATGGGGCTGCCCGTCCTCGCGGTGCTGCTTGTGCTCTCGCGGGCCACGGCCCGGCTGGAACGGGCTCGCGTGCAGACCTTGCTCGGCGCGTACGTCGTGACCCCGTACCGGCCGATGCCCGCGACCGGCCTCCGGGCGCGGTGGCGCACCCGCCTGCTCGACGGGGCGACCTGGCGGGACATGGCGTACCTGATCCTGCTGCTCCCGATCGGGATCGCCGAGTTCACGCTGGTCGTGACCTTGTGGTCGGCCGGGCTGAGCCTGGCCACGCTGCCGATCTACGCCCGCTACCTGCCGCCGGATACCCATATCTTCGGCTATTCGGACCCGCAGTCGACCGTCGAGACGCTGCCGTGGGTCGCGCTCGGCGTGCTGATCGTGGCGGCGTCGACGGTGGTGACCCGCGCGGTCGCCACGCTGCACGCCCGCTACGCCCGGCTCATGCTGGGCCCCGGTCCGCGCGCCCGCCGCATCGCGGAGGCTCCGGTCGCGGTGAGTCCGGTGGCATGATGAGCGCCATGTCCGAAGATCGGGCGCCCCTGCAACAGCCCCGCCCGAGTCCCGCTCGCACGATCACCTTCATGGTGAGTGCGTTCGCGATCCGGCTGGTGCAGTTCATCCTCATCGTGGTCGGCCTCGTCGTCGGCGTCGCCACCACGATCATCTGGGTCGGCATCCCGATCCTCATGGTCACCACCAGCCTCATCCGCGGCTTCGCCGACCTCGACCGCAAGCTCACCCGGAGCCTGCTCGGCACTCCGTTGTCCACGCCGCAACGCGTGCCGCTCGAGGGCGGCATGCTGCGGCGCTGGCGACAGCGGCTGGTGGACCCGAAGACGTGGCGCGACCTGGGCTATCTGATGCTCGCCTTCCCCCTCGGCGTCGCGGAGTTCGCGATCGGCGTCGCCGCGATCGTGGTGGTGCCGGTGGCGATCTGGGTTGCGCCGTGGATCGGCTGGATGCACGGTTCGCTCGCGCTCGCGCTGCTCGGCCCGGACAAGGCGCACCGGCTCGCCGTCAGGGCCGAGCATCTGCAGGCGTCGCGGGCACGCGGCGTGGACGCGGCGGACGCCGAGCGCCGACGCATCGAACGGGACCTGCACGACGGCGCGCAGCAGCGCCTGGTGTCGATCGCGATGACCCTGGGCCGCGCCACGAACAAGCTGGGCAGCGACCCCGAAGCCGTCCGGGCGCTGCTGCACGAGGCGCACACCGACGCGAAGCTGGCGGTGGCGGAACTGCGGGACCTCGCGCGCGGCATCTACCCCGCGGTGCTCGGCGACCGGGGGCTCGACGCGGCACTGTCGGCGCAAGCCGCGAAGTCACTCGTCCCGGTCGACGTGCGGGTCGACGTGGATCCGCGGCCGCCCGCCGCCGTGGAAACCACCGCGTACTTCATCGTCGGCGAGACGCTGGCGAACGTCGCCAAGCATTCCGGCGCGAGCGAGGCCGCCGTCAAGGTCCGGCGCGCCGACGACAAGGTGATCGTGGAGATCACCGACAACGGTCACGGCGGCGCCGAGGTTCGCGCCGGTGGCGGCCTTGCCGGGCTGGCGGACCGCGCCGCGACCATCGACGGCGTCATCACCGTGGTCAGCCCGGCCGGCGGTCCGACAGTGATCAGAGCGGACCTCCCCTGCACGTGGTAGCACCGCGATGTGAGTGAATGAACATGTTCACTCATAGTGGGGGCTGTCATGCGAGTCGTGCTTGCCGAGGACGCCGTGCTGCTGCGCGCGGGCGTGCAGCGTCTGCTCGCGGACGAGGGCATCGAGACCATCGCCGCGGTGGGCAACGGGGACGATCTGGTCTGTGCGGTCACCGAGCACCGCCCCGACCTGGCGATTGTCGACGTGCGGATGCCGCCGACGTTCACCGACGAGGGCCTGCGCGCGGCGCTGAATGCGCGACAGACGGTGCCTGGAGTGCCGGTTCTCGTGTTGTCGCAGTACGTCGAGGAGAGCTACGCCGTCGAATTGCTGTCCGGCGGCGCCGGCGGTGTCGGGTACCTGCTGAAGGAACGGGTGGCCGATGTCTCCGAGTTCCTCGACGCGGTGCGGCGCGTGGCGCGCGGCGGCACGGCGATCGATCCCGAGGTGATCGCGCAGCTCATGGCGCGCGGCCGCAAGAACCCACTGGACGCGCTGACCGCGCGCGAGTCCGAAGTGCTCGGCCTAATGGCGCAGGGCCTGTCGAACACGGCGATCGGTTCGTCGCTCGTGGTTTCGCAGGGTGCCGTGGAAAAACACATCGGGAACATCTTCGCTAAGTTGGGCCTTGAAGCCAGCGCCGAGGAGCATCGACGAGTACGGGCAGTGCTGACATACCTGGGCCGCGCCTGAGAGCCTCACCCGATTTGACGGAAGCGAGCGCCGGAAAGCTCACCTACCATAGGCGAACGTCGGTGTCGCGAGAACTTTCCGAAGGGGGCAAACGAATTGACCGAGGTCAGCGTGCGGTTCTTCGGCGGCCCCCTGGACGGCCGGGTCCAGACCCTCAGCGACACGGAACCCGTGTGCGGCACGGTGATGCGGCACGTACACCTGCACGACGGCCCGAAGATCGAGACCCACTACGAACTTGGCTACTCCGAGGCGACTGGCTGGGAGTACCGCCTCTGCGGACTGTCCACACCCGAGGTGGACGAAGTCTAGGTAGGGCAAGCCCCACCCTCGTCCTGCACTGATCCCCCGCGCGGACACGGCGGCTGGCATGGCTGTGCGAAAATCCCCGCGCGAGCAGGCTTTTGGTCATGCCACCGAGCGTTCCCGGCCGCCGGGACACCTTCCTCGACGTCATCCGCGCAGGCGCGATCGTCGCTGTCGTCGGCCAGCACTGGCTGATGCCGGTGCTGAGCTATTCGGACGGCCGGATCGCGACCGGCAACGCATTGGCCACCCCGGGCTGGGCCCTGTTCACGTGGTTGTCCCAAGTGATGCCGCTCGTGTTCTTCGCGGGCGGTGCCGCCAACCTGATTTCGTTGCGCCGCGCGCAGTCCACCCGTGACTGGCTCTCGAGCCGGATCACCCGCCTGCTGATGCCGGTCCTGCCGCTGGCGGCCGTGTGGCTGGGAGTGCCGGTGCTGCTGCGCGATCTCGGCGTCCCGGACCAGCCGCTGCAGGTCGCCGGCGCGATCGCGGGGCAGCTGTTGTGGTTCCTGGCCGTCTACCTGGTGACGATCCTCGCCACACCGCTGCTGGCCGTCGCGCACCGACGCTGGGGGCTCGCCGTTCCCGCCGTGTTCGCGGGTCTCGCGGTGCTCGTGGATGTGGTCCGGTTCACCGGTTTCGGCCCGTTCGGCTACCTCAACGCGCTCCTGGTGTGGCCGGCCGTGCATCAACTCGGCTTCCACTACGTCGACGGCCGCTTCACCCGCCGCGCCGCGGTACCGATGCTCGTCGGCGGCTTCGGGGTAACCGCGCTGCTGGTCGCGTGCGGCCCCTACCCCGCCAGCATGATCGGGATGCCGGGAGCGCCGGTGTCCAACATGAGCCCGCCTACCGCGGTCCTGCTGAGCCTCGCGGTCGGCCAGATCGGGCTGATGCTGCTCCTGCGCCCGTATCTCACGGCGTTCGCCGCCCGCCCCGCTGCCGGGAAAGCGCTTTCCTGGCTCGGTTCCCGGTTCATGAGCGTCTACTTGTGGCACATGCCCGCGCTGATCGCCGTCGCCGGGGTCACCGTGCTCGGCCTCGGCTACGCGACCCCGGAACCCGGTTCGCTGCGCTGGTTCGCCGCCGCACCCGGCTGGCTCGCACTCGCCGCGGCCGTCCTCATCGCCCTGCTGCGTGTGTTCGGCCGGTTCGAAACACGCCGGTTTCCGGCGTCGGCCGCCACCACGCCGCAGCTGGTGACGGCGGGCCTGCTCGGCTCGGCCGGGCTGCTCGGGCTCGCCGCCCTCGGCTTCACCGCCGACGGCGCGTCGCTGCCGTGGGCCGCGCTCGTGCTCGCCGGCGTGGTGCTCGCCGCCCGGCCGGTCACGGCCCGCGTCACAGGTTGAGCAGTTTGGCCGGCGTGTCGTGCAGCACGGCGCGCAGGAACCCGGTGCCGAGGCGATCGTCGGCCGCCCAGCCGGCGATCGCGCGCACCTGTGTCGCGTAGTCGTACGGGATGTTCGGGAAGTCCGTGCCGAACGCGACCCGGTCGGCGATCCCGGCGAGGCGGGCGAGCCAGTCCACCGGGGCCGGCATCAGGTTCTCGGTGAACGGCACGCCCACCATCGTCGTGTCGATGTGGACCCGCGGAAACCGGTGCACCAGCTCGAACGCCGCCTCGTACTCCGGCATCCCGGCGTGCGCGAGGACCGCGACGAGCCGCGGATGCCGCGCCAGCACCCGCTCGAACACGTCCAGACCCGTGTGCGGGCCGCGCTCGGGCCCATGCCCCGCGTGCACCACGACCGGAACCCCGGCCTCGGCGAGCAGGCCCCACACCGGATCGAGCAGCGGGTCACGCGGATCGTAGGCACCGACCTGGACGTGGGCCTTGAAACAACACGCCCCGGCCTGGAGCGCCGAGTCCACATAGGACGCCGCCGATGGTTCCGGGTAGAACGTCGCGGTCCGCACTGCCGCGGGCACGCGCCCGGCGAAGTCGGCCAGCCACCCGTTGAGCCATTCGGCCATGCCGGGCTTGTGCGGGTACGCCAGCGGCGCGAACCTCCGCACGCCGAACGACTCCAGCGCCGCGAGCCGCGCGCTCTCCGGCAAGCGGTACCGCACCGGCCACGGACTGCCGACCCGCTCCTCGACCCGGTCGAAGTAGGCCCAGACCTTGCTCAGCATGCGGTCGGGCAGGAAATGCAGGTGCAGGTCCACGAGCCCGTCGAGCCCGAGGCCGGCCGCCCACGACGCGATGTCCTCGTCGCGCTCCGGGCCCGGGGTCACCGCCGGCCCTTGAGCGCCCTGCCCATCGCGCGCGACATCTCCCGGTTGGCGTCCCGCTTGGCGAGGTCCTGGCGCTTGTCGTAGGACTTCTTGCCTTTCGCCAGCGCCAGCTCGACCTTGACCTTGCCGTCCTTGAAGTACATCGACAGCGGGACGAGGCTCAGCCCGCTCTCCTTCGTCTTGCCGATCAGCTTCTCGATCTCGCCACGGTGCAGCAGCAGCTTGCGGTGCCGGCGTGCCTCGTGGTTGGTCCAGGAGCCTTGCTCGTACTCGGGGATGTGCAGGTTGCGCAGCCACACCTCGCCGTCGTCGACGGTCGCGAACGCGTCGGCCAGCGACGCGCGCCCGGCGCGCAGGCTCTTCACCTCGGTGCCCACGAGTGCGACACCGGCCTCGTAGGTGTCCAGGATCGAGTAGTCGTGCCGCGCTCGGCGGTTCGACACGATCACCTTCTGGCCACGTTCCTTGGGCATAACGTCCAGCCTAGCGTTAGTGCCGAACGTAAAGCCGCAGAGTTATGTAGCCGGTTGTGGCCGAGATGATCAGGGACGCGAGCAGCAGCCACGGCGACACCACGATCACGTCGAGCACTTCGATCGACGGGATGGTGCCGGACAACACGTCGAAAACCTGGCCGAGGACGGCATACCTCAGCCCGATCAGCCCACCGACGGCGAGCGCCCACCCGACCAGGCCGGTCATCACCGCCTCCAGCAGGAACGGCAGCTGGGTGTACCAGCGGGTGGCGCCGACCAGCCGCATGATGCCGACCTCCTTGCGCCGCGTGAACGCCGAGATCTGCACCATGTTGGAGATCAGCAGCAACGCCGCGACCACGGTCAGGAGCGCGAGCACGAACGTCGCGTCCCGCACCCCGCCGAGCAGCCCGAAGAACCGGTTCAGGAACTGCTGCTGGTCGTTGACGCGGTCCACGCCGGGCCGTGTGCCGTATTCCTGCTGGATGACCGCGCTGCGGGTCGGGTCGTGCAGCTTGATCTGCAGCGACGCGGGCAGCGCCTCGGGCCGCGCGGACTGCACCAGGATCGGGTTGTCCTGGAAGATGCGCTTGAAGCGCGCGTACGCCTGGTCGCGGTTCTCGAAGACCACCGACTCGACGGCCGGGTTGTTCTGCACGTCCTGGCGCAGCGACTTGCACGGATCCTGCGAGCAGGTCGTGTCGTTGGCGCTGACGTCCTGCGTCAGGTAGATCGACACTTCGACGTCGGCCATGTAGTTGACCTGCATCTTGTCGATCGTGCGCACGATCAGCAGGCCACCGCCGAGCATGCCGAGCGACACGGCGGTGGTGATGACCATCGCGATGGTCATCGTGACGTTGCGGCGCAGGCCGGTGAAGACCTCGCTGAACACGAAGCTAGCGCGCATCGGGGATTGCGTCCTTGGGTCGGGGGTGGTGCGGGGACCGGAGCGGGGGAACTAACGGCCCACGCCGTAGACACCTCGTGCGTCATCGCGGATCACGCGGCCGACTTGCAGCTCGACCACGCGACGGCGCATGGAGTCCACGATGGAGTGATCATGGGTGGCCATCAGGACCGTGGTGCCGGTGCGGTTGATGCGCTCCAGCAGCAGCATGATGTCCTGGCTGGTGTCCGGGTCCAGGTTCCCGGTGGGCTCGTCGGCCAGCAGCACCAGCGGGCGGTTCACGAAGGCGCGGGCGATGGCCACGCGCTGCTGCTCACCACCGGACAGCTCGTTGGGCATCCGTTCGGCCTTGCCCTCGAGACCCACCAGCTCCAGCACCTCGGGCACGACCTTGCGGATCGTGTGCGGCGGCTTGCCGATGACCTCCAGCGCGAAGGCCACGTTCTCGGACACGGTCTTGTTGTCCAGCAGCCGGAAGTCCTGGAAGACGCAGCCGATGGTCTGCCGCAGCCGGGGGATTCTGCGGCGGGACATCTTGGCGACGTCGAAATTGGACACGTACACCCGGCCTTTGCTGGGGACCTCCTCCCGCAGCAGCAGGCGCAGGAAGGTCGACTTCCCGGAGCCCGAGGGGCCGATCAGGAAGACGAACTCACCCTTGTCCATGTCGACTGACACGTCCTGCAACGCTGGGCGCGTCGACGTCTTGTAGACCTTGGAGACACTTTCGAGCCGGATCACGGTGGGCCATCCTACTCAACGGCCTCGTTAAGCCGGGGTTGGTATGGGCCGGGCGAGTGACGCATGGCCCGCTCCCCGCGTACTGAGCGTAGCGGGGCTGCAGTGTTCGGCTGCTCAGGCGGCTGTCTTGCGCCAGCGGATGCCGGCTTCGAGGAACCCGTCGATCTCGCCGTCGAGTACGGCGGTGGGGTTGCCGACCTCGAACTCGGTGCGCAGGTCCTTCACCATCTGGTACGGGTGCAGCACGTAGGAGCGCATCTGGTTGCCCCAGCTGGAGCCGCCGTCCTTGAGGGCGTCGAGTTCGGCGCGCTCCTCTTCCTTCTTGCGCTGTAGCAGTTTGGCCTGGAGCACCTTCATCGCGGCCGCCTTGTTCTGCAGCTGCGACTTCTCGTTCTGGCACGACACGACGATGCCGCTGGGAAGGTGCGTGATGCGCACGGCGGAGTCGGTGGTGTTCACGCTCTGTCCACCGGGACCTGACGACCGGTACACGTCGACGCGGATGTCCTTTTCCGGGATCTCGACGTGGTCGACTTCCTCGACCTCGGGCAGCACCTCGACGTGCGCGAACGACGTCTGGCGGCGGCTCTGGTTGTCGAACGGCGAGATGCGCACGAGGCGGTGCGTGCCCTGTTCGACCGAGAGGGTGCCGTAGACGTACGGGGCGGTCACCTTGAAGGTGGCCGACTTGATGCCCGCCTCTTCGGCGTAGGAGATGTCGTAGACCTCGGTCGGGTAGCCGTGGCGCTCGGCCCAGCGCAGGTACATGCGCATGAGCATCTCGGCCCAGTCGGCCGCGTCGACGCCGCCGGCTTCCGAGCGGATCGTGACGACGGCATTGCGGTCGTCGTACTCGCCGGAGAGCAGCGTGCGGACTTCGAGCGCGTCGATGTCCTTGGCCAGCTGGGTGAGTTCGGACTCGGCCTCGGCGCGGCTGGACGCGTCGCCCTCGGCCTCGGCGAGCTCATGGAGCACGCCGAGGTCGTCGAGGCGCTGCCGCAGTTCGGTGACGCGGCGGAGCTCGGCTTGGCGGTGCGAGAGCTGGCTGGTGACCTTCTGCGCCGCGTCCGGGTCGTCCCAGAGATTGGGCTGGGAGGCCTGCTGCTCCAGGTCTGCGACCTGAGCGCGCAGGCCGTCCAGGTCCATGACGGACTCGACCTGCGTCAGCTTGCCGGCGAGGTCTTTCAGGTCGGTTTCGAAGTCAGCACTCACAACCCTCAAGGTTACGGCAAGCGTCGCGGCCGGTGACGCGGCACCGAGCGAAGCTCAGGAAGCCGGAATGGCGTCCACGAGCTTGAGCGCCGCCCGCGCATGCGCCTGGCCGAACTCGGCCACGGCCTTCACATACGGGTCTTCGGCCGCCTTGACTGCCGCCCGGGCCTCGTCGAGCTCCTGGCCGTACGCCGTGCGCGCGGCGTCGATCAGCGTCGAACGCTGCTTCGCCGTGAGCGAGCCGGCGTGCACGAGCCGGAGGATGAGAGGGCTGCGAAGGTGGTCGGGACCCGCGTCGGAGGCAAGCCACGTCTTGAAGGCTTTCTTGCCTGCCGCGGTGATCGCGTACTGCTGACTGGAGCGCGGCCCTTGCTTGCCGAGCCGGACCAGTCCTTCCTTGGCCAGTGCCGGGAGCTCGCGGTACACCTGGCTGCGGGTGACGCTGAAGAAGGCGCCGAAGCGCTCCTCAGCCGCCGCGACCAACTGTCCGCCGGTCGCAGGGCCGTCCTGAAGCAGGCCGAGCAATGCCGCTGCTGTCGCATTCAATTCAGACACCCCATCACCGTCCCACTTTTCGGGCGTTCTGTCCACAGTGGCCAGCCGGTCAGTCCACAATGGTCACTGAAATGAGCCATCCGGCGCAACGCGCCCTGCGCCACCCGCACGAAAAAGGCCCGATCTGTGAAGATCGGGCCTTTTTCCTCTAGTAGCGGGGACAGGATTTGAACCTGCGACCTCTGGGTTATGAGCCCAGCGAGCTACCGAACTGCTCCACCCCGCGCTGCACC
>DATFHB010000035.1:0-10019 GCA_035248845.1 Amycolatopsis sp. | reverse complement strand
GGCGCGCGATGGACATCAACGACCGCCCCGTCGTCATCGACTTCGTGGTCGGCAAGGACGCCCAGGTCTGGCCCATGGTCGCCGCCGGCACCGGCAACGACGAAATCATGGCCGCCCGCGGCATCCGCCCACTCTTCGACGACGACGAGGTGAGCGAGTAATGAGCGCCGACGACCACAGGGAGGAAGCACGCCCGTGACCACTCATACGCTGAGCGTGCTGGTGGAGAATGTGCCCGGGGCGCTTGCGCGAGTCGCCGGACTGTTCTCCCGCCGCGGCTTCAACATCGAGTCCCTCGCAGTCGGGCCCACGGAGAACCCGGAGGTGTCCCGGATGACGATCGTGGTCGCCGTCGAAGAGCTACCGCTCGAACAGGTGACCAAGCAGCTCAACAAGCTCATCAACGTCATCAAGATCGTGGAGCTCGAGCCGGGCACGTCCGTGCAGCGCGAGCTGATGCTGGTCAAGGTGCGCGCCGACTCGACGGTGCGCAGCCAGGTGCTGGAGACCGTGCAGCTCTTCCGTGCCAAGGTGGTCGACGTCTCGCCCGAGGCGCTCACCATCGAGGCCACCGGGACTGGGGACAAGCTCAGCGCGCTCCTGCGCATGCTGGAGCCCTACGGCGTCCGTGAGATCGTGCAGTCCGGCATGGTCGCGGTGGGCCGCGGATCCCGTTCGATCACGGCGACGACGCCGCGTTAAGCCTTGCAGAGATAATTCAGGAAGGAAGCAGTTCCCCTCATGTCAGTGGAAATCTTCTACGACGACGACGCCGATCTCAGCATCATCCAGGGTCGCAAGGTCGCCGTGATCGGGTACGGCAGCCAGGGCCACGCGCACGCGCTGAGCCTGCGTGACTCCGGGGTCGATGTTCGCATCGGTCTGCCGGAGGGGTCGAAGTCGCGCGCGAAGGCCGCGGATGAGGGCCTGCGGGTGCTCACTCCGGCGGAGGCGTCCGCCGAGGCCGACGTGATCATGATCCTCGCGCCCGACACCAAGCAGCGCTTCATCTACAGCGAGGACGTCGAGCCCAACCTCAAGGCCGGCGACGCGCTGTTCTTCGGGCACGGCTTCAACATCCGCTACGAGCTGATCAAGCCGCCGGCCAATGTGGACGTCGCGATGGTGGCCCCCAAGGGCCCGGGGCACCTGGTGCGCCGCCAGTTCGTGGACGGCAAGGGCGTGCCCTGCCTGATCGCGGTCGAGCAGGACCCGACGGGCGGCGCGCAGGCGCTCGCACTCTCCTACGCGGCCGCCATCGGTGGCGCCCGCGCCGGGGTCATCAAGACCACCTTCAAGGAGGAGACCGAGACCGACCTGTTCGGTGAGCAGGCAGTGCTCTGCGGCGGCGCGTCCGCGCTGGTGCAGACCGGTTTCGAGGTGCTGACCGAGGCCGGTTACGCGCCCGAGATCGCCTACTTCGAGGTGCTGCACGAGCTCAAGCTCATCGTGGACCTCATGTACGAGGGCGGCATCGCCCGGATGCGGTACTCCATTTCGGACACCGCCGAGTACGGCGACCTCACCCGCGGCCCGCGCGTCATCACGCCCGCGGCCAAGGAGGAGATGCGCAAGATCCTGGGCGAGATCCAGGACGGCACGTTCGCCCGCGAATGGGTCGGCGAGGACGAGGCCGGCCGCGCGAACTTCCGCAAGCTGCAGGAAGCCGGCGAGCAGCACCCGATCGAGGAGACCGGCCGCAAGCTCCGCGGCCTCATGTCCTGGGTCGACCGCCCCATCACCGAGACCGCCTGATCCTTTCTCGGGACGTCGAGGCCACCATCACCCGAGATGGTGGCCTCGACGGCTTTCGGGCGGCGGCACGGTTTAGCGTGTGGGCTATGAGCGAGCGGCGCCTGCCCGTGGACGACAAAGCCGACGTGCGTGAAGTGCTGAATCTGGACACCGCGCGATGGCAGCGGGCCGAGCCGCCCGGGGAGAGAATCGCGGACGCGCTCGAGTTCGCGTTCGTCCCGCACAGTGACGGCGTCATCTACACGGTGTTGCGTCAGTCGGCCGAACCCGACGGCACGGTGCTGGTGTTCACACCGTCCGAATGGGACGCATTCGTCGCGGGCGCACGCGACGGCGAGTTCGACTTCGCCTAGCGGCACCGGGCGTGCCTCCTCGGCGGAGGCGAGCAGCCCGCCGGCCCGCTCGGTGTAGTTGGCCGGCGTCGGTCCGGTGGGCGCTGGACGTGCCCACACTACGACGGCCGCTGAACTGCAGGACTAGACTTCGTGACGTCCGCCGCGAGCTGCGTATCACCGGGAGCCTCATCGTGACCAACCCCAGCAAGCCCGTCGTCCTCATCGCCGAAAAGCTCGCCCCGTCCGTGCTGAGCGTCTTCGGTGACGAGGTGGAGGTTCAGCACGTGGACGGCACCGACCGTCCGGCGCTGCTCGAGGCTGTGAAGGGGGCCGACGCGCTGCTGGTCCGGTCCGCGACGAAGGTCGACGCCGAGGTCCTGGGCGCCACCACCCGGCTCAAGGTCGTCGCGCGCGCCGGCGTCGGCCTGGACAACGTCGAGGTGCCCGCCGCCACGTCGCGCGGGGTGCTGGTGGTCAACGCCCCGACCTCGAACATCGTGTCGGCCTGCGAGCACGCGATCGCGCTGCTGCTCGCCGTCGCGCGCCGGGTGCCCGCCGCCAACGAGAGCCTGCGCGGCGGTGAGTGGAAGCGCAGCGCGTACACCGGCGTCGAGCTGAACGGCAAGACCGTCGGTGTCGTCGGCCTCGGCAAGATCGGCCAGCTCTTCGCGCAGCGCCTCGCCGCGTTCGACACCAAGATCGTCGCCTACGACCCGTACGTCTCGGCCGCGCGCGCCGCGCAGCTGGGCATCGAGCTGGTGAGCCTGGACGAGCTGCTCGCCCGCGCCGACGCGATCTCGATCCACCTGCCCAAGACGCCGGAGACCGTCGGCCTCATCGACGCCGAGGCGCTCAAGAAGACCAAGCAGGGCGTCATCATCGTCAACGCCGCGCGCGGTGGCCTGATCGACGAGGACGCGCTCGCCGACGCCATCCGCAGCGGTCACGTCGGCGGCGCGGGCATCGACGTGTTCGTCAGCGAGCCCACCACCGCCAGCCCCCTGTTCGAGCTGTCCAACGTCGTGGTCACCCCGCACCTGGGCGCTTCCACGGCCGAGGCGCAGGACCGGGCCGGTACCGACGTCGCGCACTCGGTGCTGCTGGCGCTGCGCGGCGACTTCGTGCCGGACGCGGTGAACGTCGCGGGTGGCGGGGTCGTCGGCGAGGAGGTGCGGCCGTACCTGCCGCTGACGCAGAAGCTCGGCACGGTCGTGTCGGCACTGAGCCAGAAGGCGCCGTCGTCGGTGAGCGTGAAGGTCAGCGGCGAGCTGTCCACCGAGGACGTCAAGGTGCTGCAGCTCGCGGCGCTGCGCGGGGTGTTCTCCGGTGTCGTCGAGGACCAGGTCACGTTCGTCAACGCGCCGCGGCTCGCGGAGGAGCTGGGCGTGCGGGTCGAGCTGACCACCGAGTCGGAGAGCCCGAACTGGCGCAGCCTGGTCACCGTGCGCGCGGTGCACGAGGACGGCAGCGCGGTCACCGTGTCCGGCTCGGTCACCGGCAAGGACGCGGTGCAGAAGCTGGTCGAGGTCAACGGTCGCCACTTCGACATCCGCGCCGAGGGCCACGTGCTGCTGCTCGAGTACCCGGACCGCCCGGGTGTGATGGGCCGCGTCGGCACGGTGCTGGGTGAGGCGTCGGTGAACATCGAGGCCGCGCAGATCAGCCAGACCAAGGGCGGCGCCGACGCGATCATGCTGCTGCGCGTGGACCGCGAGGTCGACTCCCACCTGCTGGAGCCGATCGCCGCGACCGTGGGCGCCCGCACGATTCGTGCCATTACGTTCGCATAGGCGACGAAAGTCGGTTTTAGGTCGCTTTGGTCTAGATGGCCGCCGGGTTCTCGGTTAGGTTCACATCCTTGCCTGACTGTGCCGTTGGTTACCAATCCGACCACAGTCACGGCAATCCGGCCTGCGTAGCAACGGTTACGTACTGGTCGGGGTCTGCCTGCTTGTGGTCGGATCGGTAATGGGGAGTGAACTCGATGAGACCTTGGGCCCGGCGGTCGTCGGTGGCCGGATTCGCTGTCGTCCTGACGGCAAGCTTCCTCAGTACGGCGAGCGCCGCCGAGCCCGATCCGCTCGCCGAGGGAGTCCCGGCCGCGAAGGTGAACACCGCCGGGCTGGCGGGCAAGCTGTCGCCGAGGCTGAGTGCGGCCGCTGGCCGGACCACGGCGTTCATCGAGCTGGCCCAGCTGCCCGCGGTCGACGCGTACAACGCCGAGCAGGCCAAGGGATCGGGTCGCGCGAAGGCGAAGGACGCGGCCAATGCCGCGAAGGCGAACACCCGCTCGCTGGTCGGTTCGGTGCTCGGGCAGCTGCGTTCGCTCGACGCGAGCACCAAGGTGCTGTTCCAGACCGCCAACGCGGTGTCGGGCGTCGTCGTCACGGCCGACGGGGCGAAGATCCGCGAGCTGGCGCAGCGGCCCGACGTGGTGTCGATCCGCACCGTCCTCCCCAAGACCCGGGGCAACAACAGTGCCGCCCAGCTGACGAACACGCTCACCGCGTGGCAGCAGACCGGCCGGTTCGGCGACGGCGTCAAGATCGGCGTGATCGACGACGGCATCGACTACACGCACGCCGACTTCGGCGGCGCCGGCACCCAGGCCGCCTACGCCGCGATCGACCGCACGAAGCCGAATCCGCTGTTCCCGAGTGCCAAGGTCGTGGGCGGCACCGACCTCGTCGGTGACGACTACGACTCCGCGGGCGCCACCGGCTCGCCTGACCCGGCGCCGGACCCCAACCCGCTGGCCTGCGGTGAGCACGGCACGCACGTGGCGGGCACCATCGGCGGCTTCGGTCTCGACGCGGACGGCAGCACCTTCAGCGGCGACTACGCGAGACTCACCGCCGACTCGCTCGACGCGATGCGCATCGGTCCGGGCACGGCGCCGAAGTCGCTGCTGTACGCGATCAAGGTGTTCGGCTGCGGCGGCTCGACGAACGTCACGTCGCAGGCGATGGACTGGGCACTGGACCCCAACGGCGACGGCGACTTCGCCGACCACCTCGACATCGTCAACCTGTCGCTGGGCAGCGACTTCGGTGCGCCGGACGACCCGGACTCGCTGTTCGTGCGCAAGCTCGCGGCGAACGGAGTGCTCCCGGTGATCTCCGCGGGCAACGGCGGCGACCTCTACGACGTGGGCGGATCGCCGGGCAACACCCCCGAGGCGCTGACCGTCGCGAGTTCACGCGACGCGTCGGTGCTGCGCGACGCGGCCGACGCGACCGGCCCGGTGGACATCGCGGGCCGCAGGGGCGGCCAGTACAGCCTGAACTACACCGGCTACGACACCCTTGACGCGACGAATTCCGTGGTGAAGCTGCCCGCGGCCAACGCGGTCGGCTGCAAGGGCTACACCGACGCGGACAAGGCGACCGTGGCGGGCAAGTTCGTCTGGCTCGACTGGGACGACAACGACGCCACCCGCGCCTGCGGGTCGGCGGCGCGCGCCAACAACGCGCAGGCGGGCGGTGCGAAGGGCGTGCTGCTGTCGTCCGGTGTGGAGCATTTCGCGGCCGGGATCGCGGGCAACGCCGCCATTCCGATGTTCCAGTTCACCGCGTCGGCGACCGCGCGGCTGCGCCCGGCGCTGAACGCGGGCACGGTGAGCGTGCGCCTGTACGGCGCGGGACGGGCGGCGCTGCCCACGTCGGACGAGTCCATTGTGGACACGCCGAGCCCGTTCACGTCGCGCGGCGTGCGCGGTCCCGCGGCTAAGCCGGACGTGACCGCGCCGGGCGACACGATCTCGTCGGCGTTCCGGGGCAGTGGCAACGACCGGACAGTGCTGTCGGGCACGTCGATGGCCGCCCCGCACACGTCCGGCGTCGCCGCGCTGGTGCGGCAAGCGCACCCGGACTGGTCGGTCGAGGAGGTCAAGGCCGCGGTCGTCAACAGCGCCGGGCACGACGTCACCGCCGGCGGCAGGACCTACGCGCCGCAGCGCGCCGGCGCCGGGCGGGTCGACGCGAAGGCCGCGCTGGACACGACGGCGCTGGCCTACGTGCAGGACGACCCCGGCACGGTGAGCGTCGGCTTCGGCACCGTCGAGGTCGGCGGGCCGGTGTTGCTGACCAAGACGATCAGGGTCGTGAACAAGGGCGCCCAGCCGGTCACCTACGACGTCGCGTACCAGGCGGCCGACTCGCTGCCCGGCGTGCAGTACGAGCTGTCCGCGAATTACGTCCGCGTGCCGGGGCACGCCACGGCGATGGTCCGGGTAACGCTGAAGATCACGGACCCCGCGGCGCTGCGGAAGGTCATGGACCCGACGATGGCGAGCACCCAGTCCGGCCTCGCGCGGCAATTCCTCGCCGACGCGTCCGGCCGCGTGGTGTTCACGCCGCCGAGCGGCAGCGCCATGCCGCCAGGGCCGGCGGGCCCGGCCTTGCGGGTGCCGGTGTACGCGGCGCCGAAACCGGTTTCGCAGATCATCACGCCGAACGCGCTGGACTTCCGCGGCGACCAGGCGGTGCTCAACCTCGGCGGCCGCGGCGTGGACCAGGGCGGCGGCAGCCAGCGATACCAGTCGCTGATCAGCGTCCTGGAGCTGCAGGCTTCGTCACCGAAACTGCCCGCGTGCCGCGGAAAGCTGACCGACGGGTGCACGACCAACGACACCGCGAAGGGCGGCGACCTGCGGTATGTCGGTGCGGCGTCGACTGCGCCGATGGCGAAGCGGCAGGGCAACGCGCAGGACTCGCTGCTCGCGTTCGGGCTGTCCACGTGGGGCGACTGGGCCAACATCGGCAGCAACACGATCCCGTTCGTCGACATCGACGCCACCGGTGACGGCCGGCCGGACTTCGAGTCGTACGTGACCAAGGCGACCGGCTCGGACGTGCTGCTGGTGAACACCGTCGACCTGAACCGCGCGGGCCTGCCGTCGGTCGACGTGCAGGCGGTCGACGGCCAGCTCGGGGACGTCGACACCAACGTGTTCGACACGAACGTCCTCGTCCTGCCGGTGCGCGTCGCGGCGCTGGGCATCGACCCCGGCGCGGTATCGCACAAGATCAGCTACACGGTCGGGGTAGCCGGCTACTACACCGCGCCCGGCAGCTCGAGCGGGCTGATCGACTCCGTCGACACGCCGCTGTCGTTCGACGTGCTGGCACCGGACTACACGATCCAGGGCGGGGGAGACCCGGCGCTGGTCTTCACGGCCAAGCCCGGGACGGCGCTCGTCGTGACCCGTAACCCGGCATCGACGGACACGTCGCAGGGCCTGCTGGCACTGGCGCACCAGAACGCTTCTGGCGAGCGGGCCGCCGTGATCCGGGTCCACGGCGGGCGCCCGTTCTGAACCTCGGACAACGTGTCCAGCAGTGTCCGGCGACCTGTCCACTACTCGAATGGGTGTCTCGTGTCCTGGGAAGTTACGGCATAAGGGTGGTGCGGCTTCGGCTTGTCGGCCACTGCCGGTAACCTGCCGGGGCTGGTGTTTTCGTGCGAACGGGGGCTGACGGGCTGCTCCCGAGCGCTGGTAGACGGAGGTGTCTGGATGCGGCTCGCGGTGATCCCAGGAGATGGGATCGGTCCCGAAGTGATCGCCGAGGCGCTCAAGGTACTCGGCGAGGTCGCGCCGTCGGTCGAGCCGACGACCTACGACCTCGGTGCGGCCCGCTGGCACTCCACGGGTGAGCTGCTCCCCGAGTCGGTGCTGGGCGAGCTGCGGCACCACGACGCGATCCTGCTCGGCGCCGTCGGCGACCCGACCGTGCCCAGCGGCATTCTCGAGCGCGGCCTGCTGCTGCGCCTGCGCTTCGAACTCGACCACCACGTCAACCTCCGCCCGGCCCGCCTGTACCCGGGTGTCCGCGGCCCGCTCGCCGACACCGCCTCCGAGATCGACATGGTCGTCGTCCGCGAAGGCACCGAAGGCCCGTACGCCGGCAACGGCGGCCTGCTGCGCAAGGACACCGAGCACGAGATCGCCACCGAGGTGAGCGTCAACACCGCGTTCGGCATCCGCCGCGTGGTCGCCGACGCGTTCAACCGCGCCGAGGAGCGGCCCCGCAAGCACGTGACGCTGGTGCACAAGACCAACGTGCTGCTGCACGCCGGGTCGCTGTGGTCGCGGATCGTCGAAGAGGTGTCGCTGGAGCACCCCGACGTGACGGTCGCGTACTCGCACGTCGACGCGGCGACCATCCACATGGTCACCGACCCCGCCCGGTTCGACGTGATCGTCACCGACAACCTGTTCGGCGACATCATCACCGACCTGGCCGCCGCCGTGACCGGGGGGATCGGGCTGGCCGCCAGCGGAAACCTCGACATCACGCGTCGCAACCCGAGCATGTTCGAGCCGGTGCACGGCAGTGCGCCCGACATCGCCGGGCAGGGCCTTGCCGACCCGACGGCCGCCGTGCTGTCGGTGTCGCTGCTGCTGGACCACCTCGGCCAGCGCGAGGCGGCCCGCCGCATCGAGGCGTCGGTGGCCTTCGACCTGGCCACGCGCGATCAGGCCAGCCCGGGCTCCACGCACGCGATCGGCGACCGGCTCGCCGCGCTCGTCTCGTCGAACACCCGCCCTGTCGGCTGAGTGTTCGGCCACTCCGCCCCGCCATCGTGTTGGTGGCGGGCGGGCGGTGTGGCATAGTGACCAGGTGGTTTCTTTCGCTGTGATCATTATTGGCGGGCGCGCCGGATAGTGTTTTCCCACGACACCGGCGCGCAGACCTCTCGCATCCCGCGGGAGGTTTTTTCTTTGCCCACCATCACGAGGAGACGACCGTGACCCGCACGGAGCCTGCAGGAACGCCGCTCGGCGACGATTTCCACCTGTACGACACGACCCTGCGTGACGGTGCTCAGCGTGAGGGGATTTCGTACTCGGTCGCCGACAAGCTGGCGGTCGCGCGGCTGCTCGACGAGCTGGGCGTGGGCTTCATCGAGGGCGGGTGGCCGGGCGCGCTGCCCAAGGACACCGAGTTCTTCGCGCGGGCCGCGAAGGGTGAGCTGGCGCTCAAGCACGCGGTGCTCGTCGCGTTCGGCTCGACGCGCAAGGCGGGCACTTCGGCCGAGCAGGACAAGCAGGTGCTCGCCCTGCTCGACGCGCAGACGCCGGTGGTGACGCTGGTCGCGAAGTCCGACCGCCGCCACATCGAGCGCGCGCTGCGGGTGGACGTGACCGCGGCGTGCGACATGGTGGCCGATACCGTGTCGTTCCTGGTGCGCGAGGGCCGGCGGGTGTTCCTCGACGCGGAACACTTCTTCGACGGCTACGCCCACGACCCCGAAACGTCGCTGCGGGTGCTGGAGGCGGGGGCGAACGCGGGCGCCGACGTGCTGGTGCTGTGCGACACCAACGGCGGCCAGCTGCCGCTCGGCCTCGCCGAAACCGTGCGCGAGGTCAAGGAGCGCACCGGTTTCCGGCTCGGCATCCACTGCCAGGACGACACCGCCTGCGCGGTGGCGAACAGCCTGGCCGCGGTGCAGTCCGGCGTCACGCACGTGCAGACCACGGCGAACGGGTACGGGGAACGGGCCGGCAACGCGGACCTGTTCGCCGTCACCGGGAACCTGGTGGTCAAGCTCGGCATGGACGTCCTCCCGAGTGGCGGGGCCGCCGAGCTGACCCGGATTTCCCATGCCCTGGCGGAAATCGCGAACATCGCCCCCGACACGCACCAGCCCTACGTCGGCGCGTCGGCCTTCGCCCACAAGGCGGGCCTGCACGCGAGCGCGATCAAGGTGGATCCGTTGCTGTACAACCACATCGATCCGGCCAGCGTCGGCAACGACATGCGGGTGCTGGTCACCGAGATGGCCGGCCGGGCCAGCCTGGAGCTCAAGGGCCGCGAGCTGGGGGTGGACCTCGCCGGCCGGCCCGAGGCGCTCACCAGCGCGGTGAACAAGGTCAAGCGACTGGAGGCGGAGGGCTGGTCGTTCGAGGCCGCCGACGCGTCGCTG
>DATFHB010000034.1:0-2196 GCA_035248845.1 Amycolatopsis sp. | reverse complement strand
GTCAGAGGTACAGAACCCCATGACCCACTCGACGCCGGCGCGGTTGTACCAGCTGCGGTCCATCAGCACGATCTCCCCCGCCGACGGCAGCCGCTCGACGTAGCGCTGGAAGTACCACTGGCCGCGCTCGCGGTCGGTGGGTGTGGGCAGCGCCTCGATCCGGGCGACGCGCGGGTTGAGGTATTCTGAGACGCGTTTGATCGTGCCGCCCTTGCCCGCCGCGTCCCGGCCTTCGAAGATCACGACGAGTCGTTGCCGCTCGGTGCGGACCCATTCCTGCAGCTTGACCAGTTCCGTCTGCAGACGGAACAGTTCGGTGCGGTAGACCTCCCGCGACAGGGACAGGCTGGTGGCCATCAATGCTCCTTCGCCGGGCGGACGACAGCGACCAGGCACGTGCTGCGATGCAGCAGTGCCTGACTGGTCGAGCCTAGGCCCATGCCGGTGCGCGCGCTGGGACCCCGCGAGCCTGCGACGAGGAGCTGCGCGCCGCGCGATTCGCGCTGCAACCCGCGCAGCGGGCGCTCCCGCACGACGTGCGGGCGCACTCGACCAGCGCCTCGGTCAGCTTCGTGACCTGCGGTGTCGCGGGCGGCAGGACGCAGTGCGGAGCGCGACCCGTCGACGCCGACGAGGATCGAGTGGTGTGCGGCCGTGTCCATCATGACGACCACTGTCCTCCCGCGCGGACACTCGTGGCAGGGCTCCGGCGCGTCGACCGTCGCGGCGGGGGGCCCGGCGGCATAGCCTGGGGTAGTTGATACTCACGGAAGGTGAGAGCCGTGATCAAGGTGTTTCTGGTGGACGACCACGAAGTGGTCCGGCGGGGTGTCGCGGATCTGCTGGAGGCGGACCCGGAGCTGACCGTCGTCGGCGAAGCGCCGACCGCCGCGCAGGCGATGGCCCGGATCCCGGCGCTGCGTCCGGACGTGGCGCTGCTCGACGTGCGGCTGCCCGACGGCAACGGCATCGAGCTGTGCCGTGACCTCCGCTCGAGGCTGCCCGAACTGAACGTCCTCATGCTGACCTCCTACACCGACGAGGAAGCGATGCTCAACGCGATCCTGGCCGGCGCCGGCGGTTACGTCATCAAGGACATCCAGGGCCTGCAGCTGGTGTCGGCGGTGCGCGAGGTCGGGTCGGGCCGCTCGCTGCTTGACAACCGGGCCGCGGCCACGCTGATGGCGAAGCTGCGGTCGGACGCGCGCGAACAGGGCCCGCTGGCCGGGTTGAGCGAGCGGGAGCGGACGCTGCTGGACCTGATCGGCGAGGGCCTGACGAACCGGCAGATCTCCGAACGCATGTTCCTCGCGGAGAAGACGGTGAAGAACTACGTGTCGCGGCTACTCACCAAGCTCGGTCTCGAGCGGCGCACCCAGGCCGCCGTGCTCGCCACGAAGATGCGGGAGCACCGGCAGGCGTGGGATCAGGAATAGTCAGAGCTTCTGGGCGCGCAGCACCTCGAGGTTGTGGAAGACGGGCGGGGCGTCGCACAACTCGTTGATCCGCTGCGCGAACTTGCTCGTCTCGGGGAGGTTCGAATTGCGCATCGCCTCGTCGTAGGACGGGAACTCGACGATCTCCACGTACGTCTCCGGATTGTCCCGGTCGCCCATCATGAGCGCGTTGGTGGCGGTGCGCTTGCCTTCGGTCTCGCTCATCCACTGGTCCAGGATCTCGTTGAGCTCGTCCAGACGGGAAGTTTTGAACTCGATGAGCTGTACGAAAGTCATTGCCTACTCCTTCCGACACCTCCCAACCGCATGATGCGCGCGTTTCCCGCACCCGTCAATGACCTGCCGACGCTCCACAATGGATGGTCAGGACCGGTTGAGGTCGCCGCCCAGCTGCGCCCACTCCCGGGTCCAGGCCGCGTCGCGCCTGCCGTCCAGCGCGAGCCGCACCAGCCACAGCAGCAGGCACAACATGCCGACCACACCCGCCCAGACGGCGGCGGTGGCGCCGACACCCAGACTGGTCGCGTCGCCCGGTGTCATCGGCGGCGTCGTCGGGTCGCCCGCCCGGTCGAGCCAGATCGGGACGTGTGCGCCCGCTGGGGTGCCGCCGTCGGCGCTGACCAGCCCGGTGCGCTCGCTCCCGTCGGGCAGCCGCCACACCGCCTTGGTCGGGGTGGAGGTCGCGGCCTGCGCCTCGGTCGCCGGCATCGGGGTCGCGGCGGCGAGCAGCGTCGCGGCG
>DATFHB010000033.1:0-20134 GCA_035248845.1 Amycolatopsis sp. | reverse complement strand
ATCGTGGATCGGTAGGCTGGTTTCTCGTGTCTTGTCCGGATAAGTGGACCTCTCAGGTGGTTGTGTCCCAGTGAACGAACTCGCCGCGAAGCGGAATGCGGTGACCGAGCTGATGCGGATCTCCCCGCTGGCCGACGACCTGGCCAGGTTGTTCGCCACCGCGGGCCATCGGCTGTACCTCGTCGGCGGCAGCGTGCGCGACGCGCTGCTCGGCAGGCTGTCCGGGGTCAACGACCTCGACTTCACCACCGACGCGCGGCCGAAGCAGGTCCTCGAGATCGTGTCCGGCTGGGCTGACGCGATCTGGGAGACCGGCATCGAGTTCGGCACGGTCGGTATCACCAAGCGCGGGGTGACGCTGGAGATCACCACCTTCCGCGCCGACAGCTACGACCGGGTCGGCCGCAACCCCGAGGTGATCTTCGGTGACACCGTCGAGGGCGACCTGCTGCGCCGCGACTTCACCGTCAACGCGATGGCGATCGACCTGTCGACAAAGCAGTTCGTCGATCCGCATCGCGGTCTCGACGCGTTGAGCGCACGGGCTCTCGATACCCCGGCGACACCGGAAGAGTCGTTCGCCGACGACCCGCTGCGCATGTTGCGTGCTGCCCGGTTCGTGGCACAGCTGGGCTTCACGCCCGCGCCGCGCGTGGTCGCCGCGATGACGGCGATGGCGGGCGAACTGAGCCGCATCACCGTCGAGCGAGTGCAGGCGGAGCTGTCGAAGCTGATCCTCGGCGAGTACCCGCGGCGTGGGCTGGCGCTGCTCGTCGAGACGGGGCTGGCCGAGCAGGTGCTGCCCGAGGTGCCCGGGATGCGGCTCGCGATCGACGAGCATCACCAGCACAAGGACGTCTACGAGCATTCACTGACCGTCCTCGAGCAGGCCATCGCGCTGGAGAAGCGCGACAGGTCGGAGCCGGATCTCGTGCTGCGCCTTGCCGCGCTGCTGCACGACATCGGCAAGCCCGCTACCCGGCGTTTCGAGGACGGCGGTGGCGTGAGCTTCCACCACCACGAGGTCGTCGGCGCCAAGATGGTCCGCAAACGCTTGCGGGCGCTGAAATACCCGAAACAGATCGTCGACGACGTGAGCCAGCTGGTGTTCCTGCACCTGCGCTTCCACGGGTACGGCGGCGGCGAGTGGACCGACTCCGCGGTCCGCCGCTATGTCACCGACGCCGGCCCACTGCTGGACCGGCTGCACAAGCTGGTGCGCGCCGACTGCACCACCCGCAACAAGCGCAAGGCCGCCTCGCTGCAGCGGACCTACGACGACCTCGAGGAGCGGATCGCGCGCATCGAGGCCGAGGAGGATCTGGCGCGAGTGCGGCCGGACCTGGACGGCAACGAGATCATGAAGATCCTCGGCCTGCCGCCGGGGCCGCTCGTCGGCGAGGCATGGCGCCACCTCAAGGAACTCCGGCTCGATCGCGGCCCGCTGTCGCACGACGACGCCGTCGCCGAATTGCACCGATGGGCTGAGGAGCACGGCGTGGCGTAACTTCCTGGCCGGTTCCGTGGACTACGAGGTGTGACATCCACCCCCCGCCGGTCCGGGTTCCTGGCGATACTGCTGCGCCGCGGTGCGCCCGCGATGGCCACCGCGACGAGCGATCTCGACGACGTGATCGCCGATCCGTCCCCGGTGAGCGCGATGCGGCGGATGCGCGGCATCGCCGGTCCGATCGACGTCGACATGCGCGACAACCTGCTGCTGCGGGCCACTCGCTACGTCGCGATGGTGCCGTTGGTCTACCGGATCCTCGCGGTGCTCGGCGCGCTGTCGGTGTTCCTCGGCGGCGGCTACGGCGGCGTGGCGCCGGTCGTGATCGTCGCGGTGTGCCTGGTCGTGTGGAACGCGATCGGCGTGCGGTGGCTGTTGCGCTCGGCGCCGTTCCACAGCGGGAACGTGGCGCGGCTGCTGGCCCTCGACGTGCTCATCACGCTCGCGGCGAACCTCCTCGTCGCCGCGAGCGTGCCCGCGGCGGCCTTCGACACCGCCATGCAGGTGCCGGGCAAGCAGTTGCTGGGTGCGGTGGCGTTGCTGACGCTCGCGGTCGGCGTCGGATACGGGCTCGGACTGATGGTGCTGAGCGCGCCGCTGGAGATCGCCGCGGTGTGGTTGAACACCGGCGTGTTCAACGTGAAACACGGTTTCACCGGGTTCGGCACGATGCTCGGCGTCGCGCTCACCGCGACCGGGGCGCTGGTGCTCGTCGGCCTCGGCACGCGGCTCGCGCTGGCCTACGGCATCCGACACGGACGCCTCGCGGAGCAGGCGCGTCAGCACCGGATGCTGCACGACACCGTGTTGCAGACGCTGGAGGTGCTCACCCTGCCCGGGTCGGGCAGCGCCGAGCAGCAGCTCGGTGACCTGCGGCGGATCGCCCGCGCGCAGGCGGTCGACATCCGCAACACGATCGAGAAGGCGTCACGCGAATCGGCCGAAGAGGCGGCCCGGCCGCTGGGCGAGAAGCTGACCACACTTGCGGCCGAGATGGCCCGCGAAGGGCTGCGCGCGCAGGTCGTGATCGCCGAACTGGACGAGGACACGCTGTCCGAGGTGCGGCAGATCGCGATCCGCGACGCGGCCCGCGAGGCCATGCGCAACACGCTCAAGCACGGCGGGACCGACGAGGTTGTCGTGCGCGTCGACGAGAAGGAGGGCGGAGTCGCGGTGACCATCCGCGACTACGGCGCCGGCTTCGACGAGGCCGCCCGGCCCGCGGGTTTCGGCATCAGCGAGTCGATCAACGCCCGCCTTGCCGAGGCCGGCGGCAGCGCCCTGGTCGAATCCGCACCGGGCGGCGGTACCCGCGTCACCCTGTGGGTGCCCCGCTAGACGCGGTCGAGGGCCCCGGTTTCCAAGCACTGGGAGATGGACCGGGGCAGGAAGTAGCCGACGGCGCCGCCCGGCATCGGGCCCCACGGCAGCGTCACACCCGTCAGCACGGGAATGGCCCGCGTCAGCCGGTAGCTCGCCCGCTGCTGCTCCCGGTCCGGCGTCAGTGACGCCTCCGGGAACCGGGTGTCCGGGTCGTGGACCAGGTTCCCGGCCTCGTTCCCGAACCGCAGCACCGTCGTGCCCGCCGTGAGCAGGACGATGCGCTTGGCGCGGAAGAAGTCCAGCGGCGGCTCCCCGCGCAGCGGCGCGATCGGCCACTCCACTGCCTCCGGCTCCGCCGCGCGCGCCGGGTACAGCAGCACTGAACCGAGCAGGAACCGTGCCGCCTCCTCGACCCGGGCGAACGCCGCCGGCTCGTCGCCGGGACCGGTGACCTCCCAGCTCTCCTTCGTCCGGCGCAGGCTCCAGGCACCTTCGGCCCTCTCGCCGATCCGGTACGCGGACTCGGGCAGCCCGTGCTCGTTCAGCCGCCGTTGCAGCACGTCGAGCACCTCGGACGCGCGCAGTCCCAGCGGCGGCTCGCCGCCACGGTCGACCTGGGTCACGGCGCCGGGTGCGCTCTCGTCCGGGGCCGGCGGGCGGGCCTGACCGAGCACCTCGGCCTCGGCCTCGGCCCGCGCGGGCGAGGGCACGTAAGGCACCCGGAATCCGTTCGCGCGCGCGTGCTCGACCAGTGCGGGCTCCGGCGGTATGCCGTATTTGCGCAGGTAGTGCGGCATGGCCGCGGGCCAGATCCAGGTGCCGTCGGTGTGGAACGCGTCGGGCACGTCCGGCGGGCCCGCCGAATTCACCGTGTCGGCGAGACGACCGGGCCTGCTCAGCACGACCGGCGCGCGGTACAGGTAGTCCAGTACAGCCCGGAACTCCTCCTGCGCGATCGGCGCCGGCTGCTCGGCGAAACCCGCACGTCGGAACGGCAGGCCGAGCGGTAGCCCCGCCTTCGCCGCGAGCCACTGCGGCACGTCTTTCCGCGGGAAGTACTCGACCTCCGCCTCGTACGCCCGGGCAGTCAGCCGGCCGCCGGGCGGCTGGCGCCACGTCGGCTCGTTCGTGCTGTCGTAGTCGAACTGGAACGACGCCGGCGCCTCCATGGTCAGTGTGCCCTGGAACCAGGTGCCGCTGCCGGGCTGGTACATCGCCGCGCGCAGCCGCGCGAACAGCTGGCTCAGCCGCGGCGGCGCGGGCAGCGACACCGACAGCCCGTCGCCCACCGACCGGACTTCGATCTCGGCGTAATTGCCGACCTGCCGGAACTGTGCCGCGACGCGCTCCCAGCCGTCGGGCAGCAGGGGCCGGACCGCGAGCGCGAGGTCGCGGACCAGCGTCTCGGGCTCACCCTTGCCGGGCTCGGGCCGCCGCGGGCTCGTGAGGTCGTGCCGCTCCTGCCACAGCGCGCTGATCTCGTCGGACGTCGCGGTGGTGGTCAGCCCGGTCAGCCCGAGCTGTGCCGCCCGGACCTCGTCGTGTCCGTTCCAGTGCAGCGTGAGCGCGCCCTGGTCCGGTGCGATGCGGAACAGCTCGTCGTCGAACAGGCAGTGGGTATGGAGGCTGAAGGTCGAGTCGACCTCCTCCTCCGGCAAC
The DNA here is from genome assembly GCA_035248845.1 of Amycolatopsis sp. GTDB lineage: Bacteria > Actinomycetota > Actinomycetes > Mycobacteriales > Pseudonocardiaceae > Amycolatopsis_E. The sequence continues at coordinate 15,642 of DATFHB010000033.1, read as the reverse complement.
ACCTTCGCCGGGCGCCCGTTCCACTCCGTGTCGAAGCCCTCCGGCGCCTCCTCGCCGGCGGCGGCGAGGAGCAGCATCGTGCCGTCCGTTGTGGACCGTTCGGCCTGGAAGACCTGCCCCTGCCATACCCCGTACAGCCCATCCGCGCGTTGCGCGAGTTCGACTCGGTACCGCACTCTCCGCTCCCCCTGTGACAGTAAAGGACTGTTAAACCTTATCGACAGCCGACGCGACAGCACCCTCGGCGACATGGTCGCGGATCGCCTTCGGCAGCACATAGCTGACCGCCCCGCCGGGCAGGCCGGCCCACGGCACCGTGATGCCGACGATCACCCACAACGGACGGCACAGCCGGAACTTCGCCGCCTCGCGTTCCCGCTCGATCGGCAGCGACGTGGTCGGGAACCGGGTTTCGTCATGGTGCACCAGATTGCCGCCATCGCCGCCGAAGCGCAGCGTGAGCGTGCCCGCCGCCAGTCGCACGATGCGCTTGTTGCGCAGCAGCGTCAACGGCGGCTCCCCCTCGCACGGCCGGATCGGCCAGTCGCCCAGCTCGGCCGAGGTCTCCAGCGGCGTGTTGTGCCCGGCGGTCATCCGCGCGGGGTGCAGCAGCAGCGTGCCCAGCAGGAACTGCGCCGCGTCGTCAACCCGTCCGAAGTAGCGGGGTGTCACCGGTTCGCCGTGCTCGTGCCGGGCGGCTTCCCAGCCCCGGTCGGTCGCGTTCAGGCACCACGCGCCGTCCGCGCGCGCCGCGAGCCGGTAGGCCTCGGGCCACACACCGTGCTCGCCGAGGCGCTGCGCGAGCACCACCAGGACCGCGGCGTCCTCCAGCGCGGGATCGGTGCGCGTCTCGAGCGCGGCGGCGATGTCCGCGCTGGTCGGGTCGAGGTCGCGGTGGTCGGCCTTCGGCCGCGGCCTGCCGAGCAGATCCGCGGCGGCCGTCCGGCGCACCAGTTTGTCGACATAGGGCGGCTGGAACTCGCGCGCCCGGATGTGGTCGACGAGGTCCGGTTCCGGTGGCGTGCCGTACTTGCGCAGGTAGTGCGGCACCGACGCGTGCCACACCCAGGTGCCGTCGGTGTGGTAACTCTCGGGAACATCGGGCTCGCCGGTGAAGACATCGGGCCCGAGACCGCTGCCGACGACCACGGCGGGCTGTCGTTCCAGGTACCGCAGCACCAGCGCGGTCTCGTCCTCGGCCAGGGGCGGCCGCACCCCGGGACGCTGGGCGTCCACGACCCGCGCAAGCTTGAATGTCACGGAGAGTGGCTGGCCGGCGGTTCTGTCCACCGCGCAACCTTAAGCGAGAACCGTTGCTCAGACTCGGGAAATGCGCTTAATGGCGACCAGGTACCCGGCTCCGCCGACGAGATACACGACAGTGGCGGCGACAAGCAGCAACGGAGAGCGACCGTCGAGCGGGGTGAAGGCGGCGGCTACGGCGACGGCGGCGACCTGTGTGATGTTGAACAAGGTGTCGTAGAGCGCGAACACGCGGCCCCGGGCCTCGTCGCGGACGTCGGCCTGGATCGCCGAGTCGACACACAGTTTCAGCACCTGACCCGCGCCGGTGATCACGAATGAGGCGGCCAGGATCGTCGGCAACACCATCGGCAGGCCGAGTCCGATCTGTGCGGCCGCGGCGATGGCCAGCGCGGCGAGCACGACGCGGTGCCTGCCGAACCGGCGAACCAGCCGCGGTGTCGCGATGCCGGCCAGCAGGATGCCGATGCCGGCCATCAGCGCCATCTGCCCGAGCCCTGGCAGCCCCGCCTTGAGCACGCCGGCGTCGTGCAGCGCGTACCGCATCAGCAGCACGGTGAGCAGCAGCGAGATGCCGTAGGACGCGCGGTGGGCGAACAGTGCGACGAACCCGGCGGTCACGGTCGGTGTCGCCAACGCGGCCTTGCCGCCGTCGACGAGTCCGTGCGCGACGGCCACGACTGGGTCCGCGGGTTCGTCGACCGCGTCCGGCCCGAGGCTGCCGCGCGTGAAGCGCGAGGCGATCACCGCGGCGGCGACGGCGCCCAGGACCGCGATCGACGTCGTCCACGCCGAACCCACGTTCCCGGCGCCGAACACCGACCGCAGCGCGATCGCGCATCCGCCGCCGACGACGGAGACCGCCGCCCCGAGCGTGGTGGCGACCGCGTTGGCGCTGACAAGGGTGCCCTCCGGGACGACGTGCGGCAGCGAGGCGGACATGCCGGAGCCGGAGAATCGGGAGATGCCCTCGACGAGGAGTGCGAGGACGAACAGTTCCGTGCCCGCCATGCCGAACCCGACGGCCGTCGCGGCGGCGATCACCGCGACGCCGCGCAACAGGTTGGCCAGCACGAGGACGCGCCGCCGGTCCCAGCGGTCGAGCAGGGCCCCGGCGAAGGGGCCGATCACCGAGTAGGGCAGCAACAGCACGGCGAACCCGCCCGCGATGGTCAGCGGGTCGGCGCCGCGCTCGGGGTTGAACAGAACTGCCCCGGCGAGCCCCGCGCGGAACACCCCGTCGGACCACTGGGCCGCGAACCGCGAGAACAGGAGCCGCCGGAAGCTCGGCATCTCGAAGAACACTCGTGGTCCCAGCTGGGTCCTCGGTTCCGCGCTCGCCGTCACAACTGCACAGCATACGGTGCGCGAAGGTTGTCACTCAGTGAACGAAAGATGCACTCCGGCACGGCAAAGGGAGCAACGGCAGGAAGTCGAGTGGCCGGCACACTTGGTCGCCTCTCGGCGGCGTTGCGCAGTGTAGCTCCAGCCGAACGGTATTCCACAAAGGCTCTTCTCAAGTGGGCCCGGGGGACACGGAGTGCGCCGGCCACTCCATCCAACGGTACAGGGATGTGTGTTGTTCCCGCGCCCCGAGACGATCTCCACCGGCGGGTGGGATCATGGCTCACGTGCCAGCGGACGCCGAGGTTGAGCCGGGTTCACTCCTGGTCGCCGCCCCCACGATGTTCGATCCCAACTTCCGCCGGACGGTCGTCTTCGTCATCGACCACCGGGACGAGGGCACCCTCGGTGTGGTCCTCAACCGGCCGAGCGACGTGCCGGTGGACGACGTGCTGCCCAGCTGGGGCCGGCACGTGGTGGAACCGCCGTCGGTGTTCGTCGGCGGGCCGGTCGAGAAGAAGACCGCGTTGTGCCTGGCGGCGCTGCGTACCGGCGAGATCGCCTCGGCCGTGCCGGGGCTGATCGGCGTCCGCGGCCCGGTCGCGCTCGTCGACCTCGACGGCGACCCGGATCTGCTGGTGCCCAAGGTGCGTGGCCTGCGCGTGTTCGCGGGTTACGCCGGCTGGGACTCGGGGCAGCTGGACGGGGAGATCGAGCGCGGGGACTGGCTGATCGTGCCGGCGCTGCCCAGTGACGTGCTCGCGACCCCGGAGCGAGACCTGTGGGGCCAGGTGCTGCGGCGCCAGGGTCTGCCGACGGCGCTACTCGCCACGCATCCGGGCGAGCTGCAGCGGAACTAGGCGGAGCAGCCGCCGGCGCCGCACGCACAGCCGGAGCAGCCGGCGGGTGCGGGCGCGGGTACGGCGAGCGCCGCGCGGTGCCCGAGCAGCCCACCCGCGAAGACGAGGGCCAGCATCCCGACCAGCCCGACGACGGCGGCGACCACGGTGCCAGCCGTGGTGGGCACCGCGAGCCCGCCGACGCCGGCGAAGACGCCGATCACACCGGCGGTGATCGTCGGCAGCCCGGCGACCTTGTTGGCGATGCGGAACGCGTCGTCGGAACGCAGCGTGGCGGCGGTGCGCACGCCCGCGCCACGGTCCCGCGGCAGCTTCTCGCGCCAGCCGAGCAGCCCTCCCCAGGCGACGAGGAGACCGAGCACGACGGGAATCAGCGCGAGGACGAACACGTGCCAAGGATAAGGCGGGCAAAAACGCCCACCGGTGGGCGCCTACCATAAGCGCGTGAGTGAGGCACCCGAGGAGACGCCAGGTCACCGCTACAACGCGCAGGTGGCGGGCCGGATCGAGCTGCGCTGGCAGAACTACTGGGCCGACCACGGCACCTATCACGCGCCGAACCCGGTCGGGCCGCTCGCGGACGGTGACATCCCCTCGGACAAGCTGTTCGTCCAGGACATGTTCCCCTACCCCTCGGGTGCGGGGCTGCACGTCGGGCACCCGCTCGGCTTCATCGGCACGGACGTCTACGCGCGCTATCACCGGATGATCGGCCGCAACGTCCTGCACACGATGGGCTTCGATGCGTTCGGCCTGCCCGCCGAGCAGTACGCGGTGCAGACGGGGCAGCACCCCCGCAGGACCACCGAGGAGAACATCGAGACGTACCTGCGGCAGATCCGCCGGCTGGGCCTCGGCCACGACGAGCGGCGCCGCATCTCGACGATCGACCCGAGCTACTACAAGTGGACACAGTGGATCTTCCTGCGGATCTACAACTCCTGGTACGACGAGAAGCAGGGCAAGGCCCGGCCGATCGTAGAGCTGGAGACCGAGTACGCGCAGGACAAGCGCCGCACGCCGGACGGCCGCTGGTGTGAGCTGACCCGCAAGGAGCAGCTGGCCATCCTGGACGAACACCGGCTGGCCTACATCTCCGAGGCGCCGGTCAACTGGTGCCCGGGGCTGGGCACGGTGCTGTCCAATGAGGAGGTCACGCCCGACGGGCGCAGCGAGCGCGGGAACTTCCCGGTGTTCCGCCGGAACCTGCGCCAGTGGATGATGCGGATCACCGCCTACGCCGACCGGCTGGTGGACGACCTGGACCGGCTGGACTGGCCGGACAAGGTCAAGTCCATGCAGCGCAACTGGATCGGCCGCTCGCACGGTGCGCGCGTGAAGTTCGCCGCGGGCGCCGACTCGATCGAGGTCTTCACCACCCGGCCGGACACCCTGTTCGGCGCCACCTACATGGTGCTGGCGCCGGAGCATCCGCTGGTGGACGAGCTGACCAAGGACGGCTGGCCGTCCGATGTGGACGCTCGCTGGACGGCCGACGCGGCTACCCCGGCAGCGGCGGTCTCCAGCTATCGGCAGGCGGCTTCGCGCAAGTCCGAACTGGACCGGCAGGAACAGAAGGACAAGACCGGCGTGTTCACCGGCTCGTACGCGGTGAACCCGGTCAACGGCAAGGAGATCCCGGTCTTCATCGCCGACTACGTACTGATGGGCTACGGCACCGGCGCGATCATGGCGGTGCCCGGCCAGGATCAGCGTGACTGGGACTTCGCCGAGAAGTTCGGCCTGGACATCGTCCGCACGGTGCAGCCGGGCGACGGCTTCGACGGCAAGGCGTTCACCGGTGACGGCCCGGCGATCAACTCCGCCTTCCTGGACGGCATGGACGTCGCCGAGGCGAAGAAGGCGATCATCGAGTGGCTGGCCGAGCACGGCCACGGCGAGGGCACCGTGCAGTACAAGCTGCGCGACTGGCTGTTCTCGCGGCAGCGTTACTGGGGCGAGCCGTTCCCGGTCGTGTACGACGAAGACGGCGTCGTGCATGCGCTGCCGGAGAGCATGTTGCCGGTCGAACTGCCCGAGGTGGACGACTATTCGCCGCGCACGTTCGAGCCGGACGCCGCCGACACCGAGCCCTCGCCGCCGCTGTCGCGTGCGACCGAGTGGGTCGAGGTGACGCTGGATCTGGGCGACGGCCCGAAGAGCTACCGCCGCGACACGAACACGATGCCGAACTGGGCGGGTTCCTGCTGGTACCAGCTGCGGTATGTGGATCCGGACAACGACGAGCGGTTCGTCGACCCGGAGAACGAGCGCTACTGGCTGGGCCCCCGTCCGGCGGAGCATGGCGCGAACGACCCGGGCGGCGTGGACCTTTACGTCGGCGGTGTCGAGCACGCGGTGCTGCACCTGCTGTATTCGCGGTTCTGGCAGAAGGTCCTGTTCGACCTGGGTTTCCTGTCGGCCGACGAGCCGTACCGCCGCCTGTTCAACCAGGGCTACATCCAGGCGTACGCGTACACCGATTCCCGCGGCTTCCACGTTCCTGCCGAAGAGGTCGAGGAGACCGACGGCAAGTTCTTCCACCAGGGCCAGGAAGTCAAGCAGGAATACGGGAAGATGGGCAAGAGCCTGAAAAACGTGGTCACGCCGGACCAGATGGCGACGGACTACGGGGCCGACACCTTCCGCTTCTACGAGATGGCGATGGGTCCGCTGGCGGACTCGCGGCCGTGGGCAACCAAGGACGTCGTGGGGGCGCACCGCTTCCTGCAGCGGCTGTGGCGACTGGTCGTCGACGAGCAGAGCGGCGAGCCGCGAGTGTCCACTGTGGAACCGACTGCGGAGGACCGCAAGCACCTGCACAAGACCATCGCCGGGGTCCGCGAGGAGTACGCGGAGATGCGGTTCAACACGGCCGGCGCGAAGCTGATCGAGCTGAACAACCACGTCACGAAGGTGTACGGCTCGGCCGAGGCCACCCCGCGGGAGCTGGTGGAGCCGATGGTGCTGATGCTGGCTCCGCTGTGCCCGCACGTCGCCGAGGAGCTGTGGCACCGGCTTGGGCACCCCGATTCGCTGGCGCACGGGCCGTTCCCGGTGGCCGACGACAAGTTCCTGGTCGAGGACACGGTGGAGTACCCGATCCAGGTCAACGGCAAGGTGCGCTCGCGGATCACGGTGCCTGCCGGTGCGGCGAAGGACGCGGTCGAGTCGGCGGCGCTGGCTGACGAGAAGATCGCGGCACTGCTGGACGGCAGCCATCCCCGCAAGGTCATCGTGGTGCCCGGCCGCTTGGTGAACGTGGTCTTGTAGTTCCGGGCCCGGGGCGCCACCGGCGCCGATCGCTCGGGGGGCTACGCGATCGGCACCGGCGACCCGATTGTCCTTCCCTCGGTGGGACCGGGGCTGGACAGCTCAGGAGAGGACGAACGCCCCCAATCGGGACGCGCGGCTCCAGCAATTACCCCATGTGGGTGAATGCTGCCGAGTGCTTACCCTAGTGTCGCACCCTGGGGCCGCAAAGTTACAAAGAACTTCACCTTCGCCACTAGGGCAGACTGCGGGCATGTCCCACGATCTCCTCGTGATCGGCTCGGCCAACGCCGACCTCGTCGTCCCGGCGGACCGCAGGCCCGGCGCGGGCGAGACCGTGCTCGGTGGGGACACCATGATCATGCCTGGTGGCAAGGGTGCGAACACCGCCGTCGCCGCCGGGAAGCTCGGCGCGGACGTCGCGCTGATCGGTGCCATCGGCGACGACCAACACGGCACGATCCTGCTCGAGTCGCTGCGTAGCGCGGGGGTGCACACCGACTTCGTCCGCACCACGCACCGCCCGACCGGCGTCGCCTACATCACAGTGACCCCCGACGGCGAGAACTCGATCCTCGTCTCCCCCGGCGCCAACCACGCGCTCGAACCCGCCGATGTCGATGGCGCGCTGGCCGGCGCCAAGGTCGTCGTCGCGTCGCTGGAGGTTCCCGTACCGACTGTCGAGCACGCGCTTGTCGCGGCGTCCGGCGCGGGTGTGCGCACCCTGCTCAACCTCTCGCCCGCCGCCGCGGTGCGTGCCGACGCACTCGCGGCGGTCGAGGTGCTGCTGGTCAACGAGCACGAAGCGGCGTGGCTGCTCGGGCCCGGTGCCGATCCGGCGAAGCTGCTCGACCTCGGCCCTCGCGCGGCCGTCGTCACCCTCGGCGCACGCGGTGCGCTGGTGCTCACGGCTGATGGCAGGGTCGAAGTGCCCTCACCGAAGGTCGAGGCCGTCGACACGACCGGCGCCGGCGACGGTTTCACCGGCGCGTTCGCCGCCGCGCTGGCCACCGGTGCCGGCCTCGAAGCCGCCGCGCGCCAGGCCGTCCGGGTGGCCGCGATCTCGGTGACCCGCGGTGGCGCCCAGCCGTCGTATCCGTCCGCGGAGGAAGTGCCGGCGGGTGAGCCGTGTTGTGGCACACCTGAGCCCGGCGACGTTCGACGAGACTCTGGCGACGCGGCTACCTCGCGCAGCTGAAGTTACCGTGCGGGATTCCGTTATGGTCTAGACCATGTCCAAACTGACCGGCGTCGCCGTGAGCCCGGGCCGTGCGAGCGGCCCCGTGGTCCGGGTCGCCGAACCCCTCGGCGAGCCACCGATCACTCCGGAACCGGCCGACCCGCAGGGGGAAGCCGCCCGGATCGCGCCGGCCACGCAGGCGGTTGCCGGCAGGCTCGAAGCGCTCGCCGCGACCACGGCCGGCGACGCCGCCACGATCCTGCTGACCACGGCCGCGATGGCCGCCGACCCGGCGCTGGTCACCGAAGCCGAGCGGCTCGTCGTCGCGCAGCGCCTGCCCGCGCCGCGCGCCGTCCACGAGTCCGCGAACGGCTTCGCCAAAACCCTGGCCGCCGCCGGGGGCTACCTGGCCGAACGCGTGCGCGACATCGAGGACGTGCGCGACCGGGTGGTCGCGGAGCTGCTCGGTACCGAACCCCCCGGCGTTCCCGAGCTGTCCTCGCCGAGCGTGCTGGTCGCCCGCGATCTCGCCCCGGCCGACACCGCGGGCCTCGACCCGAGCCGTGTGCTCGCACTGGTCACCGAGGAGGGCGGCCCCACCAGCCACACCGCGATCCTGGCCCGCGCGCTGGGCATTCCCGCGGTCGTCGCGGTGCGCGGCCTGCTCGCCTGCGATGTGCGAGCGCTGCGCGTGGACGGCGACACGGGAGAGGTCGAGGCCGTCGACCCGGCCGCTCCGGTCGTCACCGCCGTCGCGCGCGGACCGGTCGAGTGGGACGGCGTCGGCCGGACCTCCGACGGTCACCGGGTGAAGGTACTGGGCAACGTCGGTTCGCCCGGCACCGCGCGTGCCGCGGCGCACGCGGGCGCGGAAGGCATCGGGCTGTTCCGCACCGAGTTCTGCTACCTCGTCGCGGACGCGGAGCCGAGCGTCGCGGAGCAGCGCAACGCGTACCTGTCGGTGCTCGCGCCGTTCGTGGGCAAGCCGGTCATCGTCCGCACCCTCGACGCCGGCGCCGACAAGCCCATGCAGTTCCTTTCCCTCGACGCCGAACCCAATCCGGCGCTCGGCGTCCGCGGCCTGCGGGTGGCGTTCGAGCGGCCGGCTGTCCTCGACCGGCAGCTCGAGGCGATCGCCGCTGCGGCAAAGGATTCCGGTGCCGACGTGTCGGTGATGGCGCCGATGGTCGCGACCCCCGCCGAGGCGTCGTGGTTCGCCGAGCGCGTGCACGCTGCCGGGATCGCCCGCGCGGGCGTGATGATCGAGATTCCCGCGGCGGCGCTGATGGCACGGGAGATCCTCGACGCGGTCGACTTGGTGTCCATCGGCACCAACGATCTCGCGCAGTACACGTTCGCCGCCGACCGGCAGCTCGGTGCGGTTGCCGCCCTCAACGACCCGTGGCAGCCAGGTCTGCTGCGGCTGATCGCCATGGTCTGCGAGGCCGCGGGAGGCAAACCGGTCGGCGTGTGCGGTGAGGCCGCCGCGGATCCGGCGCTGGCCAGGGTGCTGGCGGGCCTGGGCGTGACGAGCCTGTCGATGAACGCTGCCGCCGTGCGCGCGGTCGGCGCCAGCCTGGCCGGTGCGACTCTCGCCCAATGCGAAGCCGCGGCACAGGCGGCGCTCGCGGCGCGCTAGGCGCCGAACAGGCCCTGGCGCGGGTACCGGATGGTCAGCGAGCCGCCGTGCACCCGGCCGGAGAACACCAGGTGCGGGTTGCCGCCCCAGCCGCTCGACCGGGTCTTGTCGTTGATCGAGCTGTACTTCAGGTCGCTGATCGCGTTGAGGTCGATGGAGGCGTCCTCCGGGATGATCACCTCGACCGAACCCCACTTGCAGTCCAGCTCGACCTGCACGGTGGGGCTGGTGACCTGCGCCTCGGAGAAGTCCAGCTTCGTCGACCCGTACTTGGACCGGACCACCAGCTCCGGCGGCACGACCCAACGGCCGTTGCGGACCAGCGACGAGTACTTCGCCGACAGCTCGACCCGGTTGTCGGACGCGGCGGTGCGCACCGGCGGCGGTGTCATCTCGCGGTTCACCAAGCCCGGGATGTCGATCAGGACGGCGTTGAGCTCGCCGCGGGTCTTCGCGCCGAGCGCGATGTCCGTGCGCTGGGTGAACTCGTCGAGGTCGATCATTCCCTGACCGATGGCCTTCTGCAGCACGCCGACGACGTGTTCGCGCTCCTCGTCGGAGACGCGGTAGTCCCGCGGTGACAGCGGTTTCGTGTCGGTCTCATCGCCCATGCGACCAGCGTAGAACCGCGCGCACGCGCTTCGGATCAGGGAAAATCCCCTATTCGACGTCCAGCCCGTGCTCGATCGCGTACCGCGCCAGCTCGACGCGGTTGTGCAGCTGCAGCTTGCGCAGTGTCGACTGCACGTGGTTCTCCACGGTGCGGTGCGACAGCACCAGCCGTTCCGCGATCTGCCGCGACGTGAGCCCCTTGGCGACGAACCGCAGCACGTCGGTCTCCCGGTCGGTGAGCCGGGGCGCGCCGCCCTCCGGGGCGTCCGCCATCCGGCGGTACTCGCCCAGCACCAGACCCGCCAGCCCCGCGGTGAAGACCGGATCGCCTTCAGCGGTGCGATGCACCGCGTCGACCAACTCACGTGCCGACGCCGACTTCACGAGGTAGCCCGACGCGCCCGCCTTCACCGCTTCGAGGACGTCGCTGTGCTCACCGCTCGCGGACAGCACGAGTACCCGTGTATCCGGCAGCGCGCTGGTGATCTCGCGGGTGGCGTCGACGCCTGACGAGTCCCCGAGGTTGAGGTCCATCAGCACGACGTCGGGCCGCACGGCGGTGGCGATGCGGATCGCCGCGTCCGCGTTGGGAGCGGTCGCGGCCACTTCGAACCCGCTCTCCGTCAGGTCGCGAGCCACGCCGTCACGCCAGATCGGATGATCGTCGACGACCATCACCGTGACCATCGACGCCTCCTCGTTTCCGGTTGGGCGCCCTTCGGCACCCGGAACTCCCACTCGGTACCGCGCCCCGGCGCGGTGTCCACGGAAATGGTGCCACCCAGGTCCTGCACGCGACCCCGTATGGACCGGGCGACCCCCAGATGGCCCTCCGCCTCGGCGGCGGCCAGCCTCCCTTCCGGGATGCCAGGGCCGTTGTCGCGAACGGTGATCACGACGTCGGTGCCGAGGTCCTCCAGCAGCACCCACACCTGCGCGCCGGGCGCGTGCTTACCCACATTGGACAACGCCTCGCGGGCCACGGCGACCAGCTCGTCGGTGACCTGCGCGGGCAGGATCACCTCGCCGGCCGGCGCGGCGACCTGCACCTTCGACGACGCCAGCAGTTGCACCGCGGCCCGCAGATCGGCCTCGCCGCCACGGGTCCCGGTCGGCTCGGTCGTGACGAGCGCGCGCAACGCGATCTCCTGCTCCCCGGCCAGTTCGGCGAGCTCAGCGGCCTCCCCGCCGAGTTCGGCACCGCGGCGCCGGACCCGGGCCAGCACCTGCAGCACGCTGTCGTGGATCGAGCGTGCAAGCCGCTCGCGCTCGGCGTTGGCGACCTCCGTGCGCCACGCCCGCGCCAGCGCCGCGGCGGACTTGCGCGCGGTGGTCGCACTCATCCCGATCAGCAGGCCGGTCGCGACGAGCAGCACGCCGTCGCGCGCCACGTCGAGCGTGAACGCCTGCCGCGCCAGCGCCGTCCCCGCGCCGACGAGCACCCCGGCCGCCACCCCGCCGAGTGCGCCGAAGCGGGTGCCCGCGACGACCGGTACGCACGAGACCCACACGGTCGTGATCAGCGGGTCCACGCTCGCCAGCTGCTCGGGCGTGAGGATCCACGGCGACGTGAGCATCAGCCCGCACACGACCACCAGGTCGACCACGACGAACCAGCCCCACCGCCACCGCAACGCTTCACGCGAGTAGACGAGGCTGGTCACCAACGTCCAGACCGCCATCGCGCCGAGCACGATCCACGCGAGCGCCGGGCGCTGGTAGTCCCCGTCGTGCAGGACCACCGCGCCGAGCGCGAACAGCCAGGTCAGGATGCGCAGACCGATGCCGCCCCACCACAGCGGGGTGGCCGGTTCGACTTCCGTCGGCCCGAACCGCCGGCTCACGGCTGCTCGGGCTCGTCGTCCACTTCGGACTCATCGTCGTTGGGCGCGGCCGCCTGCTGTGCGTGCAACACGTCGACATCCTCGGGATGCGGGTCCTTCTCGTGCAGCAGGGACCGGATGCCCGCGTTCAGCACGGCCAGTAGCGGCACCGCGAGCAGTGCGCCCGCGATCCCCGCCACGACCAGGCCGGCGGCGATGGCCAGCACCACCGCGAGCGGGTGCAGCTTCACGGCCCGGCCCAGCAGCAGCGGCTGCAGGATGTGGCTTTCCAGTTGCATCACCAGGATCACGATGCCGAGCACGATCAGCGCGGTGATGAACCCGTTGGTCACGAGCGCAACCAGCACCGCGACCGCACCGGCCACCACCGCGCCGAGGATCGGCACGAAGGCGGCCAGGAACACCAGCGTCGCCAGCGGGATCACCAGCGGCACGCGCACGATCCACAGCCCGATGCCGATGCCGACCGCATCCACCACCGCCACCGCGGCGGTCGCCCGCACGTAGCTGACCAGCGATGCGAACCCCCGGCGCCCGGCGACATCCACGCGGGCCCGCACGTAGCCCGGGACGCCCAGGATCAGGAAGGACCAGATCTTCGCGCCCCCGGCGAGGAAGAAGATCGTGGTGAACAGCGTCAGCAGCATGCTGGTGAGGACTTCGCCAATGGTGCCCGCCGTGGTCAGCGCGTTGGTGGTGATCGCGGCCTGGTTGTTCTGCAGGTAGGAGATCGCGTTGTCGATGAACTGCTGGATCTGCTCCTGCCGCAGATGCAGGTCGTTGATCAGGAAGTCGCGGACCTGGGAAAGGCTCTCGCTGACCTGTTTCTGCAGCTCGGGCAGGCCGGCGGTGAACTGGATGACGACGAACGTGAGCAGCCCGCCGAGCACCGCGATCCCGCCGATCAGGACGATCGCCGTGGCCAGCCCGCGCGGCACCTTGAGGTTGACCAGGTGCCCGACGAGCGGGGCACCGAGCGCGGCGAACAGGAGCGCGATGGCCACCGGGATGACCACGACGGACAGCTTGCCGATCAGCCAGATGACCACGTACAGGGCGGCGATCACCACGAGGAACCGCCATGCGAAGGCGGCGCTGACGCGGAGCCCTCTCGGGACCAGTGCCTCCGTGGACGCGTCTTCGCCAGGAAACCGGGGCTTGGGACCGTCACTCACGTGCTCACCCTAGCGACTCGTGCGAATCGGACGTCGGCCCTCACGAGACCTGAAGCCGTGTCACACGATCAGGCGCTCAAGTCGTTTCCATCCTGCAAGGCGCCGAGTCAGTCTGCGAATCTTCAACTGACCGGGAAGCTGGTGACGTTGAAGGGATCCGGGATCTCGAAGTGAATCGGCAGGCGTTGGGCCAGGCGGTGTGCACCGTGGTGCGCCGCGTCGGCCTTGGCGTTTTGCTCGGGATCGCGGGTGCGTGCGCCGTCACCGTCCTGTCGTGGATGGTCTCGTCGATGGCGGCGTCGGCCGCCGAGGAGCCGGCGGCACCGCTGGTCAACGTCGTCGGCAGCGACGATCCGCTCGGACTGGTCGACAACACGGTGCACGACACCGTCCACGACGCGGTCGAGACCGTCACCACCAGGGTGCTGCCGCCGCAGCAGAAGACGGCCGGCCCGATCGTCGTGGGCTCGCTCGACCAGATGCTCGGCCATTTCGAGAAGACCGTAGGGTCGCTGGTGCCCGAGGCGAAGCAGACTCCGGCGCGGGCCACCCGCGCCGCGCACCAGCCGGCCGCGCCGGTCCTCGTGCCGTCGCCGCCACCGGAGAAACACGTCGACAACCCACCGGTGCACCGTCCGCCGGTGCCTCTGCAAGCGATCGACCCGCCGCACAACGCCGCACCCTCGGCGGAGCAGCACCGGTCCACACCGGACGACCAGCCTGCTGGCCCGGCGGCACCGGCACCGAGCCCGCAGTGGGACGTGCCGTCGGCACCCGCTCCCAGCGGCAGCGCGGGCAGCGGCTTCCACTCACCCGACACGTCCGCCTTCGCGGGCGACGAGTCCCCGTTCTGGACCGGGCGGACCGTGTACCGGCCGCTGCGATCCGCCGGTCCGGTCGTGTTCCGGACCGTCAACGCCCAGCCCGGCGTCACCCCCGACTGATTTCCCGCACGGCGAGATGGATTTTCGTCGTGCGGTTATCCGCGCTCGAGCCATTTCTCGCCGTCCGGTCATGAACCCATTTCACCGGCGAGGAGAGTGCGATGAACGGTTGCCGACATGGGTGACTAGCCATTATTTCAATTGGTGTTGAGCGCATCTCGACCAGGTGATGCGCTGTATTTCCTATTGTCAGAGCAGCTGCCTAAATGGTAATCCGATCAGGTGCCACTCGATAGGGTAAAGCGGCTGGAAAAAGTTTCGCATGGATGTTTAGTTGGTTACGCGGGGATCGCAAAAATTCCCGAGCAACGCTCACCGGCTGTTTCGCTGAAACAATCGAATGAACAAGGAGCACACTGGTAATGATCAATAAGGCCAGAAAGGTTGCAGCCACCTCGGTGCTGGCCGCGGCCGGTGTCCTCGTGCTGGGGGCTTTCGGGTCCACCGCGTGGGCTGCCGAGAGTGCGTCCACGGTGGCTCCGGTGGCGGTCGCGGGAGCGGCGCAGCTCGACCCCGGCTGCGACTGCCTGCCCGGCCCCGCGCCCCGGCCGGAGAAGCCGGCCCCGGCCCCCGGGCAGCCAGCCCCGACGGACCCGGGTGCCGGTTCGGGCCCCGGTGCGCCCGGCACACCGTCGACGCCGCTGACCGGCGACGCGACCTGCCCGGCGATCGTGCCGTCGCACCCCACCGGTGCTGACTACGTCAACGCCTGGAACCAGTCCGGCATGTGCTTCGGTGCCGGTGCGGCGGGTCTCGTGTCCTCGGCGTGGGCGGGTGCGATCCCGTCGATCGTGCAGGGTGCTGCTGGTTCGGTGGGTTCGGCCAAGACCGACGAGGCCGGCGGCCTGACGGCTCCGGTTGTCGTGCCGTCGCACCCGACCGGTGCTGACTACGTCAACGCGTGGAACCAGTCCGGTGCCCTGGCTGGTGCCGGTGCGGCCGGGCTCGTCTCCTCCGCGTGGGCGGGTGCGATCCCCTCGATCGTCCAGGGTGCCGCCGGCTCGATGTCGACCCCCGCCAAGGCCGACACGGTGCGCCCTGCGCACAAGCACGCCACAGCCAAGTCGCACGAGAGTGCCGCGGCGCCGAAGGCGACCAAGTCCACCTCGAAGTCCACAAAGGACCGCAGTGCGCGGGACAGCGAGGGCCTGACCGCTCCGGTCGTCGTCCCCTCGCACCCGACCGGCGCCGACTACGTCAACGCCTGGAACAAGGCGGGTGCGCTGGCCGGTGCGGGTGCCGCCGGTCTCGTCAGCTCGGCCTGGGCGGGTGCGATCCCGTCGATCGTCCAGGGTGCCGCCGGCTCCCTCGGCTGACCACCACCACCGAAGAGAAGTAGTCGAACAAGAAGGAGATGAAGTTCATGCGTAAGACCCTGACTCGCGTCGTTGCGGTGGCGGCTCTGTCCGCCGGTGTCCTCGGCCTCGCCGGTGGTGTCGCCTCGGCTGATGAGCTGACCGCTCCGGTCGTCGTCCCGTCGAGCCCGACCGGCGCCGACTACGTCAACG
>DATFHB010000032.1:0-24109 GCA_035248845.1 Amycolatopsis sp. | reverse complement strand
GTGACCGCGCTGTCCCACGGGTTGCGGGTGACACCCCAGTGCTCGCTCTGCGTGCTCCACCGGAACGAGAACGACGGGCAGTTGGTGCGTCCGAGCGAGATCGCACCCGCAGCCTGCAGGTTCGCGATCACCGGTGCGGTCTCCGGAGCCGGGTGTGCGAGGTACTCCGCCACGCCGTCGGGGGTCGGGTGCCCGGCGATGTCAGTGTTCAGTTTGAAGGCGGTCGGTACTCCATGCAGGGGCCCGACCGGGCCGCCACGTGCGGTCGCCTCGTCTGCCTCCTTCGCCTTGTCCAACGCGTCGTCGGCGATTTCGCCGAAAGCGTTCGACACGGGGTTGGTGCTCTCTAGCCGCGCGATCGCCGCCGTTACGACCTCCACGGCCGAGACCTCGCCTGTACGAATGCTCTGCGCCGTCCGCTCGGCGGACCAGCGCCAGATTTCCTCGCTCATTGCTCACCGCTTCCTTGAGGTGCCGCAGGTTCCGACGTCAGCCGACGATGCCGAACGGGCTGTCGACGGCATAGCGCCAGCTGCCGTCGGCTTGGCGGCGAGCGACCTCGACCGTGCTGCCGCCGAGCGACAGGGGCTTGCCCTCGGGGTCGGTGCCCTCGAGGGACCAGTCGGCGTGCATCAGCGCGACACCGTCCGCTTCGACCGCGAACGTCGGTGTGAGCTTGAACGAGATGCGGGGAATGCCGAGGAACCCGCTCAGTGCTTCACGCACCGCGGCGCGTCCGCTCGCGCTCTCGCCGGACTGGGCGACGAAGACCGCCGTGTCCTCGTACAGGGACAGCAGCCCTTCGAGATCGTCGGCCAGGAAGTACTTGACGAACCGTTCCTGTAGTTCGCGTGGGGTCGACACACTCATTTTCACTCCTTGTTTCGCGAAGGTGTTCGGGCAACCGTAGGTCGGCGGCTCCTGCTGGTACGGCAGAACAACCGATAAGCCGCAGCCCCTCGGGGCGAACGGTCCTCCCGTGGGAGCGGGCGGGATCTCGTCAGGACGCTTGCAGTCAACCTGCGTGCGGGAATGGTCAACTCCGGTGCCTGCCGGACTGTGAATGTGACGGGAACCACCGTTACGCAAGCAGGAGGAGACCATGACGTTGACCGCGGACACACAGGCCGGGTTCACCACCGGGTTGTTGATCGACGGGACCTGGTCGGAGGCGGCGGGCACGTTCGACGACCTCAACCCGGCCACCGGTGAGGTGCTGGCCCGGGTCGCGGACGCGAGTGCCGAGGATGTCGACCGTGCGGTCAAGGCGGCCCGGGCGGCGTTGGACGGCGCCTGGGGCGACACTCCGGGCGTTGCCCGCGGGCGGTTGCTGAACAAGCTCGCCGACTTGGTCGAGCGCGACGCCGAGCAGCTGGCGCGGCTGGAGGCGTTGGACGTCGGCAAGCCGGCCGGACAGCCGGCGATGCTCGACGTGCCGAACACGATCGCGACGTTGCGGCACTTCGCCGGGTGGGCGGACAAGATCCAGGGTGCCACCATCCCGACCGCGGGGTACATGGGGATGGCGAAGACCCACTCGTACACCGTGCGCGAGCCGGTCGGGGTCATCGGTGCGATCATCCCGTGGAACACGCCGCTGATGATCGCCGCGTGGAAGCTCGGCCCCGCGCTCGCCGCAGGCAACACCGTGGTGGTCAAGCCGGCCGAGGACGCGCCGCTCTCGATCCTGCACTTGGGCAAGCTGATCGGGGAAGCCGGTTTCCCTGCCGGCGTCGTGAACATCGTGCCGGGTCTGGGCGGTGGCGCGGGGGCGGCGCTGGTCGCGCACCCGGGCGTCGACAAGATCAGCTTCACGGGTTCGCCCGAGGTGGGGCGGCTGATCCAGAAGTCCGCCGCGGACACGTTCAAGCGCGTCACGCTCGAACTGGGTGGCAAGACCCCGCAGATCGTCGCGGAGGACGCCGACGTCGAGGCCGCCATCCAGGGCATCGCGATGGGGCTGTTCTTCAACCAAGGCGAGGTGTGCGCGGCCGGTAGCCGCGTGCTGGTGCATCGCTCCCACTACGACACCGTGGTCGGCGCGCTCGCACAGGCCGCCCAGGCGCAGGTGCTCGGCGACCCGTTCGCCGAGGACACCACCATGGGTGCGCTCATCAACGCCGCCCAGCAACAGCGCGTGCTCGACTACATCGAGGCGGGCAAGGCCTCGGGCGCGCGGCTGGTCGCCGGCGGCGATCGGCACGACGGTCCGGGCTTCTTCGTCCGCCCGGCGATCTTCGCCGACGTCGACAACAGCTCGAAGATCGCCCAGGAGGAGATCTTCGGCCCGGTCGGCGCGGTGATCCCGTTCGACACCATTGACGAGGCCATCGCCATCGCCAACGACACCCAGTACGGGCTCGCCGCGACCATCTGGACGCGGGATGTGTCGAACGCGCATACCCTGGCTTCGAAGGTCCGGGCCGGCGCGGTCTGGGTCAACGGCTGGGCGGCGCTCGACCCCGCGCTGCCGTGGGGCGGGATGAAGGCCAGCGGTATCGGCCGCGAGCTCGGTTGGAGCGGCATCCTCGCCAACACCGAGGAGAAGGTCGTGACCATCGTCCTCTGAGCGGCAGTCAGGCCCGGAGGTGAAGCCGCCTCCGGGCCGGTGCCGAATGTCAAACGCCGGCGGCCTTGCGGTACTCCCGCGGTGACTGAGCGAACGCACCGCGGAAAAGCCGGGAGAAGTGCGCGGCGTCGGTGAATCCCCATCGCTGCGCGACCGCGACGATCGGGATGTGGCTGCAGTGCGGATCGGCGAGATCGCGCCGGCACCGTTCCAGCCGGCGGGTGCGGATCATCGTCGACACGGAGACACCCTCGGCCTCGAACACCTTCTGCAGGTACCGGACGGACACGAAATGCGCGTCGGCCACGGCCTTCGACGTGAGCCCGGGGTCGCGCAGGTTGTCATCGATGAACTTTCCGACCTTCACTCGCAGCGCCCGCCGGAACGCGGAGGTGCCCTCCTCGAGGGGTTCCTGCATCTGCCAGGCGAACGCAGCAGTGACCAAGTCGACCACAGCGTCGCCCAAGTGCGTCGCGATCGTGGTCGTGGGGGTGTCGAGGTCGCCGCTGAGTCCCTTCATCAGCGGCGCGACCAGAGCGCCGAGCCCGGAGTCGCCGGCGAGGCGGACGGCGGTCAGCCGGGCCATGTGGTCCTCGGGCAGCCGGACGAGCTTGCGCGGGAACATCGCCACGGTCATCCCCAAGTTGTCGCTGAAGGAGATCCGGTACGGCCGCGAGGTGTCGTAGAGGGCCAGGTCGCCGGGGGTGAGGTGGGCCTGCCGGTCGTCCTGCTCGATCACGCTGGTGCCACTGACCTGCAGCCCGAACTTGTACAGCTCCGGATCGTCCTGGCGGATCAGGCGGCGGGTGCGTTCGACCATCGCGTGCGACGCCGTCACCGACGCCAGCGTCACCGAGCCGAGCTCGGCGGAGTCGACGCCGCCGCTGAAGCCGGTGGTGTCGTCGGCGCGGCGCGCCTGCAGGGGAACGAAGGTGCGGCAGATCTGGTCTTCCCAGTCTTCGAACCCGGTCGTGCACATCGCTGTCGCCATGCGAACTCCTCGTCGAGCAAACGCCGGTCGGCGTGACCGTACTCACTGAACGGTCGGTCAGTCAATTGGCGTTGAGTCGTGGTGCAGGCGGAGTCCGTCGAAGGCGACCGCCGTGACCGTATCGGCGAGGGCCGCGGCGGAGACGCCCCCGCGGGGCCGGTACCACTCGGCGATCGAGTTGACCATGCCGAACAGCAGGCGGGCGGAGACGTTCGGGTCGATGTCGGGCCGCAGGTCACCGTCGGCGGCGGCCTTGCCGGCCAGGTCGGCGACGATCCGGTCGAACTCCTTGCGGCGGGCGAGGGCGGCGCGTTCTACCTTGGTGTTGCCGCGGATACGCAGCAGCAGCGTGACGAACGGCAGCTGCTGGATGAGGACAACGACGCTCGCGCGGACGAGGTGCTCGAGCTTGTCGATGGCCCGTCCCTCGATCGTGTCCAAAGTGGCCACTTCGGCGAACAGGCCGTCGAGGGCGCGGCCGACGGCCAGGCGCAGCAGTTCGTCCTTGCTCGGCACGTGGTGGTAGATGGCCGACTTCGAGATCCCGAGTTTGCGGGAGAGGTCCTCCATGCTGGTGCCGTCGAAACCGCGTTCGGTGAACGCCAAAACCGCCACGCGCAGCAGGGACTCCAGGTCGTACCCGGGTCTGCCGCGCCTGGCGGTCCGGCTCGTCGGTGTGTCGGCCATGCCGACATTGTCGCAAGCCGTGTCACGGCTCCTGACGCTGGTCGATCACCCGGCGCAGCTTCCCGACCGACCGCTCCAGCGTTTCGGGGGCAAGGACCTCGACCCCGACGGACACGCCGACGCCGTCCTTGACCCGCGTGGCGATCTCCCGGGACGCATCGCGACGGCGGTCCTCCGTGGTGCCGGCGAGGCATTCGACCAGAACGGTCAGGTGGTCCATGCGGTCACGTTTGGTCAGCCTCAGCTGGAAGTGCGGAGCCAGCCCGTCGACGTCGAGGACGATTTCCTCGATCTGGGTGGGGAACACGTTCACGCCACGCAGGATGATCATGTCGTCGCTGCGGCCGGTGACCTTGTCCATCCGCCGGAACGCCGGGCGCGCGGTGCCGGGGCGCAGCGCGGTGAGGTCGCGGGTGCGATAGCGGATGATCGGCAGCGCCTGCTTGGTCAGCGAGGTGAACAGCAGCTCGCCGGTTTCCCCGTCGGAGAGCACCTCGCCCTCGACCGCGTCGACCACCTCGGGGTAGAAGTGGTCTTCCCAGATGTGCAGGCCGTCCTTGGTTTCGACGCATTCCTGGGCGACGCCGGGGCCCATGACCTCCGACAGGCCGTAGATGTCGACGGCGTCGAGGTCCATGCGGTCCTCGATCTCGCGGCGCATCTGTTCGGTCCACGGCTCGGCACCGAAGATCCCGATCTTCAAGGAGGTGCTGCGGGGCTCGATGCCCTGCCGCTCGAACTCGTCGAGCAGGGTGAGCATGTAGGACGGGGTCACCATGATGACCTCGGGCCGGAAGTCGGTGATGATCTGCACCTGGCGGGCGGTCATGCCGCCGGACGCCGGGATCACGGTGCAGCCGAGCTTTTCGGCGCCGTAGTGCGCGCCGAGGCCACCGGTGAACAGGCCGTAGCCGTAGGCGTTGTGGAGCTTGTGGCCGGGACGGCCGCCGGCGGCGAAGATCGAACGGGCCATCACGGTGGCCCACGTGTCGATGTCCTGCTCGGTGTAACCGACGACGGTCGGCTTGCCGGTGGTGCCGCTGGAGGCGTGGATGCGGCGTACCTGGTCCTGCGGAACCGCGAACATGCCGAAGGGATAGTTGTCGCGCAGGTCCTGCTTGGTGGTGCACGGGAACTTCGCCAGGTCGGCCAGTTCCTTGCAGTCGTCGGGGTGGACGCCGGCCGCATCGAACTTCGCCCGGTAGAACGGTACGTTGGCGTAGGCGTGCTGGAGGGTCCACTGCAGACGCTCCAGCTGACGAGAGCGCAGCTCGTCGGTGCTCAAACGCTCGTCGGGCGACAGGTCGTCGGCAGCCGGGGCAGCGCCGAGCCGTCGGGCTGCCGGCACTGCACTGTGCGTGGTGGTCATGACTCAGGACTCCCTTGGGACTGTCGCGATGGTGCGGCTCCGGCCGCGGAACTCGGCCACCACTTCACGGCCTTCGGGTGTATCCCGGGGCCGTGACTGTTGCATGCGCAGGCGAACGCGGTGTCGGCGAGCAGGAACAGGTAGCCGCCGTGGGCGATGCCGTGCCCGTTGACCATGCGGTCGGTCACCGGCATGTGCGCGACGGCGTCCCCGTCGCGCGCCCGATCGACCCGGATGCCCACCGACGTGGACGCCGCGTCGGAGTCGAGCATGGTGCGGGCCGCGTCCGCGAGTGCGGGGTGTGACACGAAGCTCCACCGCCTTGCTTACTGACCGAATGGACGGTAAATAATGTGGGCCCAGTAAAAGTGCGATCCGTTCGGATGTCAAGAGGAGAGCCCATGCCTGAGGTGTTTGTGGTCGACGGAGTCCGTACCGCGCAGGGCCGCTACGGCGGCGCGCTGGCCGGGGTCCGGCCCGACGATCTCGCCGGCGTGGTCGTGCGGAACGTACTCGAGCGCGCGGGCGTGGCGAGTGAGGCGGTGGACGAGGTGATCCTCGGTGCCGCGAACCAGGCGGGCGAGGACAACCGCAACGTCGCACGGATGGCCGCGTTGCTCGCCGGCCTTCCTGACGAGGTGCCCGGCTACACCGTGAACCGCTTGTGTGCCAGCGGGTTGACCGCCGTCGCGTCCGCGGCCCAGGCGATCCGGTCCGGCGAGGCGGACGTGGTCGTTGCCGGGGGTGTCGAGTCGATGACCCGGGCGCCGTGGGTGATGGCGAAGCCGGGCACGCCCTGGGCGCGTCCTGGGGAGGTGGCGGACACGTCGCTGGGCTGGCGTTTCACCAACCCCGAGTTCACCGCGCAGGACGCCGCCGTGCAGGCGGACTCCGGTCCCGAGGTGCGCAAGGTGACGTTGCCGATGGGGGAGACGGCCGAGGAGGTCGCGCGCCTGGACGGCCTGACGCGTGCGGAGTGTGACGAGTTCGCGCTGCGCAGCCACCAGCGCGCGCTCGCCGCGATCGACGCCGGCCGGTTCGCGCCGGAGATCGTGGCGGTCCCGGTCAAGGACGGCGCGTTCAGTGTGGACGAAGGTCCCCGTCGCACCACCACGCTCGAGAAGCTGGCCGGCCTCCGGCCGGTGTTCCGCGAGAGCGGCATGGTGACCGCCGGGACCTCCTCCCCGTTGTCCGACGGCGCGGCTGCGCTCGTGCTCGCGAGCGAGGACGCGGTCCGCCGCCACGGACTCACGCCCCGGGCCCGCGTGGTCGCCGGCGCGAGCGCGGGCGTCGCGCCGAACCTGATGGGACTCGGCCCGGTACCGGCAACGGAAAAGCTTCTCGGCCGCGCCGGGCTTTCCGTCGACGACCTGGACGCCATCGAGCTGAACGAAGCCTTCGCCGCCCAGAGCCTCGCGGTGATCCGGCGCCTGAAGCTGGACGAGGCGAAGGTCAACGCCGACGGCGGCGCGATCGCGCTCGGCCACCCATTGGGCTGTTCCGGGGCGCGGCTGGTGGTCACGCTCCTGGGCCGGCTGGAGCGCGAGCAGGCCCGCCGCGGTCTCGCGACGCTGTGCGTCGGCGTTGGCCAAGGCGTGGCGTTGCTGGTGGAGCGCGTGTGAACACGCTGCTCGTGGAGGAGCGAGACGACCGCGTCGTCGTCACGCTGAGCCGCCCGGCCGCGCGCAACGCGATCAACGCCGCCATGATCGGCGAGTTGCACGAGGTCTGCGGTCTGCTCGAAGCGCGGCCGCGCTTGCTGCTGCTGACCGGCGCCGAGGGCAACTTCGCCGGCGGAGCCGATATCGCGGAGTTGCGTGAACGCGGCCGGGACGAAGCGCTACGGGGCATCAACAGCCGGCTGTTCGACCGGATCGCCCGGCTGCCTTTGCCCACCCTCGCTGCGATCGACGGCTACGCGCTCGGCGGCGGCGCCGAACTCGCCTACGCCTGCGACATCCGGATGGGCACCCCGTCTGCGGTGTTCGGCAACCCGGAGCCGGGCCTGGGTATCCTCGCCGCAGCCGGCGCGTGCTGGCGGCTGGCCGAGCTGACCGGCCGTTCGGTGGCGAAGCAGGTGTTGCTCGGCGGCTACCGTCTCGATGCCGACGCGGCTCTGCGGCACGGCCTGCTCGCCGAGATCGTTCCTGCCCACGTGTTGCTGGAACGCGCGCACGCGCTGCTGGACCAGCTGGGCCGGTCGTCGGCGTCGGCCTTGCGGCTGACCAAGCTGGTCCTCGACGCTCCGGGCCCGCATCCGCTGGCCGACGATCTGGCCCAGGCCGTGCTGTTCGAGTCCGACGACAAGCGGGACCGGATGACCCGGTTCCTGGAACGGAGGAAGCCGTGAACGCGACCCGGAAGATGCCCGGCACGGTCGGGGTGATCGGGGGCGGCCGGATGGGTGCGGGCATCGCGCAGGTCTTCGCCGTCCAAGGCGCTCGGGTGTCGGTCGTGGAGAGCGGTGCCGAGGCGGTCGAAGCCGCCCGCGCCCGGCTGGCCGACGGAGTGACCAAGGCCGCCGAACGCGGGAAGCTGACTGCCGACCCGGCCGTCGTGCTCGACCGGATCGTCGTGGTCGATGGCGTTGACCGGCTCCCGGCCGACGCGGATCTCGTTGTCGAAGCCGTTCCTGAGCGTGCCGACCTCAAGATCGACGTCCTCACGAAGGCCGAAGCAGCGGTCGGCGACTACACGGTACTGGCCAGCAACACCAGCTCGCTGTCGATCGCCGAGCTGGGGGCAGCCTTGCGGGTTCCCGCCCGGTTCCTCGGCATGCACTTCTTCAACCCCGTTCCGGCATCGAAGCTGGTCGAGGTGGTGCACGCGCCCGGAACCGCCGATCAGGTCGTCAGCGGTGTCCGGGACTGGGTTCGCGGCCTGGGCAAGACCGACGTCGTCGTGCGCGACTCGCCGGGCTTCGCCACCAGCCGGCTCGGCGTGCTGCTGGGCTTGGAAGCGATCCGGATGCTCGAGGAGGGTGTCGCGGACGCCGAGGCCATCGACAACGCAATGGAGCTGGGCTACCGGCACCCGATGGGGCCGCTGCGTTCCACCGATCTCGTCGGGCTGGACGTGCGCCTGGCCATCGCCGAATACCTGCATGCCACGCTGGGGGAGCGATTCGCCCCGCCACAGTTGCTGCGGGACAAGGTCGCCGCGGGCGAGCTCGGCCGCAAGACCGGCCGCGGCTTCCACGCCTGGCAGTAGCCGCCGGTGCTGGTGTGGCCCGTTCGGGCGCGGACCACACCGGCAACCGTCACCGCCCGGTGAACTCCGGCTTCTCCTCGGCCAGGAACGACGTCACCGCACCCTGCTGGTTTGCGGTCCCGACCAGCCGGCCCGAATTTCGACTGGAACTTCGGTGTTCCCGCTTTCGTCAGGCAGCAGGGCGCGCTACCATTAGTTTCTGAACGTTCGGTCAGTTAATTGGGTGTGAGGAGAGTCAATGGGACACGCGACACCGCAGTTGCGCAGCTACGTCTCGGGCGAGTGGCACACGGCTGAGGACGAGGGCGTCCCGCTACACGACGCCGCTACCGGCGAGGTGGTCACGCGGGTGTCGTCGGCGGGCGTCGACTTCGCGGGCGCGCTGGAGTACGGCCGCCGGGTCGGCGGCCCGGCGCTGCGTGAGCTGACCTTCCACCAGCGTGCGGCGTTGCTCAAGGCACTCGCCTCGCACCTGCGCGAGCACCGCGCCGAGCTGTATGCGCTGTCGGCCCGCACGGGTGCGACCAAGACCGACTCGATGGTCGACATCGACGGTGGCATTGGCGTGCTCTTCGGCTACGGCTCGAAGGGGCGCCGTGAGCTGCCGAACGACACCGTGTACGTCGACGGCGACGTCGAGCCACTGAGCAAGGGCGGCATGTTCGTCGCCCAGCACATCGCGACCCCGTTGCGCGGCGTCGCGATCCAGATCAACGCGTTCAACTTCCCGGTGTGGGGTCCACTGGAGAAGTTCGCGCCGGCTTTCCTGGCCGGGGTGCCGAGCCTGGTCAAACCCGCCAGCCAGACGGCATACCTGACCGCTCGGCTGGTGGAGCTGATCATCGAATCCGGCATCCTGCCGGAGGGGGCGCTGCAGTTCGTCGCCGGGAGCGTCGGCGACCTGCTGGACCATGTGACTGCGCAGGATCTCGTCTCGTTCACCGGATCCGCCTCGACCGCGCGGAAGCTGCGGGCGCATCCGGCGATCGTGCGGAACTCGGTGCGGTTCAACGCCGAAGCCGACTCGCTCAACTGCTCGATCCTCGGCCCGGACGCCCAGCCCGGCACCGCCGAGTTCGATCTGTTCGTCAAGCAGCTGGTCACCGAGATGACGGTCAAGGCGGGTCAGAAGTGCACCGCGATCCGCCGCGCGTTCGTGCCGGCCGAGCTACTGGACGAGGTCGCCGCCGCCGCACGTGAGCGGCTCGCGAAGGTGACGATCGGGAACCCCACCGCCGAGGGCGTCCGGATGGGCGCACTGGCCAGCCTGGAGCAGCGCGAAGAGGTGCGTCGCTCGCTCAAAGCCCTGCTGGCCGCGGGCAGTGTCGTCTTCGGTGATCCGGACAAGGTCGACGTCGTCGAGGCGGACGCGGAGCGTGGCGCATTCCTCTCCCCGGTGTTGCTCAAGGCCGACCCGGCGCGGCCGGAGCCGCACGAGGTGGAGGCGTTCGGCCCGGTCGCGACGCTGCTGCCCTACACCTCCACCGACCAGGTGATCGAGCTGGCGGCCCGGGGTGGCGGCAGCCTCGTCGGATCGGTGGTCTCGAGCGATCAGCAGTTCGTCCGAGACGTGGTCCTGGGTGCGGCGCCGTTCCATGGGCGGTTGCTGGTGCTCGATGCCGAGGACGCCAAGGAGTCGACCGGGCACGGTGCGCCGATGCCGCAGCTGGTGCACGGCGGCCCCGGCCGCGCGGGCGGTGGCGAGGAGCTGGGCGGCATCCGCGGCGTGCTGCACCACATGCAGCGCACGGCGGTACAAGGCTCGCCGGCCGTCCTGAGCGCCGTGACCGGCCGGTGGGTGACCGGCGCTCCGCGAACCGAAGGTGACGTGCACCCGTTCCGGAAGTCCCTGGCGGAGCTGCGTATCGGCGACTCGGTGGTCGCGGGGCCGCGAACGGTCACGCAGGCCGACGTCGATCACTTCGCCGAGTTCACCGGGGACACGTTCTACGCGCACACCGATCCGGAAGCGGCCGCGGCCAATCCGTTGTTCGGCGGGATCGTCGCGCATGGGTATCTCGTCGTTTCGTTCGCGGCCGGCCTGTTCGTGTCGCCCGAGCCGGGGCCGGTGCTGGCCAACTACGGCCTGGAGAACCTGCGTTTCCTCACGCCCGTGAAGGTGGACGACGCGCTGACCGTCACGCTGACCGCCAAGCAGATCACGCCGCGGATCGACCAGGAGTACGGCGAGGTCCGCTGGGACGCCGACGTCACCAACCAGAACGGCGAGTCCGTGGCCAAGTACGACGTGCTGACCCTTGTCACGAAGGAGAACCAGTGACTGTGACTCTTCCCGAAGCCGACCTCGAGTCCCATTTCGAGCATACGATCGAACGTGACCAGCGCGTCGAGCCGCGGGACTGGGTGCCCGAGGGCTACCGCAAGACGATGATCCGGCAGATCGCGCAGCACGCGCACTCGGAGATCATCGGGATGCAGCCGGAGGGCAACTGGATCACGCGCGCGCCGTCGTTGCGGCGCAAGGCGATCCTGCTGGCCAAGGTGCAGGACGAGGCCGGGCACGGGCTGTACCTGTACTCTGCGGCGGAGACGCTCGGCGCCGACCGCGCGGACCTGACCGACAAGCTGATCACCGGCGCGCAGAAGTACTCGTCGATCTTCAACTACCCGACGCTGACGTTCGCCGACGTGGGCGTGATCGGCTGGCTGGTCGACGGCGCGGCGATCTGCAACCAGGTGCCGCTGTGCCGTTCGTCGTACGGGCCTTATGCGCGGGCGATGATCCGCATCTGCAAGGAGGAGTCCTTTCATCAGCGGCAGGGTTTCGAGCTGCTGATGACGATGATGAAGGGCACCGGGCAGCAGCGGGACATGGTGCAGGAGGCCGTGAACCGCTGGTGGTGGCCGTCGCTGATGATGTTCGGCCCGTCGGACGCCGATTCGCCGAACACCGCGCGGTCGATGGCGTGGAAGATCAAGCGGCACACCAACGACGAGTTGCGCCAGCGGTTCGTCGACATGTCCGTGCCGCAGGCCGAAGCGCTCGGCGTCACGTTCCCGGACCCGGCGCTGCGGTGGAACGCTGCGCGGGGGCATTACGACTTCGGCGAGGTCGACTGGGACGAGTTCAAGAACGTGTTGGAGGGCAACGGCCCCTGCAACGCGTCACGGATCGCGCACCGGCGTCGCGCGCACGACGACGGTGCGTGGGTTCGGGAAGCCGCCGTGGCGCACGCGGCGAAGAAGGAGGTGTCGGCATGAAGCACGACTGGCCGCTCTACGAGGTGTTCGTCCGCGGGAAGCGGGGCCTGAACCACGTGCACGTCGGGTCGCTGCACGCGGCCGACGATCAGATGGCGCTGCACCACGCGCGCGATCTCTACACCCGCCGCAACGAGGGCGTGTCGATCTGGGTCGTGCGCGCGTCGAGCATCACCGCGTCGTCGCCGGACGAGAAGGACCCGTTCTTCGCGCCCAGCGGCGACAAGGTCTACCGGCACCCGACGTTCTACGACATCCCCGACAACGTCCCGCATATGTGAGGCCCTGATGTCCTTTGACAACGTGTACGAGGCGATCACCGAGGACAACGACGCCCGCTGGGCATTCGGCACCGGCTTCGCCGATCCGCTGTCCGGTATGGACACCTCAGTGCCGTCCGGAGTGGACAGTGTACAGCTGGCCGCCTACTGCCTGATGCTGGGCGACGACGCGCTGATCTTCTCCCACCGGCTGCAGGAATGGTGCACCAACGCACCCGAACTCGAGGACGAGGTCGCCATCGCCAACATCGGGCTCGACCTGCTCGGGCAGGCGCGGCTGCTGCTGGCCCGGGCCGGCAAGGCCGACGGTTCGGGGCGCACCGAGGACTCCTACGCGTTCCTGCGGGCTGAGCACGAGTTCCGCAATGTCCGGCTCGCGGAGCTGGGTGGCGGGCACTTCGGGCACCTGATCGCGCGGCTGCTGGTGTTCTCGACGTGGCGGCTGGCGCTGCTGCAGCGCCTGGTGTCCGGTGTGGACCCGGTGTTGGCCGCGATCGCGGACAAGGGTGTCAAGGAGGCCACCTACCACCGCGACTACGCCGCGCGGTGGCTCGTCCGCCTCGGCGATGGGACGCCGTTGTCGCGCGAACGGATGCAGGAAGGGCTCGACGCGGTCTGGCCGTACGTCGGGGAGCTGTTCCGGACGCATCCGGTGGAGCTGGTGGACGCGGATTCGCTGCGTTCGGAGTTCGACGCGGTGGTCGACGAGGTCTTGGCGACGGCGACGCTGACGCGTCCGGCGTCCGGCGATATCGCCGGCGTTTCGGGTCGGACCGGCCGCGACGGTGTGCATACCGAGCAGCTGGGTTTTGTGCTGGCGGAGCTGCAGAGCGTCGCCCGGGCGATGCCGGACGCGACATGGTGACCGCGGCCGCCGTGGCCGCCACGGTCACCGACCCGGAGCTCCCGATGCTGACCCTGGCGGACCTGGGTGTCCTGCGGTCGGTGTCCGAAGAGGACGGTCGCGTGGTGGTGGCGATCACGCCGACATACACCGGGTGCCCGGCGATGGACACCATGCGCGACGACCTGGAGCACGCGTTGCGGGATGCGGGCTACACCGAGATCGACATTCGGACCGTGCTGGAGCCGACCTGGACGTCGGACTGGATCAGCGAGAACGGCCGCCACAAGCTGACCGAAGCCGGGATCGCGCCGCCGGGTTCCGCGCCGCGACGGGCGGCCGGGCCGATCCCGCTGACACTTGCTCCGCCCGTGCGCCGCGTCGCCTGCCCGCTCTGCGGCTCGCTCGACACCGAGGAGCAGTCCCGGTTCAGCGCCACGGCGTGCAAGGCGTTGCGGCGCTGCCGTTCCTGTCTGGAGCCGTTCGAACACATCAAGGAGATCTGAGTGACCACCACGGTTCCCCGCCGGACCGCGTTCCACGCGCTGAAGGTGGCCGACGTCCAGCGACTGTGCGACGACGCGGTCGCCGTCACCTTCGACGTCCCCGATGAGCTGGCCGGCTCCTACGCGTTCCGAGCCGGTCAGTCGCTGACCCTGCGACGCGTGGTGGACGGGCGCGAGGAACGCCGCTCGTACTCGATCTGCGCCCCCGAGGGGGCGCGGCCACGCATCGGCGTGCGTGAGGTGCCGGACGGGCTGTTCTCCACCTGGCTGGTCCGGCAGGTCCGGGAAGGCGAGACGATCGACGTGGGAACGCCGAGCGGCACCTTCACACCGGACCCCGGTGCTCCCGGCCGCCACGTGCTGATCGCCGCGGGCTCCGGCATCACCCCGATGATGTCGATCACGTCGACCGTGCTGCGGGAGCCGTCCGCGACCGCGACCCTGCTGTATGGCAACAGGCGTACCGACACGGTGATGTTCGTCGATGAGCTGGCCGACCTCAAGGACCGTTACCCGACGCGGTTGGACCTGGTGCACGTGCTCTCCCGGGAGCCGCGGGAGGCTGACCTGCTGACCGGCCGCCTGGACGCGGCACGGTTCGACGCGCTGCGCCCACTGCTCGGCGACCTGTCGCAGGTGGACCACTGGTGGTTGTGCGGACCGTTCGCCATGGTCACGACAGCACGCGACAAGCTTCGTGAAGCCGGCGTTCCCGAGGAGCGGATCCACCAGGAGCTGTTCTTCGCCGAGGACGCCCCACTCACACCCTTCCGGCACGAGGACGCGCCGGTGGACGGCGAGTCCAGCGAGGTGACGATCATCCTGGACGGCCGCTCGACGACGGTGTCGCTGCCGCGGAACCGCTCGGTGCTGGACGGGATGCAGCGCGCCCGGCCTGACCTGCCGTTCGCGTGCAAGGGCGGTGTTTGCGGTACCTGCCGTGCGAAGATCACCAGCGGCAAGGTCGACATGCGCCGGAACTTCGCGCTCGACCAGTCCGAAGTGGACGCCGGCTTCGTGCTGACCTGTCAGTCCCTGCCGTGTTCGGAGACTGTCGAGGTCGACTTCGACGCGTGACCGCCGGGCCGCGAACTGGTGTCAGCTCAGCCGTGGCGGTGTGCTGCGCGGTGACCGGCTGACCAGACGGTTCCGGGATGCGCTGGCCGGCGAACAGGACCGGCCAGGTGAGCCGGCCGCCACGCCGGCACCCGAATCCTGACGCCGGGAAGTCACTCGACCTCCACCCCGCCGGCGTGCTGTGCGGCGAACCAGGCGGCCACCTGGGTGCGCGAGCTGAAGCCCAGTTTGGTGAGGATGTTCTGCACGTGGGTTTCGGCCGTGCGCAGGGAGATGACGAGTTCCTCGGCGATCTCCCTATTGGTGCGTCCGTGCGCGATGAGTTCGGTGACCTCGCGCTCGCGGCGCGTGAGTCCGGTCCGCGGGTCCTCGGTCGCGACCGGCCGGCGTGCCGGCTTCTCCCCGAGCGCGTAGGTGATCGCGTCCTCGCGGGACAAAGTCCGTCCTTTCTGGACGTGTTCTGCGAAGTCCTCGCGTGCGAGGGCGTCCTGAGCCTGCTGTTCGCAGGCACGGTGGTGGCCGCTCAGGAACGCGATGGCGGCGACGGTCGTGTCGGCGCCGGCAAGCATGGTCTCGGCCGCGCCGAGCAGCGTCGCGGCCGTCCGGTGCCTTCCCCGGCTCCCGGCGATCCAAGCCAGCACCTCGAGGGCCGAGGCGGCGCCGAACAGGTCGCTCATTCCGTGGTCCCTGGAGAATCGCAGGACCGCTTCGGCACACCGGCCTGCTTCGGCGCTGTCGCCCTGCGCCCAGGCGGTCACGGCGAGTGCCCATAGCAACGGGTGGAGCGCCGGGCCACTCCGCGTGATTGCCAGCAGGTCCGCGCGGCTGGTATCGCCGAGCTCCCGGTCCCCGGCCTGCGCACCCGCCACCATGAGCGTGCCTAGCACAATCAGCAGTAGATCGACATCCGGCTGAGGCGAATTCACCAAAGCGTCCCGGGACCGGACCAGCGTCTCGACAGCGCCGCGCAGATCACCGCCGAAGAACAGGGCCGCCCCTCGAATGCCGTCGGCGCAGGCAATCGTCGTGGTGTCCCCGACTCGCCGGGCGAGCTGGTCTCCCTCGTCCAGCAGCCGCATAGCCGTGTCGGTGTCGCCCTGGGCGAGCGAGAGGTCGGCGCTGAGCAGGACGCCGCGGGCGCGCAGCACGTTCGGCGCCTGGGCCTTGGCCAGGGCACGCGCCAGCCACCGCCGGCCCTCGCCGAACCCGCCCTGCCCCCACCACCACCCCAGCCACGGCAGGGCCGTCACGAGCCGCAGGGCCTCCTCGGGCTCGTCGACCTCGCCGAGGCAGAACTCCATCGCGGCGCGCAGGTTGGAGTGTGCTCGCCACAGGCGATCTAGCCAGTATTCTCGCGGGTCGCTGACCCACTCCGCGCGTACGCGTGCCACCAGCTGCTGGTACCAGGCGAGGTGGCGGCGGCGGGTCGCCTCGAGGTCCCCGGATTCGGCGAGCCGTTCCAGGCCGTAGGTCCGGATGGTTTCCAGCATGTAGTAGTGGGTGGCCTCCTCGTCGCTGGCCCGGGCAAGGACCGACTTGTCGACCAGTCCGATGATCACGTCCAGCAGCTCGGCCTTGTGCAATTGCTCGTCGGTGCAGACTCCCTCGATCGCGTCGAGGTCGCAGCCGCCGGCGAACACGGCCAGCCGTCCCCACAGCAGGCGCTCTGGCTTGGTGCAGGACTCGAACGACCAGTCGACGCAGGCCCGCAGGGTCTGCTGCCGGTCCGGTCCGGCCCGGTTCCCGCGAGTCAGTAGGACGAACCGATCGGCCAGTCGGGTCAGGATCTGCTGCGGGTTCAGCGCCCTGAGCCGGGCGGCCGCCAGCTCGATCGCGAGCGGGACACCGTCGAGGTGCTGACAGATACCCGCCACCGCGCGGGTGATGTCCTGCGTCAGCCGAAAACTGGGCTCAGCGGCGGCGGCCCGCGCCACGAACAGCGCGGCCGACTCACATTGCAGCAGCCCGGCCACCGTAGGCGTCCGGTCCGGATCCGGCGTGGCCAGCGGCGGTACCGCGAACGCCGACTCTCCCGAGACCCCCAATGGCTCGCGGCCGGTGGCCAGAATCCGCAGCCGTGGGCACATGTGCAGGAGCGTGGAGACCATCACCCCGCACGCCGGGAGCACGTGCTCGCAGTTGTCCAGCACCAGTAGCTGATGGCGCCCGGCCAGATGTTCGACCAGGGCGTGCAGCGGAGCGCTGCTTGCCTGCCGGCGCAGCCCCACATCGGCGGCCACCAGGTAGGCGAGCAGGTCGGGGTCCTCCAGCTCCTGACTGAGCAGCTCCGGATCACCAACGGTGGTCAAATCGACGAACCAAATCCCGTCCGGGAAGGCCCGTTGCACCTGCGCCGCGACCTGCCGCGCCAGACGCGTCTTGCCGACCCCTCCGACACCGGTCAGCGTCACCAGCCGGAACTCCGACAGCAGCCGCTTGACCTCACCCAGCTCCCGGCGCCGCCCCACGAAGCTCGTGAGTTCGGCAGGGAGCCGGCCCCCACTTTGCCCCGCGGGCGGGCCCGTCGCGCCTGCGGGTTCCGCGTGCCATCCCACTGGCGCGGTCCGGGGCGGATTCCCCGTCGTCATGGCGGCTCCCGGCACGATCGAACGAAAACGATCGAACTAATGCAGCCTACGCCTCGCGCCGGTCCGTCCAACAGACGCGAAACCTGCGGGGCCGGTTGGCGCCGCGCCACCGCGCACGTTCGGACAAATGATCAGCTGGGCCACAGGTGTCAGGCCCCGTTTGCCGGACACTGTCCGGGCCAGGGGCCAAGCTCGGTCGCGGCGAGTCATCACGCGACCCTCGACTCGCGGCCACTCGTCGTTTGCCGTGTGTACGCGTACGCGTAGTCATGCCAGCTAATGTCCCGGCCTGACGAGCTGACTGGAGGCCTTTCCGTGAGAAGACTTGGAGTTGCGCTGGCCGTGTTCGCGGCCGTCGCGGCGACCGCTGCCGCCACATCCGCCGCTGCCCTCGGCGCCTCCGATGCCGGCAGCGGCCAGGGCGCCACACTTCCCGATGGTGCGGTCAAGCACGTCCTGGTGATCGATCTCGAGAACGAGGACTTCGACACCTCGTTCGGCCCGACGTCGCCGGCCCGTTATCTCAACGACGTCCTGGTCCCGCAGGGCCAGTTGATGACCCAGTACTACGCCACCGGGCACTTCAGCACCGACAACTACCTCGCGCAGATCTCAGGGCAGGCCCCGAACCGGGTGTCGGGCAACGACTGCATCACCGACACCCCCACTTTCGCCTCCACCTACACCGATGTCACCCCGGGCACGCCCGACCCGGACCACGCCCGCTATCCCGGGCAGGTCGACGGCAGCGGCTGCGTCTACCCGGCCGGTGTTCAGACCATCGGCGCGCAGCTCGACCAGCTGCAACACGGGTCAAGTCACGTGGCGTGGCGGCAGTACGCCGAGGACATGGGCAACGACCCGGCCCGCGACTTCGGCAGCGCCGACCCGCTCGGCGGCACCGACTGCGCCCACCCGGCCAAGGACGGCGCGTTCCCGAACAAGGCGACCACCACCGACCAGTACGCAATCCGGCACGTGCCGTTCCTGTTCTTCCACTCGGTCACCGACGACGCCGCCTACTGCGCGCAGCACGTCGTGCCGCTGGGCACCGCCACCACCGGCTCCGACGGCGACACCTTCCAGGGCCACCTCGCCCAGGATCTCGCCCACGCGAGCACCACGCCGGCGTTCTCCATGGTCACGCCGAACGTGTGCAACGACGGTCACGACGCCACCTGCACCGGACCGAACACCGAAGGCGGGCACGCGGGCGGACTGGTCGGCGCCGACCTGTGGCTCAAGCACTGGATGCCGCTGATCCTGAACTCTCCCGCCTATCGCGACGGCAGCATGCTCGTCGTCCTCACCTTCGACGAGTCCCAGCTCAACGACACCACCGCCTGCTGCAACGAACAACCCGGCCCGGACAACGCCAACCCCGGCTACCCGCCGCTCGCCGCGAGCTTCGGCACCCTGCCCGCGCCCACCACACCCGGCCAGTACCCGGGCGGCGGCCGCACCGGCGCGGTCGTGCTCAACTCCAAATGGGTCCAGCCCGGCAGCGTCAACGAAACGCCGTACAACCATTACTCCGCGCTGCACAGCTACGAAGACCTCCTGGGCGTCACCACCGGAGGCTCGGACGGCAAGGGACATCTCGGCTTCGCCGGCCAGACCGGCCTGCGGCCGTTCGGGTCCGACGTATTCGCCGGACGCGGCAAGCAGTAGCCGACTACCCGATAACGCGCTCGCCGCCATCGCCGCTCGGTGAGCCTTACGGCTTGCCGTTACGCGGGGGCGACGAGCGCGTCGGAGGTACGGCCCGATTCGGCCCAGGACCCGTCGCAGACCCGAACTCGTTCGCGTCCCAGCGGCCAGGACGATCAATCCCAGCGCGATCGGCCACCCTGACGCGACGGTCACCGCGTCCCACCAGGATCGTGGTCACCCCCGGGCCGGGGTGAGCAGTGCGAGCGGGAGCTGGCGGCCCGACTTCTGCTCATACTTGCCGAAGCCGGGTGCGCGAGCTACGACGACTCGCCGGAAGACCTCGTCACGTTCCGCGCCACCGAGGACTCGGACCTCGACGTGCAGCTCGCGCGAGCCGACCCGCACCTGGGCGGCAGGAGCCGCGCGGAGATTGCGGAACCATTGGGGCTCGACTTTCCGACCACCCGCCGAGCCGACCACGATGTATCCGCCGGAGTGCTCGAAGTAGCCCACCGGGTTCGTGTGGGGGGCGCCAGTCCTGCGGCCGGGCACCGTCAGCAGCAGGACCGGGACGCCGCCGATCGCTTTGCCGCCCATCCGGCCGTCGGTGCGCCGGTAGAGGGCGACACTGACCTTGTTGCCGGTCCTCCAGAGGGTTTTCACGAGCGGATTCATGCGGCGCTCCTTTGCGACCCGATGACTATCCTCCGGGTGAGATCAAGCTGTCGAGCATCGAGACGTGAACCCAGCAACGACATGCGGCATCAGGGAGCCTTCACGACTCCGGAACGGGAAATCGCGAAGCCTTTTCCGGCGGTCGTGCAGGTGACCCCATCGGTCTCCGACACGCATTTGAAGGGGCCGAGTGCCGTCGTGCTTCCGTAGGCCAGAACCGGGGTGTGTTCGCCCGGGTCCCCCAAGCAACCCTCGCAGATCTTGAACGATCCGTCGGTGGCCATCGTCACCGACCGCGGGGGTGTCCAGCTTTGGCAGTACACGGAATCGGGCAGAATCTGGCAGCTGATGTTCCTCGTCGGGGAATAGAACGATCCGAAGTTCTCCGTGTGCCCGATCGTCCCCGTGGCCGCGCCTGGGGTGGCGGTGAAGGTGAACTGGCAGACCCAGCCCGTCTGCCCGCTGAGGTGCACGCCGCCGGACTGGCCGCTGCCGGTGAGGGTACCGGCGGCGCCGATCGTCGCGGTGAGGTCGATGACCGCGGCCGTCCCGTTCACCATGTGGAGCTGGGCGGTCTTTCCTTTGGTGGTGACCGTGCCGCTTGCCGGCTGGCCGCGAGTGTCCGAACCTTGCCAGATGCCCGGGGTGATGGTCGCCTTGCCGCCCTGCACCACCAGGCTCGCCCCGTCCATCGCGAATTCGCCGCATGCCGGGTTGGCGCTCAGCTGGTAGGTGCCGTCCAGCAGCCCGGCGGACGCCGCCGGGCTGCTGGTGGCGGTCGACGGCGTGGGCGAACTCGAGGTGGCGACCGTGCTGCCCGGCGACGTCGTGGCGATGGTGGGAACCGTGACGGCGCGCTGCGGATTCGCCGGCGGACCCGCGCTGCAGGCGGCAAGAAGAACAGCGCAACCGATACCGACGAAACCGTTTCGACGCAGACGACGACCATTCATGGAATGCCTCTCGGGCATAAGGATACATTCGACGGAGCGGTGTCACAAGAACTGACTTCGTCGGAGCCGGTATTCATGACGGAGAATTGCTCACCGACCCGATATTGGCGAATTACCGATCCCGAAAACGCTATTCGGGGTGTTTTGGCGTGGCATTAATCGGAAAGACGTGACTTTAGCGGACAAAGTCGTGGAGGGTCGGCGCACCGGCTGGGCCATGACCTGCGCATCGCCGTGTCCGGCACTCCGGCGTGGCTCACGCCGAATCGAGTGGTTCTCTCACCTCGCATCACGAGACGCTAGCGTTGGGAGAGGCGGAACTCGAGTACGTAGCGTGAGCTCTCGCTGGGGCTGAGGTACTCGTTCTCCTGCACCCAGGTCACGAACCGCTCTCCAGGGTTGCCGACCTTCGGCTGCGGGCGCTCGCGCACGACCATCCACTCCTCCTCCACCCGCCAGGAGCGCTCCGTGCCACCCGGAAGCGGCAGCCGGGCATCGGTGTGGCTCGAGGCGGTGGCCGCGTCGAGGGTGAACACGTCGATGCCGACGATGTCGGCCGGGGCCCACGCGGCCCAGAAGGCGACAGAGGCAATCGTGACCGCCGCGACCACCGCCCCCGCGATCAGCAAAGTCGACGGAGACACGGCGATCGCAATACCTGCCTTCTCGGCCAGCTTGGCAAAACCGTCGGCCGCCCCGCCGAGACCGATGGCGACCAGCGCCACTTGGCCCATCGTTTCGAGGAAGAGGTCCCAGGAGTCGCGCACGAGCTCACGCGCAGCCCGCTCGCTGTCGACCTCGAGTCCGACGATGCCGACGCAGACGACGCCGTCGAGCTCGAACGGCCCGCTGAAAAGCTCACAGGCGTAGTTCGCCACGGTGCCGTCGTCCATGTCGGACCAGGGTTCGCGGGGGAACGGCACGTGCCTGAGATCCTTCACCTGTGTCCGGACGACCTCACCGGAGCTGAGCGGCTCGTTCACCGGGACGATGCGGCCGACGAAGGCGTCCCACCAGATCTCGTCGTTGCCGGGTCCCGAGGTCGCCTCCGCGCAGCGCCCGCGGTTCGAGGTGAGCCGGAAGACGATGTCGGGCCGCGGCTCGATGCGCAGGACCAGGCGGTTCGACACGCGCTCGACCGGCCCGGCGGGGTCGGTGTCGTCGGTCAGCGAGATCCACACGTCGTAGAGCCCAGGCGTGAACGGCGCCCCGGGCAGCCCTGGGTCGCTGCCGGGCAAGGTCACGTCCACGAAGTCCTGCACGGTCATGTCGGCGATCACACTGCCGTCTC
This sequence comes from Amycolatopsis sp., assembly GCA_035248845.1. Classification (GTDB taxonomy): domain Bacteria; phylum Actinomycetota; class Actinomycetes; order Mycobacteriales; family Pseudonocardiaceae; genus Amycolatopsis_E. Next base: position 2,193 of record DATFHB010000032.1, on the reverse strand, counting down.
CGCGCGTCCGGGGTGTCTCGCGGTCACCCCACACCGCATAGTCGTGCACGACCTCGTGGCCGGTGGGGTCGTCTCGGGACTGCAGGTGAACTCGCACGGACGGCGTGATGAAGTTGAATCCGCGCAACGTGATGCCGCCCCCGGCCGCTTGAGTGGGGATGCGCAGGCAGTCGCTGCCGAAGTTGTAGTTGTCGCCCCCGGTGCACGGCAGCGGGCCCAGGCTCCCGGGCGGCGCCTCGACTCGCCGGCAGTCCTGCTCGAGCCCGCCGTCGAGTGCGGGCCGCAGCTCACACACTTGGTCGAACTGGTAGGGCAGGGGCTGCCACCGGCCGCCCGGCGGTGGCAGGAAGCTCTGCGTGTTCCCGAACTCGTTGTCGCTATCGGGTCGGGGCCGGATCGCCGTGATCCACGGCCACGCCGCGACGCCAACCGGCCCCGTGTCCTCCGAGATCGCCGTGACACGCCGCCACGGGCGGACCTGGCCCGCGCCGATCTCGCCCGCGGACCCGTGAAAGAACCGTTGGGCACCGAACCGAAATCCTTCACGGAGCAACTCGGCCGCGAACTCCTCTCGCTCCAGCGGGCGGCTCGCGACGACGCCGCCAAGGCGGTCGGTGAAAACGCACGAGTCGGTGCCGAGCCGGCGGAAGTCCTCGAAGCGCTCGAACGCGTGCGCCAGCGCGGCCCGGCGATCCTGCGGGATCCCGTCGAAGACGGCGTGGACCGCGCCCTCGAAGTCGTTGCGACCCGGCTGCCCGGCCGCGTGCCGCTTCCAGACGGCCGCCAGAGCGGGCACGACGGCGTCCTCCACGTGAACCTGGCGGCACAGGTCGAGCACCTGCCGGGTGGGTGACTTGACCGGCTTGGCAGGGCGAGGGGGCTGCAGGTCCGCGTGGAGCAGGACCCCGATCGCGTCCGGGTCAGGTGTGGAGTTGGGGCTGGTGGGCGTCTTGGGGACACCCGAGAGGGTCAGGCGGAACGCTGGGCCAGTGATGTCGATCTCGCCACGCATCCGAAACAGTAGGAAGGACACGACGACCTGGTCGGTAGTCAAGGTCGGCTGGCCGGTGGTGACCAGCGACGGCGGGAGTCCGAAAAACGCCCCGTAGCGGTCGCCGCTGATGCTGCCGTTGGCGACGACGTGGGGGTCGCGCGCGACCGGCGTTCCGAGGAACGCGCCGTCGACAGTGGACTCATCCCAGTGCACGACCACCGCGCCCTGGCTGTCACGGAACTCCCAGTCGCAGCTCTCCCAGCCGCCGGAGTGAGCGGGGGCGTTGCCGTTCATCTCGAACGCGATGAGATCGGCGCTGGCCAGCATCGCCGGCGTTACCGCGTCCCCGGCGACAACCGTCCCGAGCAGTTCGGCCAAACCCTCGTACGAAGCCCGGTCCCAGCCTGCGAAGGTCGTCGACTGCCCCTCGAAGACGCCCGCCGACTGCCCGTCCGGAGCGCCCAGGGCGAATCCGGGCTGACCGCCGGTGTTGGACTCGAGGCGAGTCGCCCACGCGATATCAGTGCGTGCCATCGTTGGCTCCTAACGTAAGTCACGCGAGAAAATCTCGGACTCCGCGCGCGGCGAAACGTCGATGTCGCAACGGTCGAGGCGTGCCGCTCGGTGGTTGAGTCGCAGCGACAGCGCGGTGCGTTTCGACTCTCGAAGAGTTGACACGGGAGCCTGTCCGGCCGGCGCGCCCGGGAGGCGACGGCGCGCTGAGCGAGACCGAGCGCGAGGAGCTGGCTCGGCTGCGGCGTAAGAACGCTGAGCGGGCGATGGAGCGCGATGTGCTCAAACGCTCGGCGCCCTCTGGGTCAAGGAAGCGATGGGGCGGTGAGCCTGGCCGCGTTGATCGCCGCCCGGAGGGCCGAGCACGGGATCCCGCATGCGGTACGTGCCGTCTAGGGATACCTCAGGCGTGGTTTTGCAAGTGGCGCTAGGGAGACCGTTCGCTGCGGCGCCGTCGGCGTGCGGCGTTGACGTCGGTGATTGCGTACCTGTTCGGTCTGCATCACGGTAGTTACGAGTCACCGCCGATCTGCACCAGATGGGCTGGTGAGCTTGGCCCCCTGGTCCGGACACCTGACCTGAGGTGACCGTTGGTCACCAGGAAGGATGTCCCGGTGCCTGCACCACACCCGCCTGAGTTTCGTCGTCGCGCCGTCGAGTTGGCCCGTCAGGGCTCCAAACCGGTC
>DATFHB010000031.1:0-25884 GCA_035248845.1 Amycolatopsis sp. | reverse complement strand
CTTCGAGTTCGTCGTGCGCGAAGGCGACCACGTCGGCGTCCGTGCCGTCGCCGAACACCACGGCCTGCTTTTCCATCGCCCGGCGCAGCGCGCCCAGATCGTCCCGCAAGCGGGCGGCCCGCTCGAATTCCAGCGCCTCGGACGCGTCGGCCATCTCGCGTTCGAGCCGCTTGACCATCGCGTCGGTGCGGCCGGCCAGGAAGTCGCAGAAGTCCTCGACGATCGCGCGGTGCTCGTCGGCGGACACCTTGCCGACGCACGGAGCCGAGCATTTGTCGATGTAGCCGAGCAGGCAAGGCCGGCCGATCTGCCCGTGCCGCCGGAACACACCGGCGGAGCAGGTGCGGGCGGGGAAAACGCGCAGCAGCAAGTCGAGCGTCTCGCGGATGGCCCAGGCGTGCGAGTAGGGCCCGAAGTAGCGGACGCCCTTCTTGCGCGCGCCGCGGTAGACGTGCAGCCGCGGGAACTCCTCGTTGAGGGTGACGGCGAGGACCGGGTAGCTCTTGTCGTCGCGGTAGCGGACGTTGAACCGCGGGTCGAACTCCTTGATCCAGTTGTACTCGAGCTGGAGCGCCTCGACCTCCGTGGCGACCACGGTCCACTCGACACTCGCCGCCGTGGTCACCATCTGGCGGGTACGCGGGTGCAGGCCGGCGAGGTCGGCGAAGTACGAGTTCAGCCTGCTGCGCAGACTCTTCGCCTTGCCGACATAGATGACCCGCTTGGTCGCGTCACGGAACTTGTACACGCCAGGGTCATCCGGGATGCTCCCCGGCGAGGGACGGTAGGTGGACGGGTCAGCCACAGACCCAGCCTATGGCTCCCCTCTGACAGTTCGTCACAAGGGCGGGCCTGCCGAGCAGTGCACGGCTGTCGCATCCGCCGGGTCGAGCGCGTTGACGACGAGATCGGCGACGTCGCGGTCGAACGCGAGTCCGACGTGGCCCACCGGATCGGCCGGGCAGTAGTCCTGTACGAAGGCGTTGTGCACGCCCGGCTCACGCACGAACGACGTTTCGCGCGGAGTGACGACCAGGTCGCCCCGGCTCGCAATGATCGTGTAGTCGACGCCGGGCTGGGCGATCGGCCCGGCGGTCAGGTCCCGCACCGCGGACCCGCCGGGCAGCATCTCGGGGCAGGACTGGCAGCCGAACGTGGTCAGCACCGTGTCCAGCGACGGGCGCAGCCCGAGGTAGTCGGCGAGCGTGACGAGCCCGCTGACGGTCGTGCCGTGGGTGGGCGGGGCGAGCGCCACGACGTGGTCGATCTTGCTCGCGTAGCCGAGCGTCTTGGGTACGTACAGGGACTGGAAGCCGCCTTCGGAGTGGCCCACCACGTCGACCTTGTCAGCGCCGGTGGTCGCGCGCACGTGGTCGATGAAGGCGCCGATCTGCCGCGCCGAGTCCTCGATCGGGAGTGTGCCGCCAACCGGGAACAGCGGCGACGCCTGCCCGTAGGTGAAGGTGAACGTGCAGTACCCGGCCTGTCGCAGGTACGGCGCGAGATAGACGAAGTTGTCCTGACCGTTGGCACCCAGGCCGTGCAGCAGCACCACCGGCCGGCAGCCCGCGGTGGCGGAGGCGGCAACGGGGACGAACAGGCTCGCGAGAACCGCCAGTACGGCGGCGAGGACTTTGCTCTTCATGGCGACTCCTTCGGCGGAGCAGCAGCATAAGATCAAACCCGCGCAGCCGCATTTCTTACCGTGGTGGTCGTGTGCGATTCTCGGGCGCATGCGCATCGCCACCTGGAACGTCAATTCGATCACCGCCCGGCTGCCCCGGCTGCTGTCCTGGCTCGGCTCCGCCAAGCCGGACGTGCTGTGCCTGCAGGAGCTCAAGTGCACGACCGAGGCGTTCCCGCACGGCGAGATGGCGGAGCTGGGGTACGAGGTGGCCGCGTACGGGCTGGGCCGGTGGAACGGCGTCGCGATCCTGTCCCGGGCCGGGCTTGCCGACGTGCGGCGCGGGTTGATCGACCAGCCGGCCTACGAGGACGAGACCGAGCCACGCGCGGTCGGCGCGACCTGCGACGGGGTGCGCGTGTGGTCGGTGTACGTGCCCAACGGCCGCGAGCCGGGGCACCCGCACTACGACTACAAGCTGCGCTGGCTCGAGGCCCTGCGCGCGACCGTCGTCGCGGAGGCCGCGCGGGACCGCCCCTTCGCCGTGCTGGGCGACTTCAACATCGCCCCGACCGACGACGACGTGTGGGACATCAGCAAGTTCGAGAACTCGACGCACGTCACCGAGGCGGAACGCGCGGCGCTCGGCGTGCTGCGCGAGGCGGGACTGTCCGACGTGGTGCCGCGGCCACTGAAGTACGAGCAGCCCTTCACGTACTGGGACTACCGGCAACTGGCGTTCCCGAAGAACAACGGGATGCGGATCGACCTGGTCTATGCGGACGCGAAGTTCGCGGGCGCCGTGACCGACGCCTACGTGGACCGCGAGGAGCGCAAGGGCAAGGGCGCCTCCGACCACGCCCCCGTGGTCGTGGACCTGACGATCTGACCGCCCCGGCTACGTCAGCCAGTCGAGAAGGTCGTTCGAACGCACCTGCTCGTAGGTCAGGTAGTAGGCCACGGCATTCGTGGTCGCCGAGGAACTGGGAGCCGTGACGGACAGTCCACCGCCCGGCCCACTCCTCATCGCCGCGATGCGGTGGTGCTCCAGCAGGCGCACAGCCTCCGGAACACCGCCCTGCTCACATCTGGGCGACCGGCACCCACGAGAGGGTGGCCATGGTGAAAAGGGCATGGTGAAAAGGGGCGGTCCCGCGGAGCAGGTGTCAGCTCGCCCAGGCCTGCTTGTGCAGGCGTCGCAACGCGCGCACGGCCTCGACGGCACGCGCCCGGTCCACCGCCTGGATGGCCAGCACGCCCTGGTACTCGTCGTCCGGCAGTTCCAGGCGGGCGAACGACGCGCCGTCCGGGAAGCTCACCGACAGGACGTCGCGCCAGCGGAAGCGCTTGGTCAGCAGGATGACGTTGCGGACCTCGATGCCCTCCGCGTCGGCCCGCACCCGCGGCGTCGCGAAGATCAACGCGCCGAGCGCGAGCACGACGCCGATGCCCATCATCGCGATCTGGTCCGACACCATGAAGATCGCGCCCGTCTTGGAGCTGCGCAGCAACGCCGCGACCACAGCGAACACCACCACCAGCACGACGGCCACCACGACCGCCGTGCAGGTGGCGCGGAACGGGCGGATGACCACGGTTTCGCCGGTCATGGTGTTCATGCACCACCTCGCCGCAGCAGCGCGCGCAACTGGTGCGCGGTATCCAGCGCGGCCTCCGTGGCCTCGCGGCCCTTGTCCTCCGCCGAACCGGGCAGCCCGGCACGGTCCAGCGCCTGTTCCTCGGTGTCGCAGGTGAGCACCCCGTTGCCGACGGGCGTGTGCTCGTCCAGCGCGACCCGCGTCAGGCCCGCCGTCACCGCGTCGCACACGTACTCGAAATGCGGGGTGCCGCCGCGGATGACGACGCCGAGCGCGACGACGGCGTCGTGGGTGCGGGCCAGCGCCTGCACCATCACCGGCAGTTCGACGGCACCGGCGACCCGCACCACCGTCGGGTCCTGCGTGAGCCCGGCGTCCTTGGCGGTCGCGACCGCGCGCTCGAGCAGGCTCTCGGTGATGTTCGCGTGCCAGCGCGTCGCGACGATCGCGAGCCGCAGGTCGGCGCTCACCTCGAGGTGGCCACCCGGCCGTCCCTCACCGCTCATGGCCGTTGCCGCTCCCCTCGTTCCTCGGTACGCGACGACGCCCACGAGGCACGAGCACGCTCCGTCGAGCGGAGCGATTCCTCCGCGCGGTCGTCATCGCTCGGCGGCACCATTGCCATTCCGTGTCCCGTCCAGGTCGGCGCCGACCTGGTCGAACTCCTCGAGGTTGGCCAGCTCGTGCCCCATCCGGTCCCGCTTCGTGCGCAGGTACCGCACATTCTCCGGGTTCGGCGAGACCGGCAGCGGCACCCGGCCGGTGACAGTGAGCCCGTAGCCCTCGAGCCCGACCCGCTTGGCCGGGTTGTTGGTCAGCAGCCGCATCGACCGCACACCCAGGTCGCACAGGATCTGCGCGCCCGTACCGTAGTCCCGTGCGTCGGCGGGCACACCCAACGCGAGGTTCGCGTCGACGGTGTCGGCACCCATGTCCTGCAGCTGGTAGGCCTGCAGCTTGTGCAGCAGCCCGATGCCACGGCCCTCGTGCCCGCGGATGTACAGCACGACGCCGCGCCCCTCGTCGGCCACCGCCTGCAGCGCGGCCTCCAGCTGCGGCCCGCAGTCGCAGCGCAGCGAGCCGAACACGTCGCCGGTCAGGCATTCCGAGTGCACCCGCACCAGGATGTCCTCGCCGTCGCCGACGTCGCCGTAGACGAACGCGATGTGCTCGATGCCGTCGAGCAGGCTGTCGTAGCCGACCGCGCGGAATGAGCCCGCGGCCAGCGGGATGCGCGCCTCCGCGACCCGCTCCACCTGCTTCTCGTGGCGGCGCCGGTAGGCGATCAGGTCGGCGATGGTGATGATCTGGAGGTCGTGGTCGGCGGCGAACACCTCGAGCTCGTCGCGGCGGGCCATGTCCCCTTCGTCCTTCTGGGACACGATCTCGCACAGCACGCCCGCGGGGTGCAGCCCGGCGAGCCTGGCCAGGTCAACCGACGCCTCGGTGTGCCCGGGGCGGCGCAGCACGCCACCTTCCTTCGCGCGCAGCGGTACGACGTGCCCGGGCCGCCGGAAGTCGCCGGCCTGGGACTTCGGGTCGGCCAGCAGCCGGGTCGTGCGGGCGCGGTCCGCCGCCGAAATGCCCGTGCTGATGCCTTCGGCCGCGTCGACCGTGACGGTGTACGCGGTGCCGCGGGCGTCCTGGTTGGTGTGGTACATCGGCGGCAGGTCGAGCCGGTCACAGTCCGGCTCGGTCAGCGACACGCAGACATACCCCGACGTGTAGCGCACCATGAAGGCCAGCAGCTCCGGCGTGGCCTTCTCGGCCGCGAAGATCAGGTCACCCTCGTTCTCGCGGTCCTCGTCGTCGACCACGACCACCGCGCGGCCGGCCGCGATGTCGGCGATGGCGCGCTCGATCCCGGCGGTGTCCACCGGCACCCCGCCCCCACATGGCGTCCCTGCTGTCACGCGTCCTCCAGAGTCTTGCGGGACACCCGCACCCGGTCGGACCGCATGACCGGGGCTGCGCGATTGTCGATCATGCGTCCTCCTGAGTCGAGCTGACCCCATTGTGCTCCGCGACGCGGTCGAGGTGCGGTGAGGCCAGCTTCTCGATGTACTTCGCGAGCACGTCCACTTCGAGGTTGACCAGATCGCCCGGCTCAGCGCGGCCCAGCGTCGTCAGTTCCAGTGTGGTCGGAATGAGCGCCACCGTGAACTCGTCCTTGGTCACACTCGTCACCGTCAGGGATATCCCGTCGACGGCGATCGAGCCCTTTTCGACCACATAGCGGGACAACCCGGGCGGCAGCGAGAACCGGGTCAGCCCGTTTTCGTCGCGAGAGCGGTAGACGCCCGTGCCGTCGACGTGACCTTGCATGATGTGTCCGCCGAGGCGGTCACCCACCGCGGTGGCCCGCTCGAGGTTGACCCGGTCCCCGCGGACGATCCCGGCGAGTCGTGAGCGCTCGAGTGTCTCGTTCACCACATCCGCGGTGAACTCGGCGCCGCGGACCTCGACCACGGTCAGGCAGACGCCGCTCACCGCGATCGAGTCGCCGTGCTTGGCGTCGGAGCTGACCACGGGGCCGCGCACGGTCAGCCGGGCTGCTCCCCCCAGCTGTGCCACGCCGGTGATCTCGCCGAGTTCCTCGACAATTCCGGTGAACACTCCGGCGCCCTCCGATGCGGTTGTGGTGGTTCAGCGGGCCGCGTTGGCCGCGAGGTCGCGCAGCGCCGCGACGGCCTTGCCCGGGTCGTCGGCACCGTAGACCGCGGATCCCGCGACGAAGCAGTCGACGCCGGCCTCGGCGGCCTGCTCGATCGTGTCCGCGTTGATGCCGCCGTCGATCTCGACCAGCAGCGTGAGGTGCCCGGTGTCGACGAGGCGGCGCGCGGCGCGCACCTTCGCCAGCACATCGGCGATGAACGACTGGCCGCCGAAGCCCGGTTCGACCGACATCACCAGCAGCGTGTCGTAGTGCTTGAGGGTCTCGACGTACGGGTCGAGCGGCGTGTTCGGTTTGATCGACAGCCCGGCCTTCGCCCCGGCCGCGCGCAGGTCCTTCGCGAGCTTGACCGGGTCCTTGGCGGCCTCGACGTGCACGGTGACGTTGTAGGCGCCGGCCTCGGCGTACCCGATGGCCCAGTGGTCCGGGTCCTCGATCATGAGGTGGCAGTCGATCGGCAGGTCGGTGGACTTGAGCAGCGACTCCACCACCGGCAGGCCCAGCGTCAGGTTGGGCACGAAGTGGTTGTCCATGACATCGACGTGCACCCAGTCGGCCCGCGTGTCCCCCGTGCCCGCGACGGCTCGGACCTCCTCGCCCAGGCGGGCGAAGTCGGCGGACAGGATGCTCGGTGCGATCAGGGGTCGATGTGCCACGGTTACGCAGTGTAGAAGGTCAGAAGGGCAGGCGTTCCAGCGCCGTCGTCCAGGAGTCCCCCAGCCGGACCAGCCGTACCCCGGCCGAGGACAGCACATCCAGGTGCCGCTGCCAAGCCGGGTGACCGCTGCGCTCGTCGCGCACCTTGTAGCCGACGACGATCGTCACCGCCGGGTCGCCGAGCGCGTCGCCGAGCACGGTGAGTGCCTGGTTGTCGGCGATACCGAGCGCCAGTTTCGCGACCGAGTTCGCGCTGGCCGGGGCGAACAGGAACACGTCCGGGTCGGGGTGCGGGCGGGGCGCGCCCGGCAGCCGGGCGTCGGTGCGCACCTCCAGGTCGGTGAGCTCGGCGAGCTTGCCGATCTCGTCGGCGGCCTCGAGCCACTGCGCGGCGGTCGGTGTCAGCGTGATCGCCAGCCGCCAGCCGCGCGCGGCGGCGGGTTCGGCGATCTCCCTGCGGAACTGCGTGTCGAGGCCGCCGCACGAGCTGGCGACCAGGCCCAGGTCTGTCACGGTTTACGCAGCACCGCGCAGAACATCGCGTCCGTGCCGTGCCGGTGCGGCCACAACTGCACATACGGCCCGTCGCCCAGGCCGGGCACGCCGGGGAAGAACTCGCGCGCGTCGACGACCTCGGCCTTCGCGCGGCGTGCCGCGTCGCCCACCGCGCCCTCGGTCTCACCCAGGTGCGGCGAACACACGACATAGGCCACGACTCCGCCCGGCCGCACCAGCGCCAGCGCCGACGCGAGCAGCTGGCCCTGGAGTTTCGTCAGATCCGCGACGTCAGAGGGACGGCGCCGCCAGCGGGCCTCCGGCCGCCGCCGGAGCGCACCGAGCCCGCTGCACGGCGCGTCGACCAGCACCCGGTCGTAACCGGGTTCGAGACCGGATTCGCGGCCGTCGGCGACGTGCACCGTGACCGGCAGGCCCTCGGTGGCGCGCTCGACGAGCCGCGCGCGGTGCGGCGCCTGCTCGACCGCGTCCACCTGGGCTCCGGACAGCCCGGCCAGCGCACCGAGCAGCGCCGCCTTGCCGCCGGGGCCGGCGCACAGGTCGAGCCAGCGCTCGTCGGAACCGTCGACCGGCACTCGCGTGAGGGCGACCGCGCACAGCTGGCTTCCTTCGTCCTGCACCGCGGCGAGCTTCTCGCGGATCGGTTCGGAGTCGGCCGGGTCTCCCGCGCCGGGCGGCAGGTGCACGCCGTACGGCGAGTACGGCGCGACGTCGCCGCCGGTGATCGCGGCGAGCTCGTCGGCGCTGATCTCACCGGGCCGCGCGACCAGGTGCACGATGGGCCGCTCGTCGTCGGCCTTCAGCGCAGCCTCCAGCTCGGTTCCCTTGTCCCCCAACGATTCCGCGAACGCGCGCGCGATCCAGCGCGGATGCGCGGTGCGCAGCGCCAGATGCCCGATCGGGTCGGCGTCGCGGCCTGGGGCGAGCTGCTCCAGCCACGCCTCTTCGTCCTTTTCGGACACTTTTCGGAGCACGGCGTTGACGAACCCGGCGACCGGCGAGCCGGCGTCGGTGCGCGCCATGTTGACCATGGAGTCGACCGCGGCGTGCTCCGGGATGCGGGTGCGCAACAGCTGGTAGGCGCCCACCCGCAGGCAGTCCAGCACGGCACCGTCCACTTCGGACAGTGGCCGGTCCAGGCACGTGGCGAGCACCTCGTCCAGCAGTCCCTGCGCGCGGCAGGCGCCGTAGGTCAGCTCGGTGGCCAGCGCGGCGTCGCGGCCGCTGATCCGGCGCTGGCGCAGCATTTCGGGCAGCAAGAGGTTGGCGTAGGCGTCGCGTTCCCGGACCGCGCGCAGCACGTCGACGGCGACGCGGCGCGCCGGGTCCTCGGGCGGCGGGCGGCGCGGCCCCTCTTTGCGCGGCGCCGGGCGCCCGCGGCTGGGCCGCGCCGGCCGGCGTTGAGAATGTGAGCTCATGGGCGTTGCCGTTCCTCTCGGTCGTCGGCGCTCATGTCAGGCGTTCCCCTTGCTCGATCCGCGTGCCTCGCGCCCAGTCGGTGGCCGCCATCCGTTTCTTGCCCTGCGCCTGCACCTCGCCGAGCTGGACCGGCTGGGTCGCGGTGCCGGCGAGCACGCGTTTGCGCTCGACCTTGAGCTCCCCCGGCGGCAGCGCGGGTTCGTCGAGGACCTGGACCGGGCCGAGCTTGAACCGCTCACCGCGGAATTCCGCCCAGGCGCCGGGGTCCGGCGTGACCGACCGGACGTGCCGGTCCACCGCGGCCGCCGGATCGCGGAACGAGATCCGCGCGTCGTCGACGGTGACCTTGGGTGCGTAGCTGACGCCGTCGGCGGGCTGGGGCACCGCGACCAGCTCACCGTCCTCGATCCCGTCCATTGTGGACACCAGGAGCCGGGCACCGGCGCCGGCGAGCTTGGCCAGCAGGCTGCCCGCCGTGTCCACGGCGCCGACCTTCTCGGTCACCACGCCGAACACGGGACCCGCGTCGAGTTCTTGGACGATCCGGAAGGTCGAGGCGCCGGTGATCTCGTCGCCCGCCCGGATCGCGGCCTGCACGGGTGCGGCGCCGCGCCACGCGGGCAGCAGCGAGAAGTGCAGATTGACCCAGCCACTCGCCGGGATGTCCAGCGCGCGCTGCGGCAGCAACGCCCCATAGGCGACGACGGGGCACGCCTCCGGTTCGAGCGCGCGCAGCCGGTCGAGGAAGTCCGGGTCGCCCGCGTTCGAGGGCGTGAGCACATCGATGCCGTGCTCGTCGGCAAGGGCGCCGACCGGGGACCGCAGCACCTTCCGGCCGCGTCCGGCCGGGGCGTCGGGCCTGGTCACGACCGCGACGACGTCATGGCGCGGCGAGGCCAGCAGTGCGCGCAGGGCAGGCACCGCGGGTTCCGGGGTTCCGGCGAAGACCAGGCGCATCAGGCCACCTCGCCGGCGTCAAAGTGGGCGAACATCGCCGTCCAGTCTATGGGGAGGAGCGTTCTCTCCATGAAGTCGAGGGGGCCGAGCTGGACCCGGACGGGCTGGGTGGGGAAACCGGACGATCAGTCTAGATGAGTTCGAGCGGGTCGAGCTGGATGCGGACCGGCGCGGCTTCCTTGCGGGCCACCCGCTGGGCCTGCGCGGCGGCGAGGGCCGAAGCCAATGTGCGACTGTTCGAGCGCGGCACCCGGATCAGCGCGCGTTCGCGTTCGGCGCGGCCTTCGTCGTCGATCTCGCCCAGCGGGACCGGCCCCAGGATCTCGCCGGACTCGGGTAGGGCCAGCTCCCCGAGCAGCGCCGCGACCGCCTCCGGGGTGCCTTCGACGCTCGCCATCCGCACGGCCGGCGGGAAGCCCAGTTCCCGGCGCTCCGCCAGTTCCCGCTCGGCGTGCCAGGCCGGGTCCCAGCGCACCAGCGCCTGCACCGGCGTCAGCGCGGCCTCGGCGCCCACGATGATCCGCCCGCCCGCCGCCGCGGGCCGCACCAGCGCGGCGGCCGCCATCCACCGCCGCAGCGTCTCCTCCGCGGCCCGCAGGTCTTGCCGCCCCAGCAGTGCCCAGCCGTCCAGCAGCAACGCCGCGCCGTAGCCCTCGTCGGCAACGGGTTCCGCGCCGGGCGTGCACACCACCAGCGCGGGCTTGCCGGGCACCGACGCCAGCACGTCCTGCGCACCCGACGTGCGCACCGGAAAGCCCGGGAACGCCCGTCCCAGCTCCTCCGCCGTCCGCTTCGATCCCACGACGACCGCCCGCAGCCGCGGCGAACCGCACGCCTGGCACCGGAACGTGCCTTCCGGTGCCCCGCACCACCGGCAGCTCGGCGGATGTGACGGCCCGCCGGTCAGCGCGAGCGGCCCGGCGCAGCGACGGCAGTGCGCGGGCGTCCGGCATTGCGCGCAGGCGAGCGCCGGGACGTACCCCCGTCGCGGCACCTGCACCAGCACCGGCGCCCCGGCAGCCAGCGACTGGCGGGCGGCCTCGAACGCGACCGACGGCAGTCGCGCCGCACGGGCGGCCTCGTCCCGCGCGACGTCGAAGTCCTCGCCGATCGGCGTGACCCGCGGCGCCGCGTTCCGCAGCTCGTCGCGCGACGCGACCACCGCGTGCGCCCACCCGGACTCGACCAGCAGCTGCGCCTCCGCCGTGCGCGCGAACCCGGCCACCACCAGCGACGCGCGCTCGGCGTGCGCCCGCAGCGTCAGCACGTCCCGGACCTGCGGATACGGCATGTGCGGGTCGACGTGCAGGTCGTCGCCGTCGTCCCACACCACGAACAGGCCCGGATCCGCCACCGGCGCGAACATCGACGCCCGCGTACCCACGACGATCGGTGCCGCACCCCGCGACGCCGCCAGCCAGCGGCGGTACCGCTCAGCGGGCCCGAGGTCGGCCGACAGCGCAACCACCGCATCGTCGCCCACCAGCGCCACGCAGGCAGCGTGCACCTGCGCCAGATCCCGCTGGTCGGGCACGACAAGCACCGCACCGCGGCCGTTCGCGGCGACCACCGCGGCGGCTTCGGCGAGCCGCGCCGGCCAGTCCTCACCGGGCAGCGCCTGCCACACGGCGTGCGCCTGCCGGTTCCCGCGCAGCGCCTCGACGAACGCGGCGCCGTGCTGGTAACGGCCCCATCCGGTCCCGGACGGCGCACCGGGCACGGACGCGGCCGGCCGGGCAGGCTCGCCCTCGGCCTTCGCATGCCGCGGCGGGATCGCCAGCCGCAGCACGTCGATCATCGTGCCGCCGTACCGTTCGGCGACGGTGCGCGCAAGCGACGCGAGCCGCGCGTCGAGCACGGGTTCGGGCGACGCCACGCGCTCCAGGAACGCCAGCCGCCCCGTGTGCTCGGTGGTGTCGGCGCGCTCCAGCAGGAACCCGTCGACCAGCTGGCCCGCGAAGCGCACCCGCACCCGGCAGCCGGGCACGGCGTCAGCGTCGAGCTTGTCGGGAACCTGGTAGTCGAACGTGCGGTCCAGATGCGCGAGTGGCACGTCGACGACGACGCGCGCGATGGGGCGCTGCGCCGCCGGGGTCTGCTGCCCCTTGCGCGCCGTGGGTTTCGACGGGCGCGCCTTGGGGAGGTCCCAGAGTGGGGTGGTCTCGGATCCGTTATGCACCAGCAGCGAAGCGTAGCGCTTCGGCGCGCTCGGTGCTCTCCCACGGCAGGTTCAGCTCGGGCCGGCCGAAGTGCCCGTAGGCCGACGTCGGCGTGTAGATCGGGCGCAGCAGGTCCAGGTCCCGGATGAGAGCCGCCGGCCGCAGGTCGAACACCTGCGTGATCGCGCCCTGGATCTTCGTCGGATCCACGGTCTCCGTGCCGAACGTCTCCACGAACAGGCCCACCGGGGAAGCCTTGCCGATCGCGTACGCGACCTGCACCTCGACCCGCGTCGCCAGGCCCGCGGCCACCACGTTCTTCGCCACCCACCGCATCGCGTAGGCCGCCGAGCGGTCCACCTTCGACGGGTCCTTGCCGGAGAAGGCGCCACCACCATGCCGCGCCATGCCGCCGTAGGTGTCGACGATGATCTTCCGGCCGGTCAGGCCCGCGTCGCCCATCGGGCCACCGATCACGAACCGGCCCGTCGGGTTCACCAGCAGCCGCACGTCGGAGGTGTCCAGGCCCAGACCATCCAGCTCGGGCAGCACGACCCGCTCCCGCACGTCGACACCGAGCATGGTGTCCAGGTCGATCCCCTCGGCGTGCTGGGTGGACACGACGACGGTGTCGAGCCGCACGGCCTGCTCACCGGCGTACTCGATGGTCACCTGCGTCTTGCCGTCCGGGCGCAGGTACGGCAGCACGCCGTCCTTGCGCACCCGGGTCAGCCGCTGCGAGAGCCGGTGCGCCAGGGCGATGGGCAGCGGCATCAGCTCCGGCGTGTCCGAGCAGGCGTAGCCGAACATCAGGCCCTGGTCGCCCGCGCCCTGCCGGTCGATCTCGTCGAGGGCGTTCTCGAGACGCGATTCGTACGCCGTGTTGACGCCCTGCGCGATGTCCGGGGACTGGGATCCGATCGCGACGTTCACGCCGCACGAGTTACCGTCGAAGCCCTTGGCCGACGAGTCGTAGCCGATCTCGAGGATCCGCTCCCGCACGATGGTCGGGATGTCGGCGTAGGCCTCGGTGGTCACCTCACCGGCGACGTGCACCTGGCCCGTGGTGATCAGCGTTTCCACCGCCACCCGGCTGCGCGGATCCTTCGCGAGCAGAGCGTCGAGGATCGAGTCGCTGATCGCGTCGCAGATCTTGTCCGGGTGCCCCTCGGTCACGGACTCCGATGTGAACAGCCTGCGGGTTTCGGTCACGACGCTCGTCACTCCCATCAACTCTGTCGGTCCAGCCGCGTTCAGCCTACTGGGCCGCGGGTCACCGCTTGATGAACTCTGTTACCGCATCCCACACTGTGGCCGCCAGATGGGACTTCGAACCGAGCGGGATCGGGCGCTCGGACCCGTCCGAGCCGAGCAGCCAGCCCGCGTTGTCCTCGACCTCGAACGCGCGGCCGTCGCCGACCGCGTTGACGACCAGCAGGTCGCAGCCCTTGCGCTTGAGTTTCGCGCGCGCGTGGTCGAGCACACTGCCGCGCTCGTCGCCGGTCTCGGCGGCGAAACCGATGATCGTCTGCCCGGCTTTCCGGTTCTCGACCAGTTCGGCCAGGATGTCCGGGTTGCGGGTCAGCGTGACCAGCGGATCGGGCTGGTCGTCCGATTTCTTGATCTTGTAGTCGGCGCGCGCTGCCGGCCGGAAGTCGGCGACCGCCGCAGCCATCACGACGACATCCGCGCTCGCGGCGGCCTCGCGCACCGCGTCGCGCATCTCCAGCGCGGTGGACACGTGCCGCACGTCGGCGCCCGCGGGCTCCGGCAGCTCGATGCCGTGCGCGGCGACCAGCGTGACCTGGGCGCCCCGCTGCGCGGCGACGCGGGCCAGCGCGTAGCCCTGCTTGCCCGAAGACCGGTTGCCCAGGTAGCGCACCGGGTCCAGCGGCTCCCGAGTGCCACCGGCGGACACCGCGACCCGCAGGCCCTCGAGGTCCCGCGGCAACGCGTCGCGCGAGACGAGCAGCAGGCGCGCGAGGTCGACGATCTCGGCGGGGTCGGCCAGCCGGCCCTTGCCGCTGTCGGCGCCGGTCAGCCGGCCCGACGCGGGTTCGGCCACGACGAGACCGCGCGAGCGCAGCAGCGCCACGTTGTCCTGGGTGGCCGGGTGCTCCCACATCTCGGTGTGCATCGCCGGGATGAACATGACCGGGCAGCGCGCCGTGAGCAGCGTGCCGGTCAGCAGGTCGTCGGCCAGGCCGTGCGCGGCGCGGGCGAGCAGGTCGGCCGTGGCGGGCACGATCAGCACGAGGTCCGCCTCCTTGCCGACGCGGACATGCTGCACGTCGGGCACCTCGGTGAACACGCCCGTGTGCACCGGATGGCCGGACAGCGCCTCGAAGGTGGCCGAGCCGACGAAGTTGAGCGCGGCCTCGGTGGGCACCACGCGCACGTCGTGCCCGGACTCGGTCAGCCCGCGCAGCACCTCGCACGCCTTGTAGGCGGCGATGCCGCCGCCCACGCCCAGTACGACCCGGGGCTTGTTGTCGCCAGAGCCGTGACCGGAAATCGGCGAGTTACTCACCTTCGGTGTGCTCGAGCAGGCCACCGTGGATCTCGCGCAGGGCGATGGACAGCGGCTTCTCGCGCGGACCCGGCTCGACGAGCGGGCCGACGTACTCCAGCAGGCCCTCGCCGAGCTGGGCGTAGTAGTCGTTGATCTGGCGGGCGCGCTTGGCGGCGTAGATCACCAGCGCGTACTTGGAACTGACCTTCGCCAGCAGGTCGTCGATCGGCGGGTTGGTGATGCCTTCCAGCTCTTCGCCGTGGATACCCAGCGCTGCGCTCACTCGCGTTGCTCCCGAATTGATTCGAAGTCGGTGTTTATCAAGTTTACCAACTGCGTGGCGGCGGCCTGCACGTCGGCGTTCACGACGCGGACGTCGAACTCACCCGCCGCCGCCAGCTCGCGCTCCGCTTCGGCCAGCCGCGCCTTGACGGCGGCCTCCTCCTCGGTGCCGCGACCGGTCAGCCGGCCGACCAGCACGTCCCACGACGGCGGTGTCAGCATCACCAGTCGGGCGTCCGGCATGGTGGCCCGGACCTGGCGCGCGCCCTGCAGTTCGATCTCCAGCACCGCGGGGCGGCCGTCGGCCAGCGCCCGCTCGACGGGTTCGCGCGGGGTGCCGTAGCAGTTGCCCGCGAACTCCGCGTGCTCGAGCAGTTCACCGGCCGCGACCATCGCGTCGAAGCGGTCCCGGTCGATGAAGTGGTAGTGCGCCCCGTCGACCTCGCCCGGCCGGGGAGCCCGGGTGGTCACCGAGACGCTGAAATAGATGTCCGGCCGCATGCGCCGAAGTTCGCCGACGACGCTCGATTTGCCGACACCGGAAGGGCCCGAGACGACGGTGAGCCGGCGCCGGGAAGCTGCGCCCGGTGCCGGCTCGCCGTGCGTCGCCCGGCCGGTCTGCGTGCCGGCCGCTGCCACGTGGTTATGCGTGTTGCTCACTCGCCGCTGAACTCGGCCAGCAGCGCCTTGCGCTGCCGGTCGCCAAGACCGCGGAGCCGGCGGCTCGGCGCGATCTCCAGGCGCTCCATGGTCTGCTGAGCGCGCACCTTGCCGACGCCGGGGAGAGCCTCGAGCAGAGCGGAGACCTTCATCTTGCCGAGGACCTCGTCCTCGTCGGCCTGCTTGAGCACGTCGGTCAGGGTGGTGCCGCCACGCTTGAGGCGTTCCTTGAGCTCGGCACGGGCACGACGAGCGGCAGCGGCCTTCTCCAGCGCCGCCTTGCGCTGTTCCTCGGTCAGCTGGGGAAGTGCCACGTTTTCCTCCGTAGTAGACAAAATTCCGGGTGGGTGACGCGACGGTACCCACCCTGGGCCACCGGCCACAATGCGGGGGTCACCGGTCGGTTCCTCCCCCAGGGCCTGATATTAACCCTCATTCGTTGATCATTGCCTGGGTGCGGCGAACCGCGTCACGCAGCGCCGCGGGATCGGGCCCGTGCTTCAGGACGTCCCTCGACGACGCAGGCAGCACACCCCGCAGCTCCGCACCGAAGAGCTTGCGAAGATCGCTTACGGTGGCCCCCTGCGCCCCGAAACCGGGCGCGAGAACGGGACCGTTGAGCGAACCGAGGTCCAGCTCACCGGGTGTGACCGTCGCGCCGACGACCACGCCGACGTCACCGAGCGGGTCAGCGCCCGCGTTCACCGCCGCCACCTGGTCCACAATGGATTGGGCGACGGTCTTTCCGTTGCGCAGCAACGCATTCTGCAGCTCAGCCGCCTCGGGATTGGACGTCCGGGCGAGGACGACCACTCCCCGGCCGTGCTCCCGGGCGGTCTCGATCGCGGCGTGGAGCGAGCCGAAACCCAGGTACGGCGACGCCGTCACCGCGTCCGCCGCGAGCGCTGTGTCACCGGTCAGATACGCGGCGGTGTAGGCGCCCATCGTCGAGCCGATATCGCCGCGCTTGACGTCCAGCAGGACGAGCGCGCCGGCGTCCTGCGAGGTCTCGATCACCTTCTCCAGAACGGCGATTCCCGGGGCCCCGTAGGCCTCGAAAAACGCCGACTGGGGCTTGATCACAGCCACTTCTCGAGCCAGCACCTCAGCTGCGGAAAGGGCGAAAATTTCCAGTCCGGACACGCTGCGTTCGAGTCCCCATGCGTCCAGTAACCCGGGATGCGGGTCGATTCCGGCGCACAACACCCCCCGCTCGGCGGTCTTCTCGGCCAGCCTTCGCCCGAATGGAGCAGCGCTCACGACGAGGCTCGCAGGGACGCCTGCAGGTCCTGCAGCGACCGGACCCCGATATCGCCCCGGATCAGGGCCTCGATGCCGTGCACGGCGGCCGCGGCACCCTGCACCGTGGTGATGCACGGGATGTCGCGGGACACTGCGGCGGTGCGGATCTCGTAGCCGTCGATGCGGGGCCCGCTGTTGCCGTACGGCGTGTTGATCACCATGTCGACCCCGCCGTCGGCGATGACCTCCACGATGTTGGGCCCGGGAATGTCCGCACTGTCATCGCTGTGCTTGCGCACCTCCGTACACGCCACCCCGTTGCGCCGCAACACCTCCGCGGTGCCGGATGTCGCCAGGATCTCGAACCCGAGGTCGGCCAGCCGTTTCACCGGGAACACCAGTGCCCGCTTGTCCCGGTTGGCCACGGACACGAACACCCGGCCGGACGTCGGCAGCGACCCGTAGGCGCCGGCCTGCGACTTCGCGAACGCCTCGCCGAAGGACGTGTCCACGCCCATGACCTCGCCGGTGGACTTCATCTCAGGCCCGAGCAGCGAGTCCACGCCCTTGCCCTCCGGCGTGCGGAACCGGTGGAACGGCAGCACGGCCTCCTTGACCGCCACCGGCGCGTCCGCGGGCAGGTGCCCGCCGTCGCCCTCGGCGGGCAGCACGCCGCGCGTGCGCAGGTCCTTGATCGAGGACCCGGTCATGATCAGCGCCGCGGCCTTCGCCAGCGGCACCCCCGTCGCCTTCGACACGAACGGCACCGTGCGGGACGCGCGGGGGTTGGCCTCCAGCACGAAGAGCACGTCGTCCTTGAGCGCGTACTGCACGTTCAGCAGCCCGCGCACGCCGACGCCGCGCGCGATCGCCTCGGTGGAGGCGCGCACCGCCTCCACGTCCTGGCGGCCGAGCGTGATCGGCGGCAGCGCACACGAGGAGTCGCCGGAGTGGATGCCGGCCTCCTCGATGTGCTCCATCACGCCGCCCAGGTACAGCTCCTCGCCGTCGAACAGGGCGTCCACGTCGATCTCGATGGCGTCGTCGAGGAAACGGTCCACCAGCACCGGGTGCTCCGGCGTGACCTCGGTGGCGCGCTGGATGTAGCCCGCCAGCGACGCTTCGTCGTAGACGATCTCCATGCCGCGCCCACCGAGCACGTAGGACGGCCGCACCAGCACCGGGTAGCCGATCTCGTCGGCGATCCGCTTGGCGCCCTCGAACGAGGTGGCCATGCCGTACTTCGGCGCGGGCAGGCCCGCGTCCTGCAGCACCTCGCCGAACGCGCCCCGCTCCTCGGCGAGGTGGATGGCCTCCGGCGGGGTGCCGACCACCGGCACGCCCGCGTCGCCGAGCCGCTTCGCGAGCTTGAGCGGCGTCTGCCCGCCCAGCTGCACGATCACCCCGGCCACCGTGCCCGACTGCTGTTCGGCGTTGATGACCTCGAGGACGTCCTCGAAGGTCAGCGGCTCGAAGTACAGGCGGTCGGACGTGTCGTAGTCGGTGGACACCGTCTCCGGGTTGCAGTTGACCATGACGGCCTCGAACCCGGCCTCGCGCAGCGACAGCGCCGCGTGCACACACGAGTAGTCGAACTCGATGCCCTGGCCGATCCGGTTCGGGCCCGAACCCAGGATGAGCACCTTCGGCTTGTCGGGCTGCGGCGCCACCTCCGATTCCGCGGCCTCGGCGTCCGATTCGTAGGCCGAGTAGTGGTACGGCGTCTTGGCCGCGAACTCGGCCGCACAGGTGTCCACTGTCTTGAAGACCGGGCGTACGCCGAGCCGGTGCCGCAGCGTGCGCACGCCGTCCTCACCGGCCAGTTCCGGCCGCAGCGCGGCGATCTGTTCGTCCGACAGACCGGTGCGCTTGGCTTCGCGCAGCAGATCCCCGTCCAGCACGGGAGCGTCGCGCACCTGGGCACCGACCTCGCCGATCAGCGCGATCTGGTCGATGAACCACGGATCGATCCCGCTGGCATCGTGCACCTGCTCGACACTCGCGCCCAGGCGCAGCGCGCGCTCGACCGCGTACAGGCGACCGTCGTGCGGGGTGCGCAACGTTTCGAGGGTGTTTTCCAGCGTCGACCCCTCGGGGTCGGGGGTCGTCCAGAACCCGGCGGCCTTCGTGTCGATCGACCGCATGGCCTTGCCGAGCGCCTCGGGAAAGCTTCTGCCCAGGGCCATCGCCTCGCCGACCGACTTCATCGTGGTGGTCAGTGTCGGGTCGGCGCCCGGGAACTTCTCGAACGCGAACCGCGGCACCTTCACCACGACGTAGTCCAGCGTCGGCTCGAACGAGGCCGGGGTCTCGCCGGTGATGTCGTTGCGGATCTCGTCGAGCGTGTAGCCGATGGCGAGCTTCGCGGCGATCTTGGCGATCGGGAAGCCGGTGGCCTTCGACGCGAGCGCGGACGAGCGGGACACGCGCGGGTTCATCTCGATCACGACCATGCGCCCGTTGTCCGGGTTGATCGCGAACTGGATGTTGCAGCCGCCGGTGTCCACGCCGACCTCGCGCAGCACGGCGATGCCGATGTCACGCATGTGCTGGTACTCGCGGTCGGTCAGCGTCATCGAGGGCGCGACGGTGACCGAGTCGCCGGTGTGCACGCCCATCGCGTCGACGTTCTCGATGGAGCAGACCACCACGACGTTGTCGCGCCGGTCGCGCATCAGCTCGAGCTCGTACTCCTTCCAGCCGAGCACGCTCTCCTCGATGAGCACCTCGGTGACCGGCGACTCGGCGAGCCCGATCGACGCCAGCCGCTCCAACTCCTCGTCGGTGTGCGCCATGCCCGAGCCGAGGCCGCCCATGGTGAACGACGGGCGGATCACGACGGGCAGGCCCAGCTCGGCGACGGTCTCGCGCACCTCCGCCATGGAGTGGCAGACCTTGCTGCTCGGCACCTCCCCGCCGATGGTGCGCACGATGTCCTTGAACTTCTGCCGGTCCTCGCCGCGCTGGATCGCGTCGATGTCGGCGCCGATCAGCTCGACGCCGTACCGGTCGAGCACCCCGCGTTCGTGCAACGCGACCGCGGTGTTGAGCGCGGTCTGGCCGCCCAGCGTCGCGAGAAGACAGTCGACGGGTCGCCCCTGTGCTCGTTCGTTCGCGATGACCTTCTCCACGAAGTCCGGGGTCACCGGCTCGATGTAGGTCGAGTCCGCGAACTCCGGGTCGGTCATGATCGTGGCCGGGTTGGAGTTCACGAGCGAGACCCGCAGGCCCTCCTCGCGCAGCACCCGGCACGCCTGCGTGCCCGAGTAGTCGAACTCCGCGGCCTGCCCGATGACGATCGGACCCGAACCGATGACGAGAACGTGGTTGATGTCAGTACGTTTGGGCATTACCGGCTCTTCTTCTCTGCAACATGCGGGATATCCCGCACCCCGTCGGTCCTCGTGTTCGGCATTGCTCCTGCGTCGCGCCTGCTCCTGCGGGCCTCCATCAAGGTGACGAACTCGTCGAACAGCGGCGCCGCGTCGTGGGGGCCGGCCGCGGCTTCGGGGTGGTACTGCACCGAGAACGCCGGAACGTCCGCGCAGCGGATGCCTTCCACGCAACCGTCGTTCGGGCAGTAGTGGCTGACCTTCGCGGTGCCCAGCGGCGAGTCGAAGGTCTGGCCCGGCTCGCCTTCGAGCGCGAACCCGTGGTTCTGCGCGGTGATCGCGACCTTGCCGGTGTCGATGTCGATCACCGGGATGTTGATGCCGCGGTGGCCGTAGCGCAGCTTGTACGTGCCCAGCCCGAGCGCGCGGCCGAGGATCTGGTTGCCGAAACAGATGCCGAACAGCGGAATCTCCCGCCGCAGCGTCTCCTGTGTCAAGGCGATCGCGTGCGCCTGCGTTGCCGGGTCGCCGGGGCCGTTGGACAGGAACACGCCGTCCGGCTCGACCGCGAGCACGTCCTCGATCGTGCTGGCGGCGGGCAGCACGTGCACCTCGATGCCGCGGCGGCTCATCTCGCGCGGGGTGTTGGACTTGATGCCCAGGTCGAGCGCCGCGACCCGGAACCGCCGCTGCGCCTGCGGCGCGATCACGTACGGCTTGGGCGTGGTGACCTCGCCCGCGAGGTTCGCGCCCTTCATCGGCGGGCTCGCCAGCACGTCCGCCACCATGGCGTCCACATCGGACAGTGCGTCACCGGAGAACACACCGGCGCGCATCGCGCCCCGCTCACGCAGGTGGCGGGTGAGCGTGCGGGTGTCGACACCCGAGATCCCGACGATGCCCTGGCGTTCCAGCTCGTCGTCCAGGCAGCGGCGCGAGCGCCAGTTCGACGGCGTCCGGGCCGGGTCGCGCACGACGTAGCCGCGCACCCAGATGCGGGCCGACTCGTCGTCCTCGTCGTTCCAGCCGGTGTTACCGATCTGCGGCGCCGTCTGCACCACGATCTGCCCGCAGTAGGACGGGTCGGTCAGCGTCTCCTGGTACCCGGTCATCCCGGTGCAGAACACCGCCTCGCCCAGGCTGCGGCCACGCGCCCCGTACGCCGAGCCGCGAAACACGCGGCCATCCTCCAGCACCAGAGCAGCTGGCGTCTTCACTGGGCGCCTCCCTTGATCTCGTTACCCAAGCTCTCCATCCACTGTGGATAGACACCGTGGTCGTCCCCCCGGAACCCGGTGTCCAGCTCCACCTCGCCGCAGCGCCACCTGATGACCAGCAGGCTGTCGCTGCCCATCACCTTCCCGGCGATCGCGCTCGCGCGCTTGACGTCCACGACGGACTCGGCCGGGATCCAGAACCCGGGCGCACCCGCCCGGTCGACCTCGACCCCGTGCGGATAGCGGCGGAGCACCGCGCGCCCGCGCAGGCCCATCCCGCGGGTCACGATCCGGTCCTGCCAGTTGCCGGCCGTCGTGGTGCTGACGTACAGACCGTCGGCCTCCAGCTGCGCTTCGCCCGGTTCGGCGGGTACCTCCGGGAACGGCAGCACGCGTGCGCTCTGCGACCGCGCCTTGCGCCGCCAGCCCACCCGCATGCCCCACACCGCCAGCAGGAAAATGGCCAGCACCAGCAGAACCAGCAGTATGCGCTCCATCAGGCAATCTTCCCTTCGCGTGCGGTCACTCGCCCGCGCAGCAGCGTGCGTGTCACCACGCCGGGCAGCCGCATCCCCTCATACGGGGTGTTCGCGGCCACGCTGGCCAGCTCGGCGCCGCGCACCGTCCACTCCGCATCGGGGTCCACCAGTACCAGGTTCGCCGGCTCTCCGGTCTCGACCGGCCGGCCCTGGTCGGGCAGCCCGGCGATCTCCGCGGGCCGCTCGCTCATGACACGAGCGACGCCACGCCAGTCCAGCAGCCCGGTGCGCACCATCGTCTCGACCACCACCGACAGCGCGGTCTGCAGGCCGAGCATCCCGGGCCGCGCGACCGCCCACTCGCAGTCCTTGTCCTGCACCGCGTGCGGGGCATGGTCGGTGGCGACACAGTCGAGCACGCCCTCGGCCAGCGCGGCGCGCAGGCTCGCCGCGTCCGCGCCCGTGCGCAGCGGCGGGTTGACCTTGTTGACCGGGTCGTAGGTCTCCAGCCGGTCGTCGGTGAGCAGCAGGTGGTGCGGCGTGACCTCGGCGGAGATGGACCCCGGGCCATGCCTGTCTTTGGCCCACCGCAGCACGTCGACCGTGCCCGCGGCGGAGACGTGGCAGATGTGCAGCCGCGCCCCGGCGTGCTTGGCGAGGATGCAGTCGCGCGCGACGATCGACTCCTCGGCCGACGCGGGCCAGCCCGCGTAGCCCAGCCGCGACGCGCGCTCCCCTTCGTTGGCCTGCGCGCCGGCGGTCAGCCGCGGCTCCTCGGCGTGCTGTGCGACGACGACGCCCAGCGCCGTCGAGTACTCCAGCGCCCGCCGCATGATCAGCGGGTCGTGCACGCACTGCCCGTCGTCGGAGAACAGCCGCACGCCGGCGGCGGACTTCGCCATCGTGCCCAGCTCCGCGAGCCGTTCGCCCTTCAGGCCCACGGTGACCGCGCCGACCGGGTACACATCGACCAGCCCGGCCTCCTGGCCGCGGCGCCACACGTGCTCGACCACGACCGCGTTGTCCGCCACCGGATCGGTGTTGGCCATCGCGAAAACCGCCGTGTAGCCACCGATCGCCGCCGCGGCCGAACCGCTCTCGATCGTCTCGGTGTCCTCGCGGCCCGGCTCGCGCAGGTGGGTGTGCAGGTCGACGAACCCGGGCAGCAGCACCTGCCCCTTGGCGTCGATCACCTCGGCGCCGGAAACGGACCCGATCGCGGTGTTGATCTCCCTGATGACCCCGTCCGAGACCAGGACGTGCACCGGGTCGCCCTCGCCGTAGATCCGGGCGCCCTTGATGAGTACCTGGTTCATGCCTTTTCCTCTCCGGCAAGCAGGTGGTACAGCACCGCCATGCGCACGTGCACACCGTTGCGGACCTGTTCGGTGATCGCGGACGACGGCGCGTCGGCCACCGCCGACGCGATCTCCATGCCGCGCAGCATCGGGCCCGGGTGCAGCACGACAGCGTGGTCCGGCAGCAGTTTCAGGCGCTTTTCGTTGAGCCCGTAGGCGATCGAGTACTCGCGAGCCGACGGGAAGAACCCGCCGGTCATCCGCTCGGCCTGGACACGCAGCATCATCACCGCGTCGACCGCGGGCAGTTCGGCGTCCAGCTCGTGCGACACGGTGACCGGCAGCGCCTCGACCCCGGCGGGCAGCAGCGTCGGCGGCGCGACCAGCACCACCTCGGAGCCCAGCGCGGCGAGCAGGTGGATGTTCGAGCGGGCGACCCGGCTGTGCAGGACGTCCCCGACGATCGCAACGCGGCGGCCCTTCAGCTCGCCCAGCCGTTCCCGCATGGTGGCCGCGTCCAGCAGCGCCTGCGTCGGGTGCTCGTGCATCCCGTCGCCGGCGTTGACCACGGCCGTCCCGGCTTCGGCGAGCCAGCCGGCGAGCCGGTGCGCCGCGCCCGACGCGGGGTGCCGGATGATCACGCAGTCCGCGCCCGCCGCGGCCAGCGTCAGCGCGGTGTCCCGCAGCGACTCGCCCTTGCCGACCGACGATCCGCCCGAGGAGACGTTCACGACGTCGGCGCTCATCCACTTGCCCGCGATCTCGAACGAGACGCGCGTGCGGGTCGAGTTCTCGTAGAACAGGGTGATCACGGTCCGGCCGCGTAGTGTCGGGAGCTTGCGGACCTCGCGGCCTTCCAGCGTCGCCTTCAGCTCGTCCGCGGTGTCGAGGATCGCCTTGGCCTGGTCCGGATCCAGCCCGTCGGTGGCCAGCAGGTGCTTCACTCGCCCTCCCTGTCGCTCCGCAACAGCACGGCGTCACGCTCGTCGAACTCGGCCAGCAGCACCTGCACCTCCTCGGTGCGGGAGGTCGGCACGTTCTTTCCCACGTAGTCGGCCCGGATCGGGAACTCGCGGTGCCCGCGGTCGACCAGCACCGCGAGCTGCACGGCGCGGGGCCGGCCGTGGTCTCGCAGGGCGTCGAGCGCGGCCCGCACGGTGCGGCCGGAGAAGAGCACGTCGTCGACGAGGATCACCACGCGGTCGTCGATGCCCGTGTCGGGCAGCCGCGTGGACGCGAGCGGGCGCGTGGGCCGGCGGCGCAGGTCGTCGCGGTAGAGGGTGATGTCCAGCGCACCGGTGGGCGGTTTCACGCCGGCGAACTCGGCGATCCGCTCCGCGAGGCGTGTGGCCAGGCTGGTGCCGCGAGTCGGGATCCCGAGCAGGACGGGCAGATCGTCGGACTCGCCACCGAGCGCGGTCTTCTCGATGACCTGATGGGCCATTCGGGCGATGGTGCGCGCGACATCACCGGCAGAGAGCAGCTCTCGCTCGCCACCCGGCTCCGTCGCGCCACGAGGGCGTGACACAGCAGCTGACTCCTTCCCCGCCTCACTGGACGGGTCCTTAAAGGACGTCGATCTCCCGCTTGGCCAGGAAATCTTGTCGAGAATAGCAGCCCGCCCAGGTCACCTTCCGGGCAGGGATGACTCCTCCGCGTGCCAGCAATTGCTTGACCTGGTGACGACAATGCGTAACCATTACTCTGAGTATTCAGGCCAGGCAGTCCCCTGGCGGTCCCTGCGGCCGACTGGGCGAGGAAACGGAGAACCACCAGATGGGCGATTACGCCAAGGCGCTTGGGGCGAAGCTCCGGGGGATCCGCCAGCAGCAGGGCCTGTCCCTGCACGGGGTCGAGCAGAAGTCCGGCGGTCGCTGGAAGGCGGTCGTGGTCGGTTCCTACGAGCGCGGGGACCGGGCGGTCACCGTTCAGAAGCTGGCGGAGCTGGCTGACTTCTACGGCGTGCCGGTGGTCGAGCTGCTGCCGGAAGGCCGGGTCCCGTCGGGCGCCGAACCCGCCACCAAGATCGTCATCAACCTGGAGCGGCTCCAGCAGCTGCCCGCGGAGAAGGTCGGCCCCCTGGCCCGCTACGCGGCGACGATCCAGAGCCAGCGCGGCGACTACAACGGCAAGGTGCTCTCCATCCGCACCGAGGACCTGCGGTCGCTGGCGATCATCTACGACATGACCCCCGGCGAGCTCACCGAGCAGCTCATCGACTGGGGCGTCCTCCCGCCGGAAGCCCGCCCCGCCAAGGAAGATTGAGCTCCCCTACAGAACGGCGCGCAGCCGGTCGGCGATCCCGCCGATCCGGCCGAGCACGCCGTTGACGAACCGCGGCGAGTCGTCCGTGGACAGCTCCTTGGCCAAGCCGACCGCCTCGTCGATGGCGACCGGGTCGGGCACGTCCGCGGACCACAGCAGCTCGTAGATCCCCACCCGCAGCACCGCGAGGTCCACCGGCGGCATCCGGTCGAGCGTCCAGCCCTGCGCATGCTCGGCCAGCAGCTCGTCGATCCGCTCGAGGTGCGCCGTGACGCCCTCGACCAGCGCGATCGTGTAGTCGCCGACCGGGTCGGCATCGGTCGATCCGACGCGTTCCGACAGCAGCGTCACCGGGTCGAGTGAACGCTGCGCGGCCTCGTAGAGCATCTCCACGGCGCGCCTGCGCAAAGCGCGGCGCCCCACCGAGCCGCCGCGCCGTGAGGAAGCCTCAGCGCTCAACTGGAAACCCTGCCCAGGTAACGCCCGTCGCGGGTGTCGACCTTGACCTTCTCGCCGGTGCTCAGGAACAGCGGGACCTGGATCTCGGCTCCCGTCTCCAGCGTGGCCGGCTTGGTGCCACCGGTGGAACGGTCGCCCTGCAGGCCGGGGTCGGTGTGCTGGACGACGAGCTCGACCGAGGTGGGCAGCTCCACGTAGAGCGGCGTGTTCTCGTGGATCGCGACCTGGACCTCGGTGTTTTCCAGCAGGTAGTTCGCGCCGTCGCCGACGGTCGGCGACGGCACCGTGATCTGGTCGAACGTCTCGGCGTCCATGAACACGAAGTCGGTGCCGTCGTTGTACAGATAGGTCATGGTGCGCCGGTCGACGGTGGCGGTGTCCACCTTGGTACCGGCGTTGAACGTCTTGTCCACCACCTTGCCGGAGAGCACGTGCTTGAGGGTGGTGCGCACGAAGGCGCCGCCCTTGCCCGGCTTGACGTGCTGGAAGTTCACGACGGACCACAGCTGTCCGTCGAGGTTGAGCACCAGGCCG
>DATFHB010000030.1:0-21474 GCA_035248845.1 Amycolatopsis sp. | reverse complement strand
AGCCACCACATCGAGAAGACGACGAGCAGGCCCCCGACGATGAGCGCGAGCAGGCCGCTCTCGGCACCCTGAGCCAGGGCACCCTGGACGGCCTGCACCGAGGCGAGGATGACCTCGCCCAGCACGATGATGGTGAGCAGGGCGTAGCGCTCGGCGATGTGGTGGGGGTGGAACGGAGTGATGCCCCGGCGCTCCGCCACGATCGGCACGAGCAGCTCGAGCACCACGAGCGCGAAGAACGACACCATGAGCGGTGTGGCCCCGGCGAGCCCCAGCCGCGCGATCCACAGCACCTGCACGATCGCGATGCCCACGGCGTACGCCAGCGCCGTCGACCGGCCCTCCGGGTGGCTTCTCGCCGCCCGCAGCCACATGGCGACCATCGCGAAGCGCATGACGGCGTACCCGGCGACGACGAGCCCTGACTGGCGGGTTTCGAACAGGTCGGGGATGCCGGCAGCGAGCATCAGCGACCCCGCCATGATCGCGAAGGTGAGCAACCGGTACACGACGTCGTCGCAGTCGTAGGACGAGGCGAACCACGTGTAGTTCATCCAGGCCCACCAGATGGCGAAGAACACCATGACGAAGTTGACGAGGTAGCCGTGGTGACCCTCGGCGAGCCCGTGGTGCCACTGGGCGGCCGCGCTTGCGATGGCGACGACGAAGACGAGGTCGAAGAAGAGCTCGAGCGGCGTTGCGACCCGGTGCGCCTCGTGCGGGTCGCGAGGCTGCATGCGACGACGCAGGGGGACGACGTTGGCGTGGCTCACGGGACGAGTCTGCCAGCGCCGCCGCCCCCGCGGCCGTCAGCCGAGGCCACGGCGTTCGAGCAGGTGGCGGATGTCGGCCGCTGCGCCCCGGAAATCTCGGTACGACTCGAGCGGGTCGGCGGCCCCGCCGATGCCGACGATGTAGCGGCGGTACCGGTCACCGTTCTCGCGGGTCAGGCCTCCGTTCTCGCGGAACCACGCCACGGTGTCGGCGTCGAGCACCTCGCTCCAGATGTAGGCGTAGTAGCCCGCCGAGTAACCGCCGCTGAACACGTGCGCGAAGTAGGTGCTGTGATAGCGCGGCGGGACCGTGCGCAGTGCGACGCCCGCCTTCTCCAGCGCCGCCCCTTCGAACCGGGTCACGTCCTGGATGTCGTCGTCGGTGCTGATGCCGTGCCACGCCTGGTCCAGCAGCGCCGCGGCGAGGTACTCGGTGGTGGCGTGGCCCTGCCCGTACTGCGCCGCCTCCTCCAGCCGCTCGACCAGCCGCTGCGGCAGCGGGTCGCCCGTCCGGTGGTGCTTGGCGTAGTTGGCCAGCACCTCCGGCCACAGCATCCACATCTCGTTGACCTGCGACGGGTACTCGACGAAGTCCCGCGGCACGTTGGTGCCCGAGAACGTCGGATAACGCACTGCCGACACCAGTGCGTGCAGCGCGTGCCCGAACTCGTGGAACGCCGTCACGACCTCGTCGAACGACAGCAGCGTCGGCTCGCCCTCCGGCGGGCGCGAGATGTTGAGGTTGTTCACCACGACCGGCCGCTCGCCGAGCAGGTCGCTCTGGTCGACGAAGGTGTTCATCCAGGCGCCGCCGCGCTTGGAGTCGCGCGTGTAGTAGTCGCCGAGGAACAGGCCCAGCGGGGCGCCGTCGGCGTCGGCGACCTCGAACACCTGCACCTCGGGGTGATAGCTCGGCAGGTCGTCGCGCTCGGTGAAGGTCAGCCCGTACAGCTTGTGCGCGGCGAAGAACATGCCGTCCCGTAGCACCCGGTTCAGCTCGAAGTAGGGCCGCAGCGTCGCGTCGTCCACGTCGTAGCGGGCCTTGCGGACCCGTTCGCCGTAGAACGCCCAGTCCCACGGCTCGAGCGTCGCGCCCGGGACATCCTGTTCGAGGTAGCTCTGCAACTCGGCCGCGTCCCGCTTGGCGTTCGCGACCGCGGCCGGGGCCAGCCGCTCCAGCAGCCCGACCGCCGCCTCCGACGTGCGGGCCGTCTGGTCGGAGATCACGTAGGCGGCGTGGTGCGGGTAGCCCCGCAGCGCGGCGCGTTCGGCCCGCAGCGCCGCGATCCGGCGCAGCACCGCGGTGTTGTCGTTGTCGTTGCGGCGGTTGCCCCGCGAAGCGGACGCCGTGAACAGCCGTTGCCGCAGCTCCCGGTTCTCCAGCGACGCCAGCAACGGCTGCGACGTCGGCAGGTTCAGCGTGAGCAGGTACTTGCCCTGCTCGCCGCGTGCGGTGGCCGCCTCGGCCGCGGAGGCGATCGCGTCGGCCGACAGGCCCGCCAGCTCCGCCTCCTCGTCCACCAGGACCGCGAGGTCGTTGGTGTCGCGCAGCAGGTTCTCCTGGAACCGCGTGCTCAGCGTGGACAGTTCCTCGTTGAGCACGCGCAGTCGTTGCTGGTCCGTCTCGGGCAGCCCGGCGCCGGCCCGCTCGAAGTCGGTGTGCACACGCTCCAGCAGCCACGCGGACTCCTCGTCCAGCCCAAGGTCCGCGCGGCGGTCGTACAGGTCCCGCACCCGCGCGTACAGCTTCGGGTCGAGGTGGATCGCGTCGTGGTGCGCGGCCAGCTTGGGCGCGAACTCGGCCTGCAGGTCCTGCAGCACCGTGTTCGTGTCGGAGGAGGTCAGATTGAAAAACACCGAAGACACCCGGCCCAGCAACCGGCCGGACCGCTCGAGCGCGACGATCGTGTTGTCGAACGTCGCCGGTTCCGGGTCCATCGCGATGGCCTCGATCTCCGCGGCGTGCTCGCGGAGCCCGGCCTCGAACGCCGGGGCGTAGTGTTCCTCGGCGATCCGGTCGAACGGCGGCAGGCCGTACGCGAGTTCGCTCGGCTTCGCGAACGGATTGTCCGGCGTCAACGGTTCACTCACAGGCCGCCCCTTTGTCCCGTAGAACCCCCAACGGTCGCTTCGGAGGATGCTTTCTTCTTACCGCGCTTCGGCTTCTGCGGCACGACGCCCGCGAAATCGGCCCCGTGATCGTTCATCCGCACCACGAACGGGCGAGTCTCGGTGTAGCGCACCACGGAGATCGACGCCGGGTCGACCACGATCCGCTGGAACGAGTCGAGGTGCTGGCCGAGCGCGTCGGCGAGGATCGCCTTGAGCACGTCGCCGTGGCTGCACAGCAGCCACACCACGTGATCGCCGTGCTCGGCCGCGATGCGCGCGTCGTGCTCCCGCACCGCTGTGACGGCGCGTGCCTGCATGCCCGCGAGCCCTTCCCCGCCGGGGAACACGGCCGCCGACGGATGCGTCTGCACGACGCGCCACAGCGGCTCCTTCACCAGGGTCTTCAGCTCGCGGCCGGTCCACTCGCCATAGTCCACTTCGGACAACCGGGCCTCGACCGTCCGGTCCAGACCCCGCTCGTCCAGCAGCGGTGCGACGGTCTGCTTGCACCGCAGCATCGGCGACACGACCGCCTCCGCGAGCGGCACTTTCACCAGCCGGGCGAGCAGTGCCTGTGCCTGGGCGCGCCCGGTCTCGTCGAGCCCGATCTTCGGCATACGGCCCGCGAGCACGCCCGAACCGTTGGCGCTCGACTTGCCGTGCCGGAGCAGAATGACGGTAGCCACGGCCACCACAGTACGTGGCGGTCAGATCTCCGGTCCGGCGTTGGGATCGAGCACGCCCGTGAAGATCAGCACGAACAGCAGCACACCGAGGGCTACCCGGTAGATCACGAACGGCAGGTAGCTCTTGGTCTTGATGTAGTTCATCAGCCACGAGATCACCAGGTAGCCGACACCGAACGAGACGAGCGTGGCCAGGATCGTCGGCCCCCACTGCGGGCTGTTCTGGCCGCCGATCTTGCTGACCTCGTACAGGCCGGAGCCGAACACCGCCGGCACCGCCAGCAGGAACGCGTACTCGGTCGCCTCCGCCCGCGTGTAGCCGAGCAGCAGGCCGCCGGTCACCGTCCCGCCCGACCGGGACACGCCCGGCACCAGCGCCAGTGCCTGCGCGAACCCGAAGCCGAGACCGTGCGGCACCGTCAGCTGGTCGAGGGTGCGCTGCTGGGATCCGAACCGGTCGGCGAGCGCGAGGATGATGCCGAACACGATCAGCACCGTCGCGGTGAGCCGCAGGTCCCGGAAGGCACTGTGGATCTGGTCCTGGAACAGCAGGCCCAGCACGACGATCGGGATCGTGCCG
This sequence comes from Amycolatopsis sp., assembly GCA_035248845.1. Taxonomy (GTDB): domain Bacteria; phylum Actinomycetota; class Actinomycetes; order Mycobacteriales; family Pseudonocardiaceae; genus Amycolatopsis_E. The sequence continues at coordinate 17,323 of DATFHB010000030.1, read as the reverse complement.
ACGATCACCAGCCAGCCCATCCGGGCGTCCGGGTCGTGCCGGTACTCCTTTTTGTACAGCGAGAAGAACCAGCCGCGGATGATCGCGCTGATCTTGCGCCCGAAGTAGAGCACCACCGCCAGCTCGGTGCCGATCTGGATGACGGCGGTGAACGCGGCCCCTGGGTCACGCCAGCCGGCGAGCGCCGCCGTGATGCGCAGGTGCGCGCTGGAGGAGATCGGGAGGAATTCGGTGAGGCCCTGCACGAGGCCGAGCACGATCGCTTCGAACCAGCCCATGGGTCACCGGGCCCCAGTGAAAAGTCTGATTTGCACGGAGCGCAGAGTATCGATCGCGCGACCGTGGCCCTCACGGGAGGCTGTTCGACGCGCGGCTACTCTCTGTTCTCATGGAGAAGCGACAGCTGGGCCGGTCGGGACTGCGCGTCTCCAGGATGGCTCTGGGCACCATGAGCTGGGGCACCGAGACCGACGCGGAGGAAGCCGCGAGCCAGCTGGTCGCTTTCGTGGACGCCGGCGGGACGCTGGTGGACACCGCCGACATCTACGCCGAAGGTGAAGGCGAGCGGATCCTCGGTGGGCTGCTGGCCGATCTGGTGCCGCGCGACGACGTGGTGATCGCCACCAAGGCGGTGGCCAGGCGCACCGACGGCCCGTTCGGCGGCGGCGCGTCGCGCGGCGCGCTGCTGACCGCGCTGGACGGGTCGCTGAACCGCCTCGGCACCGACCATCTCGACCTGTGGCAGCTGCACGCGTGGGACGCGACGGTGCCGCTGGAGGAAACCCTGTCCGCGCTGGATTACGCGGTGACTTCGGGCAAGGTCCGGTATGCCGGGGTGTCGAACTACGCGGGCTGGCAGCTCGCGACCGCCGCCGCGGGCGGTTGCCTCGTGTCGGCGCAGGTCGAGTACTCCCTGGTCGAGCGCGGTGTGGAGCGTGAGGTGGTGCCCGCCGCGCAGCACCACGGGCTGGGGCTGCTGCCCTGGGCTCCGCTGGGTCGCGGCGTGCTGACCGGCAAGTACCGCACGGGTACGCCGGCTGACTCGCGCGGCGCGTCGCCGACCTACGCCGGGTACGTCGAGCAGCACCGCACAGACCGCGCCGCGCGCATCGTGGAGGCCGTGTCGACGGCGGCCGACGGGCTGGGTACCTCTCCCCTGGTCGTCGCGCTCGCGTGGGTGCGCGACCGTCCCGGCGTAGTCGCCCCCGTCGTCGGCGCGCGCGACACGGGCCAGCTCACCGGTTCGCTCGCGGCGGAGGAGATCACCCTCCCGCACGCCATCAAGGCGGCGCTCGACGACGTCAGCGCCATCCAGTTCGGTTACCCGGAGCGGTGGCCCAAATGACAAGCAGGTGACACACACGTGACGTGGCGGGCAATCTGGAGCATGCTAGGCCCATCGAGCAAGAGGTCCGGAGGTCGCGTGCGGAGGTCCGCCGTGGTGGTGGCGATGCCGTTGGCGTGTGCGCTACTCGCCTCGGGGTGCTCGTCAAACAGCAATACCAACGATGACGAGCTGCAGATCGTGAACAACCCGGTCGCGGCCACCGCCGCCGTCTCCCCCGTGCCCGCGGTCTCCCCCGCGGGCACCGTGCTGCCCGCCGCCCAGGTCAGCGCGCTGGCCACCGACACCGGGACGCGGACGCTGGCCGTCGCCGCGGGCCAGGAGGTCCTGCTCTACCGGCTCGATGACCTGGCGGCCGCGCCGGTGCGGGTGCCCGTGGACGGCGCGGTCGAGCAGCTCAGCGCCGCGAACGGCCGGCTGCTGGCGACGATCCCGGGCAAGGGCGGGGTCGCCCGCATCGCGCTGCCGGGCGGGCAGGTCACCGTGCTGAAGGTCGACGGCCAGCCCGCTGGGGCCACGGCCGACGGCGCGCAGACGCTGGTCGCGGTGCGCGACCGGAAGGCCATCGAGGTGTTCCAGGGCGATACTCCCGTCAAGACCGTCAGCGGCGGCCTGTACAGCGCCGACGAGGTGCTGCAGCAGGGTGCCCGGACCGTGGTGCTGGACCGGCTGCGCACCGCGGTGTTCAGCGTCGACGTGCCGGGCGGGTCGATCGGTGAGGGCCTGCGCGCTGGGGACGGCGCCACCAACGCGGTGACGGACTCGTTCGGCCGCGTCCTGGTCACCGACACGCGCGCCGGGGCGCTGCTCGCGTTCTCCACTGATCCGTTGCTGCTGCGCCAGATGTACCCGGTTCCCGGCGGCGTGTACGGCATCGCCTACGACAGCAAGCGGTCGCTCGCGTGGGTCACTCTCACGGCCAGTAACGAGGTCGTGGGCTTCGACGTGCGCGGCGGCGAACCGGTCGAGAAGTATCGCGTGCCGAGCGCGCGCCAGCCGAATTCGATTACCGTCGACGAGCAGACCTCGCGGGTGTTCGTCGGCTCGGCAACGGGAGAGGGGATCCAGGTGATCCAACCATGAAGCAGCAGGAGGCGGTGGTCGACGAGGACTGGGAGTACCGCCGGCTGCAGCTACCCCCGGGCCTGTCCCGGCGCGCGGCCGCGATCCAGCTCTCCATCCACGCCGAGTTCGCCGGCTGGGAACTGTCCACCGTGCGGCTCTACTCCGACGGCACGCGGCATGTCTGGCTGCGCCGCAAGCGCCGCCCCGCCGAGATGGGCTATCTGGCCTCGTGAACACCGTCATCGAGCAGCAGCAGCCCGAAACTGCCTAGCAGCTCAGGAGGAACCGGTCGAGCACCCGGGTGCCGAACTTGAGTGCCTCGACCGGGACCCGCTCGTCCACGCCGTGGAACAGCGCGGAAAAGTCGAGGTCCGCGGGCAGTTTCAGCGGGGCGAAGCCGAAGTTGCGGATGCCCAGCGACTGGAACGACTTCGCGTCCGTGCCGCCCGAGAGCATATACGGCAGCGTCTTCGCGCCCGGGTCCTCCGCGAGTACCGACGCTGTCATCGCATCCACCAGCGCACCGTCGAACGTGGTCTCCACCGGCGGGAGTTCCATCCACTCCTTCTCGATATCCGGGCCGAGGATCTCGTCGAGTTCGCGGTCGAACGCCTCGAGCCGGCCGGGCAGGATGCGGCAGTCCACCGCCGCCTCGGCCACCGAGGGGATCACGTTCGACTTGTACCCGGCGTTGAGCATCGTCGGGTTCGCGGTGTCGCGCAGTGTCGCGCCGATCATGCGGGAGATGTTGCCGAGCTTGGCGACGGCGCCGTCGAGGTCGTCCTCCGGGAAGTCCCAGCCGGTGATCTCGGTGACGCCGGCGAGGAAGTCCCGCACCGAATCGGTCAGCACCAGCGGGAACCGGTGGTTGCCGAGCCGCGCCACGGCTTCCGACAGCTTCGTGACCGCGTTGTCGCGGTGGAGCATCGAGCCGTGCCCTGCGGTGCCGTGCACGCGCAGCTTCATCCAGCGGATGCCCTTCTCCGCCGTCTCGATCAGGTAGGCGCGCACGCCGTCCTTGAGGGTGACCGAGAACCCGCCGACCTCGCTCACCGCCTCCGTCGCGCCCTCGAACAGGTCCGGCCGGTGCTCGACGAGCCACTGCGCGCCGAACTTGCCGCCCGCCTCCTCGTCGGCGAGGAACGCGAAGATGATGTCGCGCGGCGGGACGATGCCATGCCGCTTGTAGTGCCTGGCCAGCGCCAGGGTCATGCCGAGCATGTCCTTCATGTCGACCGCGCCGCGGCCCCACACGTAGCCGTCCTCGACAGCGCCGGAGAACGGGTGCACCGACCATTCGGAGGCTTCGGCAGGCACGACGTCGAGGTGACCGTGCACCAGCAGCGCGCCTCGGCTCGGGTCGGCGCCGGCCAGCCGGGCAACGACGTTGTGCCGGTTCTTCCCGCCGGACTCGACGTAGCTGATCTCGTAGCCGACCTCGGTGAGCTTCTCGGCCACGTACTCGGCCGCCGCCCGCTCACCGACAAGCGTGTCCGCATCACCGGTGTTCGTGCTGTCGATACGGATCAGCTCGCTGGTGAGGATGACGGCCTCGTCGGCGGCGGTCTCGATCAGGCTGGGTTCGGTCACCGGGCATTCCTATCAGGCCTGGCTGAATGCCACACCCCATCCCCCCGGTTGGCGCGATGCCCTATTCAGGCCGGCGGTAGCAGGGGTTTTCCGTCCCGGTCGATGGCGTTGCGGGCGGGTCGCGGGACCCGCCAGTCGAGCCGCATGCCCGCGCTCCGTTCGAGTCTCGCCAGCACGTGCCGGGCCGCGGTGAACGCCGCTTCCTGCTCGGCCTCCGTAGCGCCGCCCTGAGCCAGTTCCAGCAGCTTGATGCCCTGCGCGATCAGCGCCCGTTCCTCGCTGGTGAACCGGGAGGCGCGCAGCTTCTCCGCGGCGTCACACGCGGCGGCCCACGCGTTCGCGGCCTTCGCGGTGGCCGCGATGTACTGCCGCGCCATCCGCTCCGGCGGGAACTCCTCGGTGTGCAGCGCCATCGCCTCGTGGAACGCGTCGATGAACCGCGCCGTCGAGGGCACCGCGGGATCGGCGAGCGCGGGCATCCTCAGCACCCGCAACGGATCGGACTCGTACTCGCCGTAACTTGTCGCGACGCGCGCGTAGCTCTCCCGGGCCTCGTCCCAGCGCACCCGCACCGTCGGGCCCGCCGGTGGGCGGGTCTGCGCCTGCGACGGGACGATCGGCGGGCGGCGCTGCCCCGGCTGCGAATGTGCCCGCCACCGGCGGTGCAGCGCCGCCCGCGAGTACATCGACACGATCACCCACAGCAGCACGATGAACGGCCAGAGCAGTGGCTCGAAATCCTGCGGCATCATGCACGGCTCCTTCACCCGCGGAGGGCTTTGTCACCATCATGCGCCTGTCCGCGTGTGTCGTGCGTTGTTCGGCTGCCGTTGTTTCCGGTTTCAGCGGTCCGCCCGCTCGTCGCCGGGCCGAACCGCCCGGAGCGCACCGGGTCGAATGGCCCTACCGACTCGATCGGGGCGGCGGGATCGTGATGCGAACTCTTCCGTCCGAGGAGAAGGATGACAGACGCGATGATCGATGCCTTCGGTCTCGAAGTGCTCGATCGCGACGAGTGCATCACCCTCCTCGGCACGGCCGAGATCGGCCGGGTCGTGTTCACGACGCGCGGCCTGCCTGCCGTGGAACCGGTGAAGTACCAGGTACGCGGCGATTCGGTGTGGTTCGCGGTGGAGGCGCGCACCGAGCTGTTCGGGTCCGCGCACGACGGGGTGGTCGCATTCGAGGTGGACGCCTTCGACGCGACCCTGCGCACCGGCTGGTGGGTCACGGTGCTGGGCCGCGCCACGGTGGCCCCGGAGTGCGATCTCCCACGGCCTCCCAAGTTATCCTGGCAGCCCCCACTTGCCGGGGACGTACGATGTGTGCGGATTCCGATCGAAGTGGTGTCAGGGCGCAGGGTGGCGTGAGGCGACACGGGACGTCTCTCGCCCGGCACGGGAGTAACGAGGGATGGAACCCAGCGGGCGGGCGTTACTGGATGCCGTTGTGGACATCGCGGCCGATCTCAGGCTGTCCGCTGTGCGCCGGCACGTCGTCGACGAAGCCCGCACGCTGACCGGTGCCGCGCACAGTGTGTTCGCCTGCCTCGACGACGAACGGCGGATCATCGCGCTCACTCAGGCCGGTGAGCAGCGCACCTACCTGGTGGCGGCGGATCTGCCGCGCGGACCGGACGCCCTCGCCACGGACGTGCACAGCGGCGACAAGCCGGTGGGCCGGCTCTGCCTGAGCGGTAAACCCGGCGGGTTCACCGACAGCGACGCGCACACGGTGGCGGTGCTGGCCCGCGCCGCCGGGGTCGCGGTCGGAAACGCGACGCTGCACGAGGAAGCCCTGCGCCGCGAGCGGTGGCGTGAGGCGTCGCAGCAGGTCACGGCCGCCCTGCTGGTCGGCGAGGACAGCACCACCACGTTGCACAGCATCGCGGAACGGGCCCGGGACGTCGCCCGTGCGACGGTGGGCGCCATCGCGCTGCCCAGCGAGACCGACCCCGGCATCCTCGTGTTCGACGTGGTCGCCTCGGCCGCCCCCGAGCACAGCCACCTGGTGGGTGCGACTGTGCCCCTCGAGAACACCGCGAGCGGCGTGGCCTACACCAGCGGGCAGCCGGTCGTGGTGCGGCAGTACGGCGGGTTCGTGGCGGAGCAGCAGGCCGGGTCGGAGATGTCGGTGCCCGCGACCGTCAAGGATCTCGACTCGGCGATCGCGGCCCCGCTCGTCGTCGGGTCGGAGACCATGGGAGTGCTGCTGGTCGCCAGGATCCGCGACAAGGCGCCGTTCACCGGCAGCGAGGTCGACCTGGTGCGGGACTTCGCCGCGCACGCCGCTCTGGTGGTGGAGTTCGCCCGCGCCGAGGACGATCGGCGGAGCCTTGCGGTGTTCCAGGACCGCGACCGGATCGCGCGCGACCTGCACGACCTGGTGATTCAGCGCCTGTTCGCGATCGGGCTCGGGCTGGAGGGGCTCAGCCGGACGACCGAACGGCCGGACATCGCGGAGAAGGTGACGGGGTTCGTGCGCGACCTCGACCGCACGATCCGTGACGTGCGCAGCAGCATTTTCTCGCTGCAGGAGCCGGCGAAGGCGCACGGTGTGCGGTCGGATCTGTTGCGGTTGGCCCAGGACAGCACCACGATGCTCGGGTTCGAACCACGGGTGAGCTTCGACGGGCCGCTCGACTCGGCGGTCACCGGGCCGGTGCGGTCCGACCTGATCGCGAGCGTGCGCGAGGCCCTGTCCAATGTGTCGCGGCATGCCGACGCGTCGGCGGCGTCGGTGGAGGTGACAGTGGACCGCACGGGCCGGCGGGTGACGCTGACGGTGATCGACGATGGGGTCGGGTTGGCGGCGGAACTGCCGGGCGGCGCCGGTCTGGCGGGGCTGCGGCGGCGCGCGGAGCGTTGGCACGGGACACTTTCGGTGCGGCCGCGCTCGACGGGTGGTACCAAACTGGAGTGGACGGCGCTGCTCGAGGGGCGAGGATGACGATCTCGGTGTTCCTGCTCGACGACCATGAGGTGGTGCGTACCGGGCTGCGGACGTTGCTGGAGGCTGAGGACGACCTGCGGGTTACCGGTGAGGCAGGCACCGCGGCCGAGGCGATGACCCGCATTCCCGCGGTGCGGCCCGATGTGGCGATCCTCGACGTGCGATTGCCCGACGGCGAAGGCGTGTCGGTGTGCCGCGACATCCGCGCGTCCATCGCGCCGCCGCCGGCGTGCCTGATGCTCACGTCCTATTCGGACGACGAGGCGCTGTTCGGCGCGATCATGGCCGGTGCGGCCGGGTACATGCTCAAGCAGGTATCCGGCACCAACCTGGTGGAGGCGGTGCGTACCGTCGCCGCCGGGGGTTCGCTGCTCGACGCGAAGCTCACCGCGTCGGTGCTGGCACGGCTGCGGGGCGAGGCGGGCGATCCGGATCCGCAGTACGAATCGTTGAGCCCACAGGAGAAGCGGGTGCTCGAACTGATCGCTTCGGGGCTGACGAACCGGCAGATCGCGGAGCGGCTGTTCCTGGCCGAGAAGACCGTGAAGAACTACGTGTCGTCGCTACTGCACAAGCTCGGTTTCGAGCGGCGCACCGAGGCCGCGGTGTATCTCGCGAGGCGGAACCAGCGGCTCGGTCCGCCGTCGTGATGCTGCTGGCGCACACGGCCGACCTCGACGGAGCGACGCTCGATGCGGCGCGGCAGTTGATGTACGACGTGTTCGACGACATGGCCGAGGACGACTGGGAGCACGCGCTCGGCGGCATGCACGCACTCGTGTGGGACGGACCCGAGCTGGTGGCGCACGGGTCGGTGATCCAGCGGCGGCTGCTGCACGGGGGCCGGGCGCTGCGGGCCGGCTACGTCGAGGCGGTCGCGGTGCGGCCCGGTCGCCGGCGACAGGGCGTCGGCATGGCGATGATGCGGGCGCTGGAACGGATCGTGCGCGGCGGCTACGACCTCGGCGCGCTCGGCGCGTCCGACGAAGGCCTGGCGTTCTACGCGGCGCTCGGCTGGCAGCGGTGGCGCGGCCCGACGGCCGCGCTGACCCCGGACGGGATCCGCCGCACGGCGGACGACGACGGGTGCATCTACGTCCTGCCCGGCGCGGTGCCACTGAACCTCGACGGCGAGCTCGTCTGTGACTGGCGCGGCGGCGAGGTCTGGTAGCTGTCACAACTTCGCCGGCCGCGTCGTCCCTGGAGTAACGCGCTCATCGAAGGGACAGGGACATGACCGTCACGGTGCACGACTTCACCAGCCAGCGCACGATCCTGCTCACCACGTTCAAGCGAGACGGCAGCCCGGTAGGCACACCGGTCAACATCGCCGTCGAGGGCGACCACGGCTACATCCGCACCTTCGACCAGGCGTGGAAGGCCAAGCGGATGCGCAACAACCCCCACGTCGAGATCGCGCCGTCGACCGCGGGCGGCAAGCCGACCGGGGACGCGGTTCGCGCCCGGGTCGCGCTCGTCGACGGTGACGAGGCCCGGCGCGCGGCGAAACTGCTGGCCCGCAAGCATCCGTTCCTGCAGGGCGTTGCCGTGCCGTTCTTCCACCGGCTCAAGCACTACCGGACGCTCCACTACCGCGTGCGGCTAGTCGGACAACCCGCGGGCCCACTCGCGTAGCAGGAACTTCTGGATCTTGCCGGTCGAGGTCTTGGGCAGCGGCCCGAACACGACCGACTTGGGCGCCTTGAAATGCGCCAGCCGGTCGCGCACGAACGCGATCAGCTCGGCCTCGGTCACCACCGCGCCGTTGTGCAGCGTCACGTACGCGGCGGGCACCTCGCCCCACCGTTCGTGCGGGACCGCGACGACGGCGGCCTCCAGCACGGCCGGATGCTCGGCCAGCACCTGCTCGACCTCGACCGACGCGATGTTCTCCCCGCCGGAGATGATCACGTCCTTGCTGCGGTCACGCAGTTCGACGTAGCCGTCGGGGTGGCGCACGCCGAGGTCGCCGGTACGGAACCACCCGTCGGGCGCGGCCTGCCGGGTCGCCTCGGGATCCTTGAAGTAGCCGAGCATGACGTTGTTGCCGCGCAAGGAGATCTCGCCGATCGACGTCCCGTCGGCCGGCACGTCCCGCCCATCGTCGCCGATCACCCTGACCTCACAGGAGATCATGTTGCCCACGCCCTGGCGCGCTTTGAGGCGGGCCTTCGCTTCGGTGTCGAGACCGTTCCACTCCGGTCGCCAGTCGCAGATCATCGCCGGGCCGAACGTCTCCGTGAGCCCGTAGAGGTGCGTGACGTCGAAGCCCAGTTCGCCCATCCGCCGCAGGATCGCGGGTGACGGCGGCGCGCCACCCGTCGCCACCCGCACCGTCGACACCGGCGTCGCCTCGGGCGCGTAGGCCAGCATCGACAGGACGGTCGGCGCGCCGTTGAGGTGTGTGACGCCTTCCTCGCGGATCAGGCGCCACACCTCGCCCGGGTCCACTTTGGGCAGGCACACATGCGTCGCCGCCGCGGCCGTGACGGCCCACGGGAAGCACCAGCCGTTGCAGTGGAACATCGGCAGGGTCCACAGGTGCACCGACGACGGCGACAAGCCGGTGTGCCCGACCATCGCGAGCGCCTGCAGGTACGCCCCGCGGTGGTGGTACATCACGCCCTTGGGCCGGCCGGTGGTGCCCGACGTGTAGTTGATCGACAGCAGCGAGCGCTCGTCCGCGGTGGTCACCGCGTGCGGGTCCGCGCCGGCCAGCAGCGTCTCGTACTGCTCCCCCGCGCGGATCAGTACCGGCGAGGACTCCAGGCGCGGCAGCACGTCGGCGACGAGCGCGTCGAACACCGGGTCGTACACCAGCACCGACGCGTCGGCGTGCCGAAGGATGTAGGCGACCTCGCTCGCCGACAGACGGGTGTTCACCGCGACCAGCGGCACACCCGCCCAGGGGACACCGAAGTTGGCTTCCAGCAACACATGCGTGTTCGGCGCCAGGACGGCGACCGGGCGGCGCTGCGCGAGCGGGGCGAGCGCCCCGGCCAGCCGGCGGCACCGGTCTCGCAGTTCGGCGTAGGTCCAGCGGTGCTCCCCGTCGACGACGCCGATCCGGTCGCCGTGCGCAGCGGCCGCGCGGTCCAGATACGACACGGGTGTGAGCGGCTCGAACGACAGTTCGTGCGACATACCTGCCCTTCCGCGATGGGCCACGGGCGGCTCCGACTGCGGATCATAACTTCGGTTCACCCGTACCGGAACCGTCCGCCCCGGCGGCCGCCCGCCCCCGCGAGTTGAGGTTTCCGCGCGGCCGAGTCGAGGTTTCCAGGCGACGGGCATGTAGGACTCGGGCGACGGGAACGTGAGACTCGCGCGCACGGACACCTCAACTCGCGAGGTGGGGTGGTCAGGTCGGGGTGGTCCAGCGGGCGAGTAGGAGGCAGATATCGTCGTCGTGAGCGTCGGAACCGACCATATCGGCCAGGATGCGGTCGCCGGCCACTTCGATCTCCAGGTCCGCGGCGGTGCCGAAGACGCCGGCGAGCCGGTCCATGCCGTCGTCGATCGGCCGCGACCGGCGCTCGATCAGCCCGTCGGTGTAGAGCAGGACGGTCTCACCGGGGCCGAGCGTCGTCTCGTACTCGGTGATGCGGAACGGGAACGGCACGCCCATCAGCGGCGCGTGGGGCTCGTCGAGCACGCGCACGGCACCGTCGGTGCCCGCGACGAACACCGGCAGGTGCCCGGCGTTGGCCCAGCGGATCCGGCCGGTCGACAGCTCCAGGTCCAGCACCACGGCCGTCGCCAGCAGCGGGCTGCGCCAGCCGCGCAGCAGGTTGTGCGTGAGCCGCAGCGTGCCCGCGGGTCCGTGGCCTTCGGTGGCGTAGGCGCGCAGCGCGTTCTGCAGCTTGCCCATGATGACCGCGGCTTCCAGGCCGTGCCCGGTGACGTCGCCGACGGTCAGCACGATCGTGCCGTCGGCGCGGGTGAACCCGTCGAACCAGTCCCCACCCACGTTGACGCCGCGCGCCGCGGGCAGGTAGCGGGCGCACAGCTGCAGTTCCGGCGGCGCGTCGAGAGTCGGCAACATCGTGTGCTGCAACCGTTCCGCGAGATCGCGTTCGCGCTCGTACTCGCCCGCGTTGCGCAGGCCGACAGCCGAGCGGGCCGCGACCGCGTTGATGAACGGGATGTCGTCGTCACGGAACGCCGGCTCCTCGCGGCGGAGTTCCAGGACTCCCATCAGGTTCGGCCCCACGGCCAGCGGCACGAGCACCCGGTCGGGCGCGGTGGCGGGCCGGCGGGTGGACAGCACCCGCTGCACGGCGGCGTCGGCCGGCCCGTCGGGATGCGGCTCGCGGTGCAGCCGGTTGCGGTCGCCGAGCATCCACACGCACGCGGACGTGGCCACGCCCGCACGCTCGACCAGCTGGACCAGGGCCGCCACGACTTCCCGGCCGCGCAGCGACGCGGACACGGTGCGGCTGACCTCGTCGAGGAACGCCGAGCGCTTCCGCTGGCGCTCCACCTCCGTATGCAGTGCGAGCATCCCCGCGCTCGTCTGCTCCAGTTCCTGCTGCTGCCGGTCGATCGTGTCCCGCAGCTCGCGGACCAGCTCATCGTGCCCGCACTCGGTCATCAGCCACCTCCCGCGACCCTGCCAGTCGCGCTACGTGTCCGACCCAATGAAGCTTGCATCGCTTCAAGAATAGGCGCCCGCCGTCGAATCACTTCTGTGTCCTCGCTGTTCGCTCTCGACGAAAGGTGCGTCAACTGCACTCAACTTTGGGAACAAACCCACGCTCAACTTCGTCGTATCCGGTGACGGCCCGATGGGCGGGCCGAGGAGGTTTAGGAGGTGAGCGTGATGGTGCTGCCTGCCATGCGATCCACGAGCACCGTGCGCCGTTGGGACCCGTTTCGTGACTTCGACCGGCTGTTCGACGGCATGGTGACGCGCCGGGACGAGGTGCCGCAGGTCTTCACGCCACGGGCGGACGTGTCCGAGACGGAGCAGGAATACGTGCTCGACATCGAGCTCGCCGGCGTCCAGCGCGAGGACGTGGCGATCGAGGCGGCCGGCAACCGGCTGGTCGTGTCCGGAGAGCTGAAGGACAAGGAACGAGAGGGCCGGTTCCACCGGAAGGCCCGCCGCGTCGGCAAGTTCTCCTACTGCGTCACGGTTCCCCGCGACGTGGACAGCGACAAGATCGACGCGACGCTCGAGGAGGGCGTGCTGACCGTGCGCGTCCCCAAGAGCGAGGCTGCGAAGCCGCGCCGCATCGAGATCTCGGCCAAGTAGTCCTCCCGGCTGAACAGCCCGGCGTCCGCACACACCGACGCCGGGCTGAGTCATGCCTGCTCGACGAGCGAGGCGAGCGCCATCGACGCGGGAGTCGCCGTGACCGGACAGCCGAGCCGCAGGATGGCCTGCGGGTAACCGGCAAGCGCGAGCCGGTCGACGAGTTCGGCGCGCACATCCGGCAGATGCAGCGGCTGGGTGAGCACCGACCCCGCCAGCCCGTGCGCGACGGCGGTGAGCCAGATGCGCTCCAGCGCGCGCCCGGCGAGCAGGTGATCGCGCCGGCCGTCGCCAGGGGTGAGCACGACGAACAGGCTTTCGGTCAGGAGCCGTTCGGTCAGCGTGATGTGGTCGGGCAACTGGGTTCCGCCACGCACCAGGCCCGCCCACGGCAACGTCGAATGCTCCGTCAGCGGCTCCGGGAACTGTGCGCTCCACGCGGCCAGTTCGCGCTGGTATGCACGATCATCGCGCAACCGTTGTGCGGCACGGATGAGCAGCACCGCCAGTGCGGACGCCTCCACCGGCCCGCGCACGGCACGGGCCTGGGCCCCCTCGGTCGCGCCGGAGTCCGCAAGCAACCGCGCCGCCGGGCTCGAGAGGTGGTGCAGGCTGAACGGCGCGCGGTAGCTGCGGCGCCGGAAGATCGCCGAGTACAGCTGCACCTCGTGCTCCGTGGCTTCGCGCCGCCCGGTCACGTGGATCCGCGCCACCAGGTCCGGCCGGAGCAGGTCCGGGAACAGGGTCACCGTCGTGTCGCAGCCGAGCGCGCGCAGCGCCAGTTCGACGTTCGCCGCTGCCGCGCCGCAGGACAGGACGCGGTCTCGGCCGGTCGGATCGTGCCGGGGCAGTACGACTTCGCACCGTTCGAACACCTCAGCCACGCCCTCGGACGCCTCCAGCAGCCACGGCTGCGTGCCGTGCACCGACGGTGCGTGGCCGGCGGCGCGCGCCAGCACACCCAGTTCGGTGCCGGACCACGTCATGACGCGACCTCCTCGTACCGGTTTGCGCTACACCGCCACAACCTTGGTGATCCGCTGGGGCGCGCAGCAGGGGACGCGGACCCGAACCGGGGGGTCTTTGTGCCCCGAAGTTGCCGCCTGCCATCTGGTGTTCTCCCAGGCCGGATGCCAAGCTGAGGGCATGTCCGAACATGGCAGCGGCCGGCCGTCGCTGCGGGGCACCCTGTCCCAGCTGCGGCTGCGGGAGCTCCTGGGTGAGGTCCAGGATCGCGTCGAGCAGCTCGTCAGCGCCCGAGACCAGATGGACGGGTTGCTGGAGGCGATGCTGGCGGTCGCGTCCGGACTGGAGCTGGACGCCACGCTGCGCCGCATCGTGCACGCGGCCATCGAACTCGTGGACTGCCGCTACGGCGCGCTCGGCGTGCTCAACGCCGACGGCGAGGGCCTGGCGGAGTTCGTGTACGAGGGCATCGACGAGCAGGCGCACCGCGAGATCGGCCACCTGCCCGAGGGGCACGGGCTGCTGGGCCTGCTCATCGAACAGCCGAAACCGTTGCGGCTCAGCGATCTGTCGCGGCATCCCGCCTCCACCGGGTTCCCGCCCAACCATCCGCCGATGCGCTCGTTCCTCGGCGTGCCGGTGCTGGTGCGCCGCAAGGTCTTCGGCAACCTTTATCTCACCGAGAAGGCGGGCGGCCAACCGTTCACCGATGACGACGAGGTCGTCGTGCAGGCACTGGCCGCGGCCGCCGGGATCGCCGTGGAGAACGCGCGCCTGTACGAGGAGGCGCGGCTGCGGCAGGGGTGGCAGGAGGCCACCAGCGAGATCCGGGCCAAACTCCTCGCCGCCGCCGACCCGATGGACGTGCTGCACCTGATCGCCAACCGGGCGCTCACGCTCACCGGAGCCGACTACGCGTTCCTGGCGCGGCCCGACGATCCGGAGGAGCCGACCGAGGACGTCCGGCATCTCGCGATCACGGTGTGTGCGGGCCCGCAGGCCGCCGCGCTGACCGGCCGGCGGATCCCCGTCGAGGGGTCCAGCTGCGGCCGCGCATACCGGGATGCCGTGCCGCGCCAGGAACCGAGCCTCGAATACGACCTGTCCGAAGGGCTCGACGCCGACTTCGGCCCGGTGCTGCTGTTGCCCCTGCGCGCGTCCGCGGACACCGTGTCCGGCGTGCTGGTGGCGCTACGCCGCGCGGGCGCGGAACCGTTCGAGGGCACCCAGCTGCCGCTCGCGGCCGTGTTCGCCGACCAGGCCGCGCTGGCCCTGCAACTGGCCGACGACCAGCGCCGCCTGTACGAGCTGGAGGTGCTCGCCGACCGCGACCGGATCGCGCGGGATCTGCACGATCACGTCATCCAGCGCCTGTTCGCGCACGGGCTCGCGCTGCAGAGCACCCGGTTGCGCAGCCGCTCCCCCGACGTCCAGCGGCGGCTCGCCGACATGATCGACGACGTGCAGAGCATCATCGCGGAGATCCGGACGGCGATCTTCGACCTGCACGGCGGCCTGGAGGGCACGACACAGCTGCGCCGGCGGCTGCACGAGATCATCGCCGAGATCACCGGGGACACCGGCCTGCAGACCACGGTGCGGGTGTCCGGCCCGCTCGGGGTCGCCTCCCCCGGCCTCGCCGAGCATGCCGAAGCCGTGCTGCGCGAGGCGCTGAGCAACGCGGTGCGGCACGCGCACGCCACCAGCATCATCGTGGCGGTGTCGGTGGCCGACGATCTCGTCATCGACGTGACCGACAACGGGATCGGCCTGCCGGGCGCCGTCGCGCGCAGTGGTCTGCACAACCTGGCGGACCGCGCGGCACAGACCGGGGGCGCGTTGCGGATGGAACGTCCCGACGGCGGCGGTACCCGGCTGCTGTGGTCGGCCCCAGTGTCGTGAGTCCACTCAGGACGGTGCGCCGTGTGGCAGCGTGCCGTTCTCTTCGATCAGCGTGAACCCGCTGACGAGTTCGGGGTGGATGCGGATGACGTAGTCCATCTCGTCCGCCACCCAGGGATGCAGCAGCCGCTCGTAGCGCTGGATGTCCACCGCACTGCGGAGCCGTCGCGCGACACCGGTGACGATCACGCTCCAGCCGATGCGCTCGCCGTCGGGCACCGAGTCCGCCTCGTAGGCCACGACGGTGTCCACAGCGGACAGCAGTGCCGCGCCGGGATGGGTACGCAGGATCACCGCCCCGCCGTCGATCAAGTGGTTGACGGGGCGCACCGTGGGCAGGGCCTGATGCGTGAACACGATCCGGCCGACGCGCACGGTACCGAGCCGCCGCAGGGACTCTTCCCTGGTCAGCTCCTGAAATCTTTGCGGGTTCAAGGCCGGCCCCCCGGCGTCACACTGCACCACACGGCGTCATCTTTGTCGCGCGCCAGTCCCCGCGAAAGGGCACAAAGTCCCCGCCCAAGATCGCGCGGCGAGCTGCCGTGGAGGTGGCTTGCTACAGCGTCAGGTGGGCGGCCTGGTGCGTGGTCTGCTCGATGTCCTCGGCGGCCACGTCGAGCAGCTTGTGCGCGAGGTCGGACAGGGCTCGCGACACCGCCAGCTCGTCGCCGATCTCGGGCACGTTGGCGTCGGCCGGGTTGAGGCGGGCGGTGCCGATCCCCACCAGATCGCTCTCGCCCGGGTTGCGCAGCCGCGCCTTCGCGCGCGTGCGGTCCCCGTGTTCATCGATGATCACGTCGACCGTCCAGGTCTTCTCGTCCATCACTCGCCCTCCGTTTCTCCCGATGCGGCATGATGAAATTGTGCCGGAACTACGAGGGGATTGCGCGAACTGTTTCGGGCTGTGCTGCGTCGCGTTACCCTTCGGCGCCTCCGCCGACTTCGCGATCGACAAGGACGCCGGCGCGCCTTGCCCGAACCTGCGGCGCGACTTCCGCTGCGGCATCCACACGCGGCTGCGGGACAGCGGCTTCGCGGGCTGCACCGTGTTCGACTGCTTCGGTGCCGGGCAGCACGTTTCGCAGGTGACGTTCGGCGGCCGGGACTGGCGCGGCGACGCGGAGACCGCACCCGCGATGTTCGCGGTGTTCGGTGTGATGCGGCACCTGCACGAGTTGCGCTGGTACCTCACCGAGGCGCTCACCCGCCCCCTGGCGCGGCCGGTGCACGCGGCCGCGCGCCAGGTGCTCGACGACACCGTCCGGCTCACCCTGGGTAGCACCGAGGAACTGCTCGCGCTGGACGTGGCCGCGCATCGCGCCGGCGTCAACGAGGTGCTGCTGCGCACGAGCGAACTCGTGCGCGCCGGTTGCGGCAAGACGAAGGACCGGCGCGGCGCGGACCTGATCGGCGCGAAGCTCGACGGCGCCGACCTCCGTGGCGCGAATCTGCGCGGTGCCTACCTCATCGGTGCGGACCTGCGCGCCGCGGATCTGACCCTGGCCGACCTCATCGGCGCCGACCTGCGGGGCGCGAACCTCGCGGGCGCGGACCTGGGCACGAGCCTGTTCCTCACGCAGCCCCAGCTCACCGCGGCGACCGGCGACTCGGCGACGACGCTGCCCGCCGCACTCGATCGCCCCGCGCACTGGGGCTGACCGGTCTCACAACGTCGCGGCGTGATCCGGCACGTAATTGCCCGGGTTCTTCTCCGGCCGGCGGTATCCCGTGCCCGGCGGCCGCTTCGGCAACTCCAGCGCGGGCACCGGCACCTCGTGGTACTGGACGCTGCCGAGCAGGTGCGCGATCATGTTGATCCGCGCGCGGCGCTTGTCGTCGCTGTCGACAACGGACCACGGCGCTTCCGGGATGTCGGTGTAGAGGATCATCTCGTCCTTGGCCCGCGAGTAGTCGTCCCAGCGCCCGATGGACTCGACGTCGACCGGGGACAGTTTCCACCGCCGGACGGGATCGTCGCGGCGGGCGTGCATGCGTTTCTCCTGCTCGGTGTCACTGACCGAGAACCAGTACTTGCGCAGCAGGATCCCGTCCTCCACGAGCAGCCGCTCGAAGATCGGGCACTGGTGCAGGAACCGGCGGTGTTCGTCAGAGGTACAGAACCCCATGACCCACTCGACGCCGGCGCGGTTGTACCAGCTGCGGTCCATCAGCACGATCTCCCCCGCCGACGGCAGCCGCTCGACGTAGCGCTGGAAGTACCACTGGCCGCGCTCGCGGTCGGTGGG
>DATFHB010000029.1:0-56683 GCA_035248845.1 Amycolatopsis sp. | reverse complement strand
ACGACTTCGCCCGCCGCGACCACCGCACCAACTGCTCACGCTCGGCGTCGGTGAGCACCAACTCCGCGCTCGGCCGTCCAGTTCTCGCCACAGCATCGATTGCAACAACTTAACTCATGAATTTAAGACGCGACACACTAGTGTCGTGTAATGGAAGTGGGTTTACACCGTCACAGGCAAGCTTCCGCTGGTCACAGCATGATCGACTGTCTGCGCCGTAAAGCTCAAACGATTACGTGACACTAGGACCGGGCGGCATGATGGGCCAGTACCCAGCCCAGTAGCCGCGCGAGCCGCTCGCGGTCACCGGCGGAGAGCGGGGCGAGCAGTTCTTCCTGGATTTGGGCCAGCCGCCGGTCGAGCCGTCGCAGGTGCCGTTTCCCGGCCGTGGTGATGGTGACGATGTTGCGCCGCCGGTCGGCCGGGTCGGGAGCGCGCTCGAGGAGTTCCCGATCGGCCAGTTCGTTGATCGTGGCGACCAGGTCGCTGGTGTGGATACCGCTTCGCTGTCCCAGCGTGGCCTGGCTGGCCGGACCGAACTCGGCGAGCGCGGCCAGCAGCCGGTAGTGGTAGCCGCGGGCGTCGAGCATCGCGAGCCCGTCGCTGACCAGCCGTCGAGCGTGCGCGGCGGACTGGGTCAGCAACCAGCTCGGCAGGTTGGTCAGCCGGGCGGGCACGGAGTGGTCGGGCGTCTCCATGACCGCAGTCTAGCAAATTTGTTGGTTCAACTAACTGGAGCGCGCTATCGTCGTTAGGAGGCCAAACGTTGGTATCGCTAACCCTACCGTGCGTTCTGACCGAATCCGCTCGGGCAACTGGCCTGGATCGTCGAAACGGTCCTAAGTGGTCGATCGGTTGACATCGTGCCGGGAAGCCGGCCCGAATTCCTCCTCGAAGCGGGCCAGGAGCGCGGTCAGGAGCGGGTTGAGTTCCGCGAGCTGCTCGCTGGTCAGCGCGCCGGAGAAGATCCGTTGCTCGTAGGAGGTCCGCTCCTTGGTCGCGGCGCTCCAGCGTTGCCGCCCTTTCCGGGTCAGCCCGACGGGGCGGCTGCGGCCGTCCGCCGAGGACACCGGTTCCGCCAGGCCGGCCCGGATGAGCCGGTCGATCCGGACGCTGACGGTGCCCGAGGTGATGCCGAGCGTTTCGGCCAGTTGCTTGGGGGTGCGCACGTAGGGTGGCCCGGAGCGGCGCAGGACCGAAAGCGCCTCCCAGTCGCCGACGCTCAGCTCATGCCGTGCGGCGGCGCGCGCGAGAACCTGTCCGAACTGCCGCGAGATCCGGCCGATGCGCTGACGCGCCGCCTCGATGCCGGGATCGACACCCTCGGGCATCTGCGCGATCCACCTGTCGAGGTCGGCGCCGACCGAGTCGCCGGAGGAAGCTGTGGCCACCGCTCGACACTCCTTGACTATCGGGGTAATTTATCTTGAGTATCAAACTAACATGGACACGGGAGCGTCGCTCGATGGCAGCTACCACCCAGGACCAGGCCGGACGGGTCTGGCTGATCACCGGCACCAGCACCGGATTCGGCCGCGCGCTGGCCGAAGCGGTGCTCGCCCGCGGCGGGCGAGTCGTGGCGACGGCGCGCGAGGTGAGCACCGTCAAGGATCTCGCCGAACGTGCGCCGCGGCGGGTTCTCCCCGCCCGGCTGGACGTCACCGACCCGGCTTCGGTGCGGCAGGCGGTCGACGCCGCGATCGCCGAGTTCAACCAGATCGACGTCGTGGTGAACAACGCCGGACACGGCTTGATCGGCGCTTTGGAGGAACTTTCACTGGAACAGGCGCGCGCGGTACTGGAAACGAACTTGTTCGGCGTGCTGACGGTTACCCGTGCGGTGCTGCCGCATATGCGTGCCCGCCGTCAGGGGCATTTCGTGCAGATGTCGTCGGTGGGCGGGGTGGTCGGCAACCCCGGGCACGCGATCTACGCGACTTCCAAGTTCGCGCTGGAAGGGATGTCCGAAGCGCTGGCCGGCGAGGTCGCGCCCTTCGGCATCCGGGTCCTGATCGTCGAACCCGGCCCGTTCCGCACCGAATTCGCGGGGCGGTCGATGACCTTCGCCGACCCCATTCCCGATTACGCGGAAACGCCCGCGGGTGCCCTTCGCGCGCGGTTCCGCGCCCAGGACGGCAGGCAGCCGAACGATCCGGCCAGGGCGGCGGCGATCATCATCGACCTGGTGAGTGCTGATCGGGCGCCGCTACGAGTGCCGCTGGGGCCGGAAGCCGTGCGCAGGATCCGGGAAAAACTCCAGCGCCAGCTCGCCGAGTTGGACCAGTGGGAGTCCACTTTGGTGGATACCCGCTACTGACTCACCCGGAGCTCCGCGGCGATGCGGCCCGCAGCGGCGATCGCCTCTTCGGCCGGTTCCGCCACCAGCGGAAGCGACACCACCGAGTCGCTTCCGGCGGCGTGCAGCCGCCGGACCTGCTCGGCACAACGGTCGAGATCGCCGGAGACGCTGAGGTGGCCACCCATTCCGGGCGTAGCCGCGCGGAGAGCGCTTCGGCCGTGGCCGAGCTTTCGATGGCGGCGATGATTTCTTCGCCGTAGGGCAGTGGCCGCAGGAGTGCCGCGTTGTCCGGTGACAGCGAGGAAGCCAGGGCGGCGCGGGCGAAGTCGTCATCCAGGGCGCACCAGCTGTAGGTGACGATCGAGTGCCGAGCCGGTGCGGTGGGGTTCGGCACGGTCTTCCTCGATGGCGGCGCGGGCGGCACGCACATACTCGGGCGCCGACGGTTCGGCGAGAATCGTCCCGTCGGCCGGCGCGCCCGACACCCGCGGGGATTTCGGCCCGCGGACACCGGTGAGCAGTGGCGGAACCACCGCGGGCGAAAATTCCAGTTCCACCTCGTCCAGCCGGACTGCCGCCCGGTCATCGAAACGTGCTCACCGGCCAGCGGACCGCGTCCAGTGTCTCGCTCAGCGCCGCCAGCGGCGACGGGGGACCGGCGCCGATCTGTGGTGCACGCCATCACGTCACGAGAGCCGGTAGCCGACGCCTCGCAACGTCGCCGATCTGTCGCATCCACGCGGGCACCCGTGCCCGAACCCGGCGATCAACCTGCCCGGGTGGAGCCCGGCCAGTTCCAGCCAGTTCCAGCGCCGTGATCGCCGCATTGCGGGCGAGGGTGGGCAGCGCACCGATCGAGACGGCGATTCTCTCAATCGCCGCCAGCGCCGTCGCCGCGATCGACACGGCGCCCCCGTGGAAGTGGTCTTCGACCACCCACACCTCGTCCAGACCTACCTGCGCCGCCTGCCGCACCAGTGCGGCCACCCGGGCGGCGGGCACTTCAGGATTGATCCGGACGCCGATGCGCGTTGATGCCCCCTCCTTCGCGGTCCACCGAACTCCGGACTACAGCAGATGGCCCGCCGATCGGGCAAGCCATTTACGCTCGAGGGCTCACCCGGGGAAATCCCTGAGGTTTTTGTCGGTGCCTTCGTCTAGCTTGTCAGCCAAGAAGGAGGGGAGCCGAGATGTCACCACCCGAGCCGGAAATCGCCGTAAGAGTGCGCGCACTCGTCAAGACCTACGGGTCCACCCGTGCCCTCGACGGCGTGGACCTGGAAATCCCCGCCGGCCAAGTGCTCGGCCTGCTCGGGCCGAACGGCGCCGGGAAGACCACCACCGTGCGGATCCTGACCACGCTACTGCGACCGGATTCCGGTGAGGCGTGGGTGGCCGGACACGACGTGCTCGCCGATCCCGACCCGGTCCGCCGCAGGATCGGGTTGTCCGGGCAGTACGCGGCGGTCGACGAAAACCTCACCGGCTTCGAGAACCTGTACCTGGTGGGCAGGCTCTACGGCCGGAAACGGGCCGCCGCCAAGGCCCGCGCGCGGGAACTGCTCGCCAGGTTCGGCCTCGAGGAGGCCGCCGACCGGCCCGCGAAGGGCTACTCGGGCGGAATGCGGCGCCGGCTCGACCTGGCCGGTGCGCTGGTCGCGGAGCCGACGGTGGTGGTCCTGGACGAGCCGACCACCGGACTCGATCCCGGCGGCCGGATCGACACCTGGGAGGTGATCAAGGAACTGGTCGCCGACGGGACCACGGTGCTGCTCACCACCCAGTACCTGGAGGAGGCCGACCAGCTCGCGGACAGCATCGTGGTGATCGACAAGGGAAGGGTCATCGCGCGCGGCACCGCCGACCAGTTGAAGGCCAGGGTCGGTGGCGAGCGGCTGGAACTGGTGCTCGCCTCGGCCGACGACCTGCCCGCCACGCTGCGGGTCCTGAGTGATGTGGGGACCGGTGAGCCGGCAGGTGACGCCCACACCCGCAGGGCCGAGATCCTGGTCGAGACCGGTCCGAAAGCGCTGATCGAAGCGCTGCGGAGGCTGGACGCGCAGAGCATCACGGTGCAGGATGTCGGGCTGCACCGGCCGACTCTGGACGACGTGTTCCTGTCCTTGACCGGACACGGGGCCGAATCTCGCGAGGAGCCGAAATGAACGCGATCGTCAAGGGCATCTCCGACGGCGGGGTCGTCACCTGGCGCAACCTGCTCAACGTCCGGCGCAACCCGGACTGGCTGATGGCCGCGACCCTGCAACCGATCATGTTCGTGCTGCTGTTCGCCTACGTCTTCGGCGACGCGATCGGCGGCGCGGCGGGTGGCGCGGCCTACCGGGAGTTCCTGATCGTCGGGATCTTCGCGCAGACGGTGGCCTTCAACTCGGCGTTCACCGTGATCGGGTTCGCCAGCGACCTGCAGAAGGGCATCATCGACCGGTTTCGCTCGCTGCCGATGTCGCGGGTCGCGGTGATCCTCGGCCGGACGACCTCCGACCTGATGGTGAGCGTGGTCGCGCTGGTGGTCATGTCGGTGTGCGGGCTGATCGTCGGCTGGCGCATCCGGGGCAGTTTCGGTGATGCCGTACTCGGTTATCTGGTGATCCTGCTGTTCGCCTGGGCGCTGTCCTGGGTGGGGGCCCTGATCGGCCTGGCCGCGCGCAGCGTTGAGGTGGCGCAGAGCGCGGGAATCATCTGGATGTTCCCGCTCAGTTTCATTTCCTCAGCGTTCGTACCGCTGGACAAGCTGCCCCCGTTCCTCCGGGCGATCGCGGAGTGGAACCCGTTCACCGCGGTCATCAACGCGACCAGGAACCTGTTCGGCAACAGGTTCGGCCCGCCGCCCACGGGGTGGCCGGCCGAACATGCCGCGCTGTATTCGATCCTGTGCTGCCTGGCCCTCATCGCGATCTTCGCGCCGCTGGCCACTGCCCGGTACCGCAGGGTGGCCAGCAGGTGAGCCGGGCGGGATGGTCAGCCCGCACTACCGAGGGTGCCTTTGGGCCGGCACCTCCAGCACTCGGTTCCGCTCCTGCTGTGATCCCGGTGGTGTGACGATCAGGTGCGTCACTCCGGCGTCGCGGAACCGTCGAAGTTCTGCGTCTGTGGTTCCGGACGTTTCTCGTCATCTCCGAAAAGTGCTCGCAAGCTGGTGAAATGTCTTTCGTGGTTGATCAACGATTCGCGCGGTTTTTTGCCGTTTCGTGTGGGTAAAGTGTGGTGTTGATCTTCGCTACGGGATGCGCACGACTGCCGCCATTCCAGCATGGTGTCGTAGCGTGACTGTAGACTTCTCTACATGAGTAGCCCCGAGCGTGACGAGCTGAAGCGCCTGGTGGACGAGCTGCCCGACGAGCAGGTCCCGCAGGTGCTCGCCGACGTGCGCAGGCACCTTCACCCTGTGCGGGAGCGGACGTGGCCGCCGGCCTTCTTCGGGAGCATTGAGGGAGATGGGACCCCAGTCGGTGCTCGCGCTGAGGAGCTGCTGCACGAGGGGTTCGGCCGTTAATTCGTGGTCATCTGTGACACGGGCCCCCTGGCGGCCGCCGCCATCCGCCGGGATCCCGACTACTACCGCTGCACTGAACTGTTCACGGGCCTTCACCTGGCGAACCGCCCGCTGATCATCCCCTCTCCCATCATCGCCGAGGTCGGCTACTTCCTCGCCCGCCTCGGCAGTGCCCAGATCGAAGCGGGTTTCCTTCGTTCGGTCGCGGACGGCTTGTTCGTCGCCACAGACCTGACAAGCGCCGACTACAACCGCATGGCAGACCTCGTCGAGCAATACGCAGACCTTCCCCTCGGCACGAGCGACGCGGCCGTGATCGCAGTCGCCGAGCGTCTCGACATCGACGAGGTAGCGACGCTGGACGTCCGGCACTTCACGGTGGTCCGCCCGCGGCATGTCAAGGCGTTCACGTTGCTGCCCTGAGCACTCCCCTCCATTATCCCGACACGAAGCCCAAAACGCGGCCGGTGGTGCGGTGTCAAGGCACGCTTTCCCGCCTTGACACCGTGCGGCCGACCCGTTGTCACGATTGGGCGTCGGGGTGAGGGGGCGGCCAACTCTCGGGGTTGGCCAGCACGGCCTCGGTGATCAGGTAAAGGGCTGCACTGCCAAACTGAGAGTCGACGTAGGCGGCTGTGCGACCTGGCCTAAGCCCAAGCTCGGCGAGCTGCTTCTCCGTGCGCAGGAACACGGGAGCTGCCCCGGATCGGTAGCAAGGCAGCCCGTGCGGGGTCCATTCGTACGGTCTGGCGTCCACGGCAGGGACGGTAGCGGGCAGGACCGACAATCCGCCGGTCGCGACGACGTGAGTCCGTTGGCCGGTGGCGCGGAGCGTCGCCGGGCGTCGATCGCCGTGCCCAGCTTGAGCAGGCTGACCCCGTGCGCGATCGTCACGGCCTGGAGCAGGCGGTCAGGTGGTCTGGACTCTGTGCGCTGCCAGCGGTGCCCCTTCGGCGGCCATGCTGCGCGGCGCGCCGGGCTGGAGCGGAGCGGCAAGCCGGATGTGCCGCGCTGGCCAACCGAACCAGGCCGACAAGGTGACGGGCCAGCTGCGCGCCGCCGCTGGTGGCGCGCCTTGATCCCATAGAGCCGGATTCTGCAACATTCGCAAGGCATCGCAAGGGTACCTGTTCAGCTGTCCTCGACCTGGACATCAGTGCAGGTCAACAAGTCAACCTGAGTCGTCAACAATCGAAATCCAGCAATCGAATCACGATCAAAACAGACTATTGGGAGATCTCGGTCCCGGCGACGACGGTGTCCGCGGTCCGGACAGCTCTCTACGGTCGAGCCCGCCGCGGTCGGTGGGGAGGTCGCCGGCCATCGCGTAGTTCCGGGCGAATCCGGAGCACGCCTCACACCGCTCCCGTCGCGATGATCACCACGATCGCGGTGAGCAGGGCTGTCCCGGCGGACCGGAGAACTGTCCGAGCAATGTCCCTTGTGGACACTCAGGTCTCGCTGGCGAGGCCGGTCCGCTGCTCCAGCCGTTCGATCCGGTCGAGGACGGGTCGCAGTTCCCGCTGGATCGCCGTGGTGATCACGGTCGCCGCGTCCGCGGGGGTTGCGCTGCCCGCCTGCGCGCGGAGGTGGGCGTAGCCGGTGAGCGCGGCCACGACCGTGCGACGGGTGGAGCGCAGGTCGACACCCAGTTCGCGCAGGACCTGCCCGGCCGTGCCGTCGGGTTCGCTGATCAGGCCGAGCAGGAGGTGTTCGCAGCCGACATAGTTGTGCCCCAGTGCGATCGCCTCGGTCACCGTCAGCTCCAAGGCGTTGGCCGCCGGGCCGCTGAACTGCGTTGCCTGCGGGTTGTCAGCCCGGGCGGGCAACGCGTCGGCGAGCGCTTTTTCCACGTGGCCGGGGTCCGTTTCGCCGGCGCGCAGGACCTGCACGGCCAGGTTGGTCCCCTCCACGAGGATTCCGTGCAGCAGGTGTTCGGTGCCGACGGTGGAGGCGCCGTCCGCCCGCGCCCGCTCGACGGCCAGCTTGATCACGGCCCGTGTTCGCTCGGTGAACTGGGACAGCTGGGCCGTCGGATCGTCGACCTCCAGGTCGCCCAACACGGTCGCGCGGATCGTGGTCACCCGCCGCACCGACTGCTCCAGTGCCCGCTGGCAGATCGCGGACACCGGGACACCCGTTGCCTTGACGCGTTCCGCCAGGTCGTCAGGCAAATACACGTTGATCTTCGGCATGGCAACCTTTCCTTCGTGGTTCATGTAACCCTATATATAACCCTAGTGGGGTCATGGAAGGAAGCTGAACCAGGTGTCGAGCGCGATGGTCCGAGCCTCGCGGTCACCCGAGGCCCAAGCCACGACGCCGATCGGGGCGAAACAGGAGCGGGTCGGTGTTCGTCACGGGAACGCCGTCAACGCGACCGGTTGCGCACGCCGCGAGGTCCCGTGTTCGAGGTACCCGGGCGAGGTGTGCCCGGGTGGTGCCGCCCGACGACGCGGACTGCGCCCGGGTGTTGCGCAGCACCGTTTCGTCTGCGGGATGGGGTCTCGCTGCACGGATCGGCGACGTGGACATGCCACTGGCGGGCGAGTTGATGCTCCGCGGTAGGTCTCGCCGCGCGTGACACATCACCGCCACCGGGGTGCTGGGCGGGATCTGGTCGGTGCCGGGCGCGTTCGCCCTCGGCACCGCGGGCCCTGCTGCACGGCATCTCCGTCCCGCACAGCCTGCCGGTGCTGGCGGTGACCGCCGATCTCGATCTTGTATGACGCGGGCTTTCTTGGTTGTCTCAAGGAAATGCCATCATGATCGGTCTCAAACTCGTGGCATTTCCTCGGCTGTCTGCTCAGGGGCCGCCAGCGCCGGCTCCTGAGCGATGCTTGGTCGGTGCCATTGGTGTGGGTGACCGGCAACTCAGGGGTCGGCAAGTCAACGGTCTGCGTACTCTTGAAGAGCCTGGGAGAGCTGGCGGTGGATGCCGACTGGGAGGGCTACAACCACTGGGTCGATCGGATGAGCGGACAGGTTGTTGTCGATCCTCCCTATCCGGTGCCAGCCGGCTGGCTTGATCGCTTCGCGTGGCGGATCAGCCGCGCTGAGGTCGAGGCCCTTGCGGCGAGGATGCACGACAAGATCGCGTTCCTGTGTGGAACTGTCGAGAACGAGGTAGACGTGTGGAATCTCTTCGACCTCGTGGTCTGCGTGGTGGTTGACAACGAGACACTCCGGGACCGTCTCCTGACCCGCACGACAAATGCCTTCGGCAAGCAGCCGGAGGAGCTGACGGCGGCACTCGAACACAATGACGGTGTCGAGTCCACCTACCGACGCTTCGGCGCGACGATCATCGACGGCAGACGGCCTCTGGCGGAGGTGGCTGACGCGATCCTGGCTGCCGCCGGCTGTATACCTCGACGGGCGGTCGCGGATGGCACTCGGTGACCAGGGCTGGCACCGGTTCCCACTGAGGTTGGCACTTTCCGCAGGCACCGGGCGGGATCGCGTTGAACGGCCGGTCTGCGGACGTTCGGCTGATCTCGAAGCGCTCGCGGGGTTGGTGGACACCGAAAATGGTTCGGCGGGGCCACGGCCGGGCTGCTAGCGTGTCAGAGACCGTGACACCGCCCGAGGAGGTGAGACCCATGAACGCTGTACGCACGTGGGTGCTCCCTCGCTTCGTCACGGTTGGGCGATCGATGTAGGTGTCGCCGGGAGCGCCTCGACAACAAGGCACTTCCGAAAGGCGACATCCTATGGATTCTGCGCATTCCGCCGAGGGGACACCACCAGGCGTGCCCGCGGTAGCGATCACGCGGGTCGCGGAGCGGCAATGGCACGCTGTGGAGGACGGCCGGGTGGTCGGCCGCGGCGACGCATCGCCCAGGCCCGACGGGCGGATCTTCCTCAGCATCGACTCGTGGCACGGCGCGGTCTTCGACCAACTCGCCGATGCGATGCTGGCCGCTCTGCCAACGCCGCTGTACACAGTGGTCGACGAAGCTGACCTCGAACTGACATCCAGTTGGGCGCGAGCCGACTTCACGACCCGGCGCCGCGAGTGGGAGTACCTCGTGTCCACGGACCCACGGGTCACGGGACTCGATTCGGTGCCACCGCCGTCGGGCGTGACGATCGTGCCCGTCGGCGCGGCGCAGAAGGGCCCGCTGCGCGAGGTGTACAACACGATTCGCGCCGAAGTCGAAGCCGCCGTCGGCTGGGAGTCGATGCCGGTAGAGGTGATCCACCGCTCGGTCGGGGCTGCCCCGCATGACCCGTCGAGGTATGCGGTGGCGGCAGAGTCCGGTCGGTACGTGGGACTGGTCCGAGTGACGGCGCGGCGCCGGCACGCACGGATCGGGCTGATCGCGGTCCAGGCCGACCTGCGCCGCCGCGGTATCGCGCGGGCGCTGCTGGCCCACATGCTGGGTTCGCTGCACCACAGCGGGATCGAAACGGCATCGGCCGAGGTGGACGAATCCAACGGGGCGGCCATGGCGCTGTTCGAGGGTATCGGCGCCCGGCGCGCGAGCAGCAACCTGGAGTTGGTGTTCCGCTGACGCCTGACCACATCACCGCGCGAGGAAGCACGCGTGGCACAGGCCGATCTGATGAGCAGGCGCGTCGTTCACGATCGCGTCAACGGGATTCGTTTCCTCACCGATCTCACCGTCACCGACCGGAGGAGCGCGAGAACATGACGAAAACAGCAGGGGGTATCGAAGTCGAGGGCACCGTCGTCGAGTGTCTGCCCAATGCCAGCTTCAGGGTGGAGCTCGAGAACGGGCACAAGGTGCTCGCACACATCAGCGGGAAGATACGGAAGAACTACATCAAGATCGTGCTGCTCGACCGGGTACTCGTGGAGCTCAGCCCGTACGACCTCACTCGCGGCCGGATCCTGTTCCGCTACCGGACCTAGTCGTGGGCCGGCACGCGCCGGAAGAGGACAAGCACGTCTCCGACCTGGCTCGGAGACGTGCTTGATGTAGGAGCCAAGACCAGAGCCGAGAACCCGGACCGGTTCGGCAGGTCACCGGCCTGATGCGACGGCGGTGCCGGCGGCGGACTTCCAGTCGGCCGCCGACACCGCCGTCTCGGTTTTCGTCGGAGTGCCAACAGTGTGAGATTCGGCCAAGTGTCAACGCAGTTGATCGAGAACCTGTCACCTTCAGTGAGAACAGACAATGACGGCGAGTCTCACGCCGATGACACAAGTGCCAACCAGATGCCAAGATCATTGAGAACAAGCCATCAAATTCGAGGCCCTACATCCGCTGTCCTTTCCGCTTTGAGATGATCATTTGGGCACCTTCTTCCTGCGGTTTCCGTGGTAACTGATCACCTCCGATGTGGTGTCTTTCCGCGGTACTTGACCACCGGTCTTGGTGCCTCGGGTTGTAGCTGCCGCGAGGTGCTGTTGGGCGTCGGGGTGGTCGAGCGCCCGCAGTAGTGCTCTTCCGCGCTGGGTGGGTCGCATGTCTTGGGTGGTCGTGGCGCGGTGGTAAATGGTCGTGCCGATGTCTGCTTCGAGCCGTTGTAGTTGTCGGACCAAAGTGGATTGGTCGATGCCAAGGTGGTCGGCGGCGGTGTCGATGGTGGGGAAGCGCATGACTGCCTGGAAGCGGTGAAGTCGTTGCCAGCCATGCAGTCCGCCCTCGACCGCGCGACGAATGTCGGGATGCAGCGTGGTGGCGAGCTTGGTGACCATCTGGGGGTGGCTGGAGACCCCCGAAGGGCGGGAGGCGATGCCGTATTCGTGGGCGCAGCGGATGACGGTCATGTCGGAGATGCCGCATTCTGCTGCTATGTCTGGGAAAGAGCGGTGTTTAACGAGGTATTGCTCACGCAGCCACTGCTCGTCGATGACGATGCGACGTCGTCCAGGGCTCATGGCGTAGCTGGCCTCAGCGGCGATCTCGCTGATGATGTGTCGTGAGATGCCGGTCTCGTCGGCGATCTGTTCGAGCCGTTTGCCGCGCTGGCGGTGTTCTTGGTGCAGGAATTCGGGTGTGATGATGGTTCGAGCGTGCTGGCGTCGTTCCCATGCTTCATGGGGTTGTTGCACTCCCGGGCGGACGGTATTGACGGTGTGTTCCAGGGTTTCCAGTGCGAGGCGGACGTGGTCGACGTGCGCAGCCAGGGTGCTGGCGGCTTCGGCGACGGTCACGCCGTCGTCGAAGACCAGTCGGCGCAGTCGATCGAGGTCGATGTCGGCGGGTTCGCGCCCTGGCGGAACAAGACTGGGTGCCCATTCACGAGGTGGTTCCCAGGCAACAGGCTCGTCGATTCCGAGGTTGTGTAGGTATTCGGCAGCGTGCTGGTGCAGCGCCTGTCGGACCGATGTGGACAGTGTTGTGATGAAGCTGGTGAAGACGCCGCGATCGTTGGCGCTATTGAACTTCAGTGGTTGCTGGGGGTCGTTGAGGTCGTTGCCGGTGAGGAGTGTGACGAGATAGCGCTGGGCGTCGAGCAATCGGCGGCCGAGGCCCGGGTGGATGCGAGTGTCGCGGCAGATTCGGCGCCACTGTTCCTCGGAGAGCAGGTCGGGGGTGATGAGCTGGCGGCGGCGTTCGTAGTCGATGGGGCTGCCGTGCTGGTCGAGGTTGTCCGCCAGTTCGCAGAGCGCTGGAAACACTGTGTCGTGACCAAGTTGTGCGAGGTGTTGCAGGACTTGGGAAATGAGCACTCTGCTCAGGTAAGGATGCAGGTGTTTGGCGGTAATAGTGACCGGGCGGCGTCCGTCCCCGGGAACCAGCAGGCTCAGCACCATGACAGCGCGGAACGGGTCGGTGTGAAACCCACGGGGCGGCAGAAGGCGGACTGTCCAGCCTGGCCAGAGCATGTGGGGAAGGCGCGTGGCTCGCGCGGTCGCCTTCGTGCCGTCCTGGACGGGCAAGCAGGCCGTTGGTGAGCAGGTTTTGAACCGGAGTCGATCGACGTAGCCGCGGTCGGGGTCCCCGGCGCGCAGGAACAGCCCACGGATGGTGGGAGACAACCGCAACCATTGCTGGTGCAAGCCAGGTGGGCAGACGTCGGGCCGGCGCGGACTGCGCACCAGCAGGCGCCGGATCTCCTTGACAGCCATGGTCGGCTCACCGGTGACCAGGGACTGGATGCGGGCGACGAGCGCGCCCATGAGCGCCGCGTCCGTGGGCGGGAACTGGCTGGGCCGGATGTCGTGCTGTTTGTAGCGTTTCTGCGCGGCATGCCAGGCGCGGGCGACGTCGACGCCGAATGCGTCGAAGTCTTCGGGTTCGCCTTGTCGCAGCAGCCATCCACCAGCCGCGCGAAGGTCCGTGAAAAGGATCGCGGGTGCGGTAGTGAGTTGATCGGCATGGCCTGTCTCGATCGCGTCGACCATGGTCTCCAGCCAGCGTTGCGCGGCGAGGATCGGATCGTCCGCCGGCAGTGGTCGCGGCTCGGCGTCAGACAGATCGCTGCCGCAAGGCGTGCCCGGCGCAACGGTCAGGCAACAGATCGCGGGTGCGGTGTCGCATCCGATCGGGAGTGGTTTGCGGCGCGGGATCCCGCCGCAGCGAGGGCAGTGATCGTGCAACAGAGTCTGATGGCGAGTGCAGGCGAACACCCAGGACAAGCGCCAGCGCAGCAACCAGCGGCCATCCCGTTCGGCCAGGCATTGCGGGCAGAACCGTGATCCGGACCGGCGGCCCCACCAGACCGATGTGGTCACGGCTCGCCGGCTCGTTTCCAGCTCGATCATGTGCCCGGCGAAGGGCCGCAGGGTCATCGCGTCCAGTTGTGCCGTGGTCAGGCCGGTCAACCTCGCCGCGCGAGCGGTTTCCTCTGGGTGCAGCAGGGTGGTGTGGTCGACCAGGAAGGTGTGCTGCCGCAGTCCGAGTGCGAGCGCGAGGTCACCGACGGAGGTGCCGAGCCGGTGTGCGTAGGCCAGCAGCCAGCTGTCGAATGGCTCGCCGGACAGTGGTGTGACCAACAACGGCAGCGTCCGACGGTGAGTGTCGTGATTGGACACTGGTCGCGGTGTAGTTGTCAGCTTTGTCGTGGTGGTCATGGTTTCCGTCCTCGGGAACGGACGGCCCGATGGCTGCTCAACCGGCCGGCGGCCATCGCGGCGTCAAGCTCGCGACGAGCGTTCTCGGCGGCTTCGTCGATCTTGACCCGATCCAGCAGTTCGGTGGTCAGGCGTTCCTCGCCGGTGCGGATCGCCCGGCCGCTGCCGCGGTTGATCAGGTCCATCAGGGACCCGATGTGGCCGGTGGTGCGGGCGAACAGATAGTCCGACAGCTCGTCGGCGAGCATGCCCGGCTGTTTGTCGGCCAGCACCAGCAGTCGTTCCAGGCCGAGCAGCATGGTGCGCCATTCCTTGCGGCCCTTGGCGGTGCGGATCTCGAACGGCTCCATCGTCAGCCGGGTCCAGCGCCGCCCGGTCTGCGCGAACGCCGCGTCGGCCGCAGTCATGCCCTCACAGAACAAACCCCGTTCCCGCAACCCGACACCAACGAACAGGAACGTGACCGGGAAGTCGTTGGCCAGGGACTTCAGGTGGTGGGTGACGGTGAGTCCGTCACGGCGGCTCATGTCCAGGAAATGGACGTCATCGATGACGACCAAGCTGGTATCACAGGACAATACGCAATCCAGAGCCGCGGAGGACAGCTGGTCGGTGTTGCCGGACTTACGGGGATGACCGTAGAACTCCAGAAACCCCTGCTGCAACGACTTCATCGTGGTGTTCGCCGTCAGCCCAATCCGGCAGACTGGGATGTGCTCGTGCCCGTCCGCCGTGCGCTGTCCGACCAGAGCGATGCGGTCACGATGCAGTTGTCGGCCGAACGCGGTCGCAGCAGTGGTCTTGCCCAGGCCCGGGAAGGCGTCGATCACCGGTGCGCCTTTGACCCGGTCACCGTCTTGGCGGTTAGTGTCGACGATCTCCCAAATGTCGTCATGCACCCGCGCCAACTGCGGGGTCTTCAACGTGAGATTCGCGTGCCACTGTTTGCGCGCCTCGTCGTACTCGGCCCGCGCTGATGCCGACAGCGCGGCCAGTTGCGTGCCGGTGTGTGGTTCGGGTTGAGTGCGGGGTGCGGCTTCGGCCAGCGCCTTCCAGCCTTCTTTGCGGGCCAGGGTGAGCCGATCGCGGCGGAACACCGTCGCCGCGTCGGACGGTGCGGTGGAGGATGTCCTGACCTGCTTGGGTTTCATCGTCCTGGTCGGTGCTTTGATCGTCTTCTTGGTCATAGCAGTGGCTCCACGGCATCGGCGTAGAAGTCGCCATCGAGGTCAACCAGGTCGTCCTCGTCCTCGTCGTCATCCCCACCGGGAACCTCGGCATCGTCAGCGTCCGGAGTGGACAGATGGACCGGAGGCGGTGGGGTGGGTGGCCCCTGATCCCCGACGTCGACGACCAGATGTGGTTGGAGCAACTCGACAGCCCCATCGTCAGCCTGCTCACTGCCGGCCAGTGCCGCCCGCACCGACGGAAGTGTGGTCACCGCAGGCGCGGGCAGCTCCAGCGCGGTCCGCTGGGACGCCAGCCGCAACGCCATCCGACGCTCAGCCGGGGATATGCCCAAGCCAATGTTCCATCGTCCCAACAGTTCTTCCAACGCACCAATAGTGTCCGGGAACCGGTCCTGCGCGGCGGCCAGGCGCTTGGCGTAGCCGAGAGCTTCGAAGCTGAACGGCTGGGTGAGCCTGCGAGCGTGTTCCCAGTCCAGCCGATGCCAGCTGCCAGTGTCCGGGTTGCGGAACCAGACCACGGACGCGTCGTCGGGGTTGTAGCGAATCGGCCACTTCCCAGCATGGCGGCCCAGGTAAGGGCTTCGTTTGTTGCGGAAGTCGGTCAGGCCATCCCCGTTATAGCGTAAGGTGCCCACGTTCACGCCATAGTGCTGGATGCTGGTCCACGACACCGGCAGGAACTCGAACGCAAGGTCCGATCTGGACGGAATCTGGATGTAGCCGCTGCGAGCGACGCCGTGGGCGAACATCGCCGCCGGGCTCAACCGCAACCCAGGAACGTGCGGGTCGACCAGACCGTCATGCAGCCGACGGTGATAAACCAGCGCGACCCACTCGCGAATGATGTCTTCCAACTCGTGCAGGAAAAAGAACGCCTCGCCCTCGACATCCTTGCCGCGGTTGAACACATCCGGGCCCTTGTAACCAGGCAACGCCTGCAACAAGCCCTCCCGTAGGGTCCGGAAGAACCGCTCGACCGGTGCCTTGTCCGTTGGGGTGTAGGGGCGCGCGGGCTGGATCGAGATACCCAGCCGGGCGCAGGCGCTGGTCAGATGCTCCGAGATGAAGATCTTGCCGTGGTCGACCACCAAGGTTTCTGGCGCGATCGGCAACACACCGGCGTCGGCCAATGGGCTGTCGGTGGCGAGTTTGTCCACTGGCACCACCACCGAGGCAGGGACACCGTGATGTGGCCACTGCCCGGCTATTTCCCGCGTGGCGTCCGGCAACGCCGCCGGGCGCAAAGCCTGATAGACCACCGACGCTGCGTCGATCGACTTCGTCGATACCGGTGTCAACCGCAACCCCACAACGCAGCGGGTGTAGAGGTCCAGACTGACCGTCAGCTCGGCCTGCACCCAGCGCAACGTGACCGCGTCCATCGCGAACACATCCAGCCGGGTCGTGTCCAGCAACAGATACTCACCAGGCCGTGTGGCCTCCAACCGGCCATACGACGTGACCGGCCGGTTCGCGATCGACCGTCGCGCCTTGCTGTTGGACCACATGCTGCGACCGTTGCTCAGCTCGGTCAGCACCTCATAAGCCCGTGACTTGCCCGGAACCGGCACCACCCCAGGACCAAACTGCTGCTCCAGCCGGGCGGCGATCGTGCGCAGAATCAACGACTTCGTCTTCGTCGAGGACTCAACCTGCTCGGACAGAACCGTGCGGCAAACCTCCAGCCACCGAGGATCAACGTTCCCCGCTGGCCCTGCGCTTATCCTCCCCCGACCGTCCACCAAACCGGCCTCGCCATCGGCCCGAAACGCCGTCGCCCACCGGCGAACACTGGCTGCCGACACACCCAGCTCCTCCGCCTTGAGGGCGTAGCGGGCATTCAGGGTGGTCCCCGGTCCGTAGCCCTCGCGCGGCTCGCCGTCACATGCCAACTCGGCAGACCCAGAACGGAACCCGGTAAGGACCTCGCGGATATGCCCGGCCCGTTCCCGCACCAGCTGCAACTGCTCGTCCGGTAGCTGCCCCAACACATCAGCCACCGGATCTCCCAGCTGACGGTCGTCCTCGGCACCGTCGAGCAGCCGGATCCCGTCGGAGCGACCGTCCAGAATGGTCACCAACGGCACCCGACGAACATCGCCCGAAGCGCCCCGCACCAACACATCCCGGTCCAGAAGCTCGACCACCTGCATCGGCTCACCGTCCAACAGCAGCCGCGATCCCACCCCCAGCCGAGTCACCGCGCTCACGACACACGCTCCAGAACGTGCATCGAGCTCAGCGGCGTCGTCAGATCGGTGCGCAGCCGGCTCGACCACAGCAGATGCATCAGCACCGGCCTTGTGATCCGCGGGTCATACAACGAAGCCAGCGCTCGTTCCGCCTCGCCGACACTCATCCCGTCGACGACCGCATCGTTCACAGTGGCAACGAATTCCGGGTCGAACAGCCAGCTCCGCCGGTAGCCGGCCAGAAACCGCACGTTGCCCAGCAGGACTGGATCAGGCTCCGAGAACACCTCGAAACCCCATGAGCAGTCAGTCACCATCTGCTGGGCCCACTCGAACGTGAACCTCACTGCCGGATCATCCAGACGCCGCACCGGTTTCACGTCAACCACCACGAACGATCCATCCACTGTAGACAGCAGATAGTCCGGAACGTGCGAACGTTGCTTGCCGTCGATCTCGGCCACCATCCGAAACGGCTGCGCCACAATCCACGACACCGCTGGATCCATGTCAGCGAACAACAATCGCGCCAACTCCAGTCGCGACTCGTACTCCACATGCCCGCCGGTCGTGGCCGACCAATACACGCCCGAGTAGTGCCGCTGCCCCCGATGCGACCGGAAACTCCGCCACGGCACCAACCCCGCGACATCCCGCGCCCGGACAGATACCGCCGGCACCTCCCGGACCTCCGGAGATCTCACCTGCAACACAGACAACCGACACAACCCTTCGACTACAGAGCGAACAAGATCGGTCACCCTAGCGAACCGGTGCGCCACTCTTTCCGCGAGACCTGAGCAAATACTCACGCGATGCTCATCTACACTCGGAAATGTTCATGTTCGTGCGGAAAGTACAACATCCGTGGTTAGTTGGCTGGGTGGCCGGCTCCCGCGTAGTCGTCCCCGGTGACGTGGTAGGTGGCGATCTGGACCGCCATGCCCTCGGTGGGGGCGTTGATCATCAGGCCGTTGCCGAGGTAGAGCCCGACGTGGTGGATGCGGGTGGCGGGATTGCCGTAGAAGACGAGATCGCCCATTTTCGGCAGGCCGGTCGGCGGCACCGGCAGCACGGACCGGAACTGCGAATCCGCGGTGCGCTGGAGGGAAATCCCGGCGGCGTCGTAAGCGGCCTTGGTCAGGCCGGAGCAGTCGAATCCCGCGGAGCCCGAATCGGGGCCGTTGCCGCCCCAGACGTAGGGCAGGCCGATCTGGTCGAGCGCGAACCGCACCGCGCGGGCGGCGGGGGCCTTCCCCGCGGCCGGGTTCTGCGAGAGGGTCGCGTAGAGCTGCGCGTTGCCCAGTACCTGCTGACGGAACAGGTCCGAGGCACGGTAGTTCGCGATGGCCTTCCACCAGCTCTGGCCCGCTTGCAGGTTGGTGCCGCCGGAGCAGAGCACCCGCCCGGTCGCGGTCGCGGCGTCGTCGACGTCCTGGATGTTCCCGCCACCGCCGCGCTTGAGCTGCTGCTGGGTCAACTGCAGCGGCCCGCCGCGCTGCTCGGTCGCGGCTTCTCCCGCCGCGCCCTGCAGCGGGACCGCGCCCAGTGGCTTGTTCAGCGTCCCGTCGCTCTTGAGGAGGTCACCGCCGTAGCGGCCATGGTCGGAACTCGCCTTGCCGATGCCCGCCAGGGTGACCCAGGACAGGTGACAGTTCGGCTGTTCCTTCCGCAGCGTCAGCTCGCCGTTCGCGTACCCGATGAGCGTCCGTTCCGGGATGTCCAGCGGCCCGCTCAGCCCGGCGGCCCAGCTCTCCAGCGCGCTCTTGCCCTGCTGCTGTGGCTGCTGCTGGGGAGCCTGCGCCGGTACCGGGGCGCTCACCTCGAGCACGGACGGTCCGGTGCTGGCCGCGGTGCTGCTGGGTGGCTGCGGTTCGGCGGCGGGCAGCACGGCCTGCGACTGCGCGGCGGGGCGCATGAACAGCAGGCTGCCGATCACCAGCGCGGCGACCATCACCAGCGCGATCAACGCGCGCCCGGTCGCCGCGCGAAGCTTCCCCGGCTTTCCCTGGCGAAAGGTGCGTCCCACTGCCGACTTGAGCGCCGCGATTGCCTTGCCGGTGGCCAAGA
This sequence comes from Amycolatopsis sp., assembly GCA_035248845.1. GTDB lineage: Bacteria > Actinomycetota > Actinomycetes > Mycobacteriales > Pseudonocardiaceae > Amycolatopsis_E. The sequence goes on along the minus strand of DATFHB010000029.1, from coordinate 37,428 downwards.
ACCGAATGGTCACCCTCCCAACACTATGAGAAACCGGCGAGGAGTCCACTCAAGACCAACGAACGGACCACTCGTGCGTTGTTAAATGCCCCTATGGCCGACATCGACGCCGCGCGGCTCCGCGCGCAACTCGTCCCTCCGTACCACACGATCGAGGTGGTCTCCAGTACCGGATCCACCAATGCTGACCTGCGAAAATCCGCCATCGAGGGGGCTGCGGACCGAACCGTTCTGATCGCCGAGGAGCAAACCGCGGGAGTCGGCAGGCGAGCTCGGCCCTGGAGTTCGCCCAAAGGGGGTGGAATATATCTGAGCGTGCTGCTGAGGCCGCGCGAGGTGCCATTCGCCGGACTTGGCACCCTGGCCATCGTGGCCGGTCTCGCGGTGACCGATCTCACCGCCGGACTCGGCGCCGACGCCGCACTGAAGTGGCCGAACGACGTGCTTGCCGGGCCGGAGCGCGGAAAATGCGCGGGCATCCTCGCCGAGGCCGTCATGGCTGACCAGCCCGCGGTGGTGCTGGGGATCGGGCTCAACGTGCGGCCGCTCGGCGCCGATGTCCCCCCGGGGGCGGGCGGGTTGCGGCCGGCCTCCCTCGCGGAGGTGGGGGCGCGCACGACCGACCGGACGGAGATCGCCGCCCTGCTGCTGTCCGCGCTCGCCGAACGGGAGGGCGCATGGCGAGCCGCGGACGGCGACCTCGGGCGCGCCGGGCTGATCGAGGAGTACCGCGCGCGCTGCGAGACTCTCGGGCGCGAGGTGCGGGTTCTGCTGCCCGGTGACGCATCGTTGACCGGCACCGCGGTGGACGTCGATTCTTCGGGCCGGCTGACGGTGCTCGACGACGAGGGCCACCGGCACACCGTCTTCTCCGGGGACGTCGTGCACCTGCGGATGGTCTAAGCCGTACCGAAGGCGGTCGAAGACGCGTTTCACTCGCACGCCCGGTCGCACGGGGTACGGTTGGCGCATGGCTTTTCCGGAGGATCTGCTCAGCGACAACGAACAGGTCGTTGTGCACAGCCACCCGCACGCGAAGATGCTGATCGGTCCTGTCATCTGGCTGGCACTCACGGTGGGTCTCGGCATCTGGCTGGCCACGCTCGCCGAGGGCGCGCCCGCGCCGTGGGAGTCGGTGGCCACGATAGCCGTCGTCGTGGTCGCCGTGGTGCTGATCAGCTGGCTGTTCCTGGCGCCGCTGATCCGGTGGCGCACCACGCACTTCGTGGTCACCACCGACCGGCTGATCGCCCGTGAAGGCGTGATCAAGCGGACCGGTATCGACATCCCGATGACCCGGATCAACAGCGTCCAGTTCGAGCACGGGCTGATCGACCGCCTCTTCGGCTGCGGCACGCTGGTCATCGAGTCGGCCTCCGACGAGCCACTGCGTTTCGACGACATTCCACGGGTCGAGCGAGTGCACACGCTGATCTACCGTGAGGTCAACGACAACCCGTACGACGACTACACAGGACCGGCCGACGGGTCCTCCCGCGGCCGGGGGAGGCGCTGATGGGTACCCGGGAGCTTGGCCTGCCGGAGGTCGTGCCGGCCGCGAAGTTGCCGCCGCGGGTCACTGTCTGGGAGGTCGGGGCACGCGACGGGCTGCAGAACGAGCAGGCCGTGGTGCCCGTCGACGTCAAGATCGAGTTCCTGGACCGGCTCGCCCGTGCGGGGCTCACGGTGCTGGAGGCGACGAGTTTCGTGTCGCCGAAATGGGTGCCGCAGCTCGCCGACGCCGAGGAACTGCTCGCCGGTCTGGCCCGTCACGAGAGTGTGCGGTACCCGGTGCTGGTGCCCAACGAACGCGGGCTCGCCCGCGCGCTGGACGCGGGCTGCGCCGAAATCGCGATCTTCGGCAGTGCCACGGACACCTTCGCCCGCCGCAACCTGAATTCCACATTGGACGATCAGTTCGCGCTGTTCGAGCCGGTCGTGGCCAGGGCGCTCGACGCGGGCGTGGCGGTCCGGGCGTACCTGTCGATGTGTTTCGGCGATCCCTGGGAGGGTGCGGTCGCCGTCGACCAGGTGGTCCGCGCCAGTTCCCGGCTGCTCGACCTCGGCTGCTTCCAGCTTTCACTGGGCGACACCGTCGGCGTGGCCACCGCCGGGCAGGTCGAGCGGCTGCTCGGGGCGCTGTCGGAGGCCGGGATCGGCCCGGAACGGCTGGCCGTGCACTTCCACGACACCTACGGCCAGGCGCTCGCGAACACCTTGGCCGCGCTCCGGTGTGGAGTGTCGACTGTGGACTCGTCGGCCGGTGGGCTCGGCGGCTGCCCGTATGCCGAGTCGGCGACTGGAAACCTGGCCACCGAGGACCTGGTCTGGCTGCTCGACGGGCTCGGCATCGAGCATGGCGTGGACCTCGGGGAGCTGGTGGCGACGAGCGCGTGGATGGCGGAAAGGCTCGGCAGGCCGAGCCCGTCGAATGTGGTACGGGCGCTCGCGAAGAGCGGCTAGAGCCGGGCGGTGATGGGAAGTTTCACCTGAAAGGGTGGAACCGTCGGCTCGCGGGGTGCGTCAGACTCCAAGCCGATCGCCGTACCGACCCGGGAGGGTGCCGTGACCGAGCACCGCGCACAGGTTGAGGAGCTACTCGCCGGCTACCGGCGGAGCCGGGATCAGCTGGCCGCCGTGCACCGCGAACTTTCCTCGGTCACCGCCTCGGCCAGCGACGCCGACGGCCTGATCACGGCGACGGTCGGTCCCCGTGGCACGTTGACGAACCTGGTCATCGCCGATTCCGCCTACCGCAGATACCGGCCCGCCGAACTGGCCGAGCAGATCGTGCGGGTGACCGGAGCGGCCACCGTGCGGGCACTCGCCCGGGCCGGGGAAGTGCTCGCCCCGGCGCTGCCCAGCGAGACCGATCCGCAGGCCTTGCTGCTCGGCACGGCGGACCTCGAAGCACGCGAAATCGCCCCGCCGCAACGGAAACCGCAGGTAGACGAGGACAGCTACGAGGACCAGAACTGGATCCGGGAGCGGGCCCGGTGACCCGCGGCTTCGACACCGACGTCGACCGGCTCGCGGCACGGGCCAGGGACTTCGACGGCCTGGTCGAACGCGCCGGGACGATCGCCGCCGACCTCGATCGCGCGCTCGACGGGGCCGAGGCCGCCTGGGGCGACGACGTGGTGGGCAAGAGTTTCGCGGCGGCACATGCCGGACCGGCCGGCGCGACGGCGGACCGGTCGCACGGGCTGGCCGCGGGACTGAGGGAGGTCGGCGACTCGTTCGGCGAGGCCGCGCGGCGCTACCGGGCGGCGGATTCCGGTGCCGTGGACTCCGTCAGCGGCGCGGCCGTCAAGGACTAGGCACCCATGGGCATCGAGCTGCCGAAGGAACTGGCCGACGTCGCGGCGGCCACCGGGCTGTCCTGGCCCCAGGCGGACGAGGACAAGCTGCGTGAACAGGCCAATGCCTGGCGTGACGCGCAAACCAAGCTCACCAACCTGGCGTCCGAAGCCGACCACACCGCCGCCGGGGCGGTCGGGGCGATGTCCGGTGACGCGGCGGAGGCCGCGGGCAAGCTCTGGTCCGGCTACGTGCACCCCGATCACGGCAAGCTGACCCAGGCCGCGACGGGTGCGGGGGCCGCCGCCGACCGGCTGGAGCACGCCGCCGACCAGGTGGGCGCGGCGAAGGTGGAGATGGTGCGTCAGCTCGTCTCCGCGGCGAAGAACCGTGACGCGGCCCGGACGGCGGCTTCGTCCGGGCATCCGACGGCGTTGCTGGGCCTGGACACGGTCTTGCGCGGGACGGCGACCAACCTGTCCGCGCTGACGCACGGTCTGGCGGACGCGGTCGGCCCGGGCGGCGGGCCCGTTGCGGCGACCCCGCTGGTCGACCCTCATCCCGGCGCGCACACCCCGCACGGCCAGGCCGGGCTGCTCAGCACGGTCACCGGCCTGCCGGGGTACGTCCTGTCGACGGGGGACGCGGTGGTTTCCCCGGTTGTGGACAGGGTTGTGGACAACTCCGTGGACAAGGTGGTCGCCCCGGTGACCGGGCACGCCGCTTCGGTGACCCACCACGTGACGAGCACCGTCGCGGACGTGGCCGGTACCACGGGTCCGGTGGCCCACGTCGCAGAATCCACTTTGGACACTCCGCGGCAGCTGCCCCGACAGCACCTGCCACCCCCACAGGTGCCGCAGCCTGTGCCAGCCGCGCCCGCCCCGGACGCGGGCACCGGCCCGATCCGGATTCCGCATCCCGCGCCCGCGCCCGCCGCGGGCCAGTACGGAGGGCTGCTCGACCACGGCGGATTCGACGACGTCGCGACTCCGCCGTCCGGCCTTCCCGCACCGCAGCACGCGCAACGCGGTGTTCCCGGTGGGACAATCGCGTCCGGTTTCGCCGACGCCGCGTCCGCCCCGCCGCCACCCGGCGCCGGTTTCGTGCCCGGCGCGGCACCGGCCAATCCTCAGCCCGGATACTCGCCGGGATATGCGGCGCCGCCGCCCGTCACCGGCGGACCGCCCGTACCAGGCGGCTCCGTCGCGCCACCACCACACGCCGGTGCGGTGCCCGGCGGGGCAGTGACGCCCGGAACACCGGTTGCCGGCCGCGGTCCGAGTTTCGCTCCCCGGCCGCAGGTCGCGACGGGATTCCGGTACACACCGCAAATCGAGCCGCAGCCGTATGCCGCACCCCGGCCGGAGCCCGCTCGCCCGGAGCCACCGCGGCCGGTCCCGCCCGTTGGCGTGCCCCGCCGGGAACGCGAAAGCATCGTGGCGCTGTTCCTGGTGCACATGTTCCCGATCGGCCACCTGCCCGTGCCCGCCGAGCGCCCGGCAAGGCAGCTCCCCGTGCCGCCGCAGGAGGTCGACTACGCGCCCGGCCTGCGCTTTCCCCCGCACGACCATCCCGATTCCGCGCTGATCGATTCCTCGGACGCGCTGGAAAAGGTCCGCGCGGGGCTGAGCCGCCTGCCGACCCTGCCCACCTCCCCGCCGCCGGCGCTGACCGAGGGCTACGACCCGCTCGGCGGCCTGCACGAGCGTGACTGGGATCGACGCTTCCTGGTCGGGCTGCGCGACTCGGTTCCGGAGTACGCGTGGCCGCCGGGCGAGGTGTACCCGGAGGGCGGGTCCGCGGAGGGCCAACCGGAGTTGCTGCCCGAGGGCACGACGCTGGACCGGTTCGGCGACATCACGGGCCGCGTGTTCGCGCCGGAGGGGACACCGTTCGCGCACCGGTCACTGCCGGCGTCGGCACTGGACGCCGGGTATCGCCGCTACCGGGTGCTGCGCGAGGTGCCCATGTGGCGAGCCGTGTCCGCGGGCTGGTTCGGTCAGCCGGGCAGCGGTGTCAGGTACCGCGCGATCTACTCGGCCGACGAGCTGGTGAGCATGGGTTATCTGGCGGACGTGACCTTTGAAGAAGGCCAGTGATCCTGCCGGCTCGTGGCCCTCGAGGTGACCACGGTGCTCGGGTGAAGCGGTCTGCCGACCCGATCGCGGTCGTGCGCGGAGCCGCGGAGGGAAAGGAGATTCCTTGAACATGGAGTCGATCGTGCGGTGGCTGGAGGCCATCGGCGTGCCGCACGAGGTGGTTTCGATCGGCGCCGAGGCGGACAACACCTGGTGTGTTCTCCGCGTCGACGAATCCGAAGAAGGCGCCCCCGTCTGGGAGGTTTTCTGGCGGGAGCAGGGAAACCGGTACGACTGGGCGCGGTTCACCAACGAGCAGGTCGCCTGCCACTACCTGTTCGGCCGCCTTGCCTGGTCGCAGGTGACCCGCGGCGCGGTCGGGCTCCTTCCGGTCACCGCCTCCTGAAGCGGTTACCGGGTCAGGTCGTGCTGGTGGTGGCGAACGTTTCTTCAGTGATCCCGCAGGATCCGCAGGGCCGCGTCATGCAGGAGCCCGTTCGACGACAGGGCGGAGCCGCCGTCGAAGCGCGGCTTGCCGGACAGGTCGCTGAACCGGCCGCCCGCCTCGGCCACCAGCACCTGCGCGGCCGCGACGTCCCACGGGTTGACGATCGCCTCCGCGGCCAGATCGATGGCACCCTCGGCCACGAGGCAGTGTGACCAGAAATCGCCGAAGGCGCGGTTCTCCCAGCACGCGTCCGTCAACGCCAGGTATGCCTCGCGCGAGTGGTGCTCGGTCCACGAACCCAGATGCGTCGTGGACAGGTACGCGTCCTCCAGCGATGACACCCCGGACACCGAGATCCGGCGCTCGCCGGTCGCGTCGCGCGACCACGCCCCGGCGCCCTGGGCGGCCCACCAGCGGCGACCGAGCAGGGGAGCGCTGATCATGCCGACGGTCGGTGTGCCGTCCTCGACGAGCGCGATCAGGGTCGCCCACACCGGTGCGCCCCGCAGGAAGTTCTTGGTCCCGTCGATCGGGTCGAGGATCCAGACGCGCCCCGCCGACCACGACTCGCCACCGCGTTCCTCGCCCACCACGGCATCCATGGGCCGTTCCCCGGCCAGCAACTCGCGCACCGCGTCCTCCACCGCGGTGTCCGCGTCGGTGACGGGAGTCCGGTCGGGTTTGCTGTCGACCTTCAGGTCCCGGGCGCGGAACCGTGCGGTCGTGATCGCGTCGGCCGCGTCGGCGAGGCGGCCCGCGAGAATGAGATCTTGCGACACGCGACGATGGTTTCACGGGGCCCGGTCGTAGAGTTGTGCAGGTGAGCATGGTGCTACTCGCCGAGGACGACCCGGCGATCGCAGAGCCGCTGTCGCGTGCGTTACAGCGGGAAGGGTACGAGGTGCGGGTGGTCGCCGACGGCCCATCGGCGCTCGGCGCCACTTCCGATCATCGGGTGGACCTGCTGGTGCTCGACCTCGGCCTACCCGGGATGGACGGCCTCGAGGTGTGCCGGAGGCTCCGTGCGAGCGGCACCGAGCTGCCGGTGCTGATGCTCACCGCGCGCACCGACGAGGTGGACTTCGTGGTCGGTCTCGACGCGGGCGCGGACGACTACGTGGCCAAGCCCTTCCGCCTCGCCGAGCTGCTCGCCCGCATCCGGGCCCTGCTGCGCCGCCGCGCACCCGAGGTGCTCGACGCGGGTGGCGTGCGGATGGACCTCGGTGCCCGGCTGGTGACCGTCGAAGGCCGCGAGGTCCAGCTCGCCAACAAGGAGTTCGAGCTGCTCCGGGTGCTGATGAGCCGGGCGGGCCACGTGGTCAGCCGCGACGAGATCCTCGCCGAGGTCTGGAACGAGCTGGAGTCCAAGACCTCCAAGACGCTCGACATGCACATGTCATGGCTGCGCCGCAAGCTTTCCGTCACGAACGACGGCAAGGGTGCGGTCGCCCACTCCACCGACGGTGAACGCCGCATCGCCACCGTCCGCGGTGTCGGCTTCCGGTTCAACGTCGACTAGCGAATAGCCGTGCGCCGCCGAATCCTCCTGGCCATCCTGCTGGCCGTCGCGGTGACCGCCGCCGCGCTCGGCATCCCGCTCGGCGTGACGGCGTGGAAGCTCGTCGAGAGCATCAGCACCGAGGACCTGGCCGAGCGCGCGATACAGATCGCGGCCAACCTGGACACCGGGCTGGCCGACGGCCAGATCGGCCCGGACGACCTGACCGGGGTGAAGATCCTCATCCCGAACGGCGGCCGGCTGGTGGTGCGCATGCCGGGCCAGAAGCCGATCGTCGAGGGCGCCGATCCGGGGCCCGACGTGGTGGTTTCCACGGCCGAACTGGCCAGGAGCGGCAAGCTCGAACTCGCTATTCCCGCGGGGCCGCTTCGTTCCCGCCAGACCACGGTGACCGGAGCCGTGTTGCTGCTCGTCGTGCTGTCGGTGAGCATCGGCACGATCGTCGCGACGGTGACCGCGCGCAGGCTCGCCAAGCCGTTGCGGCATGTTGCCGAGCGGGCCGCCAAGCTCGGTGGCGGAGACTTCCGGCCCGACCCCAGCCGCTACGGGGTCGGCGAACTGGACATGGTCGCGGAGGCGTTGGACACCTCCGGCCGCGCGCTGGCACAGCTGGTTCAGCGCGAGCGACAGCTGGTCGGCGATGTCTCGCACCAGCTCCGCAGCAGGCTGACCGCGCTGCAGTTGCGCCTCGAATCGCTGACCATCATCGATGACGGAGACGTCGCCGAGGAGGCCAGAGCCGCGCAGGAGCAGGCAGACCGGCTTTCCGAGGCACTCGAAGAACTGCTCGCCGCGGCCCGTGCGGCCAGTGAGGTGGACACCGAGTCGGTCGAACTGGCGTCGGCACTGCCGGAAGTCGCGAAGGAATGGCATCAGGTTCTGCGCGCCGAGGGGCGCAACCTGCGGTTGCGGGTCGCGGACGGGCTGATGGCCAGGGCCACCCCAGGACGGCTGCGTGAGGTGGTCGGCGTGCTGCTCGACAACGCGTGGCGGCACGGCGCCGGCACGGTCACCCTGGCCGCGCGGGGTGGCGATGCGGAGGGCACCGTGGTGGTCGAGGTCAGCGACACCGGCTCGGGCATCCCCGACGAACTGGTGCCGCACGTGTTCGAGCGCGGGTTCTCCGGCGGCGGTTCGACCGGCGTCGGGCTCGCGCTGGCCCGCGCCCTCGCGGAAGCCGACGGCGGCAGGCTCGAGTTGTCCAGCCGACGGCCCGCCGTGTTCAGCCTGTTCCTGCGCGCTCCCAGCCGCGGCGGCATGCCTCCGGAGGTCCGCTGGCCCTCAGAACGTGTACCCCGGTAGATCGGTAGATACCGTGCCGGTAGATGCCGGTAGATGCCGGTATACCAATCCGACCGAACGTGTCGCACCGGGCCGAACGTAGGTCGCGCTGCCGGTCGGGCTTGCTTTCGGTCTACTTGCCCTTCGCCTTGACCTTGTCCGGGGCGTCCACCGGGCGGAGCTGGGTGATGGTGGCCTCCCGGCGGCGCTGGCCGAGTTCGTCGGGGAAGACCCACTTCTTGAAGCCCCAGAAGCGGAACACCATGGCGAGCAGCATGCCGATGATCGAGCCGCTCACGAAGTCGGCCACCTCCTGGATCCACCGGTCCACGTACGGCGTCTCGAGGTGGAACGCGTACCGCGACAGCCAGAGCGGAACCAGGTTGACCGCCACCGCGAGCCCGCTGATCATGAAAAACAGCGCGGCCTCGTGGTGCCGCTCGCGCCCGCCCCGGGTGCGGAAGGACCACTCCCGGTTCAGGATGTACGACACGATGGTCGCGACGATGATCGCGATCGCCTTCGCGGTGGTGGGCTTCGACTCCAGCACACCGAGTTTGAGCAGGTACCACACGCCGTTGTCGACGAAGAACGTCGTGCCCCCGACGATGCCGAACTTGAGCAGTTCCCGGTGTTTGATCAGCACCGAGCGCAGTGGCTCCGGGGTGTGCGCGAGCACGCTTTCCACAACGGTCACCGCCGTAGTGTACGAAGTTGGTGAAAACCGCGTTGTTTCAGGCAGCTCTTTCGGTGAGGTTTCCCGGTTTCCGTGCGTTACCGGGGCGGCGCGGGTTTGGCCGGTTCGCTCGTTTTCGCCTGCGTTATCCCGGGGTCGAAGGCCACCGAAATCGATGTCGTCGCCGAGCCCAGCATCGCGGTCACCGTCACCGGTGGGTCCCCCGGACGGCGGGAAAGGGGGACCGCCAGCCGCAGATGTTCCTTCGGCGCCAGCGTGCCGGCGCCCGCGCAGGTGGCCTCACTCGCGCTGGTTTCGCAGGTCCCGGGCTCCTCACCCGGCGCCGCCGGGCCGCCGACCCGCACCGTGACGGGCCGGGCGCTCGGCCCGTCGTTGCGCACGTCGATCTTCAGCCACGCGCGCTCGGCTGACTCCCGCACGGTTTCCACGGCCAGGCCCAGCAGATCGGCCACCTCGTGCACGAGCACCGGCAGGCTGATCGGCACCCGGAGCGAACCCGCGGTGACCGTTCCGGTCAGCAGGCCGCCCTTCGCGCCGAGGCCCGCGACCAGCCGAACGCTGAACACGGTGCTTTCCCCGGGTTGCAGGCGCTGCCCCGTCCCGCAGGTGACGACGCTCTCGCCGGCCAGGCAGGCCGAACGAGCGTCCGAGCCGACCGCGCGGAGCCCGGTGGGCAGGTTCAGCATGACGCTCACCGGCTCGGACACCGTGCCGCCGTCGTTGCGGATCGTGATCGACAGCTCGACGGACAGGCCGTCGACGTCGAGTTCGATGGCCGCCGGCAGGCCCGTCACGACGAGCAGGGGCGGCTTCGCGGGAGGCGGCGGTTGGGTGGTGAGCGGCGGGGACACCGGCGGCGATGACGGCGGAAGAGACGGCGGCGGCGATGACGGGGACGGCGGCGGCGATGACGAGGACGGCGGCGGGGTCACCGGGGCGGCCGGGGTGGAAGCCGGCGGGGTGGTGGCCGGCGGGACCGGCAAGGGCACGAGCGAGGGCAGCTCGCCCGGCCCGGGAAGCTCGACTGGCGGCGGTGCCGATTCGAGCGGCGGCGCGGACGGGGCCGGGAGCGAGGGCGCGAGCGGGACGGACGGCGGCACCGCCGGTGACGGGAGATCCTCCGTCGGCGCTTGCCCGCCCGCCCGGGGAATCGACTGGCCCCCGCCGAGGGCGAGGGCCGCGGCGACCGCGGCCGTGATCGCGAGCCCGGACAGCGCGACCCCGATGAACTGGCGCGGGCCCGCACTGGCCGCGCCTGCCGCACCACCCGCGGATACGGCGGCACCCGCGGCGGCGCCGGCCTTTCCGCCGGTCGCGCTGAGATAACCCAGCGCCGCACCGCCCAGCACGATCGGGGCGACGACCGCCCGCAAGGCGCCGTTGACGTCGGCGAGTTCGGCCGCCAGTGCCCGGCAGGCGTCGCACTCGTCGAGATGCGCCTCCACCTGAGCACGCTCGCGTTTGGACAGACCCTGCCTGGTCCAGGCGCCGAGCCGGTCGGCGGTGGCCCGGCAGCGTTCGGCGGAGGTCTCGGCGAGGTGCACCTGCAGGTAGGCCTGCCGGAGCCCTTCCCTGGCGCGGTAGGCCAGGGCCGACACGCCGTTCGCGGTCAGGCCGACCAGCGGGGCCACTTCGGCCGGGGTCTGCTGCTCGATCTCGGTGTGCCAGAGCACCGCCTGCCAGCGCTCGGGCAGCCGGGCGAACGCCTTGGCCGCCATGGTGCGTTCGAGACCGGCGATCGCGGTGTCCGCGAACGGCACGGTCAGCGCGTCGGCCGCGGCCGCCCCACCGACCGTGGTCATGTCCTCGTTCAGGTCGACCCGTTTGTCCCTACGGGACTTGTCGTACGCGGTGTGCCGCAGGGTCGTGAGGAGGTAGGCGCGGAAGGCGCTGTCCGGCCCTTTCCCGGCGCGCAGGATGTCCAGCACCTTCGCGAAGGCCTCGGACACCAGGTCGTCGGACTCCGTTTTGGAGCGGGCGAGCTGGCGGGCCAGGTTGTAGGCGGCCGCCACGTGACGTTCGTAGAGGGTGCCGTAGGCCGCGAGAGTTCCCGAACGAACCAGCGCGATCAGCTCGGCGTCGCCCTGGCCGTCGAAATCATCGGGAACCGTGGACACTTCGTCATTCTCTCCAAAAGTCGTACCGGCGGGGCTCAACTCTTCAACTTTGACCGAACGCCGCGATCAGTGTGGCCGACGATCGACACTGCGTCATGTGCCGGGTCATGGGACGACCCGGAGGGCCCAACGAGTTCACCCGCGTCCGGTGAACCCGCGTCACGTGGCAGTGCGGCGGCCGTCATCTCAGCGGAGACTCGACGGGAAATGGAGAAGCCGCTGTTGGAGAAGTCCCTGCGCACGTTGCGGGCGCGCTGGCGGACCGCGAGCCTCGCCTCCGGCTGGCGATTCCCGAGCGACTGGGCGCTGCCCGAGGTCGACGCCGTGTGCTCGGCGGTGCTGCGTGGCCGGACACCCGACGTACTCCTGGTGGGGCTGGCCCGCGCACGGGCCGCCACGGGCGCCGGGCTGGCCGAGACCCTGGCCGACCTCGCGGCACTACACAACGTCCTCGCCGACCACAAGCTGACCTGCCCGGACGTGGACGACATCCCGTCCCGGCTACTCCGGGTGGCCGCGGTCGCCTGGGCGGACGTCGCGCTCAGCCGGCTCGCCCACGTCGAGGTGACCGATCCGCTGACCGGGCTCACGTCGGCGGCCTACCTGCGCACGCGCCTCGGCGAGCTGTACCGGGGGTCGGTCCGGCGAGGGCGGCCGGTCGCCGAGGAGCACACGGTCCTGGTGGTTGGCCTGGACCTGCGTGAGGTCACCGGCTGGCCACGGGCCACCGCGATGATCCTGACCGCGGAGGCGCTGCGGGCGGCGTTCGACGGCGGCGAAACCCTGGCGTCGCTCGGGCCGTCCACCGCGGCGGCCGTCCTGCCCCGAGCCGGGCAGTCGATGGTGCGGGCCGTGCGGCTGCGGCGTGAACTGCACGACCGGCTGTCCGCCGACACCGAACTCGACGGGATTCGCGCGCCGCGGCTGCGCATGGTGCGCCTTCCCCCGACCCACGAAGGCGCCTGCGCGCTTCTTTCCCGACTCGGCCGTGCGTGATTCAGGGGTATGTGGCCCCTGTGAGGTGTGTTCGTGATTTCCTGGTGACGTGACGCAGTCTGTGTCTGCCACCGGCGGCGAGTCCGCCATGCCCATTGCTCCGCGTCTGGCGTTGCGGGTCTCGCTCGCCCGGCTTTCCATGCGCCCACGGTCGATCCTGCTGCTGTCGATGGTGCCGGCGCTGGCGATCGCGGTCGGCGTCGTCGGCGCCGTTTTCGACTGGCGGCTGGGCGTGGACAGCGCCGTCTACCGGGCGGGTGCGCTAACCCTGCTCAACGGCGATTCGCTGTACGACTCGAGCACCCTGGCGTCCGAGCCGTGGTGGGCGCTGCTGCCGTTCACCTACGCCCCGTCGGCGTCCCTGCTGTTCGTGCCGCTGGCGCTGCTGCCGCCCCAGGTCGCCTGGGGCGTGCTGACCGCGATCTCGGTGCTGGCGATGGCACTGGTGATCAGGGTCGCGATCGGCTCGCTGCCCAAGCCCGTCGAAGGTGCCCGCTGGTGGTCTTCGCCGGCGCGCGCGACCCTGGTGGCCTCGGTGCTGATGCTCGGCCTGGAACCGGTCTGGCGCACAGTGTTCCTCGGCCAGATCAACCTCGTCCTGATGGCCATGGTCGTGGTCGACGTCCTGGTGGTCACCGCGCGCGGTTCTCGTTGGGGCGGGGTGCTGGTCGGAGTCGCGGCGGCGGTGAAGCTGACCCCGCTGGTCTTCGTGGCGCACCTGTTCCTCACCGGAAAGCGCGCCGACGCGGCTCGCGCGCTGGGTACCTTCCTCGGCCTGCAGGCGCTGATGCTGCTGCTCATCCCGGGCGACACGATCCGGTACTGGACCAAGACCATCTACGACACCGGTCGGATCGGGCCGGTGCACTGGGCGGGCAACCAGTCGCTGAACGGCCTGATGAACCGGGTGACCGACCTGGCGCCGTGGGCGTCGAAGGCGGCGCTGGGCCTCAGCGCGCTGATCGCCATCCCGGCCGTGTGGTTGCTGCTCCACTTCCACCGCCGGGGCCAGGCCCTGGCGGCGTTGCTGGTCAGCGCGTTCTTCACGCTGCTGGCTTCGCCGATCTCGTGGTCGCACCACTGGGTGTGGTGTGTGCCGCTGATCGTGCTGCTCGTCTCGCTGTTGCCGCAGACCAACCTGGCGAGGGCGTGGAAGCTGTGGGTCGGCACCGGCGCGGTGATCGCGGTGTTCATCAGCTGCGTGCTGCTGGTGCTGCCGAACGGGCGCAACATCGAACTGCACTGGAAGGTCTGGCAGGGCGTGCTCGGCAACGCCTACATCCTGATGCCGATCGTGCTCGGCGGGGTGCTCGTCACCCGGTGGGCCTTGCAGCGCCGTGCCCGCGCGTCGGCTTGAGTCCGCGGTCCCGGTCGGCCTGCTGGTCCTCGTCGTCCTGGCCGTCGGCGTGCTCGGCTGGCTGGCGGGCTGGCGGCTGGGCGCGGACAGCGCGGTGTACCGGGCCGGGGCGCTGACTTTCCTGCACGGCGACCCGCTGTACGACCCGCAACGGTTGGGCGCGCTGCCGTCCTGGGTGGCGCTGCCGTTCACCTACCCGCCCGCGGCCGCCCTGCTCTTCGTGCCGCTCGCGGCAATGCCTGCGGGCCTGGTGTGGGGAGCCGTGTCGGCCGCTTCCGTGCTGTCGCTTGCCGTCGTCATCAGGGTCTGCGCGCGGCCCCGTGCCCTCGCGGTGACCGGGCTGACGGTGTGTGCGCTGGCGCTGGAGCCGGTGTGGAAGACGCTGTTTCTGGGGCAGATCAACCTGATCCTGCTCGCACTGGTGATCGTGGACGTGCTCGTGCTGGGCGGGTCGCACGGGACCGATGGAGTGGCGCGGAGCGCCTCCGTCGCGGGTGGTGGCGGGAGACGGGTGGGAGGGCTCCTGACGGGGGTCGCGGCGGCGGTGAAGCTGACCCCGTTGATCTTCGTGGCGCACCTGTTCGTGACCGGCCGCGCACGTGACGGCTTTCGTGCGCTGGGCACGTTCTTCGCGCTCCAAGCCCTGATGTTCACGCTGGCGCCGAGTGACGCGATCCGGTACTGGACCGAGGCCGCGTTCGACCCCAAGCGGGTCGGCGGGGTGCACTGGATCTTCAACCAGTCGCTCAACGGCTTGGTCAGCCGCGCCACGGAGGACGCGCCGTGGGCGATGGCGGTGGCCCTGCTGATCGGCGCGGCTCTCGCGGTGCCCGCGGTTTGGCTGGTGCGGCGGCTGCACCGGCGGGGCGAGACGCTCGCCGCGCTGCTGGTGACGGCCTTCCTCGGGTTGCTGGTCTCGCCGGTTTCCTGGTCGCATCACTGGGTTTGGGCGGTGCCCTTGATCGCCTTGCTCGCGGTACGGGGATGGTGGCTCTGGGCCGCGGCGGTCGCGGCGCTCTTCGTCAGTTGCGTCGTGATGCTCGTGCCGAACGGCGGGGCCACCGAGTTCGGCTGGGGGCCGGGCCGGTCGGTTCTCGGCAACGCCTACGTACTCGCCGCGGCGCTCGGCATCCTCGGCATGACCGCCCGTGAGCTGCGACGTACCCGTCAGCGGGAATCCTCTGTGCTCTAGTCTTCAATCGTTATGGACTCTCGGACCGGTCTTCCCGTGGTGGGCATGGTGGGCGGCGGCCAGCTCGCCAGGATGACGCATCAGGCCGCGATTTCGCTCGGCCAGTCGCTGCGGGTTCTGGCGGCGGACGAGAACGACGCGGCCGGCCTGGTCGCGAGCCAGGTGACGATCGGGCACCACACCGATCTCGAAGCGCTCCGCACGTTCGCCTCCGAAGTAGACGTGCTGACCTTCGACCACGAGCACGTGCCCGGGGAGCACCTGCTCACCCTGTCCATGGAGGGCTTCGTGCTACGGCCAGGGGTGGAGTCGCTGCCCTTCGCACAGAACAAGCTGGTCATGCGGGAACGCCTCTCGGCGCACGGATTCCCGTGCCCGCCGTTCGCCGAAGTGTCCGAAGTGGACGACGTGCTGAAGTTCGCCGCCACGCACTCGTGGCCGGTCGTGCTGAAGACGGCTCGCGGCGGCTACGACGGCCGGGGCGTGTGGATGCTCGGCTCCGATGCCGAGGCCCGCGAGGTCGTGCCCGAACTGCTGGCCGGTGGCGCCGAACTGCTCGTGGAACAGCGCGTGCGGATGCGCCGCGAGCTCGCCGCGCTGGTCGCGCGGTCGCCGTTCGGGCAGGGCGCGGCCTGGCCGGTGGTGGAGACCGTGCAGGAGGGCGGGATCAACACCGAGGTGCTGGCGCCCGCGCCCGGGCTCACCTCCCGTCAGGTGCACGAGGCGCAGGAGCTGGCCCTGCGGATCGCCGCCGAGCTCAAGGTGGCCGGGGTGCTCGCGGTCGAGCTGTTCGACACCGACGGCGGGCTGGTGGTGAACGAACTCGCGATGCGCCCGCACAACTCCGGGCACTGGACCATGGACGGCGCGCAGACCTCCCAGTTCGAGCAGCACCTCCGGGCCGTGCTGGACTACCCGCTGGGCGCGACGAGCCTGCGCGCGCCGACCGTGATGGCGAACGTGCTGGGCGCGCCGGAGAAACCGGCGATGGGCCCGGACGAGCGCCTGCACCACCTGTTCGCGCGGTTTCCCGACGTGCGGGTGCACATGTACGGCAAGGGCGAGCGGCCCGGCCGCAAACTGGGCCATGTCAACGTCGTCGGTTCGGACATGGGAGAGCTGCGCACCCGCGCGAAGCTCGCCGCGCACTGGCTGTCCCACGGCGAATGGCTCGACGGCCACCAGATCCACTGACCCGAGGAGTTTTCGTGGGCACCGACGTCGGCGTGATCATAGGCAGCGACTCGGACTGGCCGGTGCTCGAAGCCGCAGGGCAGGCGCTGGCCGAGTTCGGCGTGCCCTACGAGGTGGGCGTCTACTCGGCGCACCGCACCCCGCAGCGGATGCTCGACTACGCCAAGACCGCCGCGGACCGGGGGCTCAAGGTGATCATCGCGGGCGCGGGCGGCGCCGCGCACCTGCCGGGGATGGTGGCTTCCGCGACGGTGCTGCCGGTGATCGGCGTGCCGGTGCCGCTGAAGCACCTCGACGGGCTCGATTCGCTGCTGTCCATCGTGCAGATGCCTGCCGGGGTCCCGGTGGCCACCGTCTCGGTCGGCGGTGCTCGCAACGCCGGGCTGCTCGCCGTCCGCATCCTTGCGGCGAGCGACCCCGCGCTGCGTGACCGGATGGCCACCTTCCAGGCCGACCTCGAACAGCTCGTGCTCGACAAGGACGTAGCTCTCCGCACGCGCCTAGCCGACTGATTCGTTCTGCCGGAGTTGGGCGCGGAGTTCGCGTTTGAGGATCTTGCCCGCGGCCGAAACCGGGATCTCATCGACGACGTGCAGCTCCCGGATCCGCTTGTAGGGCAGGACGTTCTGGTTGACCTTGCCGATGACCTCCTGCGGATCGGCCGGTGCCGCCGACGGGTCGAGGACCACGAACGCCACCGGTAGTTCGCCCACGTCGGCGCTCCGCCTGCCCACCACGGCGGCGGCCCGCACCAGGGGCTGGGCCAGCAGCAGTTCCTCCAGTTCGCGCGGGTAGACGTTGTATCCCTTGTAGATCAGCATGTCCTTCTTGCGATCCACAATGGACAGGTAGCCGTCGGTGTCGAGGATGCCGATGTCACCGGTGTGCAGCCAGCCGTCCACCAGCACCGCGGCCGTCTCATCCGGACTGTTGTGGTAACCGGTCATCACCTGCGGGCCGCGGATGCACACCTCGCCCGCCTCGCCGGGCGGCAAGGGTTCCTCACCGCCCTCCGCGGGTACGATCTTGACCTCCGTGTCGAACACCGGAAGGCCGACCGTGCCGGGTTTCCGCACCGCCGAGCGCGCAGACGGTGCCTGGGTGGCGCCCATGGTCACTTCCGTGAGGCCGTAGCCTTCCGCGATCACCACGTCGGGGAACCGGCGTTGCAACGCTTTGAGCATCTCGAGCGGCATCGGCGCCGCGCCGGAGGTGATCGTCCGGACGGACGACAGGTCGCGCGTGTGGAAGTCGGGGCAGTTCAGCAGCGCGGCGAACAGGGCAGGCGCCCCGCCCATGGTGGTGACCCGGCGCTTTTCGGCTTCCGCCAGGTAGGCGACGGGGTCGAAGCTGTCCTGCAGCACAGAGGTGACGCCGCAGGCCACCGGGATGTTCAGGCCACCGATGGTGCCCATCGCGTGGAACCAGGGCGTGAGGTTGATCCCGCAGCCGGTACCCAGCCGGACTGGCCACTCGTCTTCGTCACCGACCTGGTCGAGAGCCAGATTGCCCTGCTCGTCGAGCGCCGGGACCGAACCGGTGCCCCAGCAGGCGTACTGCAACGAGTTCACCACGACGTTGCGGTGGGGCAGCTTCACGCCCTTCGACCGGCCGGTGGTTCCGCCGGTGTAGGCGAGGTGGGCGAGCCGGGTACGGGTGTCGATGTCCACCTGGGGTGGCTGTTCCGGTTGCCCGGCATGGAATTCGGCGAAGCCGAGCCGGCCCGCCGCGAGTTCCCCGGCCGGGGCGGTCACCACGACGAGCCGGATCCGTGTCTGGTCCTGGACTCCGGCCAGGACGTCCGCGGCCCGGCCGAAGGTGACCGCCGCGACCGCGCCGGAGTCGGCCAGTTGCGCCGCGAGCGCGGCAGGCGGCAGCAGCGGGTTGGCCGGGGTGAAGGTCGCGCCGGCCAGCAGGACTCCGTAGTAGGCGACCGGGTAGGCCAGGCAGTTCGGCAGATGGATGGCGACGGTCTCGCCCGGTTCGACGCCGTGGGCGTGCAGCGCGTTCGCGAACCGGCACGCGGCGCGGTAGGTCTCGGCGAAACCGAGCTCACGGCCATTGTGTGCGAACGCGATCCGGTCCGGAAAGCGGGCCGCCGCTCCGGCGAGGATCGAGCCGACGGGCAAGTCCGGATAGTCGGGCGAGGATGGCAGTCCAGCGGGCCACGTGATCGACATCACTCCACTTTAGGACGAAGATGCGGCTAAGAACACAAGGACGTCCTAGTAAACGAGCGATAACATCGACCAGGGCACACGTTTGAGGAGAGTGACTCGAGGTGTCAAACGGACCAGGGCTGTACCAGCTGGCGGAGGAACACGAAGAGCTGCGGGCGGCCGTGCGTGCCCTGGCCGAGAAGGAGATCGCGCCCTACGCGGCCGAGGTGGACGAGCAGGAGCGCTATCCGATCGAGGCGTACAACGCGCTGGTCAAGTCCGGTTTCAACGCCGTGCACATCCCCGAGGCCTACGAGGGGCAGGGCGCCGACGCCGTCGCGGCCTGCATCGTGATCGAGGAGGTCGCCCGGGTGGACGCCTCGGCGTCGCTGATCCCCGCGGTGAACAAGCTGGGGACCCAGCCGATCCTGCTGTCGGCGTCCGAAGGGCTGAAGAAGCTGGTCCTGCCGCCGATCGCCGCTGGCGAGGCGTCCGCGTCGTACGCGCTGTCCGAACGGGAGGCCGGGTCGGATACCGCGTCGATGCGCACACGCGCGCGGCTCGACGGTGACTCCTGGGTGCTCAACGGCACGAAGTGCTGGATCACCAATGCCGGTGAGTCGAGCTGGTACACCGTGATGGCGGTCACCGACCCGGGCGCGGAGAAGAAGTCCAACGGCATCTCGGCGTTCGCCGTGCACGAGGACGACCCCGGGTTCTCGGTCGGCCCGAAGGAGCGCAAACTCGGCGTCAAGGGGTCGCCGACGCGGGAGATCTACTTCGAGGACTGCGCCATTCCCGCCGACCGCATCATCGGCGAGCCCGGTACCGGCCTGAAGACCGCGCTCCGCACCCTCGACCACACCCGCCCGACCATCGGCGCCCAGGCCCTCGGCATCGCGCAGGGCGCCTTGGACGCCGCGGTCGCCTACGTCAAGGACCGCAAGCAGTTCGGCAAGGCGATCGCGGAATTCCAAGGCGTGCAGTTCATGCTGGCCGACATGGGCACCAAGATCGAAGCCGCCCGCCACCTGGTCTACGCCTCCGCCGCCGCCTCCGAACGCGGTGATGCCCGCGCAAGCTTCATGGCCAGCGCCGCCAAGTCCTACGCCTCCGACGTCGCCATGGAGGTCACCACCGACGCCGTCCAGCTCTTCGGCGGCGCCGGCTACACCCGCGACTTCCCCGTCGAACGCATGATGCGCGACGCGAAGATCACCCAGATCTATGAGGGCACCAACCAGATCCAGCGGTTGGTGATGGCCCGCGCCCTGCTGAAAGGCTGAGTTTCCACAGGTGACGAGGGGTGCCAACGATCTTGGTACCCATTCGGCTCGTTCGGCGAGCGGTCACGCTGGTCACCTCCGTTCCGTCCATGTTCCGTCCGAGACCGCGCGCGGCCGGAACATGCGGGCATCGATCGCCCGTCGGGCCCGGTCGTGCGAGTCCGGCAGCATGTGGGCGTAGATCTTGAGCGTGAACTCTGGGTCAGCGTGGCCAAGGTACTCGGCGAGCTCCCTGACGTTCACACCATCGGCGAGCATCACGCTCGCGTAGCAATGCCGGAGTTGGTGCGTGCCCTCCTTGCGGGTGGTGACGTACCGCCGCCGGCCGCGCTTGTCCTTGGTTGGCTCAGGGATGACCCCGGCCGCCACGAGCGCAGGCTTCCACACTGTCTCCGAGTAGGCCCGCGGCTTCATGTGGTCGCCGTCGAGCCACCGGAACAGCACCTTGTGCGTCTGGGGCTTGCCTGTCGGCTTCTCCCACGGCAGCGTCAGCGGCTGGGGCTTGTACTTCGCGATGTGCACGCGAATGTTCTGCGCAGTCCAGTCGGACATGGGCACGATGCGGGTCCGATCGTTCTTCGGCAGCGCGAACACGTGATCCTTGCCGAGCTTCTTGAGCTGTCGGCGCACATGGATCACGCCCTCGTCGAAGTCAATGTCCTCCTCGGCGACGCCGAACAGCTCACCCTCTCGCAGACCGCACGTGGCGCCGATCGTCGGCATGGCCCGTAGCGAGTCGGGATGCCCGTCGATCAGCGAGAACACCCGCTCGTCGCTCCATGCCTGGATCTTCTCGCCGCTGTCGCTGCTCACGGTCTGCACGATCTTCGACCGCGCCGGGTTCTTCTTGATCGCGTCGTCCGCCACCGCGAGGTCCAGAACACCGACCACGACCAGGCGAGCGGTCGCGACAGTCGAGGGGCCGACCCGCTCGCCCAGTTCGGTCTGGAACGTCGAGATGTCCGACGGCTTGATCGCCTTCACGGCCCGCTTGGCAAATTCCGGCTCGACGTGCAGACGATAGATCGACTCATACCGGATCCTGCTCGACGGGTCGACGGTCGCAAATCTGTCAGTGGCGCCGCGAGCGACAAACTCGGCTCGCTCTAGCTCCCATTGAGCCACCTTGATCTGCTGATCGTGACGCATCTCACCCTTAGGCTCTGGTGGAATCTCAAACGTATGATCACCCTCGTCGAGAATATGGTGCCGCAGTTCCATGTACTCTACATACGCAGTAGCTGATAGTTCGGCGTCTTCTCGGTACTCTCCGAGTATGCCCGGGTTGATGAGTTCGGCGCGATGGCGTGGGAACGTGTCCGTACCGAGGACCGGGTTGCGGCGCTCCGCCGCGCGCTCGGCGCCTACGCGAGCACTGTCCTGGACGAGAAGCGCGCCCAGGAGCAGCACGGCAAGCCATTCGACCTGGCCAGCCGCTCGACCGACCCCGCACAGCACGTGGCCCCGCCCTGGTTCGCCGGGGCGGGGCCGCGTTTGTCGTGCTTAGTGCTGAGTTGCTTCCTCGGCGGTCAGCTCGTCGTTCCACTGCCGCCACTGCTCGGCCAGAGCGCCGTTGAACTGCTCGAGGTTCTTGATCTGGTACTGCCGTTCCTCGACGGTCATCCCCGCGAGGTACGCCTTGACACGCTGAGCGTCCGAACCACCCTCGGCCCGATCCTCAACAGGCCGGGCCGGTGGTGGCCCACCACGCAGCTCGCACCCGGCGCACACTTCGCGCTCCTCGGGACGCAGGTAGATCTCCTGGTTGCAGCCCTCCATCGAGCAGATCCGCTTGGTTTGAGTCTCCACAGCGGCCATCGTAGTGTTCAGTTCGCCGTCTGTCCGGAACCCGGGCACTTCCCCTGCTCACCCGGCGCGCGGTGCATCATCGGCACCGAGGACCCCGAGGGCACGTTCACCGTCAAACCGCAGACAGGACAACTGCCGTAATCGGACATGCTGACTCCTTCCTGAGGTGGAAGCTCGGCCAGCGCAGCCGAGTGGGTTACTTGACCGCGCCGGCCGAGCTGGGTGCCGGGGAAGCGCCCGAGTTGGCCCTCGGACTCTCCTCCGCCGAGGACCACCGCCGACGCGAATTGCAGGTCTAGCCTCACGTTAGGCGGGACTGGGTGGCTCGGCTAGCCCGAGCACGGCCCATTAGGTTAGGGCATCCGCAGCCGCACGCTTTTCTGTGGATAAATCCGCTGCCGTCTGTTTCTATGGCCGTTCCTGTATTACCGCACCCAGTACAGTTCATGGCTCCATCACCTCCCTCCCGCACGATCGGGGACCGGGGTGACCCACGCTCAACCCCCAGCCAGATGCGGGAGGAACCAAGGGGAGCGCGGGCGTTCAGGGGAGGATCGAGGGTCCAGCTGGGGACCGAGGCGGCTGGCCGCCGTCGAGCTCGTCGGCACGCCCGACCATCGCGGCGCCGAGCCGGACCATGCCCGTGCCATGGGCACGCAGAATGTGGGATCCGACCGCGTCCAGGGAGCCGCACCGGCCGTAGGACGAGCAACGCCTCGGCGACTCTCCTTTGTGGACGGTGGAGCGCGACTGCGCTGTTCCGTCTCTGTCCCGTCAGACAGTCGAATACGGCCAACTTCGGCCAACGGCAGCAAGCGGAAAACTGCCTGGTCAGAGGAGAGATCGGAAGGATTCCCGCAGGTGGCGGTTATGCTCTTCCGAAAGCACCCAGATCTACGAGGGCACCAACCAGATCCAGCGGTTGGTGATGGCCCGCGCCCTGCTCAAGGGCTGAGGAGTATTCGCGCCGGGCAGATGGCCTGAGTGTGCCAGCTCACCGGTGTGGCCGCGGTTCGCTGGAACATGCCCGTCCGGCTCATCACGACGACTACCCGCTCCGGTCGCTCAGGCGGCGGCCGCGATCTTGCCGATCAAGGGTGTGAGCACCCGTTTCGGGCCGATCTCGATCATCCGGGTTTCCCCGCGTCCGAGCAGGAGCGTGATGCTGTCGACCCACCGCACCGGATTGGAGATCTGTGCTGCCAGGGTGTCCCGCACACCACGGTCGAGGTAGGGGCGGGCGGTCAGGTTGCTGATGACCGGAATCCGGGGTGCCGAGAGCGGGGTCCTCGACAGCACGGTCTCGAACTCGGTCTGGGCGGACCGCATGAGCGGGGTGTGGAAGGGACCGCTCACCTGGAGCGGCACGTAGGTGGACGCCCCGGCGTCGAGGAAATGCCGTTTGGCGGCGGTGATCATCTCGGCATGGCCGGAGACGACCACCTCGTCGGGGGCGTTGTGGTTGGCGATCCAGACACCGCCGCCCGGCCAGTCACCGGCCACCCGGTGGGCATCCTCAACGCTCAGGCCGATGACCGCGGCCATCGCTCCGGAGCCATCGGCGGCCATGAGCCGGCCGCGCTCGGCGACCAGTTCGAGACCGGTCTCGAAGTCGAAGGCGCCGGCGAGGTGCAGCGCGCAGTACTCGCCGAGGCTGTGGCCGAGCAGACAGGACGGGGTAATCCCGGTGTCCGCCTGGAACCGGAGATAGGCCAGCACGTTGACGACGTAGATCGCGGGCTGGGCGTACTGGGTCTGCCACAGCCGCGAGCCGTCGTCGTCGACACACAACTCCTCGATCGAGTAGCCGAGGATCCGGTCGACGGCCCGGACGTGGTCCGGGAACAGCGGGAAGAGATCCCGTCCCATACCCCGACGCTGGGAACCCTGTCCGGCGAACACGAAAGCGGGCATGGCGGCGCTCAGTCGTTCTCGGCGACGAACACGAACCTGTCCGTCCCGCCGGTCTTGGTGGCGAGGTAGGTGGTGCGGGGAAAGCGGCCGAGTACGTTTTTGAGGCCACTCGGATGGATTCCGGCCGCGTGCACACGAACCCGGACCTCATCCTTGCCCGGTTCGGGGACCGGTAGCTCGGCAATGGTGAGCGCGTCGAGAGTACCGGTGCGGTCGAACCACAACGCCTTCATGCGGTTTCCTTCGTGCTCTGGTGATCCGGTCGTATTACGGACCGGAGCGGAAAAGTTGCCGGTCCGGTGGGGGTTGTTCACCGTGAACCCGCTCGGCGGGCACGGCGCGCGGACGCTGGTGGAGAGGCTGAAGCGGATGTGCGTGCGAGCATGTCGTAAGCGGTCATGACACATGCTCCGTTCCGGTGCCCGGACCCGCGAGCGGTCCGCGAACGAGGATGTCCAGTAGCGCGGCCCGTTGCTGGTCGGGGTGCAGGAAGAAGTGGTCGCCGTCGAGGACGTGGAAGTCGAGGTCCCTGGTGGTCCACCGTTTCCAGTCCCGCATCTGCTGTTCCTCGACCCGGTCGTCGCCGCTACCGTGCACGGCGGTGATCGGCACGTCGAGCGGAACGGCGTCCTCGTGCCGGAAGCTCCCGACCAGCCGGATGTCGTTGACCAGCACCGGCAACGCCATCCGCAGGAAGCTCCGATCCATGGCGGGCCGCAGCGGGAACCGCAGGATGGCGGCCAGGCGCCGCAGGTCGTTCGTGTCGAGCGCCTGGATGTCCTCGGTGCTCGGCATGCCCGGATACCCGGCCGCGGCGATTTCCGCCAGGCACTCCAGCTGGAACGGGTTGCCGCGGCCACCGGGGCTGCTGAACGCGCCGACGCACAGGTGCCGCAGGCTGGTGAGGCCCCTGGCCTGCAGCCGCAGGCCGAGGAGGTAGCCGATAAGCGCGCCGAAGCTGTGCCCGTACAGCACGAACGGCGTGTCGACCGAGCGCAGCACCTCCTCCTCGAGGTCGTCCACGAGTTGGTAGACGTCCGGTACCAGCGGTTCGCCGAGCCGATCGCCCCGGCCGGGCAGCGACACCGGGCAGACTTCCACGTCGTCCGGGAAGAACGCCTGCCAGCCCTGGAACACCAGCGTGCTGCCGCCACCGTAGGGCACGCACAGCAGCCGCAGCCGCGGGGATTGCCTGGACAGCTGGAGAAAATTCCGGCGCCGCACCGGCGCCGCAGCCGCCGGCCGCCGGGTCTCGTTCGTGTCGCCGCGCAGCCGGCGGGCGAGCTCGGCGACTCCGATGCCCGCGACGATGTCGGCGAGCGGCACCCGATCGGACGGATTGACCGGTTCCAGCGCCCGGTGCAGTCTGGTCGCCTGCAGTGAGTCCACGCCGAGCGCGGTGGTCGTCTCACCGCCCCGGATGTCGGACGCAGGGACCCCGGTCAGCACCGACAGCACGCGCATGACCGCGTCCGGCAGCCGGTCGGGGTCGGCGATCTCCGCGTCCGTGAGGCGCGGCTCGTCGCCGGCCAGACCGGCCGCGGCGAGAATCGACTCGACGCCGCCCTCGATCCAGCGCACCGTGCACCGCGCGCATTCGACTATCACTTCGTCCCTCGCGTCCAGCACGAGGAGCCGTCCGGTCACCGCGTTGTCGCCGGGCACGGCACGCACTCCGTCGACCCGCAGCCGGGCAGGCGCGGCCAGTCCGCCCGCGTGCACGAGCAGGCCCTCCAGCGCCTCGACCATGAACGCGGCGGTGGGGGGCACCTCTGGCGGCATCGCCATCTGGAACACCTGCGCGCCCGCGTCGAGGATGCCGGGGGCGACCCGTGCCAGCGCCCGTTGCGGTGCGACGGCGTGCGCGGGCTCGACGTCGGCCAGCACGCCGGTGCCGTCCGTGTACACGTCCCCGACGGCCCGCACGCTCGGCCCGAGCCGCAGGCCCCGCTCGGCCAGCTTCGCGTAGAACTCCGCGCCGGAAAGCAATCGCGTCGGCGGGCCCGTTTCCGCCGCTGCCGCGACGGGCGGATCTCCTTGCCGCGCAAGGGTTCCCGACACATGCTGCTGCCAGCGGTTGGTGGCCTCGTCCACCAGCGAGTAGAACGCGAACGCGGGCGAGTCGCCGGACTCCTCCAGCACCAGCCGTACCCTGGCCGGTGTGTCCCAGACCACGAGCGCGGTGCTGAACCGCATCTCGCGGATCTGGAAGGCGGTGTCCGGACGCAGCAGGGCGACCGACCGCAGCAGCATCTCCACGAAGTAGCCGATATGCACGATGTGGTGGGTGTCGGCCAGTGGCAGCGCGGGCGCACCGAGCGTGAAGTCGATTTCGCCGCCGCTGCGCGGTGACAGGTGCGGCCGCGGCTCCAGCGGGTCGCCGGACACCGGTTCGACCGCATTGACCGGGCGGATGACCGGGTCGGCGAGCACGTACGGGGCCTCGTCCAGAGGCGTCGTGGACAGCGTGACCCGGCGTGCGGTCGAGCCCGCGTAGAGCGGCTCCCAGTCCACGTCCGCGCCGAGTTCGTACAGGCGCAGCAGCACCGAGAGCACCGCGTCCCGCGGATCGTCGCCGGGCGCGGGCGCGACGACCACGAGCGCCTCCGCGATCGAGGGCCCCGGTGGGTGGACCGCCACCGCGACCCGCACATCGTGCTCGGCGCACCGCCGCGCGCCGCGGCCGAGATCGGCCGGTGCGGTGGCCGCCCGCAGCCAGTAGGTCGG
This sequence comes from Amycolatopsis sp., assembly GCA_035248845.1. Taxonomy (GTDB): domain Bacteria; phylum Actinomycetota; class Actinomycetes; order Mycobacteriales; family Pseudonocardiaceae; genus Amycolatopsis_E. Next base: position 11,351 of record DATFHB010000029.1, on the reverse strand, counting down.
GTCGGCGAGCTGGCTCGGGCCGACGAACCCGCCGTCCAGCGGGTCGACCAGCGCCGCGTCCAGCCGGCCGGTCCCACCGTGTCCGGCCTCCGGCACCCGGAGGCCGGCCAGCGCGGGCAGGTCGCCGTCGGTGTCCAGCGGGACGTCGGCGAACAACGTGGCCAGGTCCGCGAGTGCGGCGTCCGCGGGTAGCGTGCCGGACTCGACGGCGGCCGCGTACACGCCGATGCCGGCGGCGCACCAAATCTCGGGCACCACCCCGAAACCGCGCCACAGGGCGACCGTGCCGCACAGCACGGCGAGCCGGAATCCGGCCAGCTCCGCCGCGTCCGCGGGCTGCTCGCCGGGCTCCAGCAGCCGGGCCAGCGACGTCCCCGCCGCGACCCGGTCGAAGCCGGCACGGAACGCGGCGAACGTGCGGTGCCAGTCCCGTGACCAGGAATCCGGCGGGGCGTGCCCATCGAGGAGCACCGCCCGTTTGAGCGGACCGTTCCGGGTCAGTCCGGAGTCGGTGACGAACTGCGGCACCGCCTGCTGTGCGCGCAGCGCGGCCAGGAGTTCGGCGCGGTCGGTGCCGGTGACGTACGTACGGTAGGGGCCGTGCTCGCGGCCCGTCGCGCGGGTGAAGCACATGTCCTCGGCGATCGAAGGACCGTTCGCGGCTTCGAGCACCGGCGTCGCGTCGGACACCCGCTCCAGGTCGGCGACCGCGTCGGCGACGCAGGTGTCCAGCGCGGTACGGGAGCCGGCGGCCAGCAGCAGCGCGTGCCGCACCCGGGTGGCGGGCGGCCGGGGCGGCTCCGGATCGGGAGCGCTGACGATGACGTGCGCGTTCGTGCCGCTGAAGCCGAACGAGCTGATCGCGCCGGTCAGCGCCCGGCCGGACGGGGCGGGCAGGTCGACGGGAGCGGTGGGCACGCGCAGCCGCAGTCCGTCGAAGTCGATGTTCCGGTTCACCGGACCGGACATCGGCTGCGCCGGCACCCGGCGGTGGCGCAGCACCATGATCAGCTTGAGCAGCGACGCGATGCCGCTCGCGGCCTCCAGGTGCCCGATCAGCGCTTTCACCGACCCGACGACCAGCGGCCGATCCGCTGGCCGGTCCCGGCAGTACGCCTGGCTGGCCGCGGTCATCTCGATCGGGTCGCCGAGCGGTGTCCCGGTGCCGTGTGCCTCCAGGTAGTCGATGTCCGTGGCGGCCAGGCCGGACCGGCGCAGCGCGGCCTCGATCAGCCGGCCCTGTGCCCTGCCGTTGGGCACGGTGAGCCCGCTGCAGGTGCCGTCGTGGTTGATCGCGGTGGCGCGCACCACGGCCAGCACCTGGTCGCGGTCGCGCCGCGCGGCGGACAGCCGCTTGAGCACCACGACACCACCGCCCTCGCCGCGGCCGTATCCCTCGCCGTCGCCGCTGAACGCGTGGCAGCGACCGTCCGGGGACACCGCACCGACCCCGGCCAGCACGGTGAACGACGACGGGTCCAGCAACAGGTTGATCCCGCCGACCACGGCGATGTCGCAGTCGCCACCGCGAATGCCCTCGCACGCCAGGTGCAGCGCCACCAGGGAGGACGAGCACGCGGTGTCCACCGAAATGGCCGGACCGTCGAAGTCGAAGGTGTGGCTCGCCCGGCCGGACACCACGCTGTTCAGCGTGCCGGTGGCCACATAGCCGCCGGCCTGGAACGCACGCCGGGCGAGCGCGCCGTACTCGCCGCCGATCACGCCGAAGTACACGCCGACCCGCCCGTCGATCCGCCGCGGGTGGTACCCGGCCCGCTCCAGCGCCCGCGCGGTGAGGGTGAGCGCCATTCGCTGGGCCGGGTCCATGTCGCGGGCCTCGGTCGGCGAGATGGCGAAGTGCCGCGGGTCGAACCGCATCACGTCGCCATCGAGGTAGTTCGCCCGCGCGTACCCGGCCGCGGCGGGATGTTCCTGGAAGTACCGGTGGTAGAACTCCCGCAGCCACGGGCTGGCCGGCGCGTCGCGCACACAGTCCTTGTCGGACGACAGCAGCGACCAGTACGCCTCCGGCGTGGTCGCGCCGCCGGGCAGTTCGCACGCGTCGCCGATGATCGCGATCGGGTCGCCGGACGACGTGGCGGTCTCCGGTGACCCCGATACCGTGCTTCCGCGCTGCGCCGCGTCGCGGTTCAGTTCCTTGATCGTCGCCAGTGACTTGCGCAGCAACGCTTTCAGCGTCGTTACTTCGTCCACGGATGTCATCTCCCGACGGCCTCGATCAGCACTCGTTCGAGATCCACGGCGGAGAGGGCGTCGATCGCGTCGAGCGACGGCAACGCGATCTCGGCCTCCGCCGCTGCTGATGGCGCTGCTGATGGCAACGTTGATGGTGCCGCCGCGGTGACGTCGATCGACCGCTCCAGGTAGCGGGCGAACTCGGCGATCGTCGAATGCTCGAACGCCGAAGTCTCGCTCGGCCGGAACGACAGCGCGTCGCTGATCTCGCCGCGCACCTGCTCCAGGTGCACCGACGTCATGCCGAGGTCGAAGAAACCCGTGTCGATGGCGGGTAGCTCGTCGTCCGGGAAGCCGAGCAGCCGGGCGATCCGCTCCTGCAGGTAGCCGCGGAGGTGCTGTTGGCGCAGTGTGGGCGGCAGCCCGGCCAGTTCGCGGGCGAGCCCGCCCGGCGCCGGTTCCGCCGCGGGGGCAACCGGCCCCGGCGTGACCGGCACGGTGGGCTCAACCGTCTCGATCACCGGTTCCGGCTGTGGCGCAACGCTTTCCTTCCGCGCCGGCCGTTCGGCCGCCGGCCAGTAGCGGCGGCGGGACAGTCGGGTGGGCGGCAGGTACACGGGCCGCTCGTCGCGAAGTTCCGGATAGACCAGTGCCCAGTCGACCGGGTAGCCGACCGTCCACAACCTCGCGAGCTGGTCGTGCCGTCCGCCGGCCGCGAGCCGCGACAGGTAGTCCCGGTCCTCGGCGTGCCGCTCCCCGCCGAACAGGCTCCACGGCACGCTGCCCGTGTAGATGCCAAGCCCGGCAAGGGTTAGGTGGTCGCCGGTGTGCCGGGCGGCCGTGGACAGTTTCTCCGCGGCTTCGGCGATCGAGCCGGCGGTGCACGCCAACCGGTGGGTCAGCGTCTCCCGGCGGCGCAGCAGGGTGCAGGCGACCGCGGGCAGCGTCAGCAGGTGCCCGAACGCCACCCGCGCCGGGGCGTGCTGGCCGCCCGACAGGTAACGGGCGAGATCTTCCGCATGCGCGGCAACGGAGTCCTCGGACCGCCCGGAAACCGCGATGACGTAGTGGCGCACGGCTATCGGTACTCCTCCATGACAAGGTGGACGTTGGTTCCGCCGGCGCCGATCGAGGTCACGCCGGCGCGGCGCGGCGCGGCCCCGAGTCCCATCGCGGCCGGGTCCCACTCCCGCAGGGTGCTTTGCACGAAGACCGGCGAGTTGGCGAAGTCGATGTCCGGGTTGGTCCGGTCGGCATGCAGCAGGGACGGCACCAGCGTGCGGTTCTGCAACTGCAGCACCACCTTCGCGACCTGCGCGACGCCCGCGGCCGCCTCGGCGTGACCGATGTTGGACTTGACCGAGCCGATCGAGCAGTACTGCTTGCGCTGGCGCCCGAACGCGGCGGTGATGCCGGCGATCTCGATCGGGTCACCCAACCGGGTGCCGGTGCCGTGTGCCTCGATGTAGCTGATCGTGCCCGGGTCCACATCGGCCTGCCGCAGCGCCCGTTCGATCGCCGCGGCCTGCGCGGTCGGGTTCGGTACGGTGAAGCCGTTGGTCCGACCGCCGTGGGTGAGCGCGCTGCCGCGGATGACCCCGTAGATGCGGTCACCGTCGCGTTCGGCGTGCGAGAGCGGTTTCAACAGGAACGCGCCGACGGACTCGGCCGGCACGTAGCCGTCACCACCCTCGCCGAACGCCCGGCACCGGCCGTCGGAGGACAGGAACTGGTAGCGCGCCAGCATCTGGTACTTCGACGGGTGCAGCGAGAGGTTCACGCCACCGGCGATGGCCAGCGAGCACTCGCCCCGCCGCAGGCTCTCGCACGCCAGGTGGATGGCGTTGAGCGCGGACGCGCACGCGGTGTCCAGGGTGAGGCTGGGCCCGCGCAGGTCGTAGGTGAACGACACCCGGTTGGCGATCGCGAAGGTCTGCGAGTTGATCGAGCTGGCCGGTGCCCCGGCCAACTCGGCCTCGTACTGCACCAGTTGGTAGTTGTTGAAGGTGGCGCCGACGAACACGCCGACCTCGTTGTCGTGCACCTCGCGGAGCCGTTCCCGCGGATAGCCGCCGACCTCGAGGCAGTTGTGCGCCGCCTCCAGGAACAGCCGCTCCTGCGGGTCCATGAACCGCGCCTCGTCGGGCGCGATGCCGAACGCGGCCGCGTCGAAGTGGTCCACGTCGGACAGAAAGCCGCCCCACTTGGCGTAGACCTTCTCCGGCACATCGCGGCGCGCGTCGAAGTACCGCGAGTGGTCCCACCGCGACGCCGGGATGTCGGTGACCGAGTCGCGCCCTTCGCAGAGGTTCGCCCAGAACTCGGCCGGCGTGTCCGCGCCGGGGAACCGGCCGTCCAGCCCGACGATCGCGATGCCGGCCGCTGTTTCGGTGTCGGTCACCCGCGCCGCGCGCGGCACCGGCACCGGCACGGAATCTCGTTGCGGCACAACGGCTTGCACGTCCGGCACCGGCGTCGAGGGCGGCTGTTCCGCGCCCAGGTGGGCGGTGACCGCGGCATCGTAGTCACGCCAGATCCGGACGGCGAGTTCGCCGACGTCGCGGCACTCGTAGAACAGCGTGGCCGCGATGTCACCGAACCACGCGGACAGCCGCGTGTTGAGCGCGTGGATGATCAGCGAGTCGATGCCCAGGTCGGCGAACGGGGTGTCCGGCCCGATGCTCGCCGCCGGGGTCTTTGTGGCCTCCGCGACCAGCCGGCACAGCAGGTCCCGCAGCCGGTCGAGGATGTCCTCGTCGCGCCGCGGCGCCGGCTCGGGCACGGCGGCGGCCGGCTCGTTCACGACCGGCTCCTTGGGGGTCGGCTCGTTCGCGACCGGTGCCTTCGCGACCGGTGCCTTCAGGGCGGGCTCGTCTTCGGCGGGCTCGCGGGGGGCGGCCGGTTCCCCAGGTGGCTCGCGGCCGTCGATGCGCAGTGCGTCGTCCTCGATCCAGTAGGCGTGCCGGTCGAACACGTAGGTAGGCAGGCCGGGCAGGTGAGGCGATTCCACCGGTTCCGACTCCGCCCAGTCGATGGCACAGCCGCGCCGCCACAGTTCCAGCAGGGCCGCGGTCGGCTCCGCGCCCGCCATCCGCACCACGTCGTCCCCGTCCGGGGTGGGCGTCTCACCGAGGACCAGCACGCAGTCGGCGCGTGCGCGTGTCGCGTCGAGCAGCACGAGCGCGGACTCCGATCCCGCGAGAGCCACCCGTCGGCCGGCGTTGCACTCGTGCGTCCGCCGGCGCAGCACCGGAAGATCCGCCAGCGGCGCCGAGCGGACCGCGAGGTGCTCGCGGGCCCCGGCAGCCAGCTTGTCGAGGTCCGCGTCGCCGAACAGCGCGGCCACCGCGTCGGCCGGCTCGATGATCGATCGCCGTACCAGGGTTGCCAGCTCGTGGATGGCTGGCCGCAGCCAGGGTGCCGGAGTGAGGCCCCACGCCTGGTCGATCTCGCTGATCGCGACGTCGACCACCAGCGCGACGGTCGCCAACGTGTGCCGCGAGGGCGCGCCGTCGTCGAATCCGCGGATCGCGTCGGCCACCGAGAAACCGTGCTCTCCGGCGACCTTCTCCCAACGCCCGACGGCCCGCGCGAACGTGTGCTGGTAGTCGAGCAGCAGCGCGGCGTGCCGGGCATACGGCGCGACGTCCTCCCGGGTGTCCGCCCGAGCGTCCACCAGCTCGCGAAGATAGTCCCCGGTCAGCTCGTTGGGCAGCAGCCGCTCGCCACCGACCAGCAGGCCGTGGTCCGGCGGCGCCTGAATGGTCGCCGTGCCGTCGCCGATCAGCCCGCGGACCGCCTCCGGTAGCGGCACCGTTCCGGCGTGCACCAGCGCGGCGGCTCCGCTCGCCGCGCCGACGGCGGCCAGCTCCACGGGCACGACTCCGTACCGGGCGAGTGTGCGCAGCCCCGCCAGCCGGTCGGCGAACCCGTCGAGCAGTTCGCGGTGTGCCTGAGCGGCCGGACCGGCGACGGCATGAATCTCCCGCACGAGGTCGTCGTGTTCGGCCCGGGGCGCCGCCGCTGCTCCCGGCGCCGCGTCGGCCAGCAGCACGGCCAGTTCGGGCACCCGCTCGACCGGGCGGAGGTTCGTGAGTTCCCGGACGATCTGGGCCGGCTCGAGTGCCGGCAGGTCCGCCGCGGCCACTCCGAACCGGTACGGCAGCGTCAGCATGCGCCGGTTCGAGGCCCGGCATAGCGCGGCCACCGCGTTCGGGTCGGACCAGCGCGGTTCCCGTGCCCACGCTTCGAGGGTGGCGCGCAGCGCGCCGGGCGTTTTCGCCGCGACCGTGAACACCTGTGTGGTGACCGGTTTCGCGTCCTCGCGCGGGACCGGCTTCCCTTGGTACTCCTGGACAATCGCGTGGCAGTTGACGCCGCCGAACCCGAACGAGCTGATGCCGGCGGTGCGCAGACCGCTGTCGGACTTCCACTCGACCGCCTCGCTGGGGAACTCGACGCTTTCGCCCTCGCCCTGAATGAGCGGGTTGGTGACGCTCCGGTTCAGGGTCGGCGGGACCGTCCCGTGGCGCAGCATCTGCAGCACCTTGATGAGCCCGGCCATGCCGGCGCCGGCCTCGACGTGGCCGATGTTGGTCTTCACCGACCCCACCAGTAGCGGTGCGGCGCGGTCCTGCCCGTACGTCACGTTCAGTGCCTCGACCTCGATCGGGTCCCCGAGGCTGGTGCCGGTGCCGTGTGCCTCCACGTAGCTGACATCGGCCGCGGCCACGCCGGCGTCCGCGAGCGCCCGCCGGATCACGTCGACCTGCGCGGCCGCGCTCGGCGCGGTCAGGTTGCGGTTGCGCCCGTTGTGGTTGGTGGCCAGCCCCTTGATCACACCGTAGATGTGGCACCCGAGCCGTTCGGCGTTCGTGACCGTGGTCAGCAGCACCATGCCGGCGCCCTCACCCGGCACGTAGCCGTTGGCCCTGCAGTCGAACGTGAACGAGCGGCCGTCCGGGCTCAACATCCGGGACTGGGTGAGCGCCAGGTACCGCCACGGCGAGCAGATCAGGTTGACAGCGCCGACCAGCGCGAAGTCGCACCCCTCGTGCAGCAGGTCGTTGCGGCCCTGGCCGAGTGCGGCCAGCGAGGCCGAGCAGGCGGTGTCGACGGTCCTGCTCGGTCCGTCCAGGTCGAGCAGGTGGGAGATCCGGTTGGACGCCATGCTCGGGTAGTTCCCGGCCGGGCCGAACGCGTCGACGCGTTTGTTGTTCGACACGCCCTTGATCAGGTAATCCTGCGCCAACAGGCCGACATTCACCGACGTGCGGGCCGATTGCAGTAACTCCAGCGGCAGCCCGGAATCCTCAACACAATGCCAAGCCTCTTCGAGCAGCACCCGGTACTGCGGGTCGATGGCGACGGCCTCGCGGGGTGACACGTTGAAGAAGGCGTTGTCGAAACAACGCGAGCCTGCCAGCCTGCCGACCCACTTGGTGTTTATCCGGCCGGGCTCCATCGGCTTCGGCGAGTAAAACGTCTCCTTGTCCCACTGGTCGACGCTGACCTCGCGGATGCTGTTCCGCCCCTGTACCAGGTTGTCCCAGAAAGCGTCCGCGTCACCCGCTTGCGGAAATCTACAAGCGATACCCACGACGGCAACGCCTTCCCTGACGTTTTCCGGTGTTCGCTTGGATCGAGCATGCGCTGTCACGAAATTCCCCTAACGCGAGACGTGGACACCGGGACGCACACCCGGCCCGTCTCTACCCGGTAGAGGGTAACCTCGAATTACTTCCCACGCCAGTAGATGAGCGCCGGATCACTTCGGGGCGCGAGTCGGACAGCGCTCATTGAATTCTCAAGCGAGACTAAAGGGGGCCGCTCTAAAATTTCTGGACACCGAACGAAACACGCTTGCCGTGACCCATCTTACAGATCTTCCGCGGAACGCAAGGGCTGAAAAGTAAGGTCGGTTATGGACTTTACCGTCGAGACCGTCACCGCGGCGGTCTCGGAGAGCTTCCAGGACGCACAACTACTGAAATGGAGAAACCATGACCCCGACGGCAAGCGATCCGGTGGAACGGCTCACGGTCAGGTTCGATCACCATGACCCCGAATACACGCCGGACTTGGCGGAACTTGTACACAGCAGGATCCAAGAACGCTCTCCGGTAGCCTACTCGGAAGCGTATGGCGGAATGTGGCTCGTCTCCCGCTACCGGGAAGTCAAGGCGGTGCTGAAGGACCACGAGACTTTCAGCTCCGCTGAGGGGGTCTTTTTCCCCAAAGCCACCGGCACCCCCAAGTTCGCGCCGGTCGACTATGACAGGCCCGAGCACACGACCTTCCGCGCTCTGATGACGCCTCCCCTCGATTTGGAGCAAATGCGCGGCCTCTCCGGGTCGATCGCCGAGATCACTTCCGAGCTCATCAAGCCACTGGCAGACCGAGGCCAGGGCGACTTCGCCAACGAACTCGCCATGCCGCTCACGATCCGGTCGGTCGCCCTGGCCATCGGGTTGTCGAAGGCAGCGCAATGGAAAATACGGGAACTGACCAGAAATCTGTGGCGGCACCTCCCCAGGGATCGTGACGCCAGCCGATTTTGGCCGCAGTTTGCCGCCATGTTCACCGAGGAGATCACCAGAGCGCGAAAAGAGCCGGGTGACGACCACCTGTCCTTTTTGGTTCGTGCGGAATTCGACGGCCGGCCGATCACGGACGACGAACTGCACTCGATGCTGGTCTCCTACTGCATGGCCGGCCACGAGACCACCATGAACGCGATCAGTCATCTGCTGTGGCACCTTGCCCGCAACCAGGATCTCCAGCAGCGGCTGCGGGCCGACCCGGGCCTCGTGCCGGCCGCAGCGGAGGAAGCGTTGCGGCTGTGGAGCCCTGTCGGCAACCACAGCCGCGTCACCACCCGCGAAGTGGTCCTCGGCGGTGTGACCATCCCGCGTGGGGCGCGGGTCCTGCTCCTGATGGGAGCGGCCAACCGCGATCCCGAGCAGTTCGAAAATCCTGAGGAGTTCCGTCTCGACCGGAAGGCTTCCCCGCATCTTGGCTTCGGCTTCGGAATCCATTACTGCATCGGGGCGCACTTGGCAAGACTCGAATTGACGACTACCCTGCGGGAACTCGCACGGTTGCCTGACTACCACCTCATCGAGAAGCCACGACGGTACATCGAGAACGGCCGCCACGTCGTTCTCGAAAAGCTCCTGGTCCGGTTCGAGAAGTAACGGGCCATCAGCGTCCGTCTCGACGCCCACCACGACGTCATCCCGCCCGTCTTGCCTCGGCGGCACCGCAGGCGGCGAATCCGGCCGCGAGTCGTCCGGCAAGGGTCAGAAGCCGTCGCAGGTGGCCGTGGCGAATGGGCCGGCGGCCGTCGCCACCTTGGCCTGCGTACCGTTGACGACGACCTTGCAGGTGACGGTTTCCGCCGTCCGCGCCGGTTGAGATGGTCAGTGAACTGTCCTCGAGTTGGCCCCTGGCCCGGATGTCCTTGGACCAGGGCAGCGTGGTGGTGTATTCCTGGCCGGTCGCGCTGTGGCCATCGCTGGAGGCGGAGTAGGTGATCGTGGCCGCCTGTGCGGTGCCGCTGACGTCGTAGCGCACGATCGTGACGTTGCTGCCCGAGTCGCCGATCGGGTTGGCGACATTGGCAAGCCAGGCCAGGCACACCACGAGACCGGTCACCGACAGTGCGAGCCCGGCAATGGTGGGACCGGGGTTGGCGGCGGTCTTCCGTCGGACCCTGGCAAGGCCGATCCCCGCGAAGATGATCCCGAGGATCACCAGCGGCCATGCCACCGCGCCGACGGCCGGGACGAACGAGAAGACCAGTCCCAGCAGCCCGAGCACGAATCCGGTGAGGCCGAAGGCGTTGCGGGCGGCCGCCACCGATTCCTCAGCAGTTCCAGGACGCTGATTACTTCATGGTTCTCCGCTATGACGGATTCCGCCCCATGGCCGGCGTTCGTACCGCAGACACGTTTCACGTTATCTGGATCGAGCTGGAGTTCGGCCGGCTTTACGATCACGCTTCGTGACGTTGTGCGGTGCCAGCGGCGGTGGGCGTGCCGGTTGGTTTGCGGGCCAACAGGAAACCCTGTGGAGTCTTCTCCTTGAACTTGCCGGCCTCCTCGGGTTCGCGGACGAACTGAGCGTGCACGGCGAGTCCGGCCTGGCGCAGAAGTTCGGCGACGTGGTCCGGCCGCCGCCGGTGGAAATCGAGTGAGACTTGGTGGCCGGCGGCCTCGGCGTGGTGCAACAGGTGGTCGCCGACCTGGAACGCGAGTTGCAGGTAGCCGCCCGGGGCCAGTACCCGGTGGAATTCGGCGAGGACCTCCGGCAACTGTTCTTGCGGGATGTGGATGATCGAGTACCACGCGACGATTCCGCCGAGGGAATTGTCCTGCAGATCCAGCGCTGTCATGGATCCCTCCTCGAACCGAAGGTGGGGGTAGGTCCGGCGGGCGATGGCGATCATTTGTGGCGAGAGATCGATGCCGAATACCGACAGTCCGAGGCTGTGCAGATGCGCGCTGATGCGGCCGGGGCCGCAACCGATGTCCGCGACCGGGCCGAGATCGGCGGCCTGGACCAGTTCGGCGAATCCGCTCAGCAGTGCCCGGTCCAGCGGCTTGGCGGCCAGTTCGTCACGGATCCATTCGGCGTAGTAGCCGGACAGCGTGTCGTAGGACGTTCGGGTGCGGGAAAGGAAATCCGGTTCGGTCACGGTGGGTCACTATGCCACCGGTTCAGGCCGACGGATCACCCGGTGAATGGTGCCTCCGCCTGACGCTCCTGGCGCACTTCGATCTCGAAACGAGCCCGGTGAGCGCCCGGATGACCCCAGATCTCCTCGATCGGTCCCAGGAGGCCGGCGCCGACACCACGACGGCGGACGCGGGACGCGAGCCAGGGCAGCCCGGCCAGCGGCACGGCGAAGACGGCCAAAGTCACGAGGGGTGCCACAAGGCCACTCATACCACCAACTCTACGCAGGCCGGACACCCCCGCGAGCCGGCCTTTCGCGACCCGCGAGTCCGGCTTTCGCGACCCGCGAGTCGGGCTTTCGCGACCCGCGAGTCCGGCTTTCGGGACGGGCGAGTCGGGCTTTCGGGACGGGCGAGTCGGGCTTTCGGGACGGGCGAGTCGGGCTTTCGGGACGGGCGAGTCGGGCTTTCGGGACG
>DATFHB010000028.1:0-18895 GCA_035248845.1 Amycolatopsis sp. | reverse complement strand
ACGCTCGCTTTCAAGGCGAGTGCATTCGGCCGCTCTGCCACGCTTCCCGGTGCTTGCCAAGGGTAGCCGGTCGGCGGATCACTCCCCGAGCTGGTTCAGATGCTCCAGCACCCGCGAGAACGCCTCCGCCATCACGCGCTGCTCCTCCGGGCTCAGCAGGTCGATCAGGTGCGCCCGCACGCCCTCGACGTGCGTCGGCGCCGCCGCCTCCAGCATCGCCATGCCCGCGGGCAGCAGCTCGGCCACCACGCCGCGCTTGTCGCCGGGGTCGGGGACGCGGCGCACCAGGCCGGCGACCTCCATGCGGCCCACCTGATGCGACAGTCGGCTCTTCGTGGATCCGAGCACCGTCGCCAGCTCGGACATGCGCATCCGGTCGTCCTCCTGCGAGTCGAGAACGACCAGCACCTCGTAGTCGGTCAACGACACCCCGCGCGTCTCCGTCAGCTCGCGGTGCAGGCGCTGGCGCAGGGTCAGGGTGGCCACGATGTAGGCGCGCCACGCGGCCATCTCCGGCTCGGACAGCCAGCGCACGTCGTTCATGGCCCGCACCCTAACTCGCACCAGCGATTATCCCCGGACGAGGGATAACGGAATTGTTGAGACTTGCCACAGAAAGGCGCATCCTGGTTGACATCGGAGGAACCGGTGCCGTCGCGCAGGCGCACTACCCGAGGTGCACCTGCCGGTGCCGTCCCACCGGGAGAGGGTAGGTGGTTCAGTGACGAATGATCCCTCGCGGTTGACTGTCGGCTGTGACCCCACGACCGGGGTGTGTTGATCCCAATCCGGTCGCGACTGCGAGCAGCACGGGTGTCAACGCCATGCGCTCGAACCTCTCGCGCATAACGGCGAAGTTCTCGCCTGCGTCGGTGCGTTCTCCGTGTGCGCACCAGCAGCGCGGCTCGCTGGCCCGAGATGCAGCCAACCGCCGAACACAAATGACAACCTCGGTAAACCCTGGGTGCGGCTCCTGCGATCGCCGCACCCAGGTTTCATGTCAGTACCCTCCCCAACCATGAGGTTCGATGACAACGCGGGGCTCGACGCGTCCGAAGTGTCCGACCTGCGCGGCGGGGGCGGCGGCGGAGTCGGCGGGCGGGTCCTGGTCGGTGGTGGCGGACTCGGCGTGGTCGGTCTCGTCATCTACTTCGTGCTCAGCCAGCTCGGCGGCGTCAGCTCCCCCAGTTCGAGTTCGGCCCTGTCCCAGCTCGGTTCCGGCCACCAGGTCAGCAACGGCTCGCTCGCATCGCAATGCCGTACCGGAGCCGACGCGAACTCGAACCACGACTGCGCCGTCGTCGCGATGATCAACTCGGTGCAGGACTACTGGACCGACCAGTTCGCCCGCTCCGGCAAGACCTACCGCAAGGCCACGACGAACTTCTTCGACGGCGGCGTGCGCACCGGCTGCGGCCGCGCGACCTCCGACACCGGACCGTTCTACTGCCCCGCCGACTCCGAGGTCTACATCGACCTCTCGTTCTTCAACGAGCTCCAGCAGCGGTTCGGCGCCGCGGGCGGCCCGTTCACGGAGGCATACGTGCTCGCCCACGAGTACGGCCACCACGTGCAGAACCTGCTCGGCACGTCCCGCCGCGTCGGCAGCGACACGGGCCCGACGTCCGGCTCGGTGCGGCTCGAGCTGCAGGCGGACTGCTACGCCGGAGTCTGGGCCAACCACGCCACGACCACGCCGTCCAGCAGCGGGAAACCGTTGATCACCGACGTCACGCAAGACGACGTCAAGCGTGCACTGGACACCGCGTCCCGCATCGGCGACGACTACATCCAGCAGAACCTCGGCAGCGGCCACGTCGACTCGTCGCAGTTCACGCACGGCACATCCGAGCAGCGCGAGAAGTGGTTCACGACGGGTTTCACCACCGGCGACCCGGCCCGCTGCGACACCTTCGGCGCGCGGTCGCTGAGCTAGGGTCTGGCCATGCGTGCGATCACGATCCGCGAGCCGGGCGGGCCGGAGAACCTCGAATGGACCGAGGTCCCCGATCCCGAGCCCGGCCAAGGCGAGGTACTGCTCACCGTCACGGCCGGCGCCGTCAACCGCGCCGACCTGTTGCAGCGGCAGGGTTTCTACCCACCGCCGCGCGGCGCGAGCGACATCATCGGCCTGGAATGCTCGGGCACGATCACCGAACTCGGCGAGGGCGTCGAGGGCTGGCAGGTCGGCGACGAGGTGTGCGCGCTGCTCGCGGGCGGCGGCTACGCGGAGAAGGTCGCCGTGCCGGCGGTGCAGTTACTGCCCGTACCCGGCGAGGTCGGACTCGTCGCGTCGGCCGCGCTGCCCGAGGTCGCGTGCACGGTGTGGTCGAACATCGTGATGCTCGGCAGGCTGTCCGAGCGCGAGGTGCTGCTGGTGCACGGCGGCGCCGGCGGGATCGGCACGCACGCGATCCAGGTCGGCAAGGCCCTGGGCGCCACGGTGGCCGTCACGGCGGGCTCCGCCGACCGGCTCGAACGGTGCCGCCAACTGGGCGCGGACATCGCGATCAACTACCGGGAGCAGGATTTCGTCGCCGAGTTGAAGAAGGAGACCGGGGGCGCCGACGTCATCCTGGACAACATGGGTGCGTCCTATTTGGACCGCAACATCGACGCGCTGGCCAGTGGCGGGCGGCTGACGATCATCGGGATGCAGGGCGGCACCAAGGCGGAGCTGAGCATCGGCAAGCTGATGGGCAAGCGGGCCACAGTCTCCGGCACGACGTTGCGGGCGCGTCCCGTCGACGACAAGGGTCGCATCGTGGCCGCCGTGCGCGAGCAGCTGTGGCCCCTGGTCGAGCAGGGCATCGTGCAGCCCGTCGTCGGCCAGGTGGTCGAGATGTCCGACGCGGCGGGCGCCCATCGCGCGCTCGAAGAGGGCGGCGTGTTCGGCAAGATCCTGCTCACGATCTAGGGACCGCAGCGCGCGACTCGGCCTAGCGGGACGCGAGACTCGCGGGACGGGAACGTGCGACTCGCGCGCACGGAAACCTCAACTCGCGCGGTTAGTGCAGTTCTTCCAGGGCGCGGACGAGTTGGTTGATCTCGAAGACGTTCGAGTAGTGGGCGAGGCCGATGCGCACGGCGCCGCCGACCTCGCCCACGCCGAGCGCCGCGAACACGCCGCTGGTGCCGTCGTCGGCGAACGCGCACAGGCCGCGCGAGGCCAGGTAGTCGGCGATCTCGGGCGCCTTCTTGCCCGCGACCGCGAACGCGAGCGCCGGGATGCGCCGCATCGCGTCGCCGATCAGCATCACGTGCGGCAGCGAGCGCAGTTCCGTGGTGAGCTGCGCGAGCAGGCCCGCGTGGTACGACTTCGCCGACCCGAGCGACGTGACCAGCCGCTCCCGCCGCGACCCGGTGGCCGCGTCGTCGAGGCCGGCGAGGTAGTCGACGGACGCGACGAGCCCGGCGAGCAGCGGGTACGGGTGCGGGCCCAGCTCGAGCCGGGCGGGGCCGCGAGCGCCCGGTTCCAGCGACGCCGACGGCAGCCGCTCCATCATCTCCGGATCCCGGAACGCGAGCGCACCGACCGCCGGCCCGCCCCACGACTGCGCGGACACGACGAGCACGTCCGCGCCCAGTTCGGGCAGGTCGAGGGGGACGAAGGGCGCCGCGTAGCTGGCGTCCACCACGACGATCGCGCCGACCCGCTTGGCGAGCTCGACGACCGTCGGCACGTCCGGCCGCGTACCGACCGAACCCGACGCCGCGGTGACCGCGACCGCCTTGGTGCGGGGGCCGACGAGGTTCTCGTACTGCCAGGCGGGCAGCTCGCACGTCTCGATGTCGATCTCGCCCCAGCGCACGATCGCGCCGACCCGCTTCGCCGCGCGCTGCCACGGCGCCAGGTTGGGCTGCTCGTCGAGCCGGGACACCACGACCTCGTCGGACAGCTGCCACCGGTCGGCCATGGCGTCGACGAGCCGGCGCAACAACACGGCCGCGCTCGGACCCAGCACGATCCCGGCCGGATCGGTGCCGACGAGATCGGCCACCGCGCGGCGGGCCGCGGTCACGATGCTCTCCGCACGCTGGGATGCCGGGAACGCGCCACCGGGTCCGGAGACCGGTGCGCGCATAGCCGTGGACACGGCCGAGGCCACCTGTTCGGGTACCAGCATTCCGGCAGGACCGTCGAAGTGAATCCAGCCGTCACCCAGCGCGGGGAACAACCCCCGAATTCGAGCGACGTCGAACGCCATGTGGGACACCGTACGGAGGGGTAGTTTCGCGATGCGTTCGGGGTCTTCGGACCAGCCGCGCCGGATGGTGCGGGAACGCTACGCTCGGGGGAGGACACCGACGGCCCAGGATGGAGCAATGACCCAGCCGAACAACCTGAACCCGCAGTCCGATGACGATCCGCACCACGTGGTGGTCGTGGGCCCGGACGGTTCCCCCGTCGGCACGGCGCGCATTCCCGCTGGTGAGGAGGAGCAGGAGTCGGTCGGCGACCTCGTCGAAGAACCGGCGAAGGTGATGCGGATCGGCACCATGATCAAGCAGTTGCTGGAGGAGGTCCGCACCGCGCCGCTGGACGACGCGAGCCGCGTCCGGCTGCGCGAGATCCACCAGACCTCGGTCAAGGAGCTGGAGCAGGCGCTCGCGCCCGAGCTGCAGAGCGAACTCGAGCGCCTGGTGCGGCCGTTCACCGACGACGTCACACCGTCCGACGCCGAGCTGCGGATCGCGCAGGCGCAGCTGGTCGGCTGGCTGGAGGGCCTTTTCCACGGCATCCAGACGGCCCTGTTCGCGCAGCAGATGGCGGCGCGGGTGCAGCTGGAACAGATGCGTCGCGGCCTGCCGCCCGGCTCGTCGACCCGCCTCGACCAGCCGAACCCGGGCATCAGCGGCACGGGCCAGTACCTCTGACCCGCCGCAACGCGAGCTGACTGCGACATCGCGCCACCAGAAGGGGCGCGATGTCGCAGTCAGCTCCGTCGGTCAGCCGTTGTCGATCTCGAACAGGCGCTCCCAGTTCTCCTTGCTCACCAGGTGCGGCTGCGCGGCGTTCCAGCGGCGGACCACGGCGTCACCCTCGCGACGCAGGCGCCAGAAGGTCCGCGCTCCCTCGCGGCCGAGCCGCATCATCAGGTCGCGGTCGAACTTGCGCACCCGCATCCCCGTCTGTGCCGAGTCCGTGACGACCGCCGTCCGGAACCGCGACACGTGCCACCAGTACCGGCTGTTCGACCGGATCGCGGCGCCACCCTCCTGCGAGTTGCGCAGCTGGTCGATCAGGCGCTTCACCAGGACGACCGTCGGCATCGACGGCTCCGGGGCCGGCACCACGATCGGCATCTCGGCGGCCGGGACACCCACCGTCGCCGGCCGCAGGGTCTCCGTCTCCGGGTACTCGGCGCGGAGCTTGCGCACGAGCGGCACGATCTCGGCGCCGCCGTCGCCGAGCACCTCCGGGCCGCGCAGGAAGTCCTCGATCGCCTTGATCATCGTCGCGGCGAGGCCGTACTGCATCGAGACCAGCGTCTCCGCGAACTCCTTTGCCAGCAGGTTCGTCGTCCCCGACGAGCTGAAAGCGCCGTGCAGCGCCGCGACGATCAGGCTGTTGCGGAAGTGGAAGTAGCGCGACCAGTCGTCCCAGTCCTTCCAGTGCAGGTCCTGGTGCCACACGCCCGCGCCGGGCAGCGTGAACGTGGGGAAGCCGGCGGACCGGGCGCGCAGCCCGTACTCGATGTCGTCCCACTGGAAGAACACCGGCAGCGGGTAGCCGATCTTCGCGACAGCCTCGGCCGGGATCAGGCAGCACCACCACGCGTTGTGCGTCGCGTCGCGGCGCAGGTCCTGGCTGTGCTCGAGCATCGACCGGCCGGACTTGGACTCCTCGGTCGGGGTGAGCCCGGGCTTCAGCTTGGGCAGGTCGGCGACCTCGGCGTCCACCCACAGCTTGTCGGGGTGCAGCTCCTGCAGGCTCTGCCCGCCGACGAGGATCGGCTGCGTCGCGCAGTTGGCCAGCGCCATCAGGCGCACGACGGTGTCGGCCTCGAGCTTGACGTCGTCGTCCATCAGCAGCACGTAGGACTCGGCGCCGCGGTCGCCGTTGACGATCTCGTACATGCCGCGGGTGAAGCCGCCGGCGCCGCCGAGGTTGGGCTGGCGCACGTAGTGCAGCTTGTCTCCCATGGCCTGCTTGACCAGGGCGAACCGGTCCCGGGACTCGACGGCGTCGTTGCCCTGGTCGGTGACGTGCACGGCGGCCACCGCGGTCAGCGCGTCGGCGTCCTCGGCCAGCTCGGTGAGCGTGTCGAGGCAGTACTCGGCGCGATTGTGCGTGCAGATCGCGATGGAGACCGGCCGCAGCGCCCGCGGCGCGGCGACCGTCCAGCGGACCTGCTCGACGACCAGCTGGTCGTCGCCGGTCTCGACGTCGAGCCACAGCGCGCCACCGTCGACGAACCGGTCGATCGCCGCGGTCAGCCGCACGGTTTCGGCCACCGCCCCGGTCGCGGTGTGCCCGTCGACGGCACGCACGTCGCCGTAGCTGTCCGACGCGGTGACCCGCAGCCTGCCCGAGCCGGTGACGACGGCCTCGACGGCCACCTGCGCGACCTCGGTGCAGCGCTGCCAGTAACTGGCCGGAAACCGGCCGAAATAGGTGTTGGTGGTGACAAATGCGTGGGGCTCGACGGTCAGGCGCCCGCGCTCCTGAGTCGCGGCGCCCTGCTTGACCTGCGCATACATCTCGTTCGGAGCGAGAAAAGAGCGTGCCGCGAAATGCGTCCGCTGGGCAAGCAATCCCTCACCAGGTTCGTACTGCTTGTCGACCATGGCGCCAAGCTCCCAATTTCATTTAATGCGCGGAACGCCTGCTCGCTCCGGCCTGAACAGGAGAAAGATATCCTGCCCGCCCGAAGCGCTTCCTGAGACCAAAGCCCAGCGCGGCTCACACCGTTCACACTCGCTACCCTTGCGAGGTGCATGCCACTAGCACGGTCCCAACGGCCAGTGACCCCTTCCTGAACGGCCCCGAGCCGGCGCCGCCGCCGGACAGCAGGTCGTTGGCGAGGGCGATCGCCGACATCAAAGAAGGTTTCGGACAGCGCGAGCTGTGGAGCCACCTGGGCTGGCAGGACATCAAGCAGCGCTACCGCCGCTCGGTGATCGGCCCGTTCTGGATCACCATCAGCCAGGGCGTCATCTCCCTCGGCCTCGGCATCCTTTACTCACAGCTGTTCAACCTGCACATCCAGACGTTCCTGCCCTACATCGCCACCGGGTTCATCGTCTGGGGCTTCATCGCCGGCTGCCTGTCCGAGGGCATGGAGTCGTTCATCGCGAACGAGGGCCTGATCAAGCAGATCCGGGCGCCGTTGACGGTGTACGCGCTGCGCACCGTGTGGCGGCAGACGCTGATGTTCGCGCACAACCTGATCGTCATCGTCATCATCGGGGCGATCTTCTTCACCAGCCTGGACCACCCGTACGGCCTCACCAGCGGCATGTGCGAGCCCAACGTGATCTGCCACCCGGGCTATGGCTGGTACTCGCTGTCGGCGATCCCCGCGTTCTTCCTGCTGGCGGTCAACGCCTGGTGGGTCACGCTGCTGCTGGGCATCATCTCGACCCGGTACCGGGACATCCCGCAGGTGATCAACTCGCTGATCCAGCTGCTGTTCTACATGACGCCGATCGTGTGGCCGATCGACCAGCTCTACGGCCACGGCGCCCGCGCGGAGATGGCCAGCTGGGTCGTGCCGATCATCCACCTCAACCCCTTCTACCACTTCGTGCAGATCCTGCGGGCACCCCTGATCGGGCAGGCCGTCAGCATCGGCAGCTGGCTCGTGTGCATCGGCATCACGATCGTCGGCTGGGCGCTCGCGCTACTCGCCCTGCGCAACTACCGGGCCCGCGTCTCCTACTGGGTGTGAGAAGAGAACATGGTCAGCATTGAGGTCCGCAACGCCTACGTCGATTTCCCGATCTTCGACGCGAAAACCCGTTCGCTGAAGAAGAAGGTGCTCGGCAAGGTCGGCGGCAAGATCGGCACCGACAGCAGGGTGCCGATCATCGAAGCGCTGCAGGACGTCTCGCTGTCACTCAAGGACGGCGACCGGGTCGGCCTGGTGGGGCACAACGGCGCGGGCAAGTCGACGCTGCTGCGGCTGCTGTCGGGGATCTACGAGCCCACGCGCGGCGCGGCCCAGGTGGTCGGCAAGGTCGCGCCGGTGTTCGACCTCGGCATCGGCATGGACCCGGAGATCTCCGGCTACGAGAACATCATGATCCGGGGCCTGTTCCTGGGCATGACCCGCAAGCAGATGGAGAAGCGGGTCGACGACATCGCGGAGTTCACCGAGCTCGGCGACTACCTGCAGATGCCGCTGCGCACCTACTCCACCGGTATGCGGGTGCGGCTCGCGCTCGGCGTCGTCACCACGATCGACCCGGAGATCCTGATCCTGGACGAGGGCATCGGCGCCGTGGACGCCGCGTTCCTCAACAAGGCGCGCGACCGGCTCGTCGATCTCGTCCGCCGCTCCGGCATGTTGGTCTTCGCCTCGCACGCCGACGACCTACTGTTGGAGCTCTGTACCACGGCCATCTGGATGGACGAGGGACGGATGCGGATGCAGGGCTCGTTGCGCGACGTCCTGACCGCGTACAAGGGCAAGGACCCATACGAGAACATCAGCGTGGAGACCGCCGAGCGGCTGGGCATCGAGGCTGCCGCGTTGGTCAATGCCAGTTCCGGCCCCCTCGGGGGGGCCCACCCCCAACCGCAGGGCGGCGAATGAGCATGAGCAGTCCCGAGCAGGCCCCGCTGGCCAAGGGCGCCGTAGTGGCCGTGGTGGTTACCCGGCACCGGCGTGACCTGCTCGCGGATTCGCTGAAGGTCATCGCGGCACAGTCGCGGGCCGTCGACCACCTGGTGGTCGTCGACAACGGGCCCGACCAGCCGGCGCGCGACGTCGTCGAGGCGTACCCGTTGCCGCACACCTACCTGCCGTCGCACCGCAACCTCGGCGGCGCGGGCGGGTTCGCACTGGGCATGTTGCACGCGCTGTCACTGGGCGCGGACTGGGTGTGGCTGGCCGACGACGACGGCCGGCCCGCCGACGAGACCGTGCTCGAGGTGCTGCTCGAGGAGGCCGAGAAGCGCGGCCTCGCCGAGGTCTCCCCCGTGGTGACCAACATCGACGCCCCGTCGAAGCTGGCGTTCCCGCTGCGCCGGGGCCTCACCTGGAAGCGCACGTCCGAAGAGCTGGGCACGGATTTCCTGCCCGGCATCGCGTCGCTGTTCAACGGCGCCCTGTTCCGTGCGTCCACATTGGACGTCGTGGGCGTGCCCGACCTGCGGCTGTTCTTCCGCGGTGACGAAGTCGAGGTGCACCGCCGGCTCGTGCGGTCGGGGCTGCCGTTCGGCACGTCGCTGAAGGTGTCGTACCTGCACCCGGACGGCTCGGACGAGTTCAAGCCGATGCTCGGTGGCCGGTTCCACGCGCAGGACCCGGAAAACGCCGTCAAGCGCTACTACACCTACCGCAACCGCGGGTACCTGCTGTCGCAGCCGGGCATGCGCAAGATCGGCGCCCTCGAGGTGCTCCGGTTCGGCCTGTACTTCGTCGGCGTCAAGCGGGATCCGAAGGCGTTCCTGCAGTGGCTGCGCCTCGTGCGCCAGGGGCAGCGGGAGCGGTTCTTCCGCTACTGAGCGCAGGCCGCCAGCCGGTACAGCTTGAACGGTCCGTCCTGGGCCAGCAGCTGGAAACCGGGGCGCCCAACGGGATCGGCGAAACCGGGGTACTTTTGCCGTTCCGGATCGGTCGGCCAGAACGTGCTTTCTCCGACCAGCAGGTAGCCGACTCCGATGCGCGTCGCCTCGCGGCACACCTGCGGATCGGTGCCGGCCTCGTCGAGATGGTGGGCCAGATACCACTGCACCGGCGCCGTCGCGGTGCCCAGGTGCGGGAACAGGGTGCGGCGATCGGCCAGTGCCCACAGCAGCGCGCTGCCGTTCCAGGGATTGCCCGCGACGATGGCGTTCTGCGGGATGAGCGGTTTGATCCGCGCGAAGAACGCCTGCGTGCGCCCGTCGACCAGCCGGCCCTCCGAGTTGTCGCCCGTCAACGCGTCCACGGTGCGGAACTTCAGCGCCGATGCGTGCGCACCGACGTAAAGGCCCTTGGTGAGCAGCACGAGCGCGACCATGGTCGCGGCCAGTTTGAGTGCGGGCCGCGTGGCCGGCCACCACCGCGCGAGATGCAGGATGCCCGCCACGGCCAACGGCACCGCGGTGACCGGGATGGCCGCGCCGAGCCGGTAGGCGTCGTTGTACCAGTAGCCGGTGAACGCCTGGGTGTCCGGCCGGTTGATCGACGCGGACAGCACGAACAGGGCGCCGGAGATCGCGTACGCGCCGACCGCCCACCGCAACTCGGGGCGGCGCCCGCACAGCGCGATGCCGACGAGCACGACCACCGACAGCACCCACAGGGCACTGAAACCGTTGGTGGCGTTGGGTCCGGTGGTCGCGTTGAGCAGCACCTGACCGACGGCCTGCGCCGGGCTCTCGAACGGCGGCCACGGGGCGGTCCGGACCATGGCCAGCAGCGGGGTGGTCGCCACGAACCACCAGCCGGCACCGAAAACGACTACAGCGATGGAGATTTCGGTGACGGCACGGCGAAGCGGTAACCGGGCCGCACGCCGCCACAGCGCGATCCCCGCCGGGAACACGGAAAGCGCGACGAGCGTGAAGTCCACATTGGTCTCGGCGAGGGCGCCGGCGACCAGCACCACGCCGAGCAGGAACCAGGCGCGGGCACGGCCGACCGCGTCCTCGCGCGCCAGACCACAGATCGACAGCACCATGGCGAGTCCCGCAGGGGCGAGCGCGAGCGCGAGCAGGTTCGGCCACAGCACCCCGAAAGCCAGGAATCCCCAGGGGAACGCGGTGAACCCGATGCTCACCAGGCCGGTCACCGCCAGCGCGGCCCGGGACCGGCCGAAGATCTGCCGCGCCAGCAGCAGGCAGGACAGCGGCCAGACCAGCAGCGTCACCGCGGCCGCCATCATGTTCGTCGCCTCAGGGATCCCGGTCCCGGTGACCAGCACGACGAGCGACGTGATGTCGTGCCATGCCGCCGGGTAGAACAGGCCCAGCAGTCCCGAGACGTGCTGCGCGACGTCCGGTGTGCCGAGGCCGTTCATGTGCAGCGACGAGCCGTTGCCGCTGTCGAGGATGTAGGCGACGGCGTTGTAGTGGAACACGGCGTCGAAGGTCTGCGACAGCTGCTCGGGCCGGTGCAGCCCGAGCGCGATGACCACCGCGCCGAGCAGCCCCGCCGGGACCAGCCCGGCGAAGGCGGCCAGCGTGATGGTGCGGTGATCGGCGGTGGGCCTGGGTAGCCTGCGCCGCAACGCGAACGCGAGCAGCGCGCACGCCGCGGCGATGACCAGGCACGACACTGCCGCCGTCAGCAGCGACCAGCGGATTCCGGCGGCTTCGGCGAGCACGGCGGCGAACGAGAGCATCGCGACCGTCGCCGCCGGGGCGCTCCCCCAGGCCGCGAGCCCGCGCAGGCCGATGCCGTACGTGACGAGCAGGCCCGGCAGGAGCAGCCAGACCGCCGCGACCAGAAAGACCGGTACCGCCGGCAGCCAGCCCGCCACTGTCATCCTCCCCACCGAACAGCTCTACCGGCGGTAGCTTAAGCGAGCTGGCCTTGCAGCTCTTCAAGCAGGTGCTGTGCGACGCGGGCGTTGTCAGCCGGCGCGTAGGTCAGCCAGCTCTGGCCGTCGTCGGCGTCGCGCGACGTGACGAAGTAGCGGCCGTCCTCGGTGTCGAACCAGGCGGTCGGGGTGTTCGGGTGGCCGGCGTGATGGACCGTGAACTGCCCGATGCGCAGCTTGGGTTTGGCGAAAATGCGCTCGACCGCACGGACCTGGGTCGGCGCGGTCGAGCGAGGCTTGGCGACGCCGCCGAACGGGTCGTAGCCGCCGTCGCTCGCGCGGTGGCGGCCCTGTTTCGGCGCGGGCTTGGCGATGGTGACCGACTGGCCCGCGGCGGCGGGGGTCAGCGGGAGCAGGTCGACGATGCTCGCGATCAGCGCGGTGGGCCGCACGTCCTGGAAGATCATCAGGTTCTGGTCCTGCCGCGCGACGACGGCGTACTGCCCGTCGGAGGCGGCGCGGGCGAAGAGCTGGCGTTCGCCGTCCAGCTGGGCGGCGGCCACGATCGCGACCGGGGCGGTGACCATGGTGTGCAGGGCCAGTTCGGCGTCGGGGTCGAGGCGGCCTCGGCTGACGATGCCGCGGGCCTCGAGGTCACGGAAGACGGCGTCGCGGATCTGGGCGCGCTGCTCGAAGGTGGTGCCGAGGTGCGGCACCTCGAAGGGCTGTGGCACGCGGCCGAGGTTGTGGTGTTCGAACAGGATGTCCACCGCCGCCAGTGACAGCGAGAACGAGTGTGGCATTTCCGATCCCCCTCGGATTCCCTGATGCGCAGAGCACAGTAGTAGATGGTTCGCTCCGCCGTGAGCGAACCGGCTTGCCGCGCAAGATCGCGGGCTGCTGTGCTGGGTTCATGCCTGATACGAAGCCTGCGCTCGTCCTGCACCTCGCCACCGGCGGCGAACCACTCATCTTCGCCCTGCCCGGCGACGAGGTCGACGAGCTCGCGAAGAAACTGCACCTCCTGCTCGAACACGGCTCGGTGGAGACCATCCAGACGAAGGAGGAGGACGTCAAGGTCACGGTGAACTTCGCCCACGTCGCGGCCGCCTACATCGACGACCTGCAGCGCAGGGGCAAGGTGTTCGGCCTGCACTGAGTGCCCCGGCCGGGTGCCGTGTCACTCCCCGATCACGGGGGGTGCGGTGCGCTCGCTGGTGCCGAAGATGTCGTCCGGGTCGGGCTCGATGAGCCACGACGGACGCTGGTGTTCTTCGTCCTCGCCGCCCTCGCCCTTGCCGCCGTGGCCACCCATGCCGCTCATCCCGGAGCGGCCCGACGAGCCCGCCGCCCCTCGTCCGCCCGCGGCCGCGCTCTCGGCGGCGCCGGCCCCACCGGCCCGCGCCCCGGCTCCGGTCTGGGCGCCGGATCCGGTCGCGCTGCCACTGCCGGCCGCCGACCCGCTGCCACCCGGCCCGAAGCCGCCGCCCGCCCCGCGCCCGAGCTTGCTGGAGTAGGCGTCGTCGCCACCGCCGCCCAACCCGCCGCCCATCGGGCCCATCGGCATCCCGCCGAGCGCGCTGAGGTTGTTGTAGCTGTTCCCCGGCGCGGACGAGTTGAAGTTGCTGTTCGGCGACTGGTAACTCTGCGCGCTCGTGCCGCTGTTGTAGCCGCCGCCGGTCTTCGCCCCGGCCGCCAGCGACGAGGACGGCGCCCCGGTGAGCCCCGCGAGCGACCCGCTGACCGAGCCGGAACTACCCCCGACGCTCCCGGAGTGCTCGCCGGAGCCCGCAGGCCCACCGACGCTGCCCCCGACACTTCCGACCCCGGAGCCGACGCTCCCGATGCTTCCCGGCACCTGTCCCGTCGATACGGCGGCCGGACTGCCGAAGGTGGGCGGGCTGCTGAACGCCGGGGCCTGGGCGACCGCGGTGTGCAAGTTGCCGTCGTAGGTCGACATGACCTGAGCTGCCTGGTCGTGGGCGTCCTGGCTCTGCTGCGCCTTCTGCGCCGACTGCTTGATGTTGTCGACGAGGTTGAACGGGTTCGACGATGCCCAGCTCTTGACCTCGTCCGACCAGCTGAACGGAATCGGGTCCGGCATGCTGTTCTTCGCAGTTTCCGCGGCCGAGGACTGGTTGTAGATCTGGTCGGATGCGAGCTGCGCGGCCTTACCGCTGTCGTCGCTCCACTTGCCGAGCCCGCTGACGAAGTGGTAGGCCGACTCGGCGGCGTCGCCTTTCCAGGTTGCGCCCGACTTCGTCGCGGCGTGCTGCAACTGCTGGCCGAACGTGGCCATCGCGTTGGCGATATCGGTCCACGACGACGAGACGGCGGTGACCTGCGCGGGGTCGACGGTCTGCACCATCTCTTTGAGGGCCGCGTGGTCGATACCCTGGTAGTCGGTGTCCGACGCAGGAAGCCCCGAGCGGAAGTCGACACCTTGGCTGAGCTGCTGGGACTGCTGCGCCCGGCCCTGCGAAGCGGCGGCTTGCGCCTTCGCCTGGGCGATCATGTTCGAAAAGACGTCCCAGAACTGCTTGCTGTTGGGGTCGTACCCCTGCCCGATCAACTGCTGCTGAAGCGCCTGCTCCGGCGACGTGTACGGACCGGAACCCTGCTGCGTTCCCGGAGGCTGCGGATTCGTCATGGCTTACCCCTCGTACTTCGGCAGCTTGGGTTCGACGATGGTGGCGATGTCACTGGCGCTCTGACATGCCTCGGTCGGATCGCTGCCGGCTCCAATCACGTACGAAATGTCGACGCGCGATTTGGCTGTGACACCAAGGGCGACGGTGCATTTCGCCCCGATATTGCTCGCGAACTGCACCGCCGGTCGACCATTCACCTTGCCATTCGTGGCCGTGCCGCCAGCTGTGTTCACGTCGGCCAGCCCTTGCTTAGCGCGAACCAGCACGCCAAAACTGGTCGAGCTGTCGTTGGCGGACCGGCCAATCCACGAACAGGTGCTTGTCGCACCAGCCGCCGGTTCTGCATCCGCCCGACCCGGACCCTGGATCTTGAACCGAGCCACTTCCTGATCGCTGACCAGACTGCAAGCCTTGACCGATGTCAGCGCGCTGCTTCCACCGCTTGGCGACGAGTTCGCAGTCGTGTTCGCGGCGGTGGAGCTGGCCC
The DNA here is from genome assembly GCA_035248845.1 of Amycolatopsis sp. GTDB lineage: Bacteria > Actinomycetota > Actinomycetes > Mycobacteriales > Pseudonocardiaceae > Amycolatopsis_E. Next base: position 4,120 of record DATFHB010000028.1, on the reverse strand, counting down.
CAGCCGCAGGCGTCGGGTTGCCACTCTCTTGCGCCGAACAGGCGGCAAGACACAGAACGGCGAGCACCGCACCCGGAACCAGGCCGTACCTGCGGATCGTCATGATCATGAACCGACCTGTGTTCCATCGAAGGTGCGCGCGGCCTCGTCGTCCATCTGCGCGTAGTTCTTCTTCGCCATTTCGAACGCCGCGCGAGCCTGCTGAACCATGCTGGCTAGTGCCCCGAGCGCGGTCTCATACGACTGCGCGTCGCCTGTGGCGATGAGCTGGGTGTGATTGGCAATTCGGGTTGCGTACTCGCTCGTGCCCAGTGCAGGGGCCTGACCCGCGTCGTAGGCCGTGCGCTGCAGGTCGGCCAACTGGTCCTCAAAGCCCTGGAAAACCTTGATGTACTCATCGGCGCCCTCTTCGCTGATCGCGAACCCGCCAGACTTCGCCGAGTCGACGAGCTTCTGGACCTCGCCCTTGGCCGAAGCGACGGCAGCGTCGCTGAGCATGCTGCCCGGGCCGCTGGCCGCGCGCATCACCGCCGCAAGGGCATCGCCGGCAGGCGCTTCCGGTTGACCGGCGTCTGGAACGAACCCCGTCATCGCTATCCCAACGTCGCTGCATCCTGCTGGTTCTCCGTCGCGGAGTCTACTGGTCAGCAACAGACCGCAACCGAGCTTTCACACAAAAACATGACTTCGACGCACGTCACAGGCCTGTGGTTCCTTCACGACATAGGCCACTCTCGACAAAGTCGATCACGTCGGAGGTACTGCGTGACGGTCAACCACGGACAGTAGCCGCCCGCGGTCGACAGCCGACCCGAAAGGAAATGAGTGCGTAGCGCATCCCAGCCATCAGGCGCGGCAGGTGAAGGGGGTCACCGGCCCCGGAACCTGCTCGCTCTCGTTTGCGGTCGGCAGCCCTGGGCGCGTTGATGTCTTTGTCGACGCCGCTCGGGTAAGCGGCGACCAAGTCTGCGACATCGTCGGCAAGATCGCCGACATCGTCGAGCCCAAACTGCCCGCGTAAACACGTGCGGGGTGCGGCGCCCGGAGGCACCGCACCCCGCCAAAGTTCCCTACAGCTCGTACAGGCGCTGCCAGTTCTCGCGGCTGGTCAGCTCAGGCAGGGCGCGCTTGTACTGGGCCTGCACGGCTTTGCCTTCCTTGCGGAGGCGGTTGATGACCTGCAGGCCGCGCTTGCCGAGGTCCAGCATGAGCGCGCGGTCGTACTTGCGGACCCGCACGCCTTCCTGGTTCGCGTCGGTCACGACGGCCGTGTCGAACTGGGCGACGTGCCACCAGCTGGCCTCGTCGGACGGCATCGCGCCCAGGCTGAAGCGCGAGCGGCCGAGCAGGCGGTCGATCACGCGTCGTAGCAGCACCACACGCTGCAGGAATGGCCGGCCCGGGTCGTTGATGATCCCGATGTCGTTCGACGCGATGCCGGGGACCTCGGTCGGGTCGTGGCGCTTCGTCTCCGGGTACCGGGCGCGGATTTCGCGGATCTCCTGCATCGCGGCCACCCCGCCGTCGCGGAGGATGCCCGGGCCCTCCAGGAAGTCCTCGACCGCCTTGATCAGCGTGTGCGTCAATCCGTACTGCATCCCCAGCAGGTACCGCACCAGCTGCGCCATCAGCACCCGGCACAACACGACCAGGTTGAACTCGCTGTGCAGCGCCGCCGTGATGATCGAGTTACGCAGGTTGAAGTACCGGTGCCACTCGTCCCAGTCCTTCCAGTGGAAGTCGGCGTGCCAGACCCCGGCACCGGGCAGCGTCACCGTCGCGAAGCCGTGCTCCCGCGCGCGGTAGCTGTACTCGGCGTCGTCCCACTGGAAGAAGTACGGCATCGGGTAGCCGGTCTGCTGCACGACCTCGTACGGGATCAGGCACGACCACCAGCCGTTGTACCCCGCGTCGACCCGCCGCTCCTGCTTGTTGGGCTTGCCGGTCTCCTCGTCGACACCGAGCAGGTTCGCCGTGGACAGGCTGTTCTCCACCGGCACACCCGGTTCCAGCGAGTTCAGCCGCGCATACTCGGCGCCGACGTGTAGCTGGTGCGGGTGCAGCAGGTTCAGCATCTGCCCGCCCACGATGATCGGGTTCGCGGCGCGGTTGGAGAACGCCGTCATCCGGATCACCAGGTCCGGCTCGAGCAGCACGTCGTCGTCCATGAACAGGACGTTCGCGTGCTCGGCTGTGTTGTCTCCAGCCCCCTGACGGGGGCCCATCCCCTCCGCGGTGTGCCCGGCCACCTCGTACAGGCCGCGGGTGAACCCGCCGGCGCCGCCGAGGTTCGGCTGGGTGATGTAGTGCAGCTTCTCGCCCAGGTCGGCCTTGACCTGCGCGAACCCGTCGCGGGAGTCGACCCGGTCGGTGCCCTGGTCGGCGACGTAGATCGCGTCAAGGGTGTCCAGCGACGCGATGTCGTCGGCGAGCGCGCGCAGGTTGCCGAGGCAGTCGTCGGCGCGGTTCATCGTGCAGATGGTGACCGCGGTCGGCCGGATGTTCTCCGGCGGCTCGACGGTCCAGCGCACCTGCTCCACCGCGAGCCGCTGCCCGGCCTCGGTCTCCAGGTCCAGCCACAGCGCACCGCCGTCGAGGAACTTGTCGAGCTTGACGTCGAAGAAGACCTCAGCCGACTCGGCGCCACCCAGCTCGCGCGCGGCGATGACCCGCGGCTCGCCCTCGAAGTCGGACGCGCCCACCGAAACGACCCCGGAACCGGTGGCGACGAACTGGACGCGCACCTCGCGGGCCGTGGTCCAGCGCTGCCAGTAGCTGGCCGGGAAGCGCCCGAAGTAGGTGTTGCCGGTGACCCGTGCGGACTCCTCCAGCGCGATCTGGTCACGCTTCCGGGCGACGACGCCATCGACGACCTCGACGTAGAGGTCCTTCGAGACGATCAGCGAAGGGCCGGCGAACAGGCCGCGCTGCGCGGTCAGTCTCCCGTGGGGCGTGTGTTCCGTGAACGTGGTCTGCTCCTCGGTCGCGGTGCGGGCACCGTTCGCCCGCGACCGGGGCGTCGCGGTCTTACCAGCCATAAGTTCGCTGTCCTCCAGGGGAATTCGTCACGCTCGAGCCAAGCTACACGTTCACGCTGTGCAATACCGGTGACCTACTGTGCGGGGCTTTCCCGGAAAACCACCCATTTCAACATCACGAAGTTGATCGCGGTGGCGGTGCCCTGCGAAATCACCCAGGCCAGCGTGGCCTGCCATGCCAGCTGCGCCGGCAACACCGCGAGCATCAGCGCATTCATTCCGACCGCGACGAAGAACGTGACGGCGTAGAGCAGCACGAAACTGCCGACCTGGCCGGCACCTTCCTTCCGCCCGGCAGCGAATGTGAATTTCCGGTTAAGGAAATACGCGGTGGTCGTTCCCACGATGAAACTGACCGCTCGGGCGACGGTGTCCCAGGGCGCGTGATCCATCCCCAGGTGCCGTTCCAGCGTGTACGTGCCGAGATCAAGCAGGGCGCAGAACCCGCCGATGAGCGCGAAGCGCACCAGCTGACCGAAAAGGCCGGGCGCGCCCTTCCCCGGCGTTTCCGTTGACTCCTGCGGTTCCGTAGACACCACTGCACTACCTCGCCGGCATGAGATTTCAGGACCCGGGAAAGTGTAGAAGCGTGCGCGCGCAAGCCGCCGATCGGGCATCGTTACCCTGGTCCGGTGAACGCAGCGACTCCCGAGCCGCGGACCGAGCGGCGGACACTGACCGGGTGGGGCCGCACAGCTCCCACCACGGCAGACCTACTCAGCACCCCGGATCCGGAGGTCATCGCACGGGCGGTGACGCGGGCCGGCGAGCGCGGCGTGATCGCCCGCGGGCTGGGCCGCTCCTACGGCGACCCGGCACAGAACGCGGGCGGCCTGGTCATCGACATGACCGCGCTGAACCGGATCCACTCGATCGACCCCGACAGCGCGATCGTCGACCTCGACGCGGGCGTGAGCCTGGACCAGCTGATGAAGGCGGCCCTGCCGCACGGCCTGTGGGTGCCGGTGTTGCCGGGCACGCGCCAGGTCACCATCGGCGGCGCCATCGCCAACGACATCCACGGCAAGAACCACCACAGCGCGGGCAGCTTCGGCAACCACGTGCTGTCGATGGACCTGATC
>DATFHB010000027.1:0-27154 GCA_035248845.1 Amycolatopsis sp. | reverse complement strand
GAGGCAGCCCGCTCCCCCGGGAGCCGCGATCCGGTGGGTGATCTCGCCACCGTCGAGCACCCGCAAGAAGCAGCCGTTGTGCGACGCGACCCAGATCGCGCCCTCCGCGTCGGCCGTGACGCCGTTGGGCATCTCACCGGGCAACTCGGCGAAGACCCGGCGATCGGCCAGCGAGCCGTCATCGGTGATGGTGAACGCGGTCAGTCGGCGAGCCACCGTTTCCGAGACGACGAGGGTTCGCTCGTCCGGCGTGACGACGAGGCCGTTGGCGACCTCCATGCCGGTGGCGACGACCCGGGGTGACTGTCCCGGCAGGACCGCGATGATCCGGGTGGGCGCCGCCGCACTCGCCTCGGTGACGGTCACCGTGCCGTCGCTGTTGCGGCTTCCCTTGGTGTCTCCCAGGTACGCCCTGCCGCGGCCGTCGACGACCAGATCGTTGAGCCAGCCGTCGCTGAGGCCGGCGACATCGGCCACCTCGGTGTGGCCGGCACTGTCGTAACGCAGGAGCCGGCAGTCCTGCATGGACACGACGTACATCGAGCCGTCCGCGAGGAAACCCGTGCCGCCCGGCCGGTTCGGCAGGTCCGCGAACACCGAGACGGTGCCCTCGCCCGAGATCTCCAGCACCTGCTTGGTCATCATGTCCGACACCCAGAGACGGCCCCGATGCCAGCGCGGGCATTCGGGAAAACCCAGTCCCGTGAGCAGGGGTTCTGGCCCGCTACCACCCATCTGTGACCTTTCGCCAGGTGAGCTCGGCATACCGCTCGCCCGCCGCCTTCTGGGGGCGCAGCGTCAGGTGTTCGGCCTCGAAGTGGTAGAAGCGCACTTGATCGGCGCCCAGCAGCGGCGCGTACGACGAGTAGCGGACCCGGTGGATCACGGCGCCACGGCCTTCGTCGAGCACCCACTCGCCGTAGTAGGCGATGAAGCCGCGCACGAACGCCAGCGCGTCCTCGACCGCGACATCGCCCGCCGGATCGATCCGCGGCAGGTCGGCTCGGCCGATGATGGTCGCCATCCGGCCCGGCGTGTAGACCAGCGTGCCGACCGGCTGCTGCCACATCGGTTCCGCCGGGCCGTCCGGTCCGGTGGTGGTCATCGAGACGAGCTGCCACACGCCGACCAGCCGCTCGGCGACCGGTGAGGCGCGTTGCCACATCTTCCCTCCCACAGGGTCCACATCGGACGGATCAGCTTTCGTCCGCGGCGGCCGGCACCGCTGCGGGTTCCCGGCCGGTTGCGCTACCGGCACCGCTACTCAAGCCACTGTGACCCAGTCCTTATACCGTGGAGACGGCCAGTGGCTCGATTTCGACTGCGTGCAGAGCGGGCAGGACGTCACGGGCGAAGCGGCGCAGGCTCACCTTCGCTTGGTCGAGCGGCATCCCGCCGTAGCGGAACATGCACATGACCTCCGTCGCACCGAAAGCGCGGGCCGTGCTGGTGATCTTTTCGATCACCTGCTCGGCGGTGCCCCACGGGTGCCCCTCATACATCGCCTTCCGGTGGATGCTCGGGTCCCCGCGAAGCGCCTCGGAGTACGCGGCGTAATGCTGGTAGCCCCGAACGTCCTTGTGGTAGTCCGAGTTCAGCTCGTAGTGCCGGATTCCCGACTCACCGAAATTGCCCATGTAGTCAGCGCCTTCGCGGGCCTCCGCCTCGCTCTCCCCGACATAGGCCCAGAGTGCGAGCTTCGTCTCGGTCGGCCCGAAGCCGTAACCGTCGCGCAGGCGCATGTAGTAGCGGACGCCTTCGAGCGCCGAGTCGACCGACTGGGTCGGGATGATCAACGGCTGGATGTCATGCTTCGCGGTGATGTCGAGCGTCTCCGGCGAGCCGGCGGCGCACCAGAGCCGGTCGGACAGGTCACGACCGGTCTGCGGGCGCAGGCGCACGCTGTCCAGCTGGAACTGCTCGCCGTGGAAGGTGATCCGGCCGTCGCGCAACAGGTTGCGCACGACCTGGAGCGACTCGTCGAAGCGGCCGCGTGCCTCGCTCTGGTCCAGTCCGAGGCCGCGGAACTCGCGGCGCGCGAGCCCCCGCCCCACGCCCGCGATCACCCGCCGCCGATCGCCGAGGAAGGCCTGGAGCATGGCGACGTCCTCGGCCACCCGGACCGGGTGGTGCCACGGCAGCACGGTCACCATCGTGCCGAGGTCGACGTGTTCGGTGACGCCGGCGAGGTAGGTCAGGTACTGGAGCGGGTTGGTGATCATGGTGTAGGGCGTGAAATGGTGCTCGACCGTCCATACGCTGTCGAAGCCAAGGCGATCGGCCTCGACCGCCAGCGCGAGCTCCTCACGGAAGATCTGCAGGTCCGGCACCGCGGGCACCGCCGGGACGGGCTCGCCACGTTCTTCGGCCTCGAAACGGTCCCAGTCACCGTAGTTCTGGCTGATGATGCTCACTCCGATTCGCATCGGCGCTCCTTCTGCGTCAGCGTGTCGCCGGTACTTTCCGGTCCATTGAGGATGGACGCGATCAATCTGGCGCCCGTCTCGCCCATCAGGAGCATCAGGTGGTTCTGCCGGCCGGCCCGGATCGTGCGCAGCCGGGGCAGCCGAGCGCGCCACCTCATGAGCCATTCCTCGGTGTAGAGGCCAGGAACCTGATCCGCCACGCCCCGCTCCGCCCAGAGCAGCGTGACCGGCCTGGTCAGTGCCTCCGCCGCGGCGTCGCAGCCCTCGATCTGGCCCGCGCAGTCGGCCAGCACCGATGCCGCGGTCGTACCCGGGCGCAGTGACGGCGCCGTGCCGGTCAGGTCGTAGCGATAGGCGTCCTCCACCACGTCGTTCCAGTATGGACCGACCGCGGGATGCCGCCGCCAGGTATCGAGGTAGGTCTCGGCGGAGGGAAAGGTCATGGCCAGCCGATCGAGGACGCCGCCGACGGATCGCCGGACGAGATCCTCGATCGAGGTACCCGGCCCGGGCCTCGGCCCGAAGGGAAGCCCACCGTCGGCAAGAACGAGCCGCGCTACCCGGTCCGGGTACTTCGCGGCGGTGACCGTCGCGACGAACCCGCCCAGGGCATGCCCGACGAAGGTCGCCTGCGCCACACCGAGATGATCGAGGACCGCCACCGCGTCCGCGGCGTGGGCGTCCAGCCCCGGAGTTCCGGTCAGCCGTGCGCTGCCGCCCCGGCCGCGCAGATCCGGTGCGATGAGCGAGTACTCGGGCCCGAGAACCGCGGCCAGGCCCGCGAACGTGCGATGGTTGGCGGTCAGGCCGTGGGCGCCGTAGAGGATCGTGGGCCCCTCGCCCCAGCGACCGACGCGCAGGCTCCCTCCGGAAACGTCGACGTCGAAGACTTGATAGGTCATCGCAGCTCGAACCCCGGGTAGCCGTTGTCGGTCTCGGCCCGCCGCCTGGCACGCATCGACTGCTCGCTCTCCGGTGGAAGCAGCGGCACTCGCGGCTTACCCGGGATGTTCGCTCCCACAAGCGACGAACTCGCCTGCCCCAGGAGGATCTTGCCGGCAGCCTCCACCACGTGTCGCGTCCAAGCGTCCTCGGCGTCCGCGCGAGGCACGATCGAAGTGTGGCCGTGCCGGCGGAGGTAGCTGATCGTCTCGCCCAGCCAGTCGATGGTCGGTTCGACGGACCGGACGAAGCTGCCGGAAACAGAAGCGTTGATGAGAAACAGGTTCGGGAATCCGGCACACTGGATGAACAGGTACGAACGCAGCCCCTCGGCGAACTTCTCCTTCAAGGTGAGACCACCCTCACCGCGGATGTCGATCGCGAGCAGCGCGCCGGTGAGCACGTCCCATCCCGTCGCGCAGATGATGACGTCCACCTCGACCTCGAAGTCCCTGGTCTTGATCCCGGTCGGGGTGATCCCGACGATCGGGTTCTCACGCAGGTCGACGAGATCGACGTTGTTCCGCTCGAACACCTCGTAATAGCCGCTCTCACCGGGCGGCCGCTTGGAGCCGAACGTGTGGTCGCTGGGCACCAGCTTCGCCGCGAGCGACGGGTCCTTGATGCGCCGGCGGATCTTCTCCTTCACGAACTCGGAGTACTCGTCGTTGACCGGCCCCGGGACCATCACATCCCAGAACAGCGGGATGAACTTCGGTGCGACGCCGTGGTTGCGCCACATCCGCTCGTACAGCGCCCACCGCTCGTCGCGAGACACCGCCAGCCCGGACCGGGGGTCCGGCCGTTCCAGTTCGAGGACGGGGCTCTCCTCGCACAGCCGGAAGATCTCGTCATAGCCGGCCTTGATCTCCCGCATCTTCCGGGCGTCGATCGGCTCGTTGTCGATGGGCACGCAGTAGTTGGCGGTGCGCTGGAAGACGATGAGCTGGGCGGCGATCCGGGCGACCTCGGGGATCACCTGGACGCCGGTCGCGCCCGTCCCGATGACGGCGACCCGCTTGCCGTCGAGATCGACCCCCTCCCGTGGCCACCGTCCAGTGTGAACCCACACCCCGTCGAAGCTCTCGAGTCCCGGATACTCGGGCACGTAGCGCGACGAGAACCGGCCGGCCGCGGTGATCAGGAACTGGGAGCGCGCCGTGGACCCGTCGGCCAGCTCGATCATCCAGGAGTCGTCGTCCTCGTCGAACACCGCCGCCATGACCGTGGCGTCGAAGGTGATGTCGCGCCGCAGGTCGAGCTTGTCGGCGACGAAGCGCAGGTATCGCTCATTCTCCGGTTGGGCCGAGTAGGTCTCCGTCCAGTCCCACTGCTGCAGGATCTCCTCGGAGAACGAGTACGAGTAGGTGGGGCTGTAGGTGTCGAAGCGGCAGCCCGGATAGCGGTTCCAGTACCAGACGCCGCCCACGTCCGAGGCCTCCTCGAACACGCGGACCGACAGGCCGAGCTCGCGCATCCGGTACAGCGCGTAGAGGCCGGTCACACCCGCACCGATGACGATCACGTCGTAAACGTCGATCTCACTATCCACACTGGACTCCGAATTGCTTTCCCCGACTAGATTCGTAACATCGACCTACTGATAGTATCGTAACTTGTGGAACTACAAAGTCAACTATCTGCGGCTGGGCTACAGGATCGCGAGCGGGTTCACCGGCGAGTTGACCGCACCCTTGATTCGCAGCGGTGCCACCACGAACAGGAAACGCGCGTGCCGCGCCCGCGCGAGCTCCTCGAAATCCAGCACCTCGATCAGATGAACGCCCAGCCGGGTGATCAGCTCGAGGTGCAGCGGTGCGCCCGGCAGACCCTGCTCGGCGGGCAGGACCTCCACGCCGAGCGTGTCCGCCCCCACGACCGCGATGTCGTGGTCGGCGATCCAGCCGACCGCCTCCCTGCCCACGCCGGGCTCTTCGGCTTCGAGCCCCTGACCGCCCAGCGTCGCGACATTGGCGTCGCTGAGCCAGCCGGTCCGGATGAGCAGCGCGTCGCCCGGCTCCGGAACCACCCCGCGACCGACCGTCGCGGCCTCGAGTTCGGCCACGGAGATGACGTGCGACGGTGGCAATGTGTCGACACCGTGCAGGCCGCAGATGTCCGCGAGCACCGCGCCGGTGACGATGCCGGGCACCTTGTCGATGCCGCAGACCTTGGCTCCACGGCTGCGGACCAGGTTCGGGTCGTGCCCGTTGTAGAGGCCGTCGGCGCCCCACACGTGCGCCAACGCGTCGATATGGGTGCCCGTCGCCAGCGGCATCGCGATGAAGTCGTCGGCGGTGCGAACCCCGCCCGGCGGGCGCGCTCCCACCGCGTAGTCGCCGCCATCGACGGTGAGCACGTGCGTGGGCCCGGTCCGGTCCGCGACCCGCACGATGTCGTGCCGGATGACCCGGCCCAGCGGGAGCACACGCCCCGCGGCCACCAGCGCCGTCGCCGCGGCCACGTGGTCGCCGGTGATCAGGTTCAGCGCCCCGATTTCGTCTTCGGCGGACCACCGGCCCCAGTTGCTCGGTATTTCCACGATCATCCCTCCCACGCCGTGGCCATCAGCAGACCCGAGCGCAGCGTCGCGGCCGAGTCGATCTCCACCCGGCTGCCCGGCGGCAGGAGCCCGCCCGCGCTCTCCGCGAGCACCAGCGGGCCTTCGGCCATCCGGATCAGCGCGACCGGGTACGGCAGGCGAGCGCGCAGCTCCTCCTTGGAGCTGCGACACGCCCAGACGGCCGCGACGACCGTGCCCGAGCGGGAGGCGGCCACCCACTCGAGCGTCCCGCTGCCGCAGAAGTGGCAGAGTCGGCGCGGGTAATGCTGCCGGCGCCCGCACGTGTGGCACCGCTGCAACGCGAACTCGCCGCGCCGGAGCGCCTCCCAGTACGGTCGCGTCAGCTCGGTGGCGTACTCCTCACCGCGCAAGCGCATCGTGCCGTCCGGCTCAGCCACCATGACCGGCTCCCCTCAGGATCGCCGCACAGTTGTGGGACAGGACGCCACCGACTCCGGTGACCAGCGCGGTGCCGACCGCGCCGGCCTGCCGTTGGCCGGCCTCACCCCGAAGCTGCCGCACCGCCTCGGCGATATGGAGAATCCCGCTCGTCGAGGCGGACAGCAGCCCGCCGTGCGTGTTCACCGGCAACCTTCCGCCAGGCCCGATTCCGTTGCCGGCCAGCAACTTCTTCAGCCCGTCGGCGCCGTCCAGCCGGTAGCCGAGAAGCTGCGCGGCGACCGTCACGGTGAACGAGTCGTAGAGGAACGCTGCGTCGACATCCGAGGGCCCGATGCCGGCAGCGCGGTACACCGCGTCGGCGGTCCGCCGCAGCGGTGCCATCGGGTGCCCGGGCACCTGGGTGATCTCCTCGTGCGAAACCGCACCGGCGACGCCGGCGATCGGCACCGCGCGACGCGGGTCCGCGGAGCCGCCGCGCACGATCACGGCGCCGGAGAAGTCGGTCACCAGGCAACAGTCGAAACGACCGAGCGGCCCCGCGATGACCGGGGCTTGCACCACCTCCGCCTCGGTGAGCGCGGTGGTGAACCGCGCCTGCGGGTTGAGCCGCGCCCACTGCCGCGTCTGGACGGCGATCGCGGCGAGGTCCTCCCGGTCGAACTCGCCCTCCGCGATCAGCCAGGACGCGACGAGCGCGTAGAGCGTGGGCACGATCGGGCCGACGGGATCCTCGAACTCGGGGTGACCGACCACCGCCGCCATCTTCTCCAGCACCGCGCTCCGCGATGCCGCGCTGGCCCGGAAGTCCGAATGCGCGATGGCCACCGTGTGCGCCACACCCGAACGCACCAGGGAATCCGCGACCACGACCCCGAACAGCGGCGACGCGCCGCCGGCGCCGATGGTGCTGGCGAACGACGGCGCGATGCCGAGGTACTCGCACACCTTCGTCGCCTGCATCGGATGCGGGTGCAGCAGCGAGTCGTAGGTCAGCACCGCGTCGATCGAGGACACCGGGAGCCCCGCGTCCTCAGCCGCCCGCGCGATCGCGATCGCGTTCGCGCCGACGGGATCGGCGATGCCCTCAAGCTCCGCGCGCGGCAGCTCGGCGACCCCCGCGATCCGCGCGGCGGTCAATGCTCGAGGCCCATCGCGTTCGTCGCTCTGGGCGGGGTGTCGCCCTTCTCGGGTGCCGACACGCTCATCGTCTCGTAGTCGGCCGGAACGCACATCTCGAGCACCGCGTAGTCGCCGGAGTAGGGGGCCACGTCGTGCCGCATTCCGCGCCCGATACACATCGAGTCGAGCACCGTCATCGGTTGCCGCAGCTCCTCGACGTAGAGCGTCGACGACCCGCCGATGATCATGAACCACTGCGACATCGAGTGGTAGTGCCAGCCGGTGGCGGTGCCCGGCTCGGTCGCGCGAACCACGTGGACATGGATGCGGCCACCGGTCGGGCCTGCCGTCTCCAGATCCCGGTACCGGAAGTAGCTGCGTGGGCCGGCGCCGAGCGTGTAGGCCTGCGGCGAGTCGAAGGTGTAGTGCGGTTTGCGGTGCGGCTCGGCGTCGGGGGAGACCGGCACGCTGTCGGCCTCGGAGATGATCCGCGGCCGGCCGGGAACCGTGACATGCACGTATTCGAGGTCCGGTGTGGCGCCGTAGCGGCGGTGCCAGAACTGGGCCGGGTGGGTCCCCGCCGCGCCCGGTCCGAGCGTGTAGTGCTCGCCCGCCTCATTCTCGATACTGATCGCGCCCTCGAGGACGTAGATGAACTCGAAATCGGCGTCGTAGCAATGCCAGCCGGTGTCCACGCCGGCCCCGGCGGGCACCGCCCGGATACGGCGGGCACCGATCGCCCCACCGCTCGCCTTGTCCAGCGCCAGGTCCACCGACTCCAGCCCCGGCCACGGCTCCGGCGCCCAGGTGTCCACAGAGGACGGGACGAAGGTGAACCCGATGTCCGGATCGTGGCCGGCCGTCCAGCCGTTCCTCCAGTTGTTCCCCGGCGACATGCTGATCATCACCTCGGTTCTCGATACGCGTTGTCATGGGCGGCACAGGGCGGTGGACCAGCCGCCGTCGACCGGCAGGTTCACGCCCGTCACGTAGCTCGCGGCCGGCGAGGAGAGGAAGTCCACGGCGGCGGCGATCTCGGCCGGCTCGGCGACCCGGCGAAGCGGGATGACGGCTTCCCGTGCGCGCCGTGACGCCGAGGCGGGATCGCCGTACTTCGGCTCGGTCATCGGTGTGCGCACGGCCCCCGGCGAGACACAGTTGCAGCGGATGCCGTAGGGCCCCCACTCGTAGGCGAGCTGCTTCACGATCATCACCAGCGCCGCCTTGCTGGGACTGTAGGAACCGATGTCCGGAGTGGGATGTTCGGCGGCGAGTGAGCCGGTCGCCACGACGCAGCCCCGCGCCTCCCGCAGCAGCGGGAAAGCGGCTCTCGCCAGCAGCCAGGTGGCGCGGGCGTTGACCGCGAACACGAGATCGTAGGCCTCGGTGCCATGGTTGCCGAGCCTGCCGGGCCGCACGATGCCCGCGTTGCTGAGCAGCGCGTCCAGCCCACCCAGCGCCCGCTCGGCCTCGGCGATCACCGCGTCGCCGGCGTCCGAAGTGGACAGATCACAGGCCATGGTTACCGTCTTGGCCCCAGCTTCCTCGGTCTCGCCGGCCGTGCGTGCCAGACCGTCCTCCGCCACGTCGATGAGCAGCAACCTGGGCCGCTCACGGGTCCCGGCCAGGCGCCGCGCGATCGCCGCACCTATGCCGCCCGCCGCACCGGTGATGACCGCCCTCATGGCGTGCCCCGCGCGCCCGGCCGGATGACCGTCTGGTTGATCGCACCGAACAGCGATCTGCCGTCCGGTCCGAACGCCTCGATGCGCACCACGTCGCCGTAATTCAGCCACGGGGTGTGCGGCGCACCGTGCTCGGCGGCCTCCGCGGCCCGCTTCTCCCCGATGCAGCCGAAGCCGTTCGCCGCGTCACGGCTCGCGACGGTGCCGAGTCCGACGATGGACCCGGGCGCCAGGGCCCGGGTCCGGGTGAGAAAGGCCAGGATGTCACCGAAGTCGAAGGCGTAGTCGCAATGGGACGGAAGGGCGCCGAGCGGTACACCGTTGACCCACGCCTTCACCATGGAACGCAGGATCCGGCCGTCCCACAGGCCCGCCAGCGACCGCGTGGACACGGCCAGCGGCGCGTAGGCCTTGGCCGGCTTGGCCTGGTAGGGGCCGACGGCCTTGCGGAACTCGCCCGCGATGAGGTTGCGGTAGGTCAGATCGTTGGTGAGCACCAGGAACAGCACACGGTCGGCGGCCTCGCCCGCGGAGGTGCCGATCGGCACGTGATCGGTGATCACCGCGAGGGTTGCCTCCAGATCCAGGCCCCATGCCGGATCGGGCAACGGGATGTCCTGCAACGGCGTGAGGGTCGTGCTCGCCCCGGCCTGGTACGCGATCGGCTCACGGGTGTGCTCGGGCGGCAGCGTCATGGCGCGCGCCGCCCGCATCCGCTCCAGGTGCGGCAGGTAGGAACTCGCTTCGCACCATTCGAATGCGCGCGGCAGCGGGGACGCGAGGTCCCGCCAGGTCACCGGTTCCCCGGACGCGCTGTCAGCCACCAGCCGCTCGTAGCACATTTCCAGCACCGGGCCCGCGCAACGCCAGTCGTCGAGCGCTTCCTGGAACGTGGCGATCCCGCCGGGCCCGACGAGGGCCCGGTCGCCCTCGGGGGTGACCACGGCCAGCGTGCCGTCCGGTCCGCCCTGTCGGAGAGTCGCCACAAGCATGACTCTTTTCTATCGGCTCGCATACCGGGCGTCACTCGCCCGCAGCGGTAACTGGCGCAATCGCTAGGGACGGCGGGGAAACCGGCCGATCACTGCGGGAACGTCACGAGCAGCTTCGTGCCGGTGGACGGGCTTGACCGGATCCGCAACATGCCGCCCTCGGAGCGGACGACCCGGCGCAGGTACGCGAGTCCGTGCCCGGCCTGGTGCCCGTTCGGGTTGACGCCGATGCCGTCGTCGACGATCGACACCATCAGCCGCCGCCGGCTGCTCATCGCGAGCCGCACGCTCGCCCGGCAGGGACCCGCGTGTTTCGCCGCGTTGACCAGTGCCTCCCGGACGACCGTGAGCACCGCGTCCCGCACCTGCCGCCGCACCTTGGTGCAGGTCTGCGCCGCCGCGGCCGCGATGTCGAGGTGGATCGGCAGCTCGAAATCCTGCTCGACCTTGCTGACCAGCGATTCCAGCTCGCGCACCAGGGTGGCGTCCTGGGGCCGCGAGAGCTGGTGGATGGCGCTGCGCAGCGCCTGATCGGCCATGATCACCAATGCGCGGGCGCGAGTCATGTTCGCCGCGGCCTCGGCACCGAGCCCCGGCATCTCGAGGGTGGTGTCCAGCGACATCTGCGCCGCGAACAGGATCTGGGCGACCTCTTCGTGGAGGTCGTCGGCGATCCGGCGGCGCTCCTCGATCCGGGCCTGCTGCGTCCGCTGCCGGTGATAGCCCTCAGCGGCCCAGGCCAGTGCCGCGACGTTGGCCAGCCGGGTCAAGGCGTCCCGCTCGGCAGGCGTGAACGGCTCGGCACGGGAACGCAGGATGGAGAGCATGCCGACCCGCTGCGTGCCAATGCCCACCGGCAGATGCAGCGCCGCCGAACCAGGGTCGCCGGCGTGCCGGGGCCCGGCCACGTAGGAACGCCGCTCGGGTCGCTCGCCGGCCTGGGCGAGCAGTTGCTGTTCCATCGCCGGCGTCACGTACCCGGTATGCCACAGAATGGGCGGCGAGGAGGCCGGCACGAGCGCGATCAGACTTGCGTCGATCACCTCCGAGAGCGCATCCAACGCCGTGGAAAGGGTTCCCCGCACGCTCTGCGCGCTGGTGATCGCACGCGCGGTGTCGGACAGGATGCGTTCCAGGCGCAGCCGCCTGCCGAGGACGAACAGCCGCTCCGCCTCTTCGACAGCTCTCCCGATGTCGGAGATCACCGCTTCCAGACGCCACAGATCCGTCACCGAATAGTCGCGTGCCTGGTTGGCATGGTGCAGGACCCCGAGCTTCCGGTCCCCGACGGCGAGCGGCACCGACAGCAGCCGGTAGATCCCGAAGGCCTCGGTGTAGTCCTGCAGGATCGCCGGGTCACCGTCCGGCCGATTGCTGAAGTACGGATCGCCGGTGACGAACACGCGCGCCGCGTTGCTCCGCGAGTTGGAGACCTTGATCCGGTAGGAAGCCGCGGTCCGCTCGTCCGCGCCGAACGATCCCGGCAGCATCTGCAACGCGTCTCCGCTGCCGTCGGAGAGCATGATGCCGCACATGCCGGAACCGAACACCCCCGCGAGCGCGTCGTCGAGCCCCTTGACCAGTTCCGAAGAGGACTGGGCGGTCCCGGGCAGGTCGCGCACCGCGTCGACGACCCAGGCCGGCACGGGCACCAGGCGGCGGCGCCCACGCCGGCAGGCAATCGCGACGCCGCAGTGGTTGGCGTAGGCCAGGACCAGCGGCGCGTTCTCCAGCAGGCCCTGCTGGTGCCGCAACACGTGCAGGGCACCCATCCGCTCGCGGCCGTTGTCGATGCGCGCCGTCATGACACTGCCGAAACCCGCTGCCAGCAAAGTTTCCGCGCCTTCGCACCGGGCGTCGGACAGGCGGGTCAGGCGCAGGATCAGTTCGCTTCGCAGCCGGCCCTCCAGCGCGGTGAAGGCGGGTGCGAGCAGTCGCGCCCGGGCCGGGCCGATACCGGCCGTCGCGGCGATCGAGAGCGCGCCGGCACCGGTGCGCACGGTCACCACCACGGCGTCACCGGCCAGATCGCGGGCGGCCGCCCGAGCAAGGTCGCCCAGCCGCCCGCCGGCCGCCTTGGCGGTGCTCACGCCGACCGGATGCTTTCCGGTGCCGGCGAGATCACGCTGAGCCGCATCGCCCGCACCACCAAATCCGTCTTGGAGCGCGCCCCGAGTTTCTCTTTCAGGTTCTGCAGATGGAACCGCACCGTCGATTCCGAGATGTGCAGGCGGGTGCCGATCTGGCTGTTGGTCAGTCCCTGGGCCGCCAGCTCCAGGATGCTCTGCTGGTGCGGGGTCAGCGACACAGCTTCGGTCCGGCGGGTAACGGTCGCGTGCAGGCGCGCCACGATCTGCGCGGCGGTCTCGCTGCCGGTGGCCGCGATGCCGTGCTGCAGCCGGGCGAGCACCGTCATCAGCTCCGGGAGCCCGGCGGCCTTCGTGACATAGGCGGCCGCGCCCGCCTGAATCGCCAGCCGCACCGTCTCCTCGCTGAGGTAGGCGCTCAGCACCACCACGGACACCCGGGAATCGGCCTCGCGGATCAGCCGGCACAGCCGGTCACCCGGCATATCCGGCAGCCGGAAGTCGGCCACCACGACGTCGGGCTTGGTTCGCCGGACACTCTCCAGCGCCGCCGCACCGGTCGCGACGTGACCGACGACGGTGTGACTCTTACTGATCGCCGCCCACAGTCCAAGGCGGACGATGTCGTGGTCGTCGACGATCAGCACTCGGATACGGGGCCGTGGCATCTTCAGCGACCTCCCGGCTGCGTGGAACGAGACAGCGAGCGAAGGACGATCAAGGACGTCGAGGGCGGGACGTGGTTCCGCCGAGCCGGGCATCGGGCTCAGGGAACCGGTCGCCGTGGGAGAAGGCTGGGCTCTCGATGGGGAGCCGGCCGCGATGATTCTCCATCCACTGCCTCAATCTGCGGGTTCCCGCGATCGACGTTGATCGGCAAAAACGTGCATGCGAAGCTGTTTGAGTATCGTAACTATGGTAAGAACGAGTGTCAAGGCAACGGCGCAGCCGGAAGGAGCCCTCGTGATGGTGCTGATAGCAGGCGGGCGCCTTCGCCTCAACGTCGCCGACGACGACTTCGTACGACCGTGGCGGCCGCATGAAACCGTTGTGCTGCAACACGGATTCTGCCGAAACGGCGGTTTCTGGGCGCCCTGGGTGCCCTACCTCGGCCACGAGTTCCGGGTACTGCGACCCGATCTGCGCGGCTGTGGGAAAAGTTCCGACCCGGGGCCGGACTACGAACTGACCATCGACGATTACGTCGACGATCTCATCCGCGTCATGGACCAGCTCGAGGTCGACACCGCGCACTACATCGGTGAGGCCACCGGCGCGTTCATCGGCATGGCGGCCGCCGCGAGACACCCGGGGCGAATCCGCAGCCTCACCCTGTTCAACACGCCCTCCGGTGCCGACCACCGGACGCGGGAGGTGTTCGCGCTGGGCTACCCGTCCTGGGCGGCCGCGGTCCGGGATCTGGGCGTCGAGGGATGGTGGCGGCGGGCGGGAGCCGCCGCCGGGCGCGGCGGGAGCCACGCGTCCGAGGACAGGGCGGCCGCCGAGCACTACGCCCGTGAGGTCGGCAGGACGCCAGTGCACGTCGCGATCGCGATGCTGAGCCTTTCCTCGGCCATCGACGTCCCCAGCCTGCTGCGCGGCGTCTCAGTGCCGACCCGGTTCCTCACCACGACCCGGTACTCGTTCAACACCTCACGCGAACAGCTCGAGAGTCTGGCCCGTCACGTGCCCGGCGCGGTGATCAAGGAATTCGACGTGCGCAACCGGGGCGGGCTCTACTGCTTCCACGACAGCGAGACGATCGCGCCCGAGGTCATCGAGTTCCTGCGCTCGGTGGACGGACCTGGCGCCCGCGCAGGGTCCCTTCAGTGTCCTAAATCGACGGTCCCGGAGCGCGCGAGCACGCGCGGCTGCGGGCCCACGTAGGCCGCGCGCGGCCGGATCACCGTCGGGTCGCCGTACTGCTCGAGGATATGGGCCGTCCAGCCGGCGAAGCGGCCGGCCGCGAGCAGCGACGGCAGCAGCTGCGGCGGGAAGCCGAGCAGGTGCATGACGAGGCCGCCGTACAGGTCGGCGCTCGGCGCGGAGTTCGCACGTTCGGCGAGCCCGCGCTCCAGCGCACGCGCGGTGTCGAGCAGCTGCTCCCGGCCGGATGCCGCCGCAAGCTGCTCGGCACAGCGGGCCATGCCCGCGACCCGCGGGTCGGCGGTGCGATACACATGGTGCTGCCCGAATCCCGGAACGTAGGCGTCCTTGGCAGGCAGGGAGTCGAGGTAAGCCGGGACCGCAGCGGGGGCGCCCAGCTCCAGCAGGATCTTGACGGCGCCACCGAAGATTCCGCCGTGCAGCGGGCCCTTGAACGCGCCGACGGCGGCGGTGAGGGCGGACCAGTAGTCCGACCGGGTTCCTGCCACGATCCGGCCGGTGAAGGTCGAGGGGTTGAGCTCATGTTCGGCGTAGGTGATCAGCAAGGCGTCGAGCGCGTCCACCTCGAGCGGGGTCGGCTCGGCGCCGGTCGCCATCCAGAGCAGGTTCGCACCGCGATCGAGATCGCCGCGCGGCGCACGCGGCGCCTGCCCGCGGGCCCGGCATGCCAGCACGCCCACCAGGGTTGCGCTGCGCGCGTACGCGGTGATCGCCTTGTCGTGCACCTGCTCCGCCGACCGGTCCTCCGCCGCGCCGTCCAGTGCGCCCTCGATCGACATCGCGGTGCGCAGCACGGCCAGCGGATCGGCGGTATCGGGCAGCGTGTCCAGCAGTGCACGGGTCGCGGCGGGCAGTGCCAACCGGGCACGGGACTCGACGTCGAAGTGCTCGCGCTCCGCCGATGACGGCCAGCGGCCCAGCCACAGCAACGGAGCCACGTCGGCGAACCGGGCATATCCGACCAGATCACGGATCTCGTAGCCGCGATAGCGCAACTCCCCGCGCGCGCCGTCGATGGCGCAGATCGCGGTCGTGCAGGCGAGCACGCCGTCGAGGCCGGCGATGGCGTGCTCGCCCGTGTCGGCGGAGAACTCGCCGAACACCTTCTCCTGCGCCTGCCCGAGACCCCGTCGCGCCTGCAGGGTGTCCGCATACTGCACGGCCCGGGCGATCTTTCCGCCGCGAAGCTCGTACAGCCAGCAGAAGTCGTTCTCGTAGCGACCGCCCGCCATCGTCGTCGCGGTGACCGAGTGCTCGACCACTACGACGTCGCCGGAGGACAGCACGCGCTTCTCCATATAGCGCACACTGTCCGGGTCGAACAGGGCATTGTTCAGCCCGGACAGCGCATCCAGGGCCGCGGCGCCGCGCAGCGGAGCTCCGAAGCTGCGGGGAACCACGTACTCGAAGTCGTCGGTGAGATAGCCTGCCACACGCGCACGATCCGGCTCGGCCGCGAAACGAGCCGAGACGAATCCCTGGACAACCTGCCGTGCGTCCATGGCCGACTTCATCGCCGCCGGACCTCGGCGAGTCCCGCGGCGAGCTGGTCCGCACCGAACGCGGTCCTCGCGCTGAGGGTGTCCGAGTACGACGTGATCCGGGTGATCACGTCGTCGCGCACGTCGTAGATCCAGCAATAGTCGTTGGCGTAAGGGTTTCCGCTCAGCGTCGTACCGGTGACGGTGTACTCGACGACCACGACGTCGGAATCCCCCAGGACGCGCCGCACGTCACGCCGGACCGTGGACGGCTGGAACAACCGGCTCGAGAGCCCGCCCACCAGCGCCTCGATCGCGGTCCTGCCCCGCAACGGCGGACCGGCGCTGCGGGCAACGCGCCACTCGAGGTCCTCGGCGAGGAGGCGGCCGGCGCGCACGTGATCATGCGCGTTGCGCGCCTCGATGAACTCGAGCACGACCTGCCTTGCCCCGGATTCGCCGGCCACGGACACCACTCCTTCCGCTTCGCATCAGGCCCACGGGTTGTTCAGTTCGAACTTGACGTCCGCGAGCCGCGCTGCTTCCTCCCGCAGTTCCGCGACCGTCCAACGGCCGTCCTTCTCGATCTTGTCCACGATGGCGAAGGGCTGGAAGAGATGGACCTCGCCCCCGATCAGGAAGAAGCACCGCCCGGTGATCGGGCAGTCCGTTGTGCACAGGTAGGCGACGAACGGCGAGATGTTCGCCGGATCCATCCGGGCGTCCCCAGCGGACTCGGTGGAGAGCACGCCTTCGGTCAGGCGGGTGAAAGCGGCCGGGGCGATGGCGTTCACCCGCACGTTGAAGCGCGCGAGCTCGTCCGCCGCGATCATCGTCAGCGCAGCGATGCCCATCTTCGCGGCACCGTAGTTGGCCTGCCCGGGATTGCCGAACAGCCCCGATGTCGACGATGTGTTGACGACGGCCCGCTTCGCGTCGCTGCCGGCTTTCGCCTGCTCGCGCCAGTACGCGGCGGCATGTCGCATCGGGCCGAAATGCCCTTTCAGGTGCACCCGGATGACCGCGTCCCACTCGCTTTCGCTCATGTTGACCAGCATCCGGTCCCGCAGGATGCCGGCGTTGTTGACCAGCACGTGCAGGTCGCCGAACTCCTCCAGCGCGGTGTCGACCAGCCGCTTCGCCCCGTCCCAACTGGCGACGTCGTCGTGGTTGGCAACGGCCTGCCCGCCGGCGGCCCGGATCTCCTCCGCCACGCGCGCGGCGGCGGACGCGTCGGCGTCGGTGCCGTCCACCGTGCCGCCGAGGTCGTTGACGACCACCCGCGCGCCCTCGGCGGCGAACAGCAGCGCGTGCTCGCGGCCGATGCCGCGTCCCGCACCGGTCACGATCGCCACGCGGCCTTCGAGTTCCCTCACCGGTGGCCTCGCTCGAGCACCGGCGGCTGCGCCGGATCGAAGCGGAAGACGCGTTCGGCATTGCCCCGCAGGATCTTGTACTTCTCCTCGTTCGTCAGCGAGATCGTCGACAGCTGTTCGTGCGCGAACTTGATACAGTCCGGCCACGTCGAATCGGAGTGCGGGTAGTCGGTCTCGATCATCACGTTGTCGATCCCGATGTCACGGATGTTTGCCACGCCGTGGAAATCGTTGATGAAGCACCCGAAGATGTGGTCGCGGAACACGGCCCGCACGTCCATGGTCTCCAGGTCCGGCAGGCCTTCCAGCTCATCCACCGGATCCAGCGCGTCCAGTGATGTCGGCGCTCTCCCCATCGACTGGGCGGACACCTTGTTGACCCAGTACCGGTGACGCTCCACTGTGTACGCCGAACGTTCGAGGTAGTACGGGATCCATCCGATGGCGCCCTCGGACAGGGCGATCTTGAGGTTCGGATACCGGTTGAAGGGCGGCGCGAACAGCCACTCGATCATGGCCGCCGAGATGTTCACCGGCGCACCGAGGATGTAGTTGACAATACCGGGCGATTTGTCGGAGGGCCGCCAGAACTGGCTGGACGAGCCGATGTGCATGCAGACCACCACACCGGTCTCGTCACACGCCTGCCACACCGGGTCCCACGGTTGTGCGGGGTCGTAGATGGAGGGCAGGCCCAGCGCGGCGGGGTTCTCGGAGAAGGCGAGCGCTCGCGCACCCTTCCGGGCGCAGCGCCGCACCTCTTCCGCGGCGAGGACGGGGTCCCACAGCGGCAGGATGATGTTCGGGATGAACCGGCCTGGCACCGAACCGCACCATTCCTCGATCATCCAGTCGTTGTAGGCCTGGACGCAGATGAGGCCCAGTCCTCGATCCTTGCCCTCGGTGAAGACCTGCCCGCAGAAGCGGGGGAACGACGGGAAGCAGAGTGAGGCGAGAATCCCGGCCTCGTCCATGTCCTTCGTCCGCGCCACCGAGTCGTAACAGCCGGGGCGCATGTCCTCGTAGCGCATCGGCTGGAAGCTGAAGTCCTTGGCTTCCTTGCCCGCCGTGGCGGCCAGCCCGGTGGTCGGGGAACGGATGCCGTCGTACTCCCACCACTCGTTGTCGCCGTCCCGGACGATCTTCGGGGCGCGGTCCCGCAACTGCGACGGCACCCGGTTCTGCCACAGATCCGGCGGCTCGAGGACGTGGTCGTCGACGGAAATGAGCCAGTCCAGCATGTACTCTTCGGCCACCTTCGGTCTCCCGAGTTTCGTGTCTGCGATAGGCTTCTTTGTCACGTTAAAAGCCGGCGCGGCCGAAGGCCAGATCCGCTCGCTCCCGCGGAAGCAGGACTAGCGCAAACGCCAGGTATCTCATGAGATCGGCACTACGCCACCGTGCGCAGCCGGGGCAGCAGGTCGGTCCCGACCCGTTCCAGCTGTTGCCGGGCCGCGCCAGCCTCCAGGCCGGGCAGGTGGATCTGCAGGATCAGCGACGACGCTCGCGTCGCGCGCAGCAGGTCCGCGAGGCGGCCGGCTACTTCCGCAGCTTCTCCGGACACGATCGCCGCATCGATGCCCGGCTCGATGCCGAGCCGCTCGGCCTGCCCACGGTAGAGCGCGAGCTGGCGATCGTAGAGGCCCGCCGGCGGATCACCGAGCCAGATCCGCCGGACGATCGCCCGCGGCCCGGTGCCTCCGGCGCCGGCATAACCAGCGACCCGGCGCCCGGCCACTGCCGCATCGATCTGGGAATCCAGCAGCACGCCGACCCCGGCGCGCGCGGCGCGCCGGCAGGCGAGGCCGCTGGACGCGGCGCTGACCACCGGGAGCGGTCGCTCGGCGAGCCGTTGCACGGCGGCGTCGCCGGACAGGGGCGCCTGGGCGCGACCGGTGAGCACGCTCGCCGCCCTGACGAGCTCTCGTTCGAAACGCTCGGCCAGGCGGTCCCGGGAGGCGCCCGTCACGGCGAAGTCCACCTCCGCCCAGCCCGCCGCGAACCCGGCCGCCACGCGGCCCGGGAACGCCGCCGCGAGCCACGCCAGTTCCTCGACGGCCAGCCCCGTCGGCCGCGGCAGGAGCAGTGTCGGGCACGGCGCTCCCCACACGGCGGACGTCCTCGCGAGCAGCCAGCCGATCACGGACACCGGGTTGGGCACGTATCCCGGCAGGACGCCGGCATGGTGCTCGCCGAGGACGATGCCGTCGAACCCCACGGCGTCCGCGATCCGGGCCTGGTCCAGCAGCTCGGCCAGCCGATGCTCGACCGGAAGCTCGTCGTGGAGCTGGAGTTTCACGGCCAGCGAACCCGGGGCCAACGGCGGCCCGGGCACGCTAGGTCCTCACCGCCACTTGATGATCTCCCCCGCGTCGACGGGAATATCCACACCGGTCATATAGGACGCTTCGTCCGAGGCGAGGAAGCAAGCGAGACCGGCCACCTCCGCCGGCTCGCCCAGCCGCCCGAGGATGGTCGACGCGATGGCCCGTTCACGGTTCGCCGGATCCGCGAAGTACTCCAGGCCCCCCTCGACGAGGATCGGCCCGGGGCTGATCGAGTACGAGCGGATCCCGTGCGGCCCGCCCTCCGCGGCGAACACCCGGGCCATCGCGATCACGGCGGCCTTGCCGGCGCAGTGGGCCACCATGCCGGGCTGCCCGAGGTGACCGGCCACCGACGCGGTGGAGATGACGACACCCTTGGTCCGCATCAGATGCGGCCACGCCGCGCGCGTCGGGAAGAAGACGATGTCGATCTCGTTGCGCATCGAGAAGCGCCAGTCCTCGACCGGAAACGACTCGATCGGCGCGTGTCGCACCGCGCCCGCGTTGTTGTACAGCACGTCGATCCGGCCGCGGGCGGTGATCGCGTCGTCGATCCAGGTTCGGGCCGCGCCGGGATCGGATGGATCGAGCGGCGCCGCGGCCAGCATGTCGTAGCCCAGGGCGCGGACCTGTTCCACCGTTTCCTTACTGCCGGCCACGTCGATGTCGCACCCGACGACGAGCGCCCCCTCGGCGGCGAACCGCAGCGCCGCGGCCCGCCCCTGTCCCGACGCGACGCCCGAGATCAGCGTCACCCTGCCTTCGAGACGTCCAGCCATGCTCCTCCTTCGACGATCGCGACTGCTACGCACCGAGGTAGGTCTCGACCAGCGAGTCTCGCCGCAACTGCTCCGACGGGCCGGAGAAGACGACCGATCCCTTGGCGATGACGTAGGCGAGCGAGCACAGGTCGAGCGCGCGATGCACGTACTGCTCCACCACGAGCATCGCGGTGCCGCTCGCCGCCAGCACCGTCAGCGACTCGAACAGTTCGTCCACCAGCCGCGGCGCCAAGCCCATCGAGATCTCGTCCAGCAGCAGCACGCTCGGCTCGGCCAGCACGGCCCGGCCGAGCGCCAGCATCTGCTGCTGACCTCCGGACAGCGTTCCGGCGACCTGGCCCATCCGCTCGCCCAGGACGGGGAACACCTCGACCACCCGGTCCAGGTCATAGCTGCGCACCCACGGCGGCACCTGGAGTTCGAGGTTGTCCCGTACCGTCAACGACGGGAAGATCCCCCGGCCCTCCGGGACCAGGCACAGGCCGTCGCGCACCCGGCGCCACGGCGGCGCTCCGGTGACGTCCCGGCCACCCAGCAGCACGGTGCCCGACGCCGGACGGAGCAGCCCCGACGCGACGCGCAACAGAGTGGTCTTGCCCGCGCCGTTGGCACCCAGCAGTGCGATCAAGGAGCCCTTCGGGACCACGACGGTCACGTCGTGCAGCACGGCCGCACCGCCGTAGCCCGCGCAGACGTCGTCGAGGACGAGCACGCCGTCTTCGACCGCCGCTCCGGGCCGCGCCTGCCCTTTCGCGATCGTGTTGGTCACGACTCCACCACCACCGACCGTTCGACCGGGCCCGCCGACGGCGCACCTTCGGAGCCCAGGTAGGCGTCACGCACGAGCGGTGACGCCGCCACCTCCGCCGCTGTGCCCCGGAAGATCTCTTCACCGAAGTCGAGCACGTAGATGTACTCGCACACATCCATCACCAGGCGCATGTCGTGTTCGACCAGCAGCACCCCCACGCCCCGCTCGTCGACCACGCGGCGCAGCAGCCGGCCCAGGCTCTCCGTCTCGTACTGGTCCAGACCAGATGAGGGTTCGTCGAGCAGGATGACGCTGAAGTCGCCGGCCAGGCAGCCGGCGACCTCGACCAGCCGGCGCTTCCCCGTGGACAGCGAGCCCACGGTCGCGGCCGCCACGTCCTCGAGTCCGCACAACCGGATCGCCTCCGCGGCCACGTTCCGGACGCGGGAGCGGTCCCCACGTCTGGGCACGAGCTGCCGGAGCACGCTCCGCCCGGCCAGGCCGGCCTCCGCCCGGAGCGCGATGTTCTGGGCCACCGTAAGCGAATCCCACAACTCGACATGTTGATACGTCCGGCCGAGCCCGCGCCGTGCCCGTTCGGCGGGCCCCGTGCCGGACACGTCCTCGCCGTTGAAGACGACGCGCCCGCCCGTCGGGCGGACCCGCCCCGAGCAGGCGTTGAAGGTCGTCGTCTTCCCGGCACCGTTCGGGCCGATCAGGCCGGTGATCTTCCCGGCCGGCGCCGCCAGGCTGAGTCCGCGCAGCGCGGCCAGCCCGCCGAACATGACCGTCAGGTCCCGCACGGACAGCTCACTCGACGGACGGCGGCTTCCGCCCGGTGGCGCCTCGGCCGCCCGCGCAGTGGCGGGTTCGGGCGGCGGCGCCGCACGACCACCCAGGCGGTCGATCGCCGTCCGGACCCCTGGCGAGAATCCCCTCGCGGGGAGCACCGCCTGGCTGATCGCGAAGACACCGAAGGCGATCTGGAGATAGTTGATGATGCCGTCGGGATGCCAGTACGTGGGAATCAACTGAAAACCCAGCGCCGCCACCAGCGCGTACCACGGTTCCGCGCCGGCGGCGATGACGACCAGAGCCAGGAATGTCGCGGACAGGAACGGATCGAACGAGACCCCGGTGGCGACCCCGAGGTTCACCCCGTAGAGCGCGCCGGCGATCGAGGCGAGAAACGCCGAGATGCAGAACACCAGCACCGTCGTCACGGTCACGCTGAGTCCCGCGGTGGACAGCGCGAGCGAGGAATCGCCCATACCGCGCAGGAGCCGGCCGAGCCGGGTCCGCAACAGCAGGATGGTCGATCCGCAGCACACGACGGTCAACGCGAGGACAACGTAATAGAAGCCGTCCGCGCCCTCGAGCGGCAACCATGACGCGTCCGGCATCGGCAGGCTGATGCCCTCGCCGGTGGCGCCGAACATGAAGTCCGTCTGGTAGAACATGCTCTGCACCAGAATGCCGAACCCGAAGGTCGCGAGCGCCAGGAAAACCCCGGACAGCCTCATCGCCGGGATCGCCAGCAGGGCGCCCACCGGGACCGCGACGAGCCCGGCGATGATCAGCGCGGGAAGCCACGGGATGCCAAGGCCGGTCGTCGCGAGCTTCGAGAAGGCGACCGCGCCGATCGCGGCAAAGGTCGCATGGCACAACGAAACCTGCCCGGCCATCCGCACCAGCACGCCCAGGGACAGGAAGAGGATGACGAAGGTGAGCGCGGTGGTCCAGGCACCCACCTGGAAGCCGGCCCAGGCGGGCACGGTGGCGAGGAACGCCACCGTCAGCAGCGTCCCCACGAGCTGCACCCGCACCGGCGCCGTCCATCGCACCGCCGTCCTGCGTGGCACCATGCCGCGCAGGGCCAAGCGCGAGCGGGGCATGACAAGCATGAGCACGAAGAGAATCACGAACGGCATCGCCGAGGGCAGCCCGCCGAGAAGCCCGTCGGAGCCACCGAAGTAGTTCTGCGTCACCGCAGCCACGACACCGATCAGCAGGCCGCCGACGTAGGTCAGCGGCAGGCTCGTGAACGATCCCAGTGCCGCGGCCGCGAATGCCTGGATCACCAGCGCGGTCAGCGTTCCGGGATCGACCCGGCCGAGCAGCTGCACCAGCAGCGGACCGCACAGCGTCGCGAAGATGCACCCGATCATCCACGCCACCCGGCGCACCCGGGCCGGGTTGGTGCCGGCGAGGTCGAGCAGTTGTGGGTTGTCGACGACCGCCCGCATCGACTTGCCCAGCCGGGTGCGGCGGAAGAACGTGTACAGCACCACCGTCGCCACGAGTGCGACGCCCACGATGATGATCTTGTCGTAGGTGACGACCACGCCGAACAACAGCACCTGGCCCACCGGCAGGAACGCACCGACGCTGAGCGGGCTGTTGCCGAACAGCAGCACGCAGACCGCCTGGATGACCAGCAGCACGCCGACCGTGGCCACGATGCGGGACGCCAGGGTCGCGCCCTGCAGCCTGCCGGCCAGCCGCTCGAAAGCGAGCCCGAAAGCCACGCCGAGGACGAGCACGGACACCAACACCGCTATCGGCCACGCGACGTGGTGTTCGAAGTGCAGCCAGTAGAACGCGTACGCCGACGCCGTTGCGAGCGCACCGTGTGCCAGGTTGAAGATGCCCGAGGTCTTGTAGGTCAGGACGACGCCGAGCCCGACCAGCGAATAGATGGAGCCGGTTGCCAGGCCTACCACCACGGCGGCCAGAAGTGCCGTCACTACTACGCCTCCTCGGGCTCAGTCAGTTCACGCACATCGCGTCGGTGCCGAACCGCCGTCAGGCTGCGCACTGCGGTGCGGCGCCGAATGGGCTGGTGTAGCTGCCGTTCTCCAGGAGCGTGACGAAGTAGCACTTGTTCACCTGGGTGGCGCCCTCGGTGTAGGTGGTGGGCCCGGTGAGCCCGCCCAGTGTCTCGTCCCTCACCGTGTACAGCGCCTTGATCAGGTCGGCCGCGGTCGACGTCGGCCCGATCTGGCCGGCCTTGGCCACGGTCGCGAACATCTGCATACCCACCCAGGCCTGCTGCACATAGGCACTCATCTCGGGACTGGTGAGCATTCCCGGCGCGTACTTGTCGGCCGCCTGGAAGAACTGCTGCTGTGCCGGAGTGTCCTTCTGCGACAGTGGCCAGACCTCGTTGACGATGTAGACCTTCGAGCCGTGCAGCGCCGGAATGTTCGCCCACGCCGGCAGCGCGGTGCCCGCGTTCACGACGGTGGCGAACGTGGCGCCTTGCTGCAGACAGGTCTGGATGATCTTCACCGCGATCTGCGGCGACGTTCCGTACGCGACGGCCTGTGCCCCGGACTTGATCATCGACAGGCACGGGGCCGTGTAGTCCGGCGCGGTCGAGGAGACCTTCTCGGTATCGACCAACTGCACGCCCAGCGATGGCGCGGCGCTCTGCAACGCGGTCACGGACGAGGTGCACGCTGCCGACTCCACACAGGTGAACGCGCCGAACTTGGTCAGCCCGGCCGTCTTGGCGGTGCTCAGATAGCCCTTCACCAGATACTCGAGCGAGGTGCCCGCCGGGAAGCTCAACGGCGCCGGAACGGTCTGCGCGGTGACACCGCCGATGATCGGCACTCCCTTGCTGGCGGCGTACTTCTGGATCGCCGAGGCCCCGGTGCTGTTGGAGCCTATGATCGCGACGACGCCATCCTGATCGATGAGTTCCTTGGTGTCGCTCAGCGCTCGCGCCGGATCGGTCCCGTCGTCCAATGTGTACAGCTTCACCGGATGCCCGTTGATGCCACCATTGGCGTTGATCCAGTTCTCCCACATCGTCGACACGGTCAGGAAGATCTGCTGCCCGAACGCACCGCTGGCGGTCTGGATCGTGCCGACCTTGATGGGATCGTTCTGTCCCCCCTGGGTCCCGGTCTGCCCCGCCTGTGTGGATCCCCCGCACGCGGCCAGCACGGCACCGAGTACGGCGGCCAGGAACACCCGGACCACTGTCGACGACCGGATCCTGCGTCCTGTCCCGAACCGCTCTCCCCCAGCCCACCCACTTTCCACGAGAGCCTCCACCTGCATGTGATTGTGACGTTGAACGTGACGGTCTCTGGATATCAGCCCGGTCCGCAGGGAGCCGCGATCCGGCGCGACGACTAGCGCATGTGACAGGCGCCACGCCACCCGCTACAGGATCCGGGTCCGGTGGCCGGACCAGTAAACGTCCCGCAGCAACCGCTTCTGCAGTTTGCCGGTCGGCAGTCTCGGCAGTTCGTCGACGAAGTCGATGCTGCGCGGGCATTTGACGGACGCGAGGTTGTCGCGGCAGAAGCCGATCAGTTGCCCGGCCAGGTGCGGGCCCGCCGCCGCCGGATCGACCGGCTGGACGACCGCCCTGACCTCCTCGCCGAGGTCCTCGTTCGGCACCCCGATCACCGCGACGTCGGCGACCGCCGGGTGGGTGCTCAGCAGGTTCTCGGTCTCCTGTGGGTAGACGTTCACCCCGCCCGAGATGATCATGTGCGTTGTGCGGTCGGTCAGGTACAGGTAGCCGTCCTCGTCGACATGACCCACGTCGCCGACGGTGCTGGCCGCCCCGTCGAGGCTGCGGCTTTCCGCCGTCTGGACCCGGTCCTCGAAATACTCGAAGTTCGTGGCCCCGCGGAACCACACGGTGCCATCGGCCCCGGGCGGACAGCGCTCGCCCCGCTCGTCGAGGATCAGCAACTCGCCCACCACGGCGCGCCCCACGGTTCCCGGGTGCGCGAGCCACTCCGCCGCGGTGCAGAAGGTGATGCCGTTACTTTCGGTCGCCCCGTAGTACTCCACGACGATCGGGCCGAACCACTCGATCACGGCTCGTTTCACCGGCACCGGACAGGGCGCGGCGGCGTGCACCACACACTCCAGAGAGGACAGATCATAGCGGGCACGGACATCCCCGGGCAGCCGCAGCAGCCGGTGGAACATCGTCGGCACCACCTGGGTGTGCGTCACGCGGTAACGCTCGATCAGCGCAAGCCACTGTTCGGCGTCGAACTCCTCCATGATCACCACGGTCCCGCCGAGTCGCAACGTAACCCCGACGCTGAACTGCGGTGCGGAGTGATACATGGGTGCCGGATTGAGGTAGACCTGCCCCGGCCGGTAGGTGAAGAGGTCCTTGACGTATCCCTGGATCGGAAGCAGGTGTTGCGGGCCGGTGCCGGGCAATGGCCGCAGAATCCCTTTCGGACGACCGGTGGTGCCCGAGGAGTAGAGCATGGGCAGGCCGAGGCTCTGGTCGGGCACCGGATCGCCCGGCAGGTCCGCGATCGCGGACTCGTAGGGCTCGAAGGCACCGTCGGTTTCGCCGAGCCCGAGCACGAACGCCCGCTCCACCCGCGGGCAGCAAGCCAGTGCCCGCCGGGCGATCTCCAGCTTGGCGACGGAGGTGAACACCGTCCGCGCGCGGCAGTTGTCGACGATGTAGGCAACCTCGTCCGGCCCGAGGTGAGCGTTGACGAGCGTGTAGTAGAGCCCGATCCGTTCCGCGGCCCCCTCGATCTCCAGCAGCCGGGGATGGTTCTCGCTCAGGATCGCGATGTGGTCGCCGCGCTCCAGGCCGGCGGCGCGCAGCAGGTGCGTGACCTGGTTGCAGCGCCGCTCGTACTCCCCGTAGGTGACGATCTCTCCGGTGCCGGCCATGATGATGGCCGGCTTTCCGGGGTGCTCGATCGCGTGCTCAACCGCGTACATGCTTGCTCATCCCCTCCGGCACCGCCGCCGGGGACGCGGCCGCGTCGAACGCACCGGCGAAGCCTTCCTCGCGTAGCCGGAACTTCTGGACCCGCTCGGTGGCGGTCTTGGGCAGGTCGTCGCGGAACCTGACGTAGCGCGGGACCATGAAGTCCGCCATGCGATCCGTGCAGAAGGCGATCAGCTCGGCCGGGTCGGGCGGCCGGCCGTCCTTCGGCACGACGACCACCAGCACCTCTTCCTCGCCCAGTTCCGAGGGCACGCCGATGACCGCGGACTCCGCCACCTCCGGGTGTGAGTTGAGCACCCGCTCGATCTCGTAGGACGAGATGTTCTCCCCACGCCTGCGGATGCTGTCCTTGAGACGATCGAGGAAGACACAGTAGCCGTCCTCGCGCTGCACACCACGGTCCCCGGAGGAGAACCAGCCTCCGTCCGGCATGGCGGCCGCGGTCGCTTCCGGATCCTTGTAGTAGCCCTGGAAAAGAATGTCGGGACGCTTCGCCCGGATCACGATCTCGCCGGGTTCGCCCGGCGCGGCCTCCGTGCCGTCGTCTCGCCTGATCATGACCTCGGACCAGCTGACCGGCTTGCCGATGGTGCCGGT
>DATFHB010000026.1:0-3086 GCA_035248845.1 Amycolatopsis sp. | reverse complement strand
CTCGACGCCGGGCCGGGCGCATACGGCTTCATCACCGCCGCGATGGGAGCGGGATCCGTCGTGAGCGGGCTCGCCGTCGCAACCTGGGGCCGGACCGGAACCGGGCCGCTCGTCATCAGTGCGACGGCGTTCGGAGCCGTTCTCCTCGTCGCTGCCGCCGCCCCCAATCTGTGGGTCATGCTGGTCGTCATGGCCTGCGTCGGAGCATGCAGTGTTGCGTTCAACTCGACGACGAACAGCACACTGCAACTCGCGGCCGCACCGGACAAGCGCGGACGGGTCATGGCCCTGTTCGGCATGGCATTCATCGGATCCACCGCGGTCGGCGGGCCCATCACCGGATGGGTGTGCGAGCAGTGGGGCGGCCGCGCGGGACTGCTTCTCGGGGCGGTCGCCTGCCTGATCGCCGCAGCTACCGGCGCGCTGTGTCTGAGAAACCCCGGCAGCCGACTCTAGTCGTGCGCCTGCTCCACGACCCAGGCCGCGACCTGGGTGCGGGAGGTGAAACCCAGCTTGGCCAGGATGTGCTCCACGTGGCCCTGGGCGGTGCGCGGTGAGATCACCAGGCGGTCGGCGATGGCCTGATTGGTCAGGCCTTCGGCGATGAGGTCGGCGACTTGGCGTTCCCTTTTGGTCAGTCGCGTCGGCGCGTCGGTGGCGGGTGTGGAGGTGCCGGGCTGCGCTTCGTGGAGGGCGTAGGCGATGGCCGCGTCGAAGCCGAGCTGTTCACCCTTGCGGTGGGCCGCCGCGAACGCTTTGTCCCCGAGTTCCTGCCGAGCCCTCCCGCCGAATTCCGTCTGGTAGACAATCAGATCGGAATGGATCACCGCGGCACTGCCCACCGACCTCGCCAGCCACTGCGCGGCTCCCATCAGCACCGCGGCCCGAGCCGGGTCTCGTCTCTCACACGCGATCCAGGCCAGCGCTTCGACGGCCGCGGCGGCGAAGCGGGGGCTGTGCACCTGCCGCGACAGCTCCAGCGATTCCTCGAGGAACCGCACTGCGCGATCGGCGGCGCCCTGTCGCCACACCGCAATTCCCAAGGCCCACAGCGAATGCGATCGGTACATCTTCTCGCCGTACTTTTCCGTGATCGCGAGGACCCGCTCGTGGCGCTCGACGGCTCGCTCGGTCTGGCCGGACAGTCCGTACGCCAACCCGAGAAGATAGAGCACGTTCGTCTCCAGTGTGCGATCCCTGCGTGTGCTGAACTCCGCGAGTGCAGTTTCGAGGTGCGTGCATGCGTCTGGGAGGTCCCCACTGTAGAGGGCCAGCGTTCCGTCGGCGAAGGAGACGAACGCGCGCATCATGGGGTCGCTCGTGTGCGCGGTGAGGTTCCGCGCCTCCGCCACGAGCGCGGCCCCGGACTCGAGATCGCCCTGCACGTTGGCCATCACGCTGGTGCAGTACAGCGCCCTGATCCGGTCGACCGTCGGTTCTCCGGGGTAGCGGGCCAGTAGGTCGGAGAACCAGCGCCGCCCCTCGCTGTAGAGACCCTGGGAGGTCCAGAACCAGCGGAGTGCGGAGGAGGTGCGCAGGCCGGCGGCGGGATCGTCGTCGAGGCAGAACTCCAGCGCCTCACGGAGGTTCGGTTGCTCCCGCTTCAGGCGGGCGATCCAGTCCAACTGCCGGGCGCTGATCCACTCGGCCTCCGCCCCCAGCGCCAGCGCCTCGTACCAATCCCGGTGCCGGCGACGCAAAGTCACGGTCTCGCCGGTCTGCCCGAGTTTCTCGTAGCCGTACGCGCGGAGGGTCTCGAGCATCCGGAACCGCACCACCGGCCCGTGCCCCTCCCGGATCAGGATCGACTTCTCCACCAGGGAGGTCAGCGTGTCCAGCAGCTCGTCCGGACCCAGTCCGTCGCCGCAGACCTGCTCGGCGGCATCGAGTTCGACGCTGCCGGCGAACACCGCCAACCGTCCCCATATCAGTTGCTCACGGGCGGTGCACAGTTCGAAACTCCAGTCGATGGACAACCGCAGGGTCTGCTGCCGCGTCGGCGCGCCGCGGCTGCCGCGGGTCAGAAGTGTGTAGCGGTCGGTCAGCCGCTCGAGGATCTGCTCGGGCGACATCGCCCGCAACCGGGCGGCGGCCAGTTCGATCGGCAACGGCAACCCGTCGAGACGGTGGCAGATCCCCGCCACAGCCGCCGCGTTGTCCTCGGTCAGCGCAAATCCGGGAACCGCGGCGGCGGCGCGTTCGGCGAACAGGGTTACCGCGTCGTATTTGGGCAATCCCCGCAGCGACGGCTTCCGGTCGGGCTCCGGCACGGCTAACGGCGGCACCTGCAGCACCGCTTCCCCGCCGATGCCGAGGGATTCGCGGCTGGTCGCCAGGACCCGCAGCGCCGGGCACACCTGCAAGAGCGTCTCGGTCAGCCCCGCCACCGCGTCCACCAGGTGCTCGCAGTTGTCGAGGACCAGCAGCAGTTCCCTGGAGGCGAGGAACTCGATCAGCACGTCGCGCAGCGGCCGCGACGAATGGTCCCGCACCCCCACCGCGGCGGCCACCGCGTCGACCAGCGTGGACCCGTCGCGTAGTTCGCCCAACTCGACCAGCCGGACTCCGTCGTCGTACTCGCGCTGCACGGCCGCGGCGACCCGCATTGCCAGCCGGGTCTTGCCGACGCCGCCGATTCCGGTCAACGTCACCAGCCGCGACCCGGCGAGCAGGTTCTTCGCCTCGGTGAGCTCGTGCCTGCGGCCGACGAAACTCGTCAGCTCCAGTAGGAGGTGTCCCGTCACACTGCTCGATGGTGTGGTGCCGCGCGGTCCGTGCCCTCGGTCGTGGACCTGTGCGTCGGGTTCCGTGCGGAGGGCCATGTCGTCGACGGAAAGACCGCGATCGAGTTGGATCCGCCGCAGTTCCTCGCCTAAGTCGGCGGCCGTCGCCGGACGTTCGCCGGGAGTGCGGGACATCGCCCGGGCGATCACGTCGGAGACGTCGTCGGGAATTCCGTGCTCCCGCAGGTCCGGCACGGGTTGGGTGGTGATCCGCAGGAACTGCGCGACCACCTGCTCGCCGCTGCGGCGTTCGAATGCGGCGTGGCCGGTCAGGGCGCTGAACAGCGTGGCCCCGAGGCCGTA
>DATFHB010000025.1:0-78829 GCA_035248845.1 Amycolatopsis sp. | reverse complement strand
GCTTGCTGAGCAGTGGTCGTCCGGGAGGCTTCGCCTAGTCTGGTCTATGGCGCCGCACTGCTAATGCGGTTGGGGGTAACCCCCCCTCCCGGGTTCAAATCCCGGAGCCTCCGCTCAGCGCCGGTCCGCCGGATGCTAAGTTAACAACTGAACAAGCGCCCGTAGCTCAACGGATAGAGCATCTGACTACGGATCAGAAGGTTAGGGGTTCGAATCCCTTCGGGCGCACGTCTGGTTGAGACAGCAATACAGAAAACCCGCTGGTGACAGCGGGTTTTCTGCTGTCTGCCCGCCCAACGCCGAGCGAGCCGCCGAACCCGGTTGCCGATTTATCGCCAGTTTTCGCTGTGGCCGTCTGGTGGCCACAGAGTCGAGAGCGTCCGCGCTCGCCCGTGACGTCTGACCCCGGCCCACGTAGTTGTTGAGCGTCATCGACGGGTGCGACTGCCCCAGCACGTCCGCGATCTGCCGAGCGGTCAACCGGCTTATCGGGATCGACCGCGCCGACCTTGGCTTCACGCTCCTTGAGTCGCTCAACGGACCAGGCCGGCAGCGCGATCGTCCGGTTCGACGTCTCGGACTTGCCACGGTTGCGCACGGTGCCCTTGCCGCGCACCTGCACGATGTTGCCCGTCATGGTCATTGTCTGGGCGTCGGGATCGAAGTCCGACCAGTGAGTGCCCAGCGCCTCACCTCGCCGTTCGCCGGTCGCGGTGAAGAAGCGCACGAGGTCAGGCAGGTCCCGCGTCCGAGCTTTCCGCGAGCGTCCGAGCTGATCAGTTACTGCCGATGGTCAGTGCGACGCCCTCCAAGGCCTCGTCCGAATGGCCCACGGCCAGCGGGGCCTTCGAGGCTTCGGCACAGGCATGCGCATGTAAGGCTGTTGATACACATCGTCTCCCTCAGTGACATGCCCTGAGTCGCGACGTAGCGATCCGGTGTTACGCGGTCGATCCCGCCTGTAGAACGGCGCGGGGTCGTCTTGTGAGCATTGTCTTGTGATCATGGTGTGTTCAGAGCTTCTTTTCTTGGTCAAGAGCGGCCCCTGCGGCTGGCGCCGGTCCGGCCCTCATGGTGTCGAACCGCCAGACGCGGGCCTGCGGCTGGCGCCGGTCCGGCGTGGCGGTTCGACGAAGGCCGGGCGACCTCGCAGCTGCCGCAGACGCGAAGCAGGAACACAAGACCCGAGTTGGGCAGGCAGGCTCCAAGATGACCCGAGCCGGGCAGGAACGGGCGCCTTGGCAGGGTGGGCGCTTGGTGGTCATCCCGTCGCCTGATCTGATGGCTATAACGCCGCGCCGGGACCGCAAGCCTGGCAAGTTTGGCCTGCGGATTCGCACGGAGGTTGCGGCCCAACATGGCGTGATCGAGACGCCATCAGGCGACGGGATGACCACCAAGCGGAGGTCTGGCGAGGACGAACTCGTACCGACCACACGTCCGGCTTTGGCGTGCTGGTGTCGGCCCGATTGTGACTTTGCTGGGGATGCGCCCGACTATCGTTCGTCACCGAGAAGGACGTCGTAAACCTGCGGCGCATAGAATCTGCGCGTACCGCTGCCAGACGTAGTACGCATTGGGGCTATTACTCCCAACTGAACGAGTTGACCTACCAAGCTATTGGCGCGGCCGTAAGATATTTTTAACTCTTTCTCAACCGCTCTGACAGTAAACGATATATTCGACACTGCGAAGTCAACCAGGGTGTGTGCAGTATCCGCCCGAAGTGTCGATTTGCGGACACGGTCCTTCATTTCTGTCTGTATCTGGACAAGAGTAACCATGCGGTCATGCGTTCGTTGTGCCGAAGCCTCCAAGCCCTCCGCAAAGAACCGCACGTATGGGTCCCATGCTGCTTCTGTACTAACAGCAAATAGGTAGTCATAGTACTCGCGGCGCCGCGCCTCGAACCACGGCGACACCGTTAGCGTTGGCTCATGCAAGATCCCTTGCTCGTACAGATTTATTACGATCAACATGCGGCCAATTCTCCCGTTGCCGTCATGGAACGGATGGAGTGTCTCAAATTGGTAGTGAGCGAGCGCCGCAACGACCACTGGGTCGATCTCTCGCCCCACGTCTTTGCTTGCCATCCAATCGAGAAGATCGCGAAGGTTCGCCTGGAGATCCAGGCCGGGCGGTGGAGGTACGAAACGTGCCGCATGTGCTGGGAGGTCGCTGGGTTGGGCGGTCGCGCGCTGTCCGACCACGACCTGATGATCGCGTACCTTGCCTGACGATTTGCCCTCGCCTTTTGTTTCGCGGACGAGAATTCGTTGTAGCTCTTCAAGCATGTTAACGGTTAAGGGGTGGCCTTCCTCAACCCAAGCGAACGCACTTTCAGCCATTACGACATAGTTCAGGACTTCCCTCATATCAGGGCTTTGTGGCCGTTCTTCGTCGGCCGTAAGGACTTCCGCCAGTGGTGCGTAAGTGCCCTCTAGTGCCGAAGTGCTCTGTGCCTCAGCTCGCAATGACGGCCTACGAAAGAGGCGTGGATTCGGCAATCGCCGCGCGGTGCTGTCAAGCGCAGCAAGCGCAGCGCGAGCATCTGCTACTGCGCGATAAGTCGCCCCACTTAATACTGGTGACTCTGACGGCAGTGGGTCGGGCACAAACGCCATATGCGACCACTCGCCGCGCCGTGGGTCCGTGCCACGGACTGCGACTAGGCTGCCTGGGGCATGGTCGGTGAAGGCGTCAAGGTCCACGATGTCAGGCTAGCGCAGCATGTCTCACATTGCGCCGTTGTCGGCCATTGTCGAGTTGGATGACACATGATGCGTGCTCCGGTCGGATCTACCGTTCGTCACACATGTGGCAGATCACTGACATGCTGTGTCGAACCGTGTCCGTCATGTGCAATGCGGGCGCGTACCATGTCACACATGTGGCAGATCACTGACATGCCGTGCCGAACCACCTCTTAATGTGTAGTGCTGGGCTTCCTTGGGTCTCGGTACCTGCGGAGCCGACGTAACTTGCCAAGTTATGGCCAAGAATCGATGGCAAACAACGAGCACTAGCACCCGTTGACGGGCGGCAGCCCGAGCGCATCGACGCAGGTGAGAGCAGGAATCGACGACTAACTGCAAGCGTCGATGATCATGGAAACGGCATCAGAAGGTTAGAGGTTCGAATCCCTTCGGGCGCACGTCTGGTTGAGACAGCAATACCAAGAAACCCCCTGCTCACAGAGGGTTTCTTGGCGTTTCGGGGGGCTGCGCTCCTGGATGCGGACCATGTTGCCCGCGGCATCGCGGACAGCGCGGTCGCGCACCCCGTACGGCCGCTCGGCCGGTTCCTGGACGACCTCGACGTCGCGGGCCTGAATCCGGTCGAACATGCCGTCGAGGTCCTTGGTCGCCAACCGGATCCAGCCGTAGGTGCCCTTCGCCCATCATTTCGGTGATAACCCGGCGCTCGTCGTCGGTGATACCGGGTCAGCATCTGCTGGCGCCAGCAGGATGGAAGTCTCCGGTTTGGAGAGGAGGGCCGACCGTGATCCAGCCCATCTTGCCGCTGCCGACGTCGCTACGAACCCCGAAGCCGAGAACGTCGCGGTAGAAGGCCAGCGACGCCTCGGGGTCGTCGTGCGGCAGTACGGTGACGTGAATGGTGAGATCCATGGCGCTCCCGCTAGCCGCGCCGCGCCGCGCAGGTCTTCTCGACTCCTGATCGGTCTCGCCCAGCCGAATTCCTGGGGAAACGCTAGTGCGACGGGCGCTCATCTGGGCATGTCCGGGACCGCTGTGCGTCGTTTCGCGGATGTGCACGTAGCTGAAGATCCACAAGGTCTCGGACTGCGGCACCCCGCCGCGCCGCGATCGAATGTGACCGGCAGTGGTGTCCAGACAGCGGCCGCGGCTACTCAGGCCAAACCCCTAACCTTCTGATCCGTAGTTGCGACGACGAGGTGCTGATCGTCGGTTATGTTTCCCACGCTGCTCCGCCGAGAAGGCCGAGCACGGTGCAGAGCAGCGCTCCCACCGGTCCGTCGCACTCGGGTGCGGGACTGGTGGGAGGCGGTGCGGTCGGCTCGCCCGGTTCGCCGATGGGCGGAGCGGGCGGTTGCTGCGGTAGCGAAGTCGGCACCGGTCCGTCCGACGTCGACACCGGTGGCGGCAGCACAATTGGCTCCGCGGGCCACGGAAGGGGCCCGCCGGGTTGG
Organism: Amycolatopsis sp.; assembly: GCA_035248845.1. GTDB lineage: Bacteria > Actinomycetota > Actinomycetes > Mycobacteriales > Pseudonocardiaceae > Amycolatopsis_E. Next base: position 74,658 of record DATFHB010000025.1, on the reverse strand, counting down.
GAGGTCCACGATCGGGCCGGCAGGGCGGGGAACGTGGGGGCCGGCCCGATGCTCGTGGCAGTCGCCGGGGCCGGGGTCACCGAGACCGGCGCCGGTGGCGCGAGGGTGGCCGACGGTGCGGGCGGAGAAGACGGCGCCGGGGTGAGCCGGGGTGCGACGGCCTGGGCGGCCTGCGGTTGCGGCCCGCCGCCGATGTCTCGCGCCACCACGCCGAGGGCCCAGACACACGAGACCGCGGCGAGCAGCGCCGCCACGCCTTTACCGGCCTTCGCTAGCAAACTCATTGACCTGTCTTTCTCGCCGAACCGGAGGTGGATTCAAAGCCTTTCCACAGCCTTCGGCGTCGACGTTCGCTTATCGTGGAGGAGATCCTGAATGCGGTCAGGATCCCCGGCGGGGTCCAGCGGGCGGGCGGAACGTCCGCTGGACCCCGCGTTTCTCCGTAGCAAAGGTGGGCCAAGGCGCCTTTGCCGCAGTACGCGGTTGGTGTCCTTGGTTTCGTCTCAGGCCGTTGTGCGACCCTTGCCTTGTCGCCGCGGGTCATCGTGGCATGGCGCCCCGGTGGTTGACCAGCCGACGATCAGGTGGCCCAATTACCGGTCGCGATTTCCGTTTTACATTCGAGAAACATGCGAATCTTGCGCCGTTTCCGCAGTTCAGGTTAGTCCGATCGGCCTATGGTCGGGGGTTCCCTGAGCTCGGGCCGTTGATGTCCGGACAATGCTTGCCAGGGCAAACACGTTACACACCCCCACGGCGACCGGCCTGCTCACCTGAATGCCGTGACCTGCCATGATCTTTGTTCAGGTGATCTTGATATCCGGCTGGCCGGTGCTACTGTTTTGCGAACCGGCGCCGCATGGGGCATATTTGGCCCCGTCGGAAAATCACCTTCATGAAAATTTCCCCGGCGCCTCTCGTAATCAGTATTCAACAGTCGCGTCACTCCTCGGTCACAGCGGAACGGAGTAATTCCCAGATCGCGGTTTCGCCAACCGCGGTCCGGACGTGGCAGGGCCTGGCCCGGCCAATGCCCGGCACAACCGAAGAAAGGACAGCTATGCGCGCACCGCATTCGCCGCGCAGAGCCGTGGATGACGACGAGCGACTACCCGTCGGCGATGCCCGGAGCCTGCGGATGGACGCCCTCGAGCAACTACGCCGGCGCGTCGTCGCGGCCGTGGAGTCCGGTATCCCGCAGACGCAGGTCGCCCGCCTGTTCGGCGTCTCGAGGAAGTCCGTCGGCAGCTGGGTCCGGGCCTACCAGACCGGGGGCGAATCGACATTCCGGCCGCAGCCGCGCGGCCGGCGCTACGGGGACTGCCTGGCGTTGTCCGGCCCGCAACAGGAACGCGTTCTCGCCGCCATTGCCGAGGGGGCACCGGAAAAGCGCGGCATCCCGTGTCTACTGTGGACACGTCGGGCGGTGACGCAGCTGGTCCGCGAGGAGTTCAGGATCTCGCTGGCGGGCACGACCGTCGACAAGTACCTGCTCCGCTGGGACCTGGTGCCGGACGGGCCGGTGTCGAGGTGGTCGGACTGCCCGCCGGGATCGGCCCTGCTGACGTGGACGCATCCGAGGCCCCCCGACTCCTGCGAGCGGAGCCATGCCCTGGTCGCGGTGAACCACCGTGGCCTGCTGTACTTCCTGGCCGGCGCGCAACCGTTCAAGGCGGCCTCGTTGACCGACTTCGCGAACCGGTTGCGCATGCAGCTGACCCGGGACGTCCGGCTGCACATCCGCGACTGGCCGCCCGAGCACATGGAGCCGCTCGCGGAGTGGTACTGCACCAGCGGCGAGTCGGCGCTCAGCTGACGAGCACCGCTTCTTGTTACAGCGCGGTGAAAGTTCTCGCTCTGGCCCACCGGCAGGTGTCAGCGTGAGATTGGAAGTGTGTCAGGGCAACACTTCTGACACCCGTGCCACCTGCGCAGTCAGCCGGTCGGACCGGACGGTATTTGCCCGGTCCGGGACTTTCCGGCAATGGTCAAATTGATTCCAAAATGGACCTGACAGGATACGGGGGACGAATACATGCCGTCACGACGCATCCTCACCACCGGAGCGCTGCTGCTCCTGTTCGTCTCGGGTGGCCCGGCCGCCACTGCCGCGGTGCCCGCGCCCGCTGCCAGCTGTCCGGCCACGGTGGACGGTCAGCCCGGAACCGGCCTCACGGACACGGTGTCGCAGCTGAACCAGATTCCCGTGTTGGGGACGGTCACCCAGCCACTCGCCTCCGCCGTGCCCGGTGCGCTGGACACGCTCTGCGGAGCTCTTGCTCCGTCCGCCGCACCCGGGACACCGTCGGCCACGACGCCGCCGACCTCGACGACCCGGCCGGCTGTCCCCGCGGAGCCCACCGGCACCGGCGCGTCCGCCACGTTCGGCGCGTCCGCCCCCGCGCCGGGCAGCGGAGGGGTGGTGTTCGGCTCCCCGGTACCCAGCGGCGAGCTGCTCCCGCTGGCCGTCGACGGCGTGCCGGGCGCGGCCGCGACGGGCACGGCCGCTCCCGTCGTGAACTCGCTGCCGCTGGCGGTGGTGTCGGTTCCGCAGCCCACCGGCTCCGCCGTGGCCCTGCCGCAGCGCAGGAGTGACGTGCCGGTACCCGCGCTCGCGGCAGTGCTGGCGCTGAGCCTGGTGAGCGCCTTCCTGGTCCGCAGGTGGGTGCTCGGCGGCCGCGCCTGATGGACCCGTTAAGGCCACGTTACGAAGGGTTCTCCGCCGACCGGGCAGCGGTGACTTTTCGTTCATCTCCGCGTATCCGGCGCGAACAGGATGCTCGCCACCATTCAGGGCTTGAACATGGCAACGCGTGACGCGCGCAGTCTCTCCGCGGAAGCATTGGAAGCGCTCCGCCGGAGAGCGGTCGCTGCTGTCGAGGCCGGGGTCACGAGAGCCGAGGTGGCGCGCCTCTTCGGAGTGTCCCGCAAGACCGTCGGCGCGTGGGTCGCGGCCTACCAGGAGTCCGGGGACGACGCGTTCCGGCCGAAGCGGCGCGGCCGCCGGCCCGGTGAGCAGCTGGCGCTTTCGCCCAAGCAGCAGGCGTACACGGTCAAGGCGATTGTGGACGGCACGCCCGACCAGCACGGCCTGCCGCACCGGCTGTGGACGCGGCTCGCGATCGTCGAGCTGGTGAACCGGGACTTCGGCGTCCAGATCAGCCCCGCAACCGTGTCGCAGTACCTGGTCCGGTGGGGGCTGATCGAGGAGCCACGGCTGCTGGAACTGATGCGCGGGCGCGTCACCTCGGTCGTCCCGCGGCAGGGTCGGTTCACCGGGAGCAACGACTGGCTGCCGGGCGGCGAGGTGCTGTGGCTCGCCTGGACCCGGCCCCACACGCCCTCGGATCCCCGCCGCGGCCCGGTGGCGGGCAAGCAGAACCTGATGTCGGGCTTTCGCAACCACTTCGGCGACGTCAATGTGCTGCTCGCCGTGTCCAACCGCGGCGTGGTGTTCTTCCAGGCCCGGCGTGGCCCGTTCGAGCAGGGGCAGACCATCGGTTTCCTGGAGCGGCTGATGGCGCAGCTCGGCCGGGACCTCAACATCATCGTCTGCGCGTGGCCGCTGCAGCACTACGAGGTTCCGCATACGTGGCCGAGGCAGTATCCTGGCCGCATCTCGGTGCGCTTCACGCTCGGCTGAGTCTTGCAGTGGGCAGACACCGCCCGTTTTCGTCTAGCGTTTTCCCTGCTTCTGCTGGGAATTCGCCGTCTCGTGGGTGCGAAGCATTTGCCCGGGGTGTTATGCTCGTCCGGCGCCATGGCAGTACCCTACGGCCAACTTGTCAAGTGTCCCAAGGTTTTCACCGATCGCTTTTTCGTTGGTGAGCAGGTCGACACGGGCCGTTGACGTGCCTGCCACACGCCCGTTTCCGAAAGCGTTTTGACTTTCTCCAGAGAAGCGACGAGTGGGAGAGTCATGACGGTCAACACCCTTGCCCAAACCGACCTTGACCTCGAGGTTCTGCTGGCGCGCAAAGAAACTCTCGCTGACGGCGTGGTCCGGCTGACGTTGCGCCACCCGGAGGGCGAGCCGCTGCCGCGGTGGAGCCCCGGTGCGCACGTGGACTTGGTGCTCCGCCCGGATCTGGTTCGCCAGTACTCGCTGTGTGGCGACCCGGCGGACCGGTCCGTGCTCGAGGTGGCGGTGCTGCGCGAGCCCGGCGGGCGCGGCGGTTCGAATTTCGTGCACGACCGTCTGCAGCCCGGTGACCGGGTCCGGATTCGCGGGCCCCGCAACCACTTCCCACTGGTCCCGGCCGCGCGGTACCTGTTCATCGCGGGCGGTATCGGGATCACCCCGATCGTCCCGATGATCGCCGCCGCCGACGCGAGCGGGGTGGACTGGCGGCTGGTGTACGGCGGCCGGGCGCGCTCGTCGATGGCATTCCGCGAAGAACTCGCCCGCACGCACGGCGAGCGCGTCGTCGTGCGGCCGCGCGACGAGTCCGGCCTACTCGACTTGGACGAGGTCCTCGCCACGGCGCGAAGAGGCACCGCGGTGTACTGCTGCGGCCCCGAACCCCTGCTGGCCACGGTCGAGCAACGCTGCGCGCGGCTGCGGAAGGTCAGCCTGCACACGGAACGCTTTTCCCCCAAGGAGATCACCGGCGAGCGAACGACGTTCGACATCGAGCTGGCCCGGTCGGGCCGGACGCTCACCGTGCCGGCGGACCGGTCGATCCTCGACGTCGCCGAGGACGCCGGGGTGCCGGTGCTGTCGTCCTGTCGCGAGGGCACGTGCGGCACCTGCGAGACGCCGGTACTCGAGGGGACCCCGGACCATCGGGACTCGCTCCTCACCGAGGAGGAGCAGGCCGCCAACGATACGATGATGATCTGCGTGTCCCGCTCCTGCGGGCGCAAGCTGGTGCTGGATCTCTAGCCCGCGGCGCTGCTTCAGCAGACTGACGCCAGGGAGGAGACCCAGCCCCACCAGATGCCGTACTCGGCGAGGTTGCCTGCGTCGTTGAGGTGGATGCCGTCGCTGGTCCAGACGTTCGGGTTCGTGGGTACCGGGTCTGCCGCCGGGGGGATGGTCTGGCGCAGGTCGATCAGCGCCGTCTGCTTGGTGACGGCGGTGTTGTAGATCGCGGAACCGTAGGCGCTCCAGTCCCACGTCTTGGTGGACGCGTACGCGTTCGGCTGCCAGTTCAGTTCCGGGTAGATCGACAGCAGGATCGTGACGTCCGGCCGGGCGGCGCGCACCTGGTCGATGATCTGCCCGAGCTGCGTCTGCAGCACCGCCGGGTCGTGCTGCGCCCAGTATTCGTTGCCGCCGAGGTCGATCAGCACCAGCGGCGGCCTGGTGGACGCGATGTCGCCGAGCGCACCCGTGGTGATGCTCCACCTCCCGCCGGGCAGGTAGTCCGAGGCCATGGCCCCATTGTGCGAGTAGTCCGTGGTGACGGTCTGCCACTGGGCGGTCAGGTCGTTGGAGATCTTGGTGACCCAGCCGTACCTGGTGCGGGCGAAGGTGTCGTCGGGCGAGCTGTACCCGGTGGTGCCGTAACCGGTGTCGGCCGACGTGCCGATCAGGGCGACGCGCGACTGGTCGTCGCACCAGGCGACCTGCACGCTCGCCGCGGAGGCCGGCGTTGCCACCAGCAGAACTGTGGCCGTGACGACCGCGACCGTCGCGGCGGCGAACCTTCGCATCTGGCGCCCTCCCGTTGTCGAGCTGATCCCAAGATCGCCAGGAAGGCCCGGTTCGTTACCGGCGGAATCGGTAACGAACCGCACGGCGCCGACGGTCCGCCGCGGATCATGCCGTTACCGCCCGATGCCGTTCGGATCGCTCGAAGGTGCGCCGCGCGATCCGCCGCGCGGCGGTGACGTTCATTCGCCACCGCGCCAGTGCGACGCTCACGTCGAAATACCGCGCCACCGTGCGATCGGTCCAGCCCTTGAACGCCGCGGTGCGGGCCGCGTCGGTGGGAATCAGGAGTTCGCCGGACAGTTCCGTGGCCTCGTCCTCGATGTCGCGTACGCCGGAGCGGCAGCCCTTCTCGTCGGTGAGCGTGAGCCCAAACGGGTGCTCCAGCAGGACGTGCGACATCTCGTGCGCCATCGTCGACCGGCGCCGCCGGGGCGGGTGCACGTGGTTTTCGATGATGATCGCCCCGCTGGGCTCGGTCGGCACCAACGCGCCGGAGAACACGTGCGGGCGTTCCTCGGTCAGGTAGCGCACCGATTCCTGGGGCAGCTCGGGGTTCTGCAGGTCGTAGACGTCTATTCCGTACAGGTCGGCCAGCGCGTACGGGTCCAGCGGGGCGAACACCTCGGTGCCCAGTTCCGCCCGGACCTCCAGCGCGAGGGCTCGGGCTTCCTTCTTGAAGCCGCGCCGCAATGCCATCCGATATCCCCCCAAGTCGCGACGAGCGTCAGTCGCTCGCGCTCTTGCTGTTCTTGGCTCTGATGTGACGCAGGGTCACGCCGACGACGTCGATCACGTGCTGCTGGTCGTCCTCGCCGAGTTCTTCCTCCGCGCGCAGCAGGGGCGCCAGCTGGGCCTCCAGGGAGGGCCGGGGACGCTTGTCCCGCATGCCTTCCGGCCACACCATGAAGGCCTCGGCGGGCATGCCGAGCCATTGCACGAGGGCGATGAACCCGTCGAGGTCGGGCCGGTGGCCGTTGCCCATACGACTGACCAGCGACGCGCTCACGCCCGCGTCGAGCGCGAGTTGTCGCCAGGACAGGCCGTTCGCCTCTCGGTGCGCGTCGAGAGCCGCATAGAGCCTGCCTGCGTCCAGCCTTCCGACCATGGTGTTCACCCTCCGCGTTTTGTGCGGTCGCAGTGTCGCGGAGCCGTTCCGGTCTTGCAATGTGGGTGTTTCACTACTAACATAGCGTATCACTGATGAAACGCCCTGGGGGCGGATTGGCCTCCGGGGGCGCCGAGAGAGGAGCGCGGTCATGACCGTCACGGTGTACTGGGTTTCGCCACTGTTCGGCAGCTGGGACGTCCGGCGTGCGGGCAAGGTGCTGTCGCACCACGAACGTAAGCGTGACGCCGTGTGTGCGGCCGCGCGGCTCGCGCGTGCCGACCGGCCCAGTCTGCTGAAAGTGCAGCGGCGGGACGGATCCGTGGAGAGCAGTCGGTCCTATGGAGCCGTGGGTGCTCCACCTGGGCGACCGGCTGCGGTGAGGCGGGGCCGAGGTCAGTGCTGGGGTGTCGAACATGGGTTCGACCGTAGGGAGGGGGTCTGACAGTTTGGTGCCCGTCCGGGTGCCGACGACCCGGCAGCGGAACCGGGAAGTCCGGTGGACAGTGCACTTTCCTTGGGGTGCGACCGATGTGGGTCGCGAGAAGATTTTCGAGCGGGTCGGTTACGACTTCACCAGGCGGGCGATCGCGTCCGTGGCCTCGCGCACCTTGATCTCGGCCTCGCGACCCCCGGTCTTCGCCGCGTCGACAACGCACGTGGAGAGGTGCTCGTCGAGCAGTTCGAGGGAAAAGGACTGCAGCGCCTTCGTCGCGGCGGACACCTGGGTGAGGATGTCGATGCAGTACTTGTCCTCTTCCACCATCCGCTGCAGGCCCCGGATCTGGCCCTCGATGCGGCGCAGGCGCTTGAGGTAGGCGTCCTTGTCGCTGCTGTAGCTCGCCATGTGTCAGCCCACCTTCGTGCTCGACGTCGCGCCCATCATACCCGGTGCCCGTATCCCGTGACACGACCGAAACCCCCTCGGCTGCTCATCTGATTATCCTGTCAGATATGCAGCGACGCGACTGGTACCCGATCGCCGCGATGACCGCCTTCATCGTGGCCCTCAACGTCGTCGGCTGGGGAGTGCTGGCCGTCTTCGTCGTGCCGGCGCACTACTCGCTCGGCGCGTCCGGCGTCTTCGGCATCGGCCTCGGCGTCACCGCGTTCACCCTGGGCATGCGGCACGCGTTCGACGCCGACCACATCGCTGCCATCGACAACACCACCCGCAAGCTCATCGCCGAGGGGCAGCGCCCGCTCACCGTCGGTTTCTGGTTCTCGCTGGGCCATTCGACGGTCGTGTTCGGGCTGTGCCTGCTGCTGTCCTTCGGCGTGCGCGCGCTACTCGGCCAACTGGGCGACGACGCGTCGGTGCTGCACCAGGTCATCGGGCTGATCGGTGTCGCGGTGTCCGGCGTCTTCCTGTGCCTGATCGCGCTGTTCAACCTGGTCGTGCTCGGCAACATCCTCAAGGTGTTCCGGGGCGTGCGAGAAGGCCGGTTCGACGAGCACGAACTCGAAGCGCAGCTGGCCAAGCGCGGGCTGCTCAACCGGATCCTCGGCAAGGCCACCGCGGCGGTGCGCAAGCCGTGGCACATCTATCCGGTCGGCGTCCTGTTCGGCCTCGGTTTCGACACCGCGACCGAGGTGGGGCTGCTGGTGCTGGCCGGCGGCACAGCGGCGTTCGCGCTGCCCTGGTACGCGATTCTCGTGTTGCCGGTGCTGTTCGCGGCGGGGATGACGCTGTTCGACGCGGCGGACGGCTGCCTGATGAACTACGCCTACGACTGGGCGTCGGCCCGGCCGGTGCGCAAGATCTTCTACAACATCGCGATCACCGGGCTGACGGTGGTGGTGGCGCTGCTGATCGGGCTTGTCGAGCTGGTCACGGCGCTCGCCGACCGGCTCGGCATCACGTCCGGACCACTGGCGGCGATCGCGAGTCTCGACCTCGACTACGTCGGCTTCGTGCTGGTGGGCCTGTTCCTGGTCACGTGGGCGGTGTCGCTGCTGGTCTGGCGGGTGGGACGGTTCGAGGAGCGCTGGCCGGCCCCGGCGAAGTAGTGGACATCCCGGTACGGGTAGGGGGTATAGTCGGCGGCATGACTCAGACTGTCTACACCGTCACCGGGATGACCTGCGAACACTGCGCCAAGTCGGTCACCGAGGAGGTCGGCAAGATCGACGGCGTCGAGTCCGTCGCGGTCGACCTGCCGACCGGTGCGGTCACCGTGGTGAGCAGCCTCACGCCGAGCGAGGGCGCCATCCGCGCGGCCGTCGACGAGGCCGGCTACCAGGTCGCCTGATGAGCCTCACCACGGACTCCGGCCAGGTCGAACTCGCCATCGGCGGGATGACGTGCGCGTCGTGCGCGATGCGCGTCGAGAAGAAGCTGAACAAGCTCGACGGCGTCACAGCCAGCGTCAACTACGCCACGGAGCGGGCGAAAGTCACGTTCCCGCAAGGCGTCGACCCGCAACGGCTCGTGGAGACCGTGGAAGCCGCCGGGTACACGGCCGCGCTGCCCAGCGCCGAGAAGGAGCCCTCGGACCTCGGGCCGTTGCGGTGGCGGCTGGCCGTGTCCGTGGTGTTGTCGGTGCCGGTCATCGCGGCGGCGATGGTCGAGACGCTGCAAGTGGACTACTGGCAGTGGTTCTCGCTCGCGCTGGCCACGCCGGTCGTCACGTGGGCCGCGTGGCCGTTCCACCGCGCCGCGTGGGCCAACCTCAAACACGGCACCGCGACGATGGACACCCTGATCTCGATCGGCACCCTCGCCGCGTACCTGTGGTCGCTGTACGCGCTGATCTTCGGCGGTGCCGGCGAAATCGGCATGACGCACCCGTTCGAGCTGACCATCCAGCGGCTCAGCGGCGAGGGCAACGTCTACTTCGAGGTCGTCACCGCCGTCACCACGTTCCTGCTCGCCGGCCGCTACTTCGAGGCCCGGTCCCGGCGCCGCGCCGGTGCCGCGCTGCGGGCGCTGCTGGAACTGGGCGCGAAGGACGTCGCCGTGCTGCGGGACGGCGCGGAGCTGCGGATCCCGGCCGACCAGCTCGCCGCCGGCGATCGGTTCGTGGTGCGCCCCGGCGAGAAGATCGCCACCGACGGCGTGATCGAGGAGGGTTCCTCCGCGGTGGACGCGAGCATGCTCACCGGCGAGTCGGTGCCGGTCGAGGTCGCGCCGGGGGACACCGTCACCGGCGCCACCGTCAACGCGGGCGGCCGGCTGGTCGTGCGTGCCACGCGCGTCGGCGGCGACACGCAGCTGGCGCAGATGGCGCGGCTCGTGGAGCAGGCCCAGGCCGGCAAGGCCCAGGTCCAGCGCCTCGCCGACCGGGTCGCGGGCGTCTTCGTGCCGATCGTGCTGGTGCTCGCGCTGGTGACGCTGGTGGGCTGGCTCGTCGCGGGCGGCTCGGCGTCGGCGGCGTTCACGGCCGCGGTCGCGGTGCTGATCATCGCGTGCCCGTGTGCGCTGGGCCTCGCCACGCCGACCGCGCTGCTGGTCGGCACCGGGCGCGGCGCGCAGCTCGGGATCCTCATCAAGGGCCCGGAAGTGCTGGAAAGCACCCGCCGCGTCGACACCGTCGTGCTCGACAAGACCGGCACCGTGACCACGGGCTGGATGGCGCTGGTCGGCGTGCACCTCGGCGCGGGCGAGGACCGCGACGAGGTGCTGCGGGTGGCCGGCACGGTGGAGAACGCGTCCGAGCATCCCATCGCGAACGCGATCGCCGCGGCCGCGCCCGCGTTCGGCAAGCTCACCGATTTCCGTGGCGTGGAAGGTCTCGGCGTGCGCGGCGTCGTCGACGGTCGTGTCGTGCTGGCCGGTCGTTCCGCCTTGCTGGAGCAGGAAGGGCTGCGGCTCACCGGGCTGCTCGCCGACGCGATGACCGCGGCCGAACAGCTCGGGCAGACCGCGGTCGCCCTTGCCTGGGACGGCAAACCGCGCGCGGTGCTCGCCGTCGCCGACACGGTCAAGCCGACGTCCGCCGAGGCGGTCCGGCGGTTCACGGCGCTGGGCTTGCACCCGGTGCTGCTGACCGGCGACAACGAGACGGTCGCCCGCACTGTCGCGCGCGAGGTCGGCATCACCGAGGTCATCGCCGGGGTGCTGCCCGCGCAGAAGGTCGACGCGGTGAAACGCTTGCAGGACCAGGGATATCGCGTCGCGATGGTCGGTGACGGGGTCAACGACGCGCCCGCGCTGGCGCAGGCCGACCTGGGGCTCGCCATCGGCACCGGCACCGATGTGGCGATCGAGGCGAGCGATCTGACGCTCGTGCGCGGGGACCTGCGTGCGGCCGCGGACGCGATCCGGTTGTCCCGCCGCACGTTGCGCACCATCAAGGGCAACCTGTTCTGGGCGTTCGCCTACAACGTCGCCGCGCTGCCGCTGGCCGCGCTCGGCCTGCTCAACCCGATGATCGCCGGTGCGGCGATGGCGTTGAGCTCGGTGTTCGTCGTCAGCAACTCCTTGCGGCTGCGGACTTTCCGCTAGGCGTCCACGCGCTCCGGGACGGGATGCAGGTTCGCCGCGTCCCGCGAGCTGGTGCCGGCGTTGATCGCCTGTAGCGGCAGCAGCTCCTCGTGCACCTGGAGGCTCTGCAGGTGGTGCAACATGATGCCTTCGCGCAGCGCCCAGGGGCTGATGTCGACGGTCTTGATGTCCAAAGTGTCCATTGTGGCCTTCGCGACGATTGCGCCGGCGAGGATCTGTCCTGCTCGGGCTGCCTTGATCCCGCGCAGTCGCGCCCGTTCCGCGGACCGCATGTCGGCCAGCTTCGGGATCCACTTGCCCAGCGCGTCGACGGTCAGCGTTCGTTGCGCGAACGGACCTTTCCGTTGCGGCGGCGCCCCGGACAGGCGGGCGAGCTGCTTGAACGTCTTCGACGTGGCGACCGCCCGGGCGGGCAAGCCCTCCCACCGCAGCCGGTCCGCGACCTCGCGCAGCATCCCGCGCGCGTGTCGCCGGAGTTGCTTGACTTCGTCTGGTGACGGCGGATCGTTCTGCAGGAACTGCCGTGTCAGCCGGCCCGCTCCCAGCGGCAGGGACAGCGTCAGGTCGGGCTCGGCGTCGCGGCCGAGGGCGATCTCCAGCGAGCCGCCGCCGATGTCGAGCAGCAGCAGGCGGCCCGCGGACCAGCCGTACCAGCGGTGCGCCGCCGAGTAGGTCAGGCGAGCCTCGTCCTCGCCGGTCAGGTACTGCGGGCGGACGCCGGTGCGGCGTTCGATCCGGTCGAGGATGTCGTCCCGGTTCGTGGCGTCCCGGATGGCGGACGTGGCGAACAGGAACAGCTGCTCGACGCGGTGCCTGCGCGCGGCGGCGAGCGTCTCGTCCACCGCGCTGACCACGCAGTGCACGCCTTCTTGGGACACCTCACCGCTGTCGTCGATCCGCTCGGCGAGCCGGGTCGGCTCCTTGACCGCGAGCGCGGGCAGCGGCGGGGCACCGGGGTGCGCGTCCACGATCTGGAGTTGGGCAGAGTTTGAGCCGATGTCCAGTACGCCAAGTCGCATGCGGCTGGGATTACCCGTTCGACGGAGCGCCAACCTTTAGCCTGGCAGCATGCCGGACCACGTGATCGTCACGAGCACGACAGACAGCGAGGACGCCGCGCGTTCGCTGGCCGCGCGGGCCGTCGAGGCGCGGCTGGGTGCGTGCGCGCAGATCGTCGGCCCGATCACCAGCGTGTACCGGTGGGAGGGCGAGGTCCGGACCGACGTCGAGTGGCGGGTGGAGGTCAAAACCGCCGCGGACCGCGTCGAGGCTCTGGTAGGGCTGCTGAAGGAGTACCACACCTACGACGTGCCGGAGATCATCGCGACCCCCGTCGACGGTGGAAGCGCCGAGTACCTGGCCTGGCTGACGTCCGAAACCCGCTAATTGGGCGCGACGGCACGATTGCGTGCGTCTTCGGCATGGTGGGTAGTACTCGTCCCGGCGCGGCTCGAGATAGGCCGACAGATCCAGGAGAGGCGACGGCCAGCAGACCCCACTCGACAAAGCAAGACTTGCGGCCGGGAACTTCGTCGCGCGAGAGGTATTTTCGAGACTATGGCGAGAAGACTCCGATGGGCGATCCCCGCGTTGCTGGGTGCAGTCGGCTGGGCCGCGTGGGAAGTCCCCCTGGCGTTCGGCGGCACGCCCGACCTCGAAGTGATGGGGCGGTCACCACAGTTCCGCGACGGCCGGTTCCGCAACCTGGCGCCGCCGGTCATGCAGAGCGTGAGCAGCGGCCGTGACCTGCTGCGCGAGATGCTGGTGGGCGGGCAGCGGCGCCGCCCGAGCGGGCCGATCCCGCTGGTGCCGCCGCGCCCGGACCATCCGGATGAGGGCCTGCACATCACCTGGTACGGGCACGCGTCATCGCTCATCGAGCTGGACGGCACGCGCGTGCTGCTCGACCCGGTGTGGGGCGAGCGCGTCTCACCGTCCCGGCTCGTCGGGCCGCGCCGGATGCACCCGCCGCCGCACAAGCTGGACGAACTGCCCAGGCTCGACGCGATCATCGTGTCCCACGACCACTACGACCACCTCGACATCCACGCGGTGCGCACGCTGATGCGTACCCAGGAGGCGCCGTTCGTCGTGCCGCTCGGGGTCGGGGCGCACCTGCGGCGGTGGCGGGTGCCGGCGGAACGGATCATCGAGCTCGACTGGCACGAGAGCGCCGCGATCGCGGGCGTGACGATCACCGCGACGGAGGCGCAGCACTTCTCGGGCCGGGCGTTCACCCGCAACAACACGCTGTGGGCGTCGTGGGTGATCGCCGGGCCGCAGCGGCGGGTCTTCTACACGGCGGACTCCGGCTACTTCGACGGGTACCGCCGCATCGGCGAGCAGCACGGGCCGTTCGACGCGACGCTCGTGCAGATCGGCGCGTACCACCCGGCGTGGCCGGACATCCACATGACGCCGGAGGAGGGTGTCGCCACCCACCTCGACGTGCGGGGTGACCTGCTGATCCCAGTGCACTGGGCGACATTCCGGCTGGCCATGCACGCCTGGAACGAGCCTGCTGAACGGGTCTGGCGCGAGGCGAAGGCCCACGACATCAACCTCGCGGTGCCACGCCCCGGCGAACGCATCGACGTCGACGACGTCCCCCCGATCGACCCCTGGTGGCAACCCCTCGGCTAACCCACCCCGCGAGTTGAGGTTTCCGGACGCGCGAGTTGAGGTTTCCTGGCCCGCGAGTTGAGGTTTCCGCGCGGGCGAGTTGACCGTTCCCGTCAGCGCATCCCGAGCATCCGCTCGATCGTGACCTCCAGCACCACGCGCTCGGGGTTCGGCCGCGGCTGCCTGCCGTACCGCGCGGCGTAGCGCTGCTCCGCGTCGTGCACCGACTCCGCGTCCCCGCGCACGAACGCGAGCCCTTCGAGCGTCGACCAGCGTCCCCAGTCCTGCTGGCTCAACGCGACGCGAGCGCCGGACTCGCCCGCGGCGCGGATGTTGCGCGCCTTCACACTGCCCCGGGAACAGATCACCCGCGCGACGGCGAACTCGTCGTCCACGGTGACCCCGACCGGCACGACGTGCGGCGATCCGTTGGGGCGCAACGTGGTGAGCGTGCTCAACAGGCGCTCGCGCCAGAAATCACGGAGCTCAACTGCCACCAAATCCACTGTCCTCCTTGGTCTTACGGCAAGATCCATCTTCATGATGGAGTGCAGGTCAGCCACGATTGACTGCGACTGACCTACTCTTGCCATTCTTTGCGGTAGTCCGGGTGCGCAGCGATCTGGGTCACAAGAGTGGCTTCGGTCGGAGTCGGGCGCGCAGAAACGTGATCAGGTCATCCAGGGGCGTCATCCTTTCGCCTCGGGGCAGGAGCTGGGCAGGCGTCGGTCACGGTCGTGGCGGCGGGAGTCCTCGCGTCGTTCATGGATAACCTCCAGGTCGTTGATCAAGCGGAGGGATGGTGCCCCCTAAGTGATGGGCCGTACGCATGCATTGACCGGCTGGTGTGCCGGACTCGCGATCGCCCCGGCGGTCGGTGCCGGGACGGTGCACCAGGCGGTGGCTTTCGCTGCCACCACAGCGGGTTTCGCGCTCCTGCCGGACCTCGATCACCCCGGCGCGAGCGCGTCGCGGCTGCTCGGGCCGCTCACCGAGATGTTGTCGTGGCTGCTCCGCCACGCGTCGGCGCTGCTGTACGCGCTGACCAAGGGGCCGCGCGACGAGCGGGGCAAGGGCACGCATCGGCACATGTCGCACACGCTACTTTTCGCCGCCGGGCTCGGTGCGCTGACCATGTGGGGAACCCGCGCGGGCGGCTGGCCGGTGGTGGCGGGCGTGGCGCTGTTCGGCCTGTTGCTCGCGGCGCAGGCTCTGGGGGACTGGCTGCTGCTGGTCGCGGGCGGTGCGGTGGCGTGGTGGGCGCTCACCTCGAGCGCGGCCGGCGAGTTGCAGCACCTCACCGGCTGGCTGGGGATCGCGGTCGCGGCGGGCTGTGTCGCGCACTGCCTCGGCGACGCGCTGACCGAGTCCGGCTGCCCGTTCCTGTTCCCGGTCCCGATCGCCGGCGAGACGTGGTACGAGCTGCGGCCGCCGGGTTTCCTGCGATTCCGCACCGGCGGCCGCGTCGAGCGGCTGGTGATCGCGCCGCTGTTCATTCTCGCGGCGGTGGCGTTGCTGCCCGGCGTGCTGGAGGCGTTGACCGCCCTCTACGACCGCCTGTTCGCGACCACCCCGGTCACCTGAACGCCGCCGCGTTGCGCGCGGCCCAGTCGCCGAACTTGCGCGCCGGGCGACCGAGGACCCGCTCCACGTCCGGGCTCGGTTTCCGCAGTTCCGAGGGCGGTTCGCCCAGCACGTCGAGCGTGACGTCGGCGATCGGTTCGGGCATGAACGCGAGCATCGCGGCCTTCGCCTGGTCTCGGCTGAGCTCCACAAAGCGCACTTGCTCGCCCAGCGCATTGCCGATCGCCGCTGCTTGCTCGCGTGGCGAGATCGGCGCCGGGCCGGTCAGTTCGTAGGTCGCGCCAGCGTGTCCCGGCTCGGTCAGCGTGACGGCCGCGACGTCGGCGATGTCGACCGGATCGATGTTCGGCACGGCAGCGTCGCCGAACGGCGCCGCGACCGTCCGCCGCGCGCGGACCGTCTCCGCCCACTGAAGTGCATTGGAGTGGAAGCCGCCGGGCCGCAGTATGGTCCATGCCAGCCCCGATTCCTTGACGGCGCCCTCCAGCATGGGCGGATGGTGGCCGCTGCCGACTCCCTGCGACGACAGCAGAACCACCCGCCGCACCCCCGCACCCCGTGCGACGTCCAGGACCGGGCCGAGATCACCGCCGGTGCCCATGAACTCGCCCGCGGTCAGGAGGAACAGCGCGTCGGCGCCCTCCAACGCGGGCTTCAGACTTGCCGGCTCGGTCAGGTCACCGCGCCGGTGACCAGGAAGCCCGCTGGGACGGCGCGAGACCGCCACGACTTCTTCTCCTGCTGCCGCAAGCGTTTTCACCAGCGGCGTTCCGACGTTTCCGGTTGCTCCCGTAATCACGATCATGAGCCGAAGCTAGCAACGCGGATATAGTAGGTACCTAGAAGATAGTATTGGATCGGGAGGGGTTTTGTGGCCGAGAGCACACTCCACGCATCCGTGAACGCGTGCCCGATCAGCCCGGTCGTCGACATCGTGTTCAGCCGCTGGACCACGCCGATCCTGTGGGCGCTCAACGAGTTCGGCCGGCAGCGGTTCGTCGAGCTCGAGCGCCGGATCGGCACGATCACGCCGAAGGTGCTCACGCAGCGCCTGCGTCAGCTCGAACGCGACGGTCTGGTGGTGCGCACCTATCACCCCGAGGTGCCGCCGCGGGTCGAGTACGACATCAGCGAACTGGGGCGCAGTCTCGGCCCGCTGTTCGCCACGCTCGCCACCTGGTCCGGCGACAAGCTGGCCGAGGTGGAGCGGGCGCGCACGCAATACGACGAAGCCGGCCTGCCGCGCCCGTAGACTCGGCAGTGATGGACAGCCCTGTCGCGAAACCAGCGTTGCGCGCCGACGCGCGGCGCAACCGTGCGCGCGTGCTCGCCGCGGCGCAGGATGCGTTCGCGCAGGAGGGGCCTTCGGTGCCGCTGGACGAGATCGCGCGCCGGGCCGGGGTCGGCGCGGGCACTGTCTACCGGCATTTTCCCAGCAAGGAGTCGCTGTTCGAGGCCGTTGTGGTGGACGGCGTCCAGCGCCTCACCGAGCAGGCGCGGGACCGGCTCAGGGCGGCGGATCCGGGCGGGGCGTTCTTCGGGTTCGTCGAGATCGTCGCCGAGCAGGCGATGCTCAACAAGGCATTGTGCGAGGCGATCGAGTCGGCGGGCGGCGTGCTGGCCTCCGGTGAGCTGCCGCACACGGAGTTCCGCGCGTTGTTCGGTGAGCTGCTCGTGCGGGCACAGGCGGCGGGTGCCGTCCGCGGCGACGTCGAGCCCGGCGACCTGACGGCGCTGCTCGCCGGGTACGTCGCGATCAAGCGCGGCTCGCGGTCGCTGGGTCGCGTGCTCGTCGACGGCCTGCGCGCTACTTGATGTCGGAGCCCGCGAGCAACAGCGCGCATGAAAGAGCCCGGGACCCCGAAGCCCGGGCTCTTTCCCCCATGTCGAACGACTACCCGATATCGCGGCGGCGGAAACTCGCCATGCCCGCGGCCACTGCCAGCACCGCGATCGCGGACAGCCACAGCAACGGCGTGGCGGTGAACGCCGCGCTCGGCAGTTTCGGGACGTGCGCGAACGGCGAGAAGTCCACCACGACCTGCGGCAGCTGCAGCACCGGCCCGTACAACGCGAGCGCCAGCGAAAGTGACGCCACCGACCAGGCCGCCATCACGTACTTCGGTGCCGCGCCGAACACCAGCACCGCGATCCCCGCGACGACCCACACCGCGGGAATCTGCGCGACCGCGGCCCCGAGCACGGCGGGCACCTCACCGCTGACGTCACTGACGCGCAGCCCGTGCAGCAGGCCCGTCGTCAGGCCGGACACGACCAGCAGCAGCGCGCTGCCCGCCAGTGAGAACACCAGGTGGCTGCCCAGCCACTGCAGCCGGCGGACCCGCGTCGCGAGCAGCGGTTCCAGCCGCATCCCGGTCTCCTCGGTGCGCATCCGCAGCGTCGCCTGCACCGCGTACATCGCGGCGATCATGCCGAAGATGGAGGTGATCGCGGCGAGGAACGCGTCGACCATGCCCGACGCGCCGCCGAGTCGCTGGAACATCTCCTTCGCCTGCGCGCTGTCGCCGACGACGTCGCCGATCCCGGCGGCCATTGACCCGAACAGCGCGCCCATCACGGCGAACCCGGCGAGCCAGCCGATCAGCAGCCCGCGGTGCAGCCGCCACGCCAGCCCCAGCGGCGTGCTCAGTCCGGGTGCGGCGACCGGCGGGCCGGGCTTGGCCGGGATGATGCCCATGCCGATGTCGCGGCGTGGCAGCAGCCGGTACGCGACGGTGGTGAGCACGCCCGCGGCGCCGAGCATCAGCAGCAGCACCCACCACCGTTCGCCCGCGAACGGCCGCACCCGCGAGGCCCAGCCGATCGGCGACAACCACGACAGCCCGCTCAGGTTGGTCGCCGCGTCACCGACGGCGCGCAGCAGGAACGTCGCCCCGACGACGGCGGAGGCGATCCCGTTGGCGGTGCGCGAATACTCCGCGAGTTGCGCGGCGACCGCCGCGATCGCGCTGCACACCCAGCCGACCAGCATGACCGCCAGCCCGAACGCGATCGAGCCGGCCGCGGGCAGCCCGGTGCCGATCATCGCGACCGCCGACACCAGTCCCGTCGCGGTCGCGGTGAGGCCCGCGGTGAGCAGTGCCGCGGTCAGCGCGGCGTAGCGCCCGGTGACGGCGGAGGACAGCAGTTCCTGCCTGCCGGTGTCCTCCTCCTGCCTGGTGTGCCGGGTAACGGTGAACACGCAGACCAGGCCCAGCACCAGTGCGATCAGGCTGCCGTAGCGCCACGCGGTGAACCCGCCCGCGGTGGACAGGTCGAACGCGGGGCCGTACAGCAGGCTGAGCGACGGGTTCGACGCCATCGCGTGCGTCAGCGACGCGCGGCTGGCCGGGTCGGGGTACAGCTGGTCGTACAGCCCGGCCGTCGCCGCCGGAATCACGCCCAGCACGACGATCCACGGCGGCAGGATGACCCGGTCGCGCCGCAGCGCGAGCCGGACGAGGTGACGAGTGCCCACCAGTCCGCTCATTTCGCGCTCGCCTCGGCCGTGTAGTGCCGCAGGAACAGTTCCTCGAGCGTCGGCGGCTGGCTGGTCAGGCTGCGCACGCCGACGTCGGTCAGCTGCCGCAGCACCTTGTCCAGCGAGTGGGTCTCGACGTCGAACCGCACCCGATTGCCCTCGACCTTCAGGTCGTACACATCCTCCAAAGTGGACAGACCGTTGGGATGGCCGGCGAGTTCGGCCGTGATCGACGTGCGGGTCAGGTGCCGCAGGTCGCCGAGCGTCCCGGTCTCGACGGTGCGCCCGTTGCGGATGATGCTCACCCGGTCGCACAGCGCCTCGACCTCGGCCAGGATGTGGCTGGACAGCAGCACGGTGCGGCCCTGCTCGCGCTCCTCCTGGATCGCGTACTGGAAGGTGGCCTCCATCAGCGGGTCCAGCCCGGACGTGGGCTCGTCGAGCACCAGGAGCTCCACATTGGACGACAAGGCGGCGACGATCGCCACCTTCTGCCGGTTCCCCTTGGAGTAGGTGCGGCCCTTCTTGGTGGGGTCGAGATCGAACCGTTCGAGGAGTTGCTTGCGGCGCTTCGGGTCGAGCCCACCGCGGAGCCGGCCGAGCAGGTCGATGACCTCGCCGCCGGAGAGGTTGGGCCACAGGTTGACGTCGCCGGGCACGTAGGCGAGCCGGCGGTGCAGGTCGGCGGCCTGCCGCCACGGGTCGCCCCCGAGCAGGCGGACACTGCCGGAGTCCGCGCGCAGCAGACCGAGCAGGACGCGGACGGTGGTGGACTTGCCTGCCCCGTTCGGACCGAGGAAGCCGTGCACCTCCCCAGTAGCGACCTGCAGGTCAAGGCCGTCGAGGGCCTTGGTCGACCCGAACGACTTCGTCAGGCCGGCGATGGATATGGCGTTGTCCATGCCGGCGAAGCTACACTGGTTTCACAAAGTTGTGAAGTTAAGAAAGTGTATGAACGCTTGGAGTAGGTCAACCGGGTGAGAGGATGACGTCATGCCCAGCCAACGCCGACCCGAGCCGGCCCCGGTACCCCCCGAAGCGCTGCCGTTCGTGGAGAAGTTCGCGGTGCTGCTCAACAACGCGGGCATGGCGCGGATGCCGGCCCGGGTGTTCTCGGCCACCCTCGCCAGCACCAGCGGCCGGCTCACCGCGAGTGAGCTGGCCGAGACGCTGCAGATCAGCCCCGCCGCGGTGTCGGGCGCGGTCCGCTACCTCGTGCAGGTCGGCTTCCTGCAGCGGGGACGCGAGCCCGGCGAGAAGCGCGACCACTTCGCGTTCGACCTGGGGTGGTACGAGGTCGTCAGCCAGAAGGACCGCGCCTACCGGGACCTGGCGCTGGTCATTGACGAGGGCATCGAGGCGGTGGGGGCCGATACCGAGGTCGGCAGGCGGCTGCTCGAGACGCGGGATTTCTATGACTACCTGGCCAAGGAGATGCCGCTGCTCCTGGCGCGCTGGCGGGGCGAGGTCAGCCGCCGCTCAGCAGCGTCTTGACCAGGCTCTTCGCCAGGCGTGGACGATCGTCCGCCCACCGCGGCTGACGAACCGGCCGCGCAGCGGGAAGATCGCCGCCTCGAGCGCGGCAGTTTCACCCTCGGGCGTGCCGATCTGGCCGACCACCTCCTGCGCGCCGCGGGCGAGGACGGTCTCATCCGGACGGCGGTGTCGGTGGCCGCGGGCCGCTAATCCTTCTCCAACAACGTTTTCAGCGCATTGAGATCTTTCGAGACCCACTCCGCGTCCGCGGCGAAGGATGCGTCCGTCATCTCCGGCAGGCGGAACAATGTCAGCTGCACCTCGGTGCCCGTGCCGTTGCGGATCGCCCGCAGCGGCACGTATACCGCCCTGCCGTCGGGCAGGTGCACGGTGTGATCGGCGATGCCGTGGTCGTTGCGTGCGGTGTAGGTCACGTTCTCGTCGCCGGGCGCCATGCCAGAAGCCCATTCGGGAAAGTTCCGTGGCTCCGCCAGGAATCCGTACACTTCGGACAGTGGGCGTTCGATGCGAACACTCAGCGTGCGGGACTCGACCGTGGTCATGTGACCAGTCTGCACGCTGGTCTGAATGGGTGAAAGTGTCCG
This sequence comes from Amycolatopsis sp., assembly GCA_035248845.1. GTDB lineage: Bacteria > Actinomycetota > Actinomycetes > Mycobacteriales > Pseudonocardiaceae > Amycolatopsis_E. The sequence continues at coordinate 53,679 of DATFHB010000025.1, read as the reverse complement.
CGTCCGACCAGGGGCTTCGAAAAATTTCGCCGCCGGTATGTATCTGCGCGCCACCCCCGTGCGTCCTAGCTGGCGTCGGTTGCCGGACGCCCCCGGGTTGGAGGATGCATGACCTACGAGGAGGAAATCGCGGTCATTCGTGATTCCCTTGCCTCGCTGGGGGATCCGTGGCAGGTCGGGGAGACCCGCCTCAGCCGGCTGGGGGTCGAGTCGCGCTCGGTGCGACTGGGGGTGCCGGCCCCGAGCGCAGCCGAGGTCGAGGCCAGGGTCGACCTGGCGGGGCAGATGACCGAGGCCGCGCTCGGGGCCGCCGGCCAGCGATGCACGGCGGCCCACGCGCCGACCGGCACGCTGCCGCACAAGTTCGACCTGCGGTACACGTGTGACGGCGATTACGTCACGCCCGTGAAGGACCAGGGGGAATGCGGGTCCTGCACGGCGTTCGGAGTGATCGCGGTGCTGGAGGGCACCGCGGCGTACACGCGGCGCAAGGCCGGGCTGGATCTGGACCTGTCCGAGGCGCAGCTGTTCTTCGGGCACGCCGCGGAGCACCACCTCACCAGCACCAGCGGTTCGTGGCCGGACGATCTGCTGCGTGACTGCGTGTCCGACGGCGTCACGTTCGAGAACTACTGGCCCTACCACGACAACGGCAGCGGTTCGCTCAATCCGAACTGGACGTCCCAGGTCGTGCACGCCGAGAACATCGTCGATCTCACCCGGAACCCGGCGGGCATCAAGCACCACATCTACGGGTACGGGCCCGTCACCGCCTGCATGGTTGTGTACGACGACTTCTTCCACTACACCGGCGGCGTCTACCGGCACACCACCGAGGATTCCCGCGGCGGTCACTGCATCGCGCTGGTCGGCTGGGACGACGAGCAGGGCTGCTGGATCGGGAAGAACTCGTGGGGCACCGACTGGGGCGAGGCAGGCTACTTCCGGATCGCCTACGGGGAGGCGTATCTGGAGGACTATCCCGAGGCCAGGCCGACCACGGTCGGCTGCACCGGCACGACCCTGCGCGCGTGGCTGCCCGCGCAGCGCGCACTCGGCCTGTACGCGTCTGCGCGGGATGAACACGGATGGGCCTATCTGGAGAACCTGGGCTGGACCCGGCTCTCTGGGGGAACGAGCGGCGTGCACCAGCTTGTGCTGCTCGCCGGTGCGCGGGCGGACGGACACCCCGTCGCCCCGTACCTCGAGTACGACGAAATTCGCATGGTCCACACCACCTTCTGACCTTCTCCGGAGCGTTCAGCGATGACCAACGCCGAGCAAGAACCAGCAGACGTCGACGAGACCGCGAAGGAGGCGGTCAAGGACACTACGACCGGTTTCTCGCCCATGGGGAACTGGGATCCGAACACGCCGCCGCCGGTTGCGCCGACGGGGAACTGGGACCCCAACACGCCGCCGCCGGCCGCCCCGACGGGGAACTGGGACCCCAACACGCCGCCGCCCGCCGGCAACGGCACACCCGCCCCCGCCCCCGCGCCCGTTCGAGGGCAGGCCGCGGGCGCCTGGTTCTACGGCCGCAGCGTCACGAACCTGTTCTCCTCCAGCGCCAACCCCGGCGTGTGGGCGTGGGTACCCGGTGTCGGCTGGCGCCGCCTCGCGTCGTCGGAGACCGGGCGCGGCCCGCTGATCACACTGGCGCTGCTGGCGAAGACGAACGGGCTCGCCGTGTCCTTCCACGAGGACGCTGCCGGGCAGATCGACCAGCTACTGGTCTGAACACGATGAGACTGGTGGTGGCCGGCAGCCGAGGGGGCCGCCGGCTGCCACCCCTGACGGGTTGCCATTGTGCGATTCGAGTGGGTGAGGTGGCCGTTGGGGAGCGGCCAGCGGGGTCAAGGGGGTATGCCGGCCGGCGTTCGACACGAGCGCCGGCCGGCATCTTGCCTGCGTGCGGGCCATGACTAGGCCAAACAGGTGAAAGGTGTATCTGACGTCGTCGACTGCCCTCTCTTGTCTCGAGGAGCCGAGATACTGCCGGCGTCGGGTAACGAGGAGAGCGACAACGAGAGTGGGGGCGAATGCGGTGACGGGAGTCCATACCGCGGAAGCTGATCCTCCCTGGGAGGGCCTGGAGGGGCCCGAGCTTTTCGCCGCCTGCCTGAGCGCCGCGCGCGAGGGGAACAAGCAGGGCCTGAACAGGCTGGTCAGCGAGCTGACGCCGCTGGTGTGGAACGTGGCACGAGGGCAGGGGCTGGACACGCACTCCGCCGAGGACGTCGTGCAGACCGTGTGGCTGGCGCTGCTCAGCCACCTGCAACAGGTGCGCGAGCCCAAGGCGCTGGCAGGCTGGCTCGTCACCACCGCCCGGCACGAGGCGCAACGGGTCAACGGCCGCAAGGCGCCGCCGGTGCCGCTGACCGACGAGATGGCGCAGGCCGTGCCCAGCACGTCACCCGCGCCCGAGGCCGAAGCGCTGCGCATCGAACGTGACCGGCGCCTGTGGTACGCGTTCGCGCGACTTCCGCTGCGCTGCCAGGAGCTGCTGCGGCTGACGGTGCTGGCCGGGCGGGCCGAGTACCGGCTCGTGGCGGAGGCGTTGCAGATGCCACGGGGCAGCATCGGGCCGAACCGTGGCCGCTGCCTCAGGACGATGCGCGAAATGCTGGCCACCGAAGGGGGCAGCGCATGAGAGACAAGGGAGCGCCCGGGGACGACGGCGCCCAACCCGACGACGAGACGCTGCTCGCCGACCTCGACCGGGTCATCGCCACGTTCGATCCGCCACCCTCAGGGCTGATCGAACGCCTGCAGTTCGCGCTCGAACTGGAGAATCTGGACGTCGAGGTCGCGCGCTGGGAGCGCGCCGGGCTCGCGGGGGTGCGCAGCAGCGTCGACCAGGGCACGATCACGTTCACCGTCAGCGACCTCACCGTGATGATCAATGTGACCAAGACGGGCCGCCACCACCGCATCGACGGCTGGCTCGTGCCCGCCGGGACACACGGTGTCGAGGTGCGGGTCGCCGAGCACGGCTCGTCGTCGACGGTCGCCGACGACGGCGGGCGGTTCGTGTTGGACGCTGTCCCACAGGGCACCACCCAGATCGTCATCTCGGTCGCGGGCACCGAGGGGCGGCGCACGGTGGTGACACCGGCCGTCGTGCTGTAGCGGATCATGTGCTCAGATTGGGCGCGTGGAGGGGCATTCCAGGGTCGAGACCGCGGCTGACACGCTGTACCGGCGCGCCCGCGCGGCCGCCAGCGATCACGGTCCCGCGAACGCGGCGCGCCTGCTGCAGAAGGCCTTGCGCAGGCTGGACGAGGCGCCCGGCCACGGCCTGGCCTTGCGCACGCGCATCCTGATCAGCCTGGCCTCCGCCGAAGCGGAGACCACCACCCTGAAAGCCGGCTTGGCGCACCTCACCGAGGCCCACGCGGTTCTCGCCCGGATGCCCGCCGGCGACGAGCGGTGCGAACTCGAAGTCGTCGTCGAACTGCAGCGTGCGGTGGTGCTGACGCGCGCTGGACGGCTCGCCGACGCGCTCGCGCTGTTCAACGCGGTCCTGCCGCGCATCGACCGCGACTCCCCGGACCACCGGCTGGGGTTCACGCGCAACCTGATGAACCGCGCCTACGTGCAGCTGCGGATGAGCAATCCGGAGGCCGCGCTCACCGATCTCAACCGGTGCCTGGAACTGGCGGTTGCCCACGGGCACCGGCAGATGGAGGGCAAGGTGCGGCACAACCTCGGCGACCGGGCCCTGCTGGTCGGCAACATTCCCGAGGCGCTGCGGCACTACGAGGACGCGGCGCGGATCTTCGAGGCGGAGGGGCCGGGCTCGCTGCCGGTCGTGCGGCTCGACCAGGCGCGGGCGCTGCTCGCGGCCGGGCTGGGCGAGGAGGCGTCCCGGCACCTGGACGAGGCGTTGCCGCAGCTACGGGCCAACAAGGTGCTGCAGGACGTCGCGGAGGCCGAGGTCGCGCGTGCCGCGGCGGCGAGTCTGGCGGGCGAATACGACCTCGCGCGACAGTTCGCGACCGCCGCGCGGCGACGATTCCTGCGTCGTGGCAACGAACGGTGGGCCGAGGTCGCCGCGCTGGCCAAGCTGCGTGCCGACGCGAGCGAGCTGCTGTGTGGCGCCGGCAGTCCGCCGCGCCGGGTGCCGACCGAGCTGGTCGAGCACGCCGCGAGGCTGGCCGAACTCGGGCTGCGCGACGAAGCGGCCGTGGCGTGGCTGCTCGCTGTGCGGCTCTTGCTGCGGCGGGGCGCGGTCGAAATGGCGGCCTGCCTGCTCGAGAGCGTGCCGAAGCCGCGGCAGACTACCCCGGTGGACCACGTGATGCTGCGGCGCCTGTGCCGCGCGGAACTCGCGGTGGCGAAGGGAAATGCGCGTTCGGCGCTGGCGCAGGCGCGGGCCGGGCTCGCCGAGCTGGGCCGGGTGCGGGACCGGATGGGCGGGCTCGACCTGGTGTGCGGCACCGCGGTGCACGGCCAGGAGCTGGGGCAGCTCGCGCTGGGGCTGGTGCTCGAGCACGCGCGCGGCGACGCGGGCGGGCGGCGGCTGCTGGCCTGGCAGGAGCTGACGCGCGCGCAGGTGTACCGGTACGAGCCGCTGCCCGCGATCACGGATCCCGTGCTGGCGAAGCTGATCACCGAGATGCGCCACGTGCAGCGCGTCGCGCAGCAGAACCGGCTGCAGGGCGAGCCCGTCGCCGGGCTGGAGCAGCGCTCCGTGCAGCTGCAGCGGGAGGCGAGCCGGCTCGGCTGGTACACGAGTCCGTGGGGCCGGCCGCGCCCGGTGTCCTCGCCGGAGGATGTCGCCCAACAGCTCGGCGAGCGGGTGCTGGTCAGCCTGATCGGGCACCAGGACACCGTGTGGGCCGTGGTGGTGCGCGACGGCCGGTTCCGGATCGTGCGGCTCGGCACGCTGGCCGAAACGGTGGAGATCACCAAGCAGCTGCACGCGGACCTGAACGTGCTGGCGCCCGACCAGCTGCCCGCGCCGCTGGTCACGGCGGTGACGACGTCGGCGGAGAAGCGGGCGGCGCTGCTGGACGAGTTGCTGGTGCGGCCGTTGGTGGACGCGATCGGCGACCGGGAGCTGGTGATCGTCCCGTTCGGACCGTTGTATGCGCTGCCGTGGTCGGCGTTGCCGTCGTTGCGGGGGCGCCCGCTGTCGATCGCGCCGTCGGCGACGGCGTGGGTGACGGCGGCGGACCAGCGGAAGCCGGATCCGGTGGTCCTCGTCGGTGGGCCCGGCGTCCCCGGTGCGATCGGTGAGGTGGCCGAGCTGCGCTCGGTGTACCCGCAGGCCCGGCTGGTCGACGGGCCCGACGCGACGAGCCGGGCGGTACTGTCCGCTTTGGACGGTTCCGGGCTGGCACACCTCGTTGCGCACGGCGCACACGAACCGGCCAACGCGTTGTTCTCCCGGCTGGATCTGGTCGACGGCCCGCTCTTCGCGCACGAAACCGCGCGCCTTCGGCACCCGCCGGAGCGGGTTGTGCTGGCGGCGTGCGAGTTGGCGATGAGCCACATCCGGCCCGGTGAAGAGGCGCTCGGGTTCGCCGGTGCGCTGCTCGCGAGCGGTTCCCGCGCGGTGGTCGGTGCGATCGCCCGCGTCGGCGACCGGGCCGCGGCCGAGGCGATGACGGATCTGCACCGCCGGCTCGCCGCGGGCACCTCCCCGGCGCTGGCGCTCGCGGAGGCCACCGCGCCGGATCCGTTGCGGCGGCCGTTCCTGTGCCTTGGCGCGGGTTAGCCGCGCGCCGGACCGCACCGACGCCGCCGGGCGGGGTGGCTTCCTTGGCCCAGGCCGACTGGACGATGAACGGCGTGGCCCGCTCCGACAGGTCATGCCCGGCATCGGGGGCCCCTCGGGTGCGCGGATTCCGACTTTGCGGTGTGATGGTGCCATGGGCATCAACTTCGATGAAATCAAGAAGAAGGCGCAGCAGGCGCTGGACGACAACGCGGACAAGATCGAGACCGGCATCGACAAGGCGAGCGGTTTCGCCAAGTCACACCTCGGCCAGCACTCGGACAAGATCGACAACGTCACCACGAAGGCCAAGGACCTACTCCACAAGAACACCGGCGGCAACCCCCAGGACCCGAACCCCGGCCCCGGCCCCCAATAACCCCGCGAGTTGAGGTTTCCGGTCGGGCGAGTCTCACGTTCCCGTCGCGCGAGTTGAGGTTTCCGGTCGGGCGAGTTGAGGTTCCCCGGCGCCCGAGTTGGGCTTTCCCGTTGTCCGGGCGCCTACGCCACCTCGCCGATGGCGGTGTCGTCCGTGATGGCGGTTATCCGGCCGCCGCGCTCGCCGAGGCCGCGCAGCCCGTCGCGCGCGTCGGGCGCCTCCAGGTTCACCCGGACGCCGGTCGGGGCGGCCCGGCGCGCCTGCGCTAGCGTTTGCGCCCCCTCGTGACCTGCCTTGATCGTCGCCAGGAGACCGCCCGTCGAGGCGAGGGAGCCGCGCATCGCGCCGAGCCGGCCGAGGGCCTCGTCGAGCACCGGCAGCAGCGCGTCCCGGTTGCCCTCCGTCATCGCGCGCACCAGCTCCGGCCGCGTCCCGGCCACGCGTGTCCCGTCGGTGTAGGACCCGGCCGCCAGCGCCATCGGGAGCGGCCCGCCCTCGGCGCCGACCGACGCGAGCACCGCCGCCAGCAGGTGCGGCAGGTGCGAGATCCGAGCGACGGCCTCGTCGTGTGCCGTCGCCGACAGCGGGATGACGTGCGCGCCCACGTCGAGTGCCAGCCGCGCCACCTCTGCCCACGCTGCGAGGTCCGTGTCGTCCTCCAGACATGCCACCCACGCCGCGCCGCCGAACAGGGCCGCGTTGCCCGCGCGCCAGCCCGATTCCGTCGTGCCCGCCATCGGGTGTCCGCCGACGTACCGCGCCCCGGGCGCGAGCCGCCGCACCGCGGACAGCACCGCCGTCTTGACGCTCGTGACGTCGGTCAGCAGGCAGCCCGGCGCGCACGCGCCGACCATGCGCAGCACGTCGTCCACCCCGGTCAGCGGCACCGCCAGCACGACGATCGCGTCCCGGCCGGCCGCTCGCCGCAGGGCGGCTTCCATGTCGGTCGTCGTGTCGAAGCCGTCAGCGGCGGCCGCCGTGGCGTCCGCTTCCGAAGCCGTGGCGCCCCACACGTCGCGCCCGACGGCCGCGGCCGCGCGCAGCACGGAGCCGCCGATCAACCCGAGCCCGATCACGCATACGTCTTGCACGGGGCGTTATCCTGCCAGTCTTGGTGACCGCGCGCGCAGCGCGTCCATCGCAACGGCCGCATACATGGCCACCCCTGCGGAGAAAGCGCTTTCTTCGTGCACGACGCGGTTGGAGTGATTGGACGGTGCCGCGCCGGCGTCGAGGTCCGGCGGGCACGCCCCGAGGAACGCGAAACACCCGGGAACCCGTTGCAGCACATAGGAAAAGTCTTCGGCGCCCATGATCGGATCGGGCATCGTGAACACCCGGTCCGCGCCCAGCACCTCGTGTGCGAGCGCGAGTACGCGACTCGCCTCGCCTGCATCGTTCACGGTGACGGGGTAACCAGGTTCGACGTCAACCAGTACGCGACAACCATGTGCCGTACCAACGGCTTCGCACACCTTCGGCAGTTCCGCCCGAACCAGGGCACGGGTTTGCTCGGACAGCGTGCGCACGGTGCCTTCCAGTACCGCGGTTTCCGGGATGATGTTCGTGGTGGTGCCGGCCTCGATCCGGGTCACCGACACCACCGCCGGATCGAACACGCTGACCCGCCGCGTGACCATCGTCTGCAGCGCCCCGACCATCTCCGCCGCGGCGGGCAGTGGGTCGACGGCCAGGTGCGGCGCGGAGCCGTGCCCGCCCTTGCCGACCACCCGCACCGAGAACGAATCCGCCGCGGCCATCAGGGGACCGGGCCGCGTGCCGAGGTGCCCGGCGGGCATGTTGCCGTGCACGTGGAGCCCGAACGCGCGCTCGACGCCCGCCAGCACGCCTTCGTGGATCATGTGCCGCGCGCCGTGGTAGCCCTCCTCGCCCGGCTGGAACATGAACACGACGGACCCCGCGAGCTCCTCGGCGTGCGCGGCGAGCAGCCGCGCGGCGGAGGCGAGCATCGCGACGTGCGCGTCGTGCCCGCACGCGTGCATCGAACCGGCCACTTCGGACGCGAACGGCAGCCCGGTGTCCTCCTGCAGCGGCAGCGCGTCCATATCGCCGCGCAGCAGCACGGCGGGCCCGTCCTGGGTGCCGCGCAGGACGGCGGTGACCGAGGTCGTCGACTTGCCGGGGGTGATCTCGAGCGGCAGGTCGGCAATGGCGCGCTGGATGGCTTCCTGGGTGCGGGGCAGGTGCAGTCCCTGTTCGGGGAACCGGTGGATCTCGCGACGCAGTTCGATCGTCTTGGGTTGCAACGCCTCCGCTTCGGCCAGCAAGCCGGCGAAGCGAGCGTCGGGCAGCGAAGGCAGCTCGGTCGGTCCGGTCATAGGAGAATGGTGACGCATCCGCGGAGGGGGCAGGTATACGGTGTGCGCATGGCGGTGAAGGAGCCCGTTGCCGGGTTCGCCGTGGCCGTGGTCCGCGAGGACGGCCATTGGCGCTGTAGTGCGCTGGAATCCGACGCGTTGGGGAGCCTGGACGCGGCGATCACCGAGCTGGCCAAGATGCGGTCCACCGGTGCCGTGTTCGGTCTGCTCGCCGTGGACGACGAGTTCTTCGTGATCGTGCGGCCGAGCCCGCGTGGCCCGTCGCTGCTGCTGTCCGACGCGGCCGCGGCGCTGGACTACGACATCGCCGCGGACGTCCTCGATCTGTTGCGGGCGGAGCCGCCGGACGAGGAGGACGAGTCGATCTGGACCGAGGGCGATCTCGACATCCTGTCCGACGTCGGGTTGCCCGCGCCGGAGCTCGAGGTGATCGCGGGCGAGGTGGATCTCTATCCGGACGAGCAGCTGCAGATGATCGCGCAGCGGTGTGGCTTCGCCGACGAGTACGTCTCGCTGCTCGACGAGATCTGATGGACGACGCGGCCCTCGTGCGCGCCGCGCTCGCCGCCGCCCGCGACGCCGGTCCGGACGTGCCGATCGGCGCCGCCGTGTTCGCGCCGTCCGGCGCGCTGCTCGCGACCGCGCACAACGCGCGGGAAGAGCTGGGCGACCCGACCGCGCACGCCGAGATCCTCGCACTGCGAGCCGCGGCGCGGGCGCACGGCGACGGCTGGCGGCTGGCGGGCTGCACCCTTGCGGTGACCGTCGAACCGTGCACCATGTGCGCCGGCGCCCTGGTGCTCGCGCGCGTCGCCCGGGTGGTGTTCGGGGCGTGGGAGCCGCGCACGGGCGCGGTCGGTTCACTGTGGGACGTGGTCCGCGACCGCCGGCTCAACCACCGGCCGGAGGTGGCCGGCGGGGTGCTGGAAGCCGAGTGCGCCGCGCTGCTCGGGTCCTTCTTCGACGGTCACCGCGACGCGTGAACGCCCGGGTAAAGCTCGCTGAGGCCGTGCAGTACGCTGGTCGACGGTAGCGTGTCCGAGCGGCCGAAGGAGCACGACTCGAAATCGTGTGACGGTTAACCCCGTCCGTGGGTTCAAATCCCACCGCTACCGCTTGTGTGATGTCTCAGGACATCGGAATGGCCTGAACCCACGTTTGTGGGTTCAGGCCATTGTCATGTTTGGGGTGGGTTGCCTCGGGGTTGGTAGTTGCGGGTGTGGTCGATGGTGAGTTCGCGGAGGAGTTCTCCGGTGGTGGCGTTGATGGTGCGTACGTCGAGGTTGTGGACGAGGAGCAGGACGTGGGTTCGGGCGTGGGTTCGTCCGATGCTGATGTGGCGGAGTTTGCCGGCGACGCGCAGGGTGACGCAGCCGGTGGTGTCGATCTTGTCTTTGCGGACGCGGTCGTGGCTGTGGCCAGCTCAATGAAGTCGCTGGTCAGCGTGGCCCCGGAGTTGCCACCGCCGCCGTAGACCTCGCCGATGACGACGTCCCTGCTCGGCGCGGCGGCCGAGTCCACCGGATCGGGTGGCACCGTCGCCCTGCCGGCGGCGCCGGACGCGACGGGCGGCATCGCGATGGCCGCGACCTCGGGCACGGTCGCGCTGGTCCGCAGCACTGACGCCCTCATTTGCCTGACCGCGGCGGACTGCGCCGCGAACACCGGCATCGCGGACCTCGTCGGCCACGGCACGGCGCCCGTCCGGGAGACCTCGCCCGCCCCGGCGCCGAGCAACACCACTTCGGTGTCCCGCACGGCCGGCGACACCGACAACAACTCGGTCGACTTCACCGCCGGCGAGCCGACGCCCACCAACTCCCATGGCCAGACTTCGGGCGGCGGAACCCCGCCGACGACCGCGCGCATCCACGACATCCAAGGCACCACGCGGGTTTCGCCGCTCAAGGGCCAGAAGGTCGCCGGCGTGACGGGCATCGTGACCGCGCTGCGGACCTTCGGCTCGGCGCACGGGTTCTGGATGACCGACCCCAGCCCGACAGTGACCCGCGCACCAGCGAGGGGCTGTTCGTGTTCACCGGCTCCACGACGCCGCAGGTCGCGGTCGGCGACGCCGCCACGGTCACCGGCACCGTCGCGGAGTACTACCCGGACAGTCCGACCAACTCGGTATACCAGTCCACCACCGAGCTGACCGGTCTACAGTGGACGATCGCGTCGCACGGGAACCCGCTGCCCGCGGCGACCGTGCTCACCGCCGTCGCCGTGCCGGACTCTACACCGGCTACGACCGGGCGAACCGGTGTGCTCAAGATCGAGTCGCTGATCCCGTTCGCGCAGCGGCCGTTCCCCGTGGTGAACACCGGTGACGCCCTCACCGGCGTCACGTCTGGGCCGGTCGAGTACGACCAGTACGGCAGTTACACGCTCCAGGCAAGCGTGCTCGGTGACGTCAAGGACGGTGGCATCCAGAAGGAAGTCACGCGCAAGCAGCGGCCGAACGAGCTCGCCGTCGCCACCTACAACGTCGAAAATCTGTCTTCTGTGGACAGTCAGGAGAAGTTCGATCAGCTCGCGCGCGGCATCGTCGACAACCTGGCCTCGCCCGACATCGTGACGCTGGAAGAGATCCAGGACAACAACGGCGCGGACGGCCTCGGCGACGGGGTCGTCGCGGCGGACCAGACGCTCCAGAAGTTCACCGACGCGATCGTCGCTGTCGGTGGACCGCGCTACGAGTGGCGAGAGATCGACCCGCAGGACCTGACCGACGGTGGCGAGACCGGTGGCAACATCCGCGTCGGCTTCCTGATCAACCCGGGTCGGGTGTCCTTTGTGGATCGCCCGGGTGGCGACGCGACGACGGCGGTGTCGGTGGTCACCGACCACAACCAGAAGCACCTGTCGATCTCGCCCGGCCGGATCGACCCGACGAACGCGGCCTGGCAGAACAGCCGCAAGCCACTTGCCGGCGAGTTCGTGTTCCGCGGCAAGACGGTGTTCGTGATCGCGAACCACTTCAACTCCAAGGGGGGCGACCAGCCGACGCACGGCCGCTTCCAGCCGCCGACGCGGAGTTCCGAGGTGCAGCGCGGTGAACAGGCGCAGGTGCTGCGAGGCTTCGTCGACCAGCTGCTGCAGGCCGACCCCGGGGCGAACGTGATCGTGGCCGGCGACCTCAACGACTACCAGTTCTCGTCGGCGCTGGAGACACTGACCCGGCGGCACGCTGACCGACCTCATCGGCACGCTGCCCGCCGACGAGCGGTACAGCCACGTCTACGAGGGAAACTCGCAGGTCCTGGACAACATTCTCGTCTCGGGCGCGGCGCGCGACGTGGACTACGACGTGGTGCACATCAACGCCGAGTTCGCGACCCAGGCCAGCGACCACGACCCGCAACTGGTCCGGCTGCGGCCGAGGCCGTGACGGACATTCCTGGGACACCTGTAACAAGGCCGTCCCAGGGCCGATCCTCCAACGACTGCACCTGGCAGGTTGCGTGCACGCTCGTTTGAAGGAGACGGAAAGTGACTGCGAATCGTCGCTTGTTCACCAGTGAATCGGTGACCGAGGGCCACCCGGACAAGATGTGCGACGCGATCAGCGACGCGATCCTGGACGCGATGCTCGCCATCGACCCGCGCAGCCGGGTGGCCGTCGAGTCGCTGATCACGACGGGCCAGGTGCACATCGCGGGCGAGGTGACCACGGCGGCGTACGTCGACGTGCCCGCGCTGGTGCGGGGGAAGATCCTCGACATCGGGTACGACTCGTCCGCGAAGGGGTTCGACGGGAACTCGTGCGGCGTGAACGTGGCGATCGGTTCGCAGTCGCCGGACATCGCGCAGGGTGTGGACGATGCCTACGAGTCGCGGCTGGAGAACGCGCTCGACGAGATCGACCGGCAGGGCGCGGGCGACCAGGGGCTGATGTTCGGGTACGCGTGCAGCGACACGCCCGAGCTGATGCCCCTGCCGATCGCGCTGGCGCACCGGCTGTCGCGGCGCCTGACCGAGGTGCGCAAGTCCGGTGCGGTGCCGTACCTGCGGCCGGACGGCAAGACGCAGGTGACCATCGAGTACGCCGGCGACCAGCCGGTGCGGCTCGACACGGTGGTGATCTCGAGCCAGCACGCGGACGGCATCGACCTGGACACGATGCTGGCCCTCGACCTCGCCGACCAGGTCATCAAGCCGGAGATCGAGCGGCTCGGCCTGGACGTAGCGGAGCCGGCGGTGCTGATCAACCCGACCGGCCGGTTCGTCGTCGGCGGGCCCATGGGTGACGCGGGACTGACCGGCCGCAAGATCATCGTGGACACCTACGGCGGCATGGCACGGCACGGCGGCGGCGCGTTCTCCGGCAAGGACCCGTCCAAAGTGGACCGTTCGGCGGCCTACGCGATGCGATGGGTGGCGAAGAACGTCGTCGCCGCGGGGCTGGCGGACCGCGCGGAGATCCAAGTCGCGTACGCGATCGGCAAGGCCGCGCCGGTCGGGTTGTTCGTGGAGACGTTCGGTACCGAGCACGTCGGGCGGGACCGGATCCAGGCCGCGATCGCGGCGGTGTTCGACCTGCGCCCGGCCGCGATCATCCGCGACCTGGACCTGCTGCGCCCGATCTACGCGCAGACCGCGTCGTACGGACACTTCGGCCGCGCCGACCTCGACCTGCCGTGGGAGCGCACCGACCGCGCCGCCGCCCTCAAGGACGCCGCCTGACCACCTCCACCCCTCCCCGCGAGTTGAGGTTTCCGCGCGGGCGAGTCGAGGTTTCTGCGCCGGCGAGTTGAGGTTTCCGCGTGGGCGAGTCCAGGGTTCCGTGCGCGCGAGCCCTACGTTCTCGCTGTCCGGGTCTTACGTTCGGGTACCGCGCGACCACCCGGAAGCCTCGACTCGCCCGCCGGGAAACCTCAACTCGCCTGTACGGAAACCTCAACTCGCCTGTACGGAAACCTCAACTCCCCGGTACGGAAACCTCAACTCGCGTAGCGGCGTGGGGGTTAGCGGCGGGAGCGCCAGCCTAGGGACAGGACGGCTTCGACGAGCTCCTGGTAGAGGGGCTTGACCTCGTTGAGGTACCGGTCCAGCCACGAGCCGTGCGCGTTGGTCGCTGGGGTGGGGCCCTCGGCCAGCTCCAGCCACGTCAGTCGCGACACGTTGTCCTCCGCCATCCGCCACCAGTGGTGCACGGACTGCGTCGTCCGCGCCTCCTTCTCGCGCGCCTCGGCGACGGCGGCCTGCGCGGCGGCGATCTCGGTGTCCAGATCCTTCGCCCGCCGCAGCTCCCACGCGCGCAGTTCCTCGGCGGCCCGCCCGGCGAGCCCGACGATCTCCTTGTACCGCATGGCCGCACTGTCCATCACATCTCCGGGCGATCGAACGGGATCATCACTTCCGGGGACACGTGCGTGCTCCGGTCGAAGAACAGTGCCCGCCCGGGCCGTGGCGACCAGTGCACGACCTGACCGGCCGCGAACGTGCTCAGCTCGCTGCCCTGCACGTCCAGCGCGGCCCACGCGCCGATGTCGTCGGGCCCGCCGAAGCCGAGCGTGTCCTTGAGCCGCGCCGTGCTGCGCCACCACCCGAGCGTGTGCACGCCGCGCGTCGGCCCCTGCTTGAGCAGCACCCGAAAGTGGTCGAGCCCGCTCTTCATCTCACCCGGCTGCTTCGCCTCGAGCACCGGCAGCGCAGCGTCCACCCCGTACAGCAGCAGGATCCGCGGCCGTTCCGCCGGTTCCTCGATCAGCTGCAGCATCCGCGGGCCGAGCTCGTCGGCCGCGAGCCGGGACACCAGGTGCGACTCGTGCGCGACCACGTCGACGAGGTGGTCGACGGCCGCCGAGCAACGCTCGACCTCGCACGACACCAGGAACTCCACCGCGTGCGGTGCGAACTGCCGGGCCAGCGAGCGCGCGGCTGCGTCCATAATGGACAGAGCTTCCGCGGACGCGGTGCCGATCACCGCGAAGTTGCGGCCCGGCGACCGCGAAAGCTCGACGGCGCACGCCGCGTCGTCCACGTCGATCGACTGCCCGAGCAGCACGCGCGGCGTGCCGCCCGGTGTGAGGCCGGTGAAGGCCGTGCTGTGTTCGAGCAGCGGGGAATGCGCCCCGTCGAACAGCCGCGGCCGCTGGTCGTCGTCGGCGTAGAGCTCGAACAGCTTGCGTTGCAGCGACGAGAAGATGTCCTTGCTGCTGGCGTCGGGCACGTGCGCGAGCTGGTTGCCGTGCGCGACACCGGAGTCGTGGTTGACGACCGCGTGCCACTTGGGCGCGGCCACCGCCGCGTTGTTCGTCTCGGCGAGCACGCGCCGGGCTTTGGGCATCGCGATCCGCAGCGTGCACTGCTCGAACACGGCGGGCTTGCCCCAGAACGCGTCGATCCCGGCGATGTCCTGGCTGGCCAGGATCAGGTGGATGCCCTGCGCGCGGCCGCGGCGGGCGATGTCCTCCAGCAGCGCGGTCGCCTGGTTGGTGACGGTGTCGCGGCCGGAGAACAGGTACTGGAACTCGTCGATGATCGCGACGATCCGCGGCCAGTGCCCGCCGGGATCCTGCTGACGGAGTGCGGCGAGGTCGGTGACCTCGTGTTCCTTGGCGGCCGCGGACCGGCGGCGCAGCT
This sequence comes from Amycolatopsis sp., assembly GCA_035248845.1. Lineage (GTDB taxonomy): Bacteria > Actinomycetota > Actinomycetes > Mycobacteriales > Pseudonocardiaceae > Amycolatopsis_E. Next base: position 38,648 of record DATFHB010000025.1, on the reverse strand, counting down.
CGTCGGCGAGGAACCTCAGCAGTGCCAACCCGAACTCGCGGTCGGTGTTGACGTTGATCCCGATCAGCCGCGCGTGCGGCAGCCAGCTGTTGTCGCGGCGGCCGGGCGCCAGGCCCGCGAACGACACGCCTTCCTTGAAGTCCAGAAGGTACAGCGCCAGCTCGTCCGGCGGGTAACGCGCGGAGAGGCTGCCGATCAGCGCGTAGAGGAAGTTGGTCTTGCCCGAGCCGCTGGGGCCGCCGATCAGCGCGTGCGGGGTGGCGTCGCCGATCACGACCTCGACCGGGTCGCCCTCGAAGAACCCGACCGGCGCGCGCAGTTCGCGGGCCGAACTCTCGTGCCCGAGCTCCGTGGGCAGCAGGTCGGGGAACGACCGCGGCCCGCCCTGCTTGGCGATCAGCGCTTCGGCGAGCCGGCTCGCGGCCCCGCTGACCTCGGCCGACGTGAGCGGCGGATCGAGGTCCACCACCAGATCCTGACCGGTCATGCTGGTGACCACGCGGTGGTCGTCGAGGAGCCGGATGTTCTCGACACCGCCACCGAGCACGGTCGGCATGTCGACCACGATGAGCGAGATCCCGGCCGACATCGCGCCGCCCGCGATGCGCTTGAGTTCGCGCAACGACTCCGGCGGCAGCGGCTCGTTGTTGCCGAACAGCACCGCGATGCGCCACGGCTCGGTGCGCTGGCCGAGCGATTCGCGCAGGCTGCGCAGGGTGTGGTGGCCGGCCTGCATGGTGTGCGCGTGGATGCGGCGGATGTGCCCGGCCAGCTCGTCGAGCAGGTCCTCCAGGCGCGCCGGGTCGTAGACGCTGACGGCGCTGGTGCGGCTGAGCGGGTACAGGTTGGGCAGCACGGCGGTCAGCTGCCCGACGTCCCACAGGTGCACCCGCACGGCGCCCGGTTCCATGGTGCTCAGCACCCGCAGCAGGAGCCCTTCGATGAGGGAGTCGATCGCGGCGCGGGTCTTGGGCGCGGAGGTGATGGCCAGGTGGGACTCGTCGAGCAGCGGCACCGCCACCGGAAACGCCCCGCTGTCGTCCATTGTGGATGATCCGATGCGCCAGAGCGGCGGGACGCCGAGCGTGCGGGTGCCGATCCGGCCGAGCCAGTCGCTGGGCGGCCGGCTCGCGGCGCCGGGCGCGGTCTGTTCCAGCAGCTCACGCAGCCGTCCAGGGACCGTGCCTGCTTCGGTGTAGAACGTGTTGTGCACGGTGTTGAGCTGGTCCCGGACGCTCGCCATGACCGGGTGCCGCAGCGCGTCGGCGATATCTTCGTCGGCCGTCGCGTTGGTGATGCCCGCGCGCAGCACGCGTTGCTCGAGCTCGAGCCTCGCCAGCTGCGTCTCGGCGGATTCGCGGGATGCCCGCGCGGCGCCGAGGACGAGGGAGAGCTGCTGGCGCATGTTGCCCAGCGCGGTCAGTACCCTGGCGCGCTGCTCACTGGTCTTCGCGAACTTCATTACAGCCGCGCCTGATACCCGCTCACCAGGTCGTCGGCCGCGCGCAGCCGGTCGGCGTCCTGGCGCAGCCGGTCCGTGGCGACGGTGAGTTCGGGCGGCAGCCATGGCTCGGCCGCGTCATGGGCCGAGACGATCGTTTCGCGTGCCTCATCCAGCAGCTCCACCGCACGATTGGTGTGTTCGATTGCCTCGGCCAGTTTCGCACGGAACGCGCCGAGCTGTGCGTGCAGCTCTGACAGTGAGTACATCTACAGGCGCGCAGAGTACGACTCGGCCGACGACACGGCCGCCTGGATCGTGTTCTGCTGACCGTTGATGCCCTGCACGGCCTCGGCGAGCATGGCCAGCGCCTGGGTCACCTCGGGCTGAGTGCTGCCGGACGTGACCTGCCCGAGCATCTGCTGCGCTTCCTCGAGGGACTGTGCAGCCTGCTGCAGCGCGCCGGCGGCGGCCTCGCACTTCTGGTTCGCCATCGCGATCCCAGCGCGGATTTCTTCCACTCCGGCCATTGGCGCGGGTACTCCTCGGATGATCGTGCGTCGTGGCCGCCCGTCGGCGACGGGCATCAAACTATCGGTAGACCCCGAGCGTGAAGCATCCCGGTGGGCTAGGGCAAACGGGTGACGGATGATCTTCACCCGGCGGTGTCCCTCAGGTGAGGGAGGGAGCCGCCCCCAAGTGGCCCCCTCCCTTGCTCTCGACCTCACCGGCGCTTGTCCTGGCAAGATCCTTGAACGGCGATCTTTGTGAAAAGGTGGCCGCGGAAAGGGTTGTTTTTTTCCCAATGAATTGCCAGACTCCGCGGCCATGAGTCACCAGCCGCCCGGCCCCTACGATCGGTATCCGCCCCAGGCCCGCGACCCGTATCAGGACCCGCAGGGATATCGCGAACAGGGTTACCGCGAATACGACCGCCGTACCGAGCGGGGTGCCGAAACGATCGCGAACATCATTCGCGTCGTGGTCGGCCTGGTCATTCTCGTCTTCGCCCTCCATGTTGTGTTCGTGGTGCTGGATGCCAATCACCACAACGGTTTCGTGCAGACGATCTACACCCTGGCCAAGGCGTTCGTCCTGGGCTTGGGTGATGTTTTCACGCCGGACGACGCGCTGCTGGGCGTCATCATGAACTATGCGCTGGCCGCATTGATCTACGCGGTTGTCGGGCACCTGATCATTCGCGCACTCCGCCGTCGCTAAAACGCTTTGCGACGCCGCATTACGGGCGCGATGCGCAGTAGAGCCGCACCCGCGGCGAGCAAGGCGAATCCGGCCAGGGCGAGCCAGACGACATTGACGCCGGTGTAGGCGAGGCCCGAGGTAGCGCCTGCCGCCGTCACGGCTCCGACCTTCTGATACATGACGTTTTCCTTTCTTCAGGAAGGGTTTCACCAGCTCCGGCGGGTTCGCCGGAGCGCGTCGAGGTAGGCCTTGGTGTGGCAGGCCTGCAGGAAGTAGTCGAGGACGAGTTCGTACATGGACGCGGCGAGCACCATCTGCCGCCAGCCGCGGTATCGAACGGTCACCACCCGCTCGACGACGAAGATCCCCGACAGCGCCAGCCATGCCGGCTGCAGGTGCAGGCCGCCGAGGAACGGCACGGCGGCCAGCGTGAGCAAGTACAAAATGGACACCAGCATGCCGGCCAGTGTCAGCGCCTGCCGTCCCCAGTAGCGCCAGGTGACGCGGGTCAGGCCGTACTGGAAGCAGTTCTCGATCGCGCCGCGCTTCCAGCGCAGACGCTGCGTCCACAGGGCGCCCCAGGACGCCATGACCTCGGTCTCCAGCTCGCACCCGGTGGGGGAGATGACGCGATATTCCAGGTGCAGCAAGGCGAATGTCAGCTCGTTGTCCTCGGTGAGTACGGATGTGTCGTAGATGCCGCCGGCGCCGTTGCCCGCGGGCAGCCGGCCGTCCAGTCGTGCCTCCGACACGGCGCGCAACGTGCCGACCCGGAACATCGCGGCGGTGCCCGTCAGCACCAGGCAGCGGCCGCCGAGGCGGTGCACGTCGCGGGCGTAGCGCGCGTACTCGTTGCGCTGCAGGTGGCCGACGAACCCGCCGCCCGCGCTGCCGCGGAATACGCCGCCGACGCCGCCGAAGCCCTGGTCGATGTGCGCGAGCGCGGTCGTGACGAACCCGGCGTCGAGCGCGCTGTCCGCGTCCTGCACCAGTACGACGTCGTCATCGTCGAGGAGCGGTAGGAGGCGGTCGAGCGCCTTGTTGAGCGCGCCTGCCTTCTTGGCCGTGTTGCCGGCGGTGTGGATGACCTCAGCTCCCGTGGCGGCGGCCACCGCGGCGGTGTCGTCGGTCGCAGACGACGACCAGATGCTCCGGCGCCCGGTCCTGGCGGTGCAGCGCTGCTATGGTCGCGCCGATCTGGGCTTCCTCGTTGCGGGCCGGGATCAGCACGACGACGCGCGATGAGTCGCGGCGGTGTCTACCGGTGACGCGTACGTGCAGGACCTGCTGAACGGACATCGAGACCACCGTGGGAGCGGAGTAGTCACGCGGCCCGCAACAGCTGTACCGCGTTCAGACGGTGATTCGCGCACTGATCACCGGGCGCTACAGAAAACTTCAGGTAAGCACCCAATTGGGTGATGAAATGACAGTTATGTCGCCTGGAACGGGTTCGGCACGAGTTCGGCGAGGAGCGCGCGAACCCGACGGTCGATCTCGTCGCGGATGGGACGGACCTGGTCGGCCGGCTTGCCGGCGGGGTCGTCGAGCTGCCAGTCGAGGTACCGCTTGCCGGGGAAGACGGGGCACGCGTCGCCGCAGCCCATGGTGATCACCACGTCGGCGGCGTGCACCGCTTCGGTGGTCAGCGGTTTGGGGAACCTCGTCGACAGGTCGAGCCCGATCTCGGCCATGACCTCGACGGCGGCCGGGTTGATCGTGTCGGCGGGTGCCGAGCCGGCGGAGCGGACGACGACGCGGCCCTCCGCGTGGTGGTCGAGCAGCGCCGCGGCCATCTGGGAGCGGCCGGCGTTGTGCACGCAGACGAACAGGACTTCCGGCTTGCGGGACAACGATTCTCCTCAGTGAGCGTCGGACGTGAGGTGCGGGACCACGATGTCGGTTTCGGCGAGTGCCTGGCGGCCGAAGACCAGGGCGACCAGGCCGAGACCGGCGGCGGCGCCGACGAGCTGGGCCGCGACGAACGGCAGGACCGAGGCGGGGGCGATCCCGGCGAAGGTGTTGCTGAAGGCCCGGCCCACCGTCACCGCTGGGTTCGCGAATGATGTCGACGAGGTGAACCAGTAGGCGGCCCCGATGAAGGACGCCACCGCCAAGGGCGCGAACCGGGCGAGTCTGGCCCTGGCCAGGCCGAAGATCAGCAGGATCAGGCCGGCGGTCGCCACGATTTCGCCCAGCCAGAGATGGGGCGCGAAGCGGCCGTGGGTGGACCAGCTCACGAGCGGCTGAGCGAACATCGCGTTGGCCAGCAGCGCACCCCCGATCGCACCGGCGATCTGCGCCAGGACGTATGCCGCGAGTTCACGCAGGGGCGGGCGGTCGGTGACCCACGCCGCGAGCGAGACGACCGGGTTGAAGTGGGCGCCGGAGACCGGCCCGAACAGGAGGATCAGCACGGCCAGGCCGAACACCGTGGCCAGCGAGTTGGCGAGCAGCCGCACCCCGGTGTCGGGCGACAACGACGTGGCCTGAATACCCGATCCCACGACAACCGCGACCAGGATCGCGGTCCCGATCCCCTCGGCGGCGACGCGTCGGGCCAGCGGGGCGGTCATGCGCTCGCCGCCTGCGGGGTGTCCAGTACGGCGGCCAGGCGGGCGAGCGCGGCAGGCTCGGCGCGGTAGTAGATCCAGGTGCCGCGCCGCTCGCCGGTGATCAGCCCGGACTCGCGGAGCACCTTGAGGTGATGGGAAATCGTCGGCCCCGTCAGGGCGAACGTGCCGGTCAGCTCGCACACGCACGCCTCGCCGCCGTCGTGGGAGGCGATCAGCGACAGCAGCCGCAACCGCACCGGATCGGCGACGGCCTTGAACATCGTCGACAGCTCGACGGCCTGTACCTCCGACAGCGGCTCCCGCACCAGCGGTGAACAGCAGTCCGCGTCCTGTTTCGTCATGCTTCTATATTGACATACATCAAATCAAGGTCTCTGATGGGATGATGAACGAAGCGTTGCGGGAGCAGGTACGTGACCGGTATGCCGCGGCCGCACGGGCGGTGACCAGCGGCGACGCGGCGTCCTGTTGCGGCGCGTCCTACGACGCCGCCGAGCGCGCCGCGCTCCCCGAGGAGGCCGTGCTGGCTAGCCTTGGCTGCGGCAACCCGCTCGTGGTGGCGGAACTGGCCGAGGGCGAGACGGTGCTCGATCTCGGCTCGGGCGGCGGGATCGACGTGCTGCTGTCGGCCACGCGCGTCGGCCCGGCGGGCAGGGTCTACGGCCTGGACATGACCGACGAGATGCTGGCCTTGGCGCGGGCCAATGCCGCCAAGGCCGGCGCGCGCAATGTCGAGTTCCTGAAGGGCCACATCGAGGCGATCCCGCTGCCGGCGGGCACCGTCGACGTCATCATCTCCAACTGCGTGATCAACCTGTCCACCGACAAGCCCGCCGTGTTCGCCGAAGCGTTCCGCGTGCTCAAGCCAGGCGGCCGGCTCGGCGTCAGCGACATCGTGGCCGACGACCACCTCACCCCGGCGCAGCGAGCCGAGCGCGGCGACCACGTCGGCTGCATCGCCGGCGCCCTCTCCTACACCGAATACCGCGAGGGCCTGCGCGCGGCGGGTTTCGTGGGTGTCGAGATCACCCCGACGCAGCAAGCCGCCGACGGCATGCACGCCGCGATCGTCCGCGCCGGAAAGCGTTGACGACGGCGGCTGCCATCGCCGCACGTCGTCCGGTCAGGCGCCGGTGATCGCTGCCGCGACTTCGCCCGGAGCGTCCAGCGGTCTCTCCGTATTCGCTTGACCTGCAAGAACTGATGAAGCAGAGACTGGCGAGAGATCGGTAATCGGGCCGAACTGCAACCCAAGCCATCGAGGTGGAGCGTGCGTGTAGGTCACGCCCCACCTCGACGAGGAGCTGTGCCGCCGCGTCCCAGAGCGTCAGGAACGACGATGCCTCACTGCGCTAGCGGCTGCCTTGGAGCACAAGGTCGGCGGCGCGGTGAGCGATCATCATGGTCGGCGCGTTTGTGTTTCCGGAGGTCAGCCGCGGCATGATTGAGGCGTCAACGACTCGCAGGCCGTTCAGCCCGTGTACGCGCAGCTCAGGGTCGACCACCGCCAGGTCGTCGATACCCATCCGGCATGTTCCCACCGGGTGGCCGATGCTTTCTTCCGAGTGCGCGAGCCAGGTGGTTCCGCCCCGATCGGCCGGGCAGTCGTATGCCCCGGCGACGGTGCGCATCGCATCCTGGGATTCCACGAGGTCTCGCGAGAGGTTCGATCCCTCGACCAGATTACTGACATCCTCCGGGTGCCCCAACCGGTTGAACTCGATCATCGGCCGCCCATTCTTCAGCGTCACGCGACCCCGGCCCTGCGGGTGCATGAGGACGGAATAGACGGTGAAGCCGTCCACCCTGTCCATGAATGACCGTCCGGTGTTCTTGTCAATCTTGTACTGGACCGGGCCGACGGCGATCTGGAAGTCGTCGGTGAAAAGCTGGGCCTCGAACGGCGACGTCGCCACCGGGCCCTTGCCACTGGCCATGAACTTTCCGAGTGCCTTTGCCGCGCTTACCGGGCCGAGCGTGTTCAAGGTCGGGACCTTCGACGCCCATCGTTGGGCGACGACCAGGTGGTCCTGGAAGTTCTCGCCGACGCCGGGGAGGCGGTGCCGCTCTCCGTCGGGGCCGATCCCTGAACGCAGCAGGAGCGCGGGGGAACCGATCGTGCCGGCGGACAGAATGACCTCCTCGCGCGCTCGAACTACGCGGCCGCCCGCCTCGACGCCAACTGCGCGGTCGCCCTCGAGAAGGATGCTGGTCACCGTAGTTTTCGCCAGTAGCGCAGGACGCCGGTTCCTTGGAAGAGCGCGCAGATATTCTTTGGCCGAGTGGGAACGGAGACCTCGACGCTGGTTGACCTGACTCCGCGCAACGCCGAGTTGTGATTCGCCGTTCTGATCAGGGTTCAGCACGAATCCGGCTGCGACGGCCGCATCCACGAAGGCGCCGTCGATCTCGTGATCGTGTCCGCACCAATCGACAGAGATCGGTCCAGTGCCGCCCCGAAACTCATCTGGGCCGCCTACCCACGACTCAATGGCCTTGAATGCCGGGAGAACGTCGTCATACGACCAGCCCTTACAGCCGGCTCTCGCCCAACCGTCGTAGTCGTCCCGGCGTCCCCGCACGTAGACCATCGCATTGATCGCGCCGCTTCCGCCGACGATGCGCCCTGCGGCGAACGGTGTGGTCACCCCGTTCTTGGTCGGATCGGGACTGGTCGCGTACTTCCAGTTGGCCGTCCGGTAGAGCGTCATGATTCCCGGCGCCACCTTCACATCCGGCCGACGATCGGTGCCGCCTGCCTCGATCACGATGACACTGGCGCCTGCGGATGCCAACTTGGCCGCGATCAGCGAACCTGCGGAACCGGCGCCGACCACGATGAAGTCGACCTCGGTGTCATGATTCGTCATAGTTGCCTTCTCTCGCCGGGTGAGGACAGTCACCGCGGAAAAACACCAAGGACGTGTGGCTCGCACATTCCACCGAGCCGGCGCCGATAACGATGTAATCGCCGTCCGCGATCTCTTTACACCACATTCAGCGCATCGAGGAAGCGGACGGCGCTTTCCTGGTCTCCTTCGATGGTCACCTCGCGGTCCTGCCATTTGGCGCGGCGGGTCGCCCATTCGGGGAACTCGAGCGTTGACGCGGAGACCACAGCGGCGGGCGCGTCGGCCGGCCCGCTGAGCAACGTGCCGTCCGGGGAGACACTCCAGGTCCCCGAGCCCGGCCCGGCGAGCACGATGTTGACGGGTCCGGGAAGCCCGACCGGGGGTGCGACGCGGAGCTGGTTCGCCAGCACCGCGAACATCCAGTTCAAGACCACGGTCATCCGTTGGGCATCGGTGTCGGGCACCCCGCGCCCCAGTACTGGAGCGACGTCGTGGCGAAGATGAGTGTGGTGGTCGAACACCAGGGCGCCCGTCAACAGCTGACCGGCCGGGAACCGGCCGAGTTCCGCGAGCGGAATTCTGACCCGCTTCACCGGAAGGCGAGCGATCACGCTGGCGAGGGTTACCACCCTGCCGCTCCAGCGCCCGTACTCCGCCAGCACGCGCTCCGGCGACCAGTCGCGTCGCTCGTGGACCAACTTGTCATTGGTGCGCTCGATGTCGGGACTGCGTAGCAGTGAGAGCATCGCCGGCGTGAACATGGCGCGGCATCCGGAGCCGAGGTGCGCCACGACGTCCTGGACCCGCCAGCCCACGGCTCGGCTGGCCTGCTGCCATTCCTCGGGTCGAAGATCCCGGCAGAAGCGAAGCATGTCCTGCCGCTCACGCCTTACGGCCGCCACGCCATCGTGGGTCACCTGTGCTCCTCGAATTCCGGATCAACGACGAGTCATAGCCAAGTGAATATACACTAGGCCGCAAGTGCAAGAGTCGGCCCTGTCGGTCAACTCGGCGGCGTTGCGGTGGGGCGTTGCCGGGCCGGTTGACCCGGTACCGCGCCGCCCGGGTGTTGGCCAGCGACACGATCGGCGGCGCGTAGCCAAAGCTAAGGCCCGCCAATCAGTTCTAGCGGGAGCGAGCCGAGGTGCTGGTTCGCGGGGTTGCCGATCGCCGACGGGATTTCGTTTGTTCGCGGCACTGGGTTGCGCTGGCTCGCTTAACACGCCGGGTCATCGGCCGAGCCTTTCGGCCGGGGGCGTGTCCGGATGGAGTTTGGAGACGAGTTTCCCGGGGTCCGTCTCCAGGACGTAGGCGAGGTTGAGCAGTGTGTTGATGCTGGGCAGCACCTGCCCGTTTTCGTACTTGCTGACGGCGGAGACGGTGCAGCCGGCCTGGTAGGCGAGGTCGAGTTGGGTGAGCTTCTTCGCCTGGCGTCGCTGCCGCAGGCGACGCCCGAACTCCTCGGCGGCGGCGGACGCGGGCTGGGGCATGCCCGCAACCATGATCAAGTAACGCGCAAAGCACTATATCGACGGCGACACCTAGAAAAAGAGTTGTCGTTTGCGATAAGTTTGCTGTGTCGGGACCGCGGCAAATACGCTGGTCAGGGCACATCGAGGCGTCGAGGTGGGGAGCGGGTGAGAACGATCATGGTGTGGGTTGCGTCTACGCGCATGGCGGCTGTAACGGCGACAGGCAGGGTGATGGCGGTCGCGGTCTGCGCAAACGTGGCATCAAGCTGTGTGATCGAGATGTCGCTACGGCTACCAGCCGGTGCGGGGCGGTTGCCACTGCTGCGGGTAGAACGGCGGCGCTGGCGGTGTTGGCTTTCGGCGGGTGACCGCAGCTCCGAGTAGCCCGATGAGCCCGATGCCGAGCGCGAAGAACCCGAATATCTGTCGGGTTGTGCGTGCGCTATCACACGCGGATGCGTAGTCCCGGACGGTGTTGGTCGAGCCGTAATAGAGCCCACGGTCGGCGGCCATCGCGTCTGTGAGATCTGAAACCCGGCTTGCCTGCGCGGCCTTGGAAGTGTCCTGTTTCCAGCCGTTACCGCAGGCCACGGATGAACCGCCTGTTGTTGTGGCGTGCACGGGTACGGAGAACAGAATCAGGAAAAGGGCCACGAATAAGGCTGAAACGACGGCGATAAACGCGCGGACGGTCATCCGTTCACCGCCGGAGCGGTGTGTTCGGACCACCTCTGGCCATCCCACCACAGTTGGCTGGGCTGTCCGCCGGGGTCGGGATACCAGCCGGCCGGCGGGGCCTGTGGCTGCGGCGCCTGCGGTTGGGGTTGCCGTGCGGCAAACGGCGCTGCGTAGCTGTTGCCTTTCGCGTCGTTCGCAGTCTGGTGGAGGCTCACCTTGTGGCCACACGCCCGGCAGTTCGGGGTGAATGCCTGGACGGCAGCCATACCGCCTGCGGTCATTAGGTTCGCCCACAGTTTCCCCTGTTTGCGACCGAACTCAGCAGCTGCACTGTTGGTGCATCTCTTACAGTTGTTACATCCGGTTTGTACACGGGCCGATGGTTACCTCAACAGCCGTCCACCGCGCCGCACAGCACGGTCCTGATTTTCATTCGATCTCCTCGCTGTATTTCTTCGCGTAGTAGGTCGGGGTTGTTAACTGCTGTGTCCGAACAGTGATATGGGGTTTGTGTCCGAACAGTGATCGGCGGCCCAATCGGTTGCGTGCCTTCACGGCCTCTTTCAGGACGGCGCGTCATGCCTGCCACCCGCGACGAACCGGTCGGCGCTGGTTCGCCCGCGGCCAGCTTCCCGGCAGTGGGCGACGTCGCCGACCCACTCCACGATTCCGCAAACGACCCCCGACTGCGGGCCCGGCGCCAACTGGGGCGTACGGCAACTTTCCGGACATACTCGACGTCCTGGTCCCGCTGCTGTCCGACCGGCGATCCTTCCTGCCCGACATCCTCGCCGCTGACGCGCGTGGCCACACCCTGGTCACTTTGAACGCTCTCGACACCATCACCGGCCCGCAGATCCCGGCACGCATGATCGAGCTCACCCCCTCCGCGGGCGTTGCCCCGCCTCCAACTCGCCCGTGCTCAGGGCACCTATGGGGAGGCGCTGACGCTGCCGAGCATGCCGTCGGACACTTCCGGGAGCTGGCGGTCGTGGAGCCCGCCGCTACTGGGGCAACCTCACTCGAGCCGGAGTGCGGCAAAGATCAAACGGTCGTCTTTGGGCGAGGCCGAGCGGTGTCGGGTCGCTTGCGCGAGGACGGCGAGGCGGTGTCAGGCATGCCCGAGCTAGTTTTGATCGGTACGACTGCAACCCGAACTGCACCCCGTAGGAGAACGCCGGGCACCCGTTCAGTCGGGTGCCCGGCGTTCTGCCTGCTCAGGAGCGGAGGATACGGGATTCGAACCCGTGAGGGCTGTTACACCCAACACGATTTCCAATCGTGCGCCTTAGGCCGCTCGGCCAATCCTCCGTGGAAGAGGGTACAGGAGCCAGGCCCGACCAGCGGATACGGGGTGTGAGCTGCGGGGACCGGCTCGGCCCGGGAGCGCTGCGCTACATTGGCCCCGATGACAGCATGGCCGTCGGTGATGAACAGGGTCCGGGCCGGCGCCACCGGCGGCTCCCGTCGCCTCGACCCCGTCGAGTGGTCGATCGCGGGCCTCGCGGTGGTGGTCGGGCTCGTGTTCGTCGGGGTCAACCTGGCCTACAACGGCGGCCGGCTCGTCGCGCCGCTCGACGACGTGTACATCCACCTGCAGTACGGCCGCCAGATCGGGCTCGGGCACTTCTTCCAGTTCAACACCGGAGACGACGTCTCGACCGGCGCGAGCAGCCTGCTGTACGCGCTGATTCTCGGTGCGGCGGATGGGCTCGGGGTCCACGACGACGGTTTGCTCGGGTTCGCCGTCGGGTTCGGGATCGTCTGTTTAGCTGTGACCGCGGCGCTGATCTACCGCTTGGGCACGCGTGTGGTCGCCCGGTCGGTCGGGCTCTGGGCCGGGCTGCTCGTGGCGGTGAGCGGGCCGCTGCTGTGGGGTTCGTCCAGCGGTATGGAAGTCGGCCTCGTCATGCTGCTGGTCGTCGCGATGCTGCTGACCTTCCGGTCGAAAGCGGGGCCGTTCGTCGGGGTGCTGCTGGCGCTGTCTCGTCCGGAAGGGCTGATTTTCGCGGCAGCGCTCACGTTTGCGGCCGTCTGGGTGCACCGGCGCCGCCCGCTTCGCGCCCTGCTCGCCTTGCTGCCGCTTGTCGCCGGTGCCGCGCAGTTGCTGTTCTACCGTGTCGCAACGGGAACTTTCTCCGCGAACGGCATCCAGGCAAAGTCCTTTTTCGACGATCGCCCGGTGTTCTACTTCTCGAGCTTCCTGGAACGAACGGCCGCGAACCTGCACGGCTTCCTCGGCACCTTCCTCGGCTTCACCGAGCAGGACTACGCGTTTCCCGGTGCCCTGGTGGTGTTCTTCGTCGGCCTGATCTTCGTGATCGTCAGCCGCCCGCCCGCGCGCCCACTTGCGATCGGAGCGGCATTCGGCCTCGCGGGCGTGCTGGTCTCGGTGTCCACTTTGAACACCGCGCTGATCCACGAACTCCGCTACGTCCAGCCGTTCATGCCGGTCTTCACTTTGTTCGCGGTCACGGGTGTCTACGCCGCGACGCGCCTGGTCGACCAGCCGCGGCCCCGCCGCCTCGCCCTGCACGGCGCGTTGTCGGTCGCGCTCGTGTTCTCGCTGGTGGCCATCCCCACCTGGGCCGCCCGTTTCGGCCGTGACGCGGCGACGATCCGAGACACGGACGTCTCGGTGGCGTTGTGGCTCAAGCAGAATCTCCCGCCGAACGCGATCGTCGCGGTCAAGGACGTCGGCGCCGTCGCGTATCTGGGCGGGCATCGTGTCGTCGACGTGATCGGCCTCGCGACGAACGGACTCGCGCAGGCGGCGAACAACGGGCCGGGCGCGGTGTACGAGGCGTTGCGGCACCTGCCTGCCGGGCACCGTCCGACGTATTTCGCCGTCTACAACACGGTTCCCGGGCCCGACATGACCACCCTCGAAAATGCCGGGGTGCTCGAGGACCCGCCGCTGCAGACGTTCACGGTGCAGGCGCCGCCGGACCTGAGCGGCGAGCGGATCGTCCCGTTCTCGCAGCTGGACGTGTATCGCGCCGACTGGAGCCTTGCCGGCAGCGGCGACCAGCAGGCGGTGCCCGGCGCGGTGCGCGACTACGTCAACGTCGGTGACCTCGCGAACGAGCAGGCCCACGGCTACCGGCCGCACCAGGCCCAGGACGGCACCCAGCCGTGGACGACGGTCGCGCGCCTCGGCGCGGTGGTGGACAGCGGCCGCGAGATCGTGGGCGGCGAGTCGTTCACGGTGCACGGCCTCACCCCCGGCCGGCCGGCGACGCTCACCGCGCGCGCCGCCGTCACCGCCCCGACCGAATCCACGGACACGACGCCGTCGATGCAGGTTCTGGTCGACGGGATCGCGGTCGGGACCTGGAACCGCGTGCACGAGACGGGAACCTGGTCGGACTACACGTTCACCCTGCCCGCCTCGGCGATCACCTCGGGCACGGCCCGCATCGACGTCGTGCCGCGCGCGCCGTTGCTGAACCCGTACCCGGACTACTCCTCGTTCGGCTATTGGGTGAGCCAGGACTGATCACGCCGACCGCTGGGTGGGCACCTCGGCTTCTTCATCCACTTCGGACGGAGCGAACAGGCGGCAGATCTCGGCGGTGACCTCCTCGTGCGCGGCCAGGGCCATGTGCCCGGCGCCGCGCACGACGACGTTGCGCACCTGCAGGTCCGGGTGCTCGACCAGCGCGTTGCGGGAGGGCAGGATCAGCTCGTCCCCGCTGCCGCAGAACGCCAGGAACTCCGTGGCGCACTCGGGCGCGGGCTCGGCCAGTTCGAGCAGGAGCTCGCTGCCCGGCCGGAGCTGGCGCACCACGGGCAGCGGTGACGGGAGCCGGGCCGCGATGGTGCCGCCGTGCGGCGTGGCGATGGTGACCAGCGTGCCGACCCGCTCATGCCCGCCGAGCCGCTGCACGTAATACCGCGCGATGAGCCCGCCGAGGCTGTGCCCGACGATGTCCAGCCCGTCGGTGCCGGTGACCGCGCAGAGCTGTTCGACCTGGCTCGACAGGCGGGCCGCGGCCGTGCGCACGTCGTCCAGCCAGCCGTAGCTGAATGACACGACCGGGCCCGCTCCGCAGGTCTCGAGCGACTGCTTGAGCTGGGTGAAGATCGAGGTGTTGTCCGCCAGTCCTGGCAGGACCACCAGCGGGCGCGCTGTCGCGCCCTGGTCAGCGGCCGGTGCCGCCGCCCACCGGTGCCCGATGCCCGACGGGTATCGCACCAGGTGGTTCACCACGCTGGCGATTTCGCTGGCCATCGTCCGCAACGTCATCACCACGCACCTCCGCTGTGAGGTGGTCGCCTCGCTTGCAGATTAGACGTGGGGTACGACAATTCTGTTTCACTGGCTTCGATACCAATTGCGTGTCAGCTGAACAGCCCAGTCGGGCGAGGATGCCTGCCTGGATCCGGGACCGGAACACGGGCAGCAGGGCCGGTGTGCCCTGTGCGCGCCGTGCGGGGCCCGGCGCGGCGGGTGCGTTGCCGGTGACGACCGCGTGGCCCAGCCGGCTTCGCGCACGGACTGGCGGTTATCGGCGGGGATCGATCACATACGTTCCTTTCGATCGGATCGTCACGACCAAACCCCGGAAGCGCAACAACCGCGTGGCGTGACGAGCCGTGCCGAGCGACACGCCGTACTCCTCGGCGAGTCGTCGCTCGGACGGCAACGGCTTGTTCGGCGTCAAATCGCCGGTCTCGATTCTGGCCGCGAGGTGATTGGCCATCATCTCGTAGATGTAGCCCGGAGTACTGTCCGGCTCAAATTTGGGCAGGCCCACGGGAGAGACCGTATGAGCCAGTGAACTGCCTATTCCATGTGGGTGAGCAACCGTGCGGTACAGCGCGATATCCCGCACGCGGGACTTCCTGTGGATGGAACACTGTCACTTTTCACCAAGCGTGGCGATGGCGATGCGCTCCGGTGAGAACCTATGCAGGTGATCGAACCTGTCGTATGCTCAAACATGAAGCTTTCTGAAGAGAGTTTCATATTTGGCTGCCCGGCGCCCGGCCCTCCCCCTCGGGGCGCCGCGGCATCGGCCCCGGTGTCCAACCGCCCCCTGGCGCCGGGGCCACCCAAAACTTGAAACGCGACCGGGCGCGTTACCGGGCAGGCGTGGGTATCGGTCGCACGGGGCGGCCGGCACCGCGGAGGATCTCCACCCGGTTCGTGCCCGGCCAGCCGTTGACCCAGGTCGACCCGCGCACCTGCTTCGCGTGTTTCTTCAGCGGCGCCAGCAGTCGCGACACCTCGCGGTAGGACTTCGCGGCGGAACCGGCGCACACCATCGTCGCGAGTGACACCGTCGCCGACAGGCCCTCCACCGCCCACGGTGCGTCGAGCAGGGTATCGGCGACCGTGGTGATCTCGTTGACGTCGCACGCGATCAGGAAATCGTCCCCGCCCACGTGGCTCACGGTCACGTTGCGCAGCTTCGCGCTCAGATCGCTCAACGCGCGCCCCAGCGCCCGGATGAGGTCGTCGCCCGCCGCGAAACCCGCCGTGTCGTTGATCCGCTTGAAATGGTCCACGTCGAGCCACGCCACGATCGTCGGCCTGCCCGCGCCGAGCCGCTGGTCGACCTCGCGCGCCACGGTGTCGCTGCCCGGCAGCCGCGTCAGCGGGTTGAGCGCCGCCGCCTGCTCGATCTTCGCTTCCGCGACCCCGCGCACGAGTTCGTTCACCTTGACGACGCCGACACACCGCCCGTGCCCGTCGACCACCACGATGTCGTCGGCGGCGCGGTCCAGGTCCGCGTCCGCCACCAGGTCGAGCAGTTCCAGTGCGCCGGCGTTCGCGCGGATCGTGTGCGGCGTGTCGGCCAGCCGTGCGGCGGCCTTGGTCGCGTGCAGCGCGTGCCCGAACGGGCCGGTCAGCTCCGCCAGGAACCGCGACCGGTCGGCCGACCAGCGCGGCCGCCGCTGCTCGTCGATCCCGACGATGCCCGTGGGGGCCTCGTTGTCGAGCAGCACCTTGCGCACCTCGTCGCACGTGGCGTCCACGGGCAGTGTCGCGGCGGGACGCAGGAAGTCCTGCACCAGCGGGGTGCGCGGCGCGGCGATCGCGACCGGTTCCGGTTCGTCCGCGGTCTCGAGCGCGCCTACCGGCACCGTGCCCTCGGTCGCCGGTGCGAACAGGTTGCCCTGCACGGTCCGGATGCCCAGCCGCCGCACGGTTTCCAGCTGCTCCTCGGTCTCGATGCCGGTCGCGACGAGTCGGATGCCGGTGCGAGCCGTGAAGTGCACGAGCGCCTCGACGAGCGCGACCGTCGGCGTGTCGCCGGGCAGCCGCTGCAGCGTCGTGCGATCCAGCTTGATCAAGTGCGGCCGTGCCTCGGCGAGCAGGTTGAGCGGGATATCGCCCGACCCGAGATTGTCGAAGGCGAGCCGGAAACCCAGCTCGCTCAACCGGCGTGCGCCGGTCAGCAACGCCTTCGGCGACACACCGTGAAACGGCGAGCCGATCTCCAGGACGATCTCGCGGGGCCGCCGTCCGGCGTTGGCCAGACTGTCCACAAGGGAATCCAGCACGAGCTGTGGCGCGGCGGCGGAAAGCGCGGTGATGTTCAGGTGCAGGGGGAGCAGCGTCTCGTGCGATGCCCCCTCGGTGATCGCGCGGGCGGCGAGTGCGACGTCGACGGAGACCAGGCGGCCCTTGCGCATGGCGTGGTGCAGCAACTCCTGCACCCTGCCGGAGGCAGGCCTGGCCAGCGCCTCGACGCCGACCATGCCGCCCGTGTGCAGGCTGTACAGCGGTTGAAATGCAAAGCTGACCTGCTCGACCGCTACTTCCACGGTTTAGATCTTCGCTCTTCGCACGCCTAATACCGGCTAACCGTGGCTCGATAGTTACATACGAATAACGCTAGAGTAAAGATTGTGGCGCAGATCACGTACCACTGGCCCCTCCGTTGGGTCGACGCGACCCGGCAACCTGGACCTGTTTGGGCCGACCTGGTGCGAGGAGTCCCGCGATGCCGTCTTTCCTGGAGCCGTTCCGGATCAAAGCCGTCGAACCGATCCCGTTTCCGACGCCTGAGGAGCGCCACGCGGCACTGACCGCCGCCGGGCAGAACCTCTTCCGGGTGCCATCCCGCCTGATCACCATCGATCTGCTGACCGACTCGGGCACGGCGGCGATGTCCGCCGCCCAGTGGTCGGCGCTGATGTCCGGCGACGAGTCCTACGCCGGTGCCCGGTCGTTCGAGCGGTTCGAGGCGGTCGTCCGCGACCTGATGGGGTACACCGAGGTGCTGCCGGTGCACCAGGGGCGCGCGGGCGAGCGCATCCTGCTCGGGGTGCTGCTCGGTCCCGGCGACATCTGCGTCAGCAACACCCACTTCGACAGCACCAGGGCGAGTGTCGAGGCGACCGGCGCGGAGGCGGTCGACCTGCCGGTGCCCACGAGCGACGCCAACCCCTTCGGCGGCGACCTCGACACGGACGCCCTCGCCGCGCTGGTCGACGGCTCCGGCGGGCGGGTGCGGTGTGTCGTGGTGACGGTGACCAACAACGCCAACGGGGGACAGCCGGTCTCACTGCGCAACCTGGCCGCGACCAGGAAACTCTGCGACGCCCACGGCATCCCGCTCTATCTTGACGCGTCGCGCTTCGCGGAGAACGCGTACCTGATCCATGAGCGCGAACCCGGTCAGGCCGACGCCACGCCGCGCGACATCGCGCGCATGATGTTCGGGTTCGCCGACGGCTGCTGGGCGAGCCTGAAGAAGGACGGCATCGCCAACATCGGCGGCCTCATCGCGCTCCGCGACGAGGAACTGGCCGCGCGGCTCCGCGAGCAGGTGATCGCTTTCGAAGGCTTCCCGACCTACGGCGGGATCGCCGGGCGCGATCTCGAGGCGCTGGCCCAGGGCCTGCTCGAGGTCACCGACCTCGACTACCTCCGGTACCGCGCCGAGTCGGCGCGCTGGTTCGGCGAGCAGCTCGGCCTCGCCGGCCTGCCGGTGGTCCAGCCGACGGGATGCCACGCCGTGTACGTCGACGCGGGCCTGTTGCTCGACCACATCCCGCCCCAGCAGCTGCCCGCGACCGCGTTCGCCATCGCGCTGTACCTGGCCGGCGGGGTGCGCGTGAGCGAGCTGGGCACGCTCGTGTTCGGCAGGCCGGACCCGGCCGGCGGGCCGGACCTGCCCGCGCCCCGAGAGCTGATCCGGTTCGCGCTGCCGCGCCGGGTGTACACGGCCAGCCATCTGGAATACGTTGTCGAGGCCGCGCACGAGGTCGGCGCGAAGGCGGCACAGCTTCGCGGATACCGGATCGTCCGGCAAGGCGGCGCGATGCGGCAGTTCACCGCGACTCTCGAACAGCTCTAGTTCGCACCCTTGACTCGCGTCCGTAACCTGCAAGTTGCATTAAGCAAAGGTCCACCCATTTGCCGGTACGTTGGCAGTTTGCCAATCGCCACAGTGGCGGTTGGAGGTGTTGGGGGGAAGTCGATCTCAGTCAGCGAACGATCAACCGACTGCCCGGGAGCACATGGCGACATTGCCTCTCGAGAAGTACAAATTGTTCGAATCCAGAGACGTCGACGACACCCGAGAGCGGGTCGGGAGGATCTTCTGCCCGCACCGGATGGACGTCCTGGGACGCGAGCCCGACCTCGATGCGCGGATGCACTGTCGCCGCCTGCGCAACGTGGCGGTCACCTACGTGTCCTACGGGTGGGACGTGCGGATCACACCCGGGGAGCTGGAGTCCTTTTTCGCCATTCTCGTGCCGCTCGCGGGAAGGGCGACGTTTCAGGGCGGTTTCGACCAGCTTCAGGCGGATGCCGGCACTGTGTGTGTGGCGAGTCCCACCGAGCCGCTGACCATGCGCCTCTCGCACGACTGCCGCACCCTCGTGATCCGCGTCGAGCGGGCCGCGGTCGAGGCGCAGCTGTCGGAGATGGTCGACGGGGCGCTGCGCGAACCGATCCGGTTCCGGCTCGGCATGGACGTGACGGAGGGGTTCGCGCGCAGCTGGTACTCCGCACTGTCCGCCGGAGTGTCCGATCTGGACCATCCCGACTCGATGCTGACGCATTCGCTGTGGATGGAGCAGTTCGAGCAGGGCCTGATCACGGGCCTGCTGCTGGCGCAGCCGCACAACTACATGACGATGCTCGAGGGCGACGACCGGCCGGTGCCGTCGCGGCTGCTCGGCGTCGCGGTCGACATGATCGAGGGGCATCCGGAGTGGGCACACACCTCGGCCAGCCTCGCGCGGCAGGCCGGGGTGAGCGTACGGGCGCTGCAGAAGGCGTTCCGGGAGCAGCTGGACAGTTCGCCGAGCGAGTACCTGCGGGGTGTACGGCTGAAGCGAGTGCACGACGAACTGAGTGCCGCGCACCACGATTCCACGACGGTCGGCGAGATTGCGACCAAATGGGGACTGGCGCACCACGGTCGTTTCGCCGCGCTGTACCGCGAGCGGTTCGGTGAGTCACCGCGGCAAACTCTGGCCGGGCAGCTTGCGCGAAAAGGATAAAACTGTTCGCCTGCCGTACTGTGGGCCTCTCCAGCGCCATCTACCGTCAAACATATGTTGACCGGCGAGAATGCGTTGGCGTCTCGGGTCCGGCCTGGGGAGCGCCTGCCGATCGGCTGGCTCATCCGGTCGATTCGCCGGGAGCGCGGACTCACCCAATGTGAACTGGCCGGTGCGCTGGTCGCGGTCTCGGGCAACCTCGGCCTGGGGCGCGACGAGGTGTCCCGCTGGGAACGAGGGAAACGCGTGCCCGGCCCGTACTGGCAGGGCTGGCTCAGCTCGGTGCTCGAAATCGCGCCGGAGCGCCTGCGTGCGTCCGCGCGGCTGGCGAAGGAGCTGCGAATCAATGGGTAAGGCACTGGTCACTCTGGTCAATCCGAATCTGATCCATCCGCCGATCACGCCGTACGCGCTCGACATCCTGACCACGTCACTGGAAGCGGACGGCTTCGACGTCGAAGTGGTGGACCTCACCTTCAGCCGGGACGACTGGCGGCCGGTCCTGCGGAACTATTTCGCCACCCGCTCACCCCTTTTGGTGGGTGTGACGATTCGCAACACCGACACGATCTACGCGCAGCAGCAGCGCGTTTTCCTCGACGATCACCGGAGCATCATCGCCGAGATCAAGGCCGGGACACAGGCTCCGATCATCGCCGGCGGCGTGGGATTCTCCTCGATGCCGTTCGCACTGGTCGACTACTTCGACATCTCCTACGGCGTGAAGGGCCCCGGCGAGAACATCATCGTGCCGCTGGCCAACGCCCTGTTGCGGGGCGAGTCGCCCGAGGGCGTGCCCGGGCTGCTGGTCAACCACGGCCAGGGCCGGGTATCGAGGGCATCCGCGTCCGCGATCCCGATGCGGGGGCGGGCCGCCGTTCCCCGGCTCAACACCGTGACCAGCTACACCAGAAGGTCCGGCGTCGAGTACAAAGTGGACAATCTGCGGTACTACCGGGGCGGCGGGCTCGGCAACATCCTCACCAAGAACGGCTGCGCCTACTCGTGCGCGCACTGCGTGGAACCCGACGCGAAGGGCACGCATTTCACGCGCCGCGCCGTCGAGGCCGTGGTGGACGAGATGGAAGAGCTGTGCGGGCAGGGGGTGCTCGACCTGCACACCACCGACAGCGAGTTCAACCTCGCCATCTCGCACAGCAAAGCCGTGCTGCGCGAGGTGATCCGGCGCCGGGACACCGATCCTGCGTCGGCGTTGCGCAAGCTGCGCCTGTGGATCTACGCGCAGCCGACACCGTTCGACGAGGAGTTGCTCGACCTGCTCGTGCAGGCCGGGTGCGCCGGCATCAACCTGGCGCCGGACCACGTCCGCGAGGAACTGCTCGACGACTGGAAGGTGACGGGCCGCGGCCGGCGCTACTACGACTTCGGCGACGTGCGGCGGCTCATCGACAAGACCAAGATCTACGAGCTGCCGGTGATGGTCGAGGTCCTGCTCGGAATGCCGGGCGAGACGCTGGAGACGATGACCGACGCGGTCGAGCGGACGCTCGCACTGAACGTGACGGTGGCCGGGTACAGCCTGGGCATCCGCGCGTTCCCGTACTCGCCGCTGGGCATCCAGCTCGCGCAGCAGTGCAACGGCGAGCACACGGTGCCGGGTCTGCAGTCCGACACCGCGACTGAGCCGATCGTGCTCAAACCGCGCTCGCTGTGCGACAGCGTCGTCGAGTACGAACGGCAGTTCGTGTTCGGCCGCGAGGGCGGGTTCCGGCCGGTGTATTACCTGTCGCCGGACCTGCCCGAGGAGCCCGCGACGCTGTCGTCGCCGAACGGCCGCTGGGTGAACACCGTCAAGCTGCTGTGGGACCTGGTGCCCGACGCCGAGCGGCATCGCGTAATGCTGCCGACGCTGCCGGGCATCACCGAGGACGACAACAACTACGCCGACAACCCGTTCCTGCTACGGCTCATCCAGCTCGGGTACACGGGCGCGTTCTGGTCGCACTGGCCGCAGCGGCGGGAGATCATGCAGGGCGTCGGCTGAACTGGGGTTATTTCGGTCCGGCCACGGTTTCGGGCGCACTGGCACGTTTTACGTAGAGTCTGTCGGCGTGATCCGGGTGCGCCGGTCGGCACCTTCAGCGTCGAACCTGTCGCCCGGCGCAGCCGGCTCACCCTGTTTTGCTTGACTACTGGTGTGCGGCGGCGCGCGGTGGTACTCCGGAGACATGAAAATCCCGCGTGAGCGGCCTCGCACGCGCGCGGAGTACGAGCGGGGCCTGCCCAACTATCACGACCCCACCGCCGGTTACGGCGGTGCGGCCCCCACTTACAGTGCGCTGACGCTGCGGCTCGTGCTGGCCGCGATCTCCGTGGTGCTGTGCATCGGGGTCGCCATCCTGTTCGGGAGCATTCACATGTGGTGGGCGACCGTGCTGCTGTCGCTGGTCGCCGTCGGCTGCGTGATCGACTTCGCCTGGGTGCTGCACCGCAAACGACGCGGCGAGCCGGGTTGACGCGCTTGAAGTCTGGGTACCCGCCTCCCATGCGCCGGTTTCGCGCGTTTCCTGATCGCCGGGTGGCCGGCCTGCACCTCGGCGCGCTCCTTCGCCAGCGCCAGTGGCACGACCCGCTCGTCATCGGCCTCGCCCGCGGCGGCATGGTGGTGGCGCACGCGACCGCAGAGGTGCTCGGCGCGCCGCTCGATGTCGCGGTGGCGCGCAAGATCGGCGCGCCCGGGCATCCGGAGTTCGGCATCGGCGCGGTCACCGCGTCCGGCGAGGTGACCTACGACGAGCGGACGTTGGCGGTGCTCGGGCTGCGGCCCGAGGACCTCGCCCGGGCATGTGCGGCCGAGTGGGCCGAGGCCCGTCGCCGCGAGGCGCTGTACCTCGACGGCCGTGAGCCGCGCCGGCGGACCGGGCGCGACGTGATCCTGGTCGACGACGGTCTGGCTACCGGGGTGACCGCGCGCGCCGCCGCCCGCGCGCTGCGCGCCGACGAGCCGGGCTCGCTCGTTTTCGCCGCGCCCGTGTGCGCCCCGGATGCCGGCGCGAACCTGAAAGGCGACGTGGACGAGGTCGTCTGGCTGCTGGCGCCGGAGGAGTTCCGGGCGGTGGGGCAGTGGTACGGGAACTTCGACCAGACCACTGACGACGAGGTCATCGAGCTGC
This sequence comes from Amycolatopsis sp., assembly GCA_035248845.1. Lineage (GTDB taxonomy): Bacteria > Actinomycetota > Actinomycetes > Mycobacteriales > Pseudonocardiaceae > Amycolatopsis_E. The sequence goes on along the minus strand of DATFHB010000025.1, from coordinate 15,821 downwards.
TGCTCACCTGATGCCGACGAACGCCGCCATTTGCCTTGTGGTGTAAGCGAAAAAGGCGTCGGCCGGATCGGCGCTGCCGACGTATTGGCCGTACAGCTCAAAGCTGATCGCGCCGAAGAGGTGCGTCCACGCCATCAGCAGCCGCGCGAGCGCGCTCGGGTAGAGCGTCGTGCCGACCTGCTCGGCGACGGCTCGCGTCTGCGCGTCGAGCCTGGCCGGCACCGGCGGGCCGTCGAAGGCGGGGCGCAACGTCGCCGCCTGGGCCACGCGGATCAGCGCCAGCGCGACCCGCGCCGCCGGAGCGACGGTGTCCTGCGGCGCCTGGTATCCCGGCACCGGGGAGCCGTAGATCAGGGCGTACTCGTGCGGATGCTTCAGTGCCCAGGCGCGCGTCGCGTCCCAGATGCCCTGCCACCGGACGGACGGCTTGGCCTGCGGATCGTCGGCGGCGTCGGCGGCGTCGCCGATCGCGTCGTAGGCGTCGATGATCAGCGCGGTCAGCAGGTGGTCGCGGCTGGGGAAGTACCGGTAGAGCGCCGACGAGACCATGCCCAGCTCGCGCGACACCGCACGCAGCGAAAGCCCGTGCGCGCCGACCTCGGCCAGCTGGCGGCGCGCCGATTCCTTGATCTCCTGGGTCAGCTCGGCCCGGGCCCGTTCCCGTGCGGTGCGGCTCGCGGTCATGGTGTGCAGTGTGCCAGGTTCGAGAGCAGTCGACAAATTCGAGAGCACTGCTCTTGACAGCGCGCGTTGAGAGGTGTTCACTGCTCTTAACAGAGAGCACCGCTCTCGAAACCCGAGGAGGCGGACGATGACCCGCTACGTGAAGCCGGACAAGAACGACATCGCGTTCAACAACGCGGTTGCATGGCTGACCAGGCGCGGGGTGAGCGTGCTCGGCAGCCGCGTGCTGTCCGTGCGCGGCCGCAAGACCGGGCAGCTGCGCTCGGTTCCGGTCAACCTGATGCCCTTCGACGGGGAGCGGTACCTGGTCGCGCCGCGCGGGGAGGCACAGTGGGTGCGGAACCTGCGGGTAGCCGGCGAAGGTCAGCTACGCGTCGGCCGACGCGTCGAGCACTTCGAGTTCGTCGAGTTGTCCGACGACGAGAAGCCCAGGCTGCTCCGCGTCTACCTCAAGCGCTGGTGGTTCGAGGTCGGCAAGTTCTTCGACGGTGTCGACGCGAAGGCGCCGGAGGACAAGCTCCGCGAGATCGCGCCCGGCTACCCGGTGTTCCGCATCATCTCGAAGTGAGAGTTCCCCCAGTACGGCCAGGAAGACGGCCGTCAACCGCTAGAGGCGCACGATGGGCCGCGGATGCACCTGGTCGACGAAGTTGACCAGCACCAGCGCCTGGTCGTCGTGACGCTTGGCGCGCGGCCATTTCTCCCCGCGCGGGTCGGCGCGCTCGGCGGCCCGCACGGCCTCCAGCACCGCGGGCAGCCCCCGTTCGTCGGCGAGGCGCCGCACGGATGGCCAGCCGAGCAGCCCGTAGTCGTCGACCGCGACGGCCACCCCGTCGCTGCACACCAGCGCCGCGTCGAGCTCGTCGCGGCGCCAGGACCGGCGGACCGCGTGCCCGGCGGCCGCGGGATCGGCCTCCGCGACCCAGAACCCGTCGGCGGCGTTGCGGCGCGCACGAACCTCCGCGCCGGTGTTGAGTTTTCCGGCGGCACGCAACGTGGCCAGGCGGCGATCGGCCAGCACCTCGTGCCCCGACTGTCCAAACGCGACAACCGGGCTGTCGGCCAGCACGAGCGCGTCGACGCGTTCCGCGGTCCAGCGCAGCATCGCGACGGTGCTCGACGGGGACACTCCCGGGCGCAGCGCGTGCGACTCGGTGACGGCGGCGATCGCACGCGCCAGCACGCCGGCCAGATCCCCTTCGGGTTGTGTGGAAAGTTCGTCGGCCAGCTGCTTCGCCAGTAGTCCCGCGTACCACCCGCCGGAGGGCTGGTCCGGGCTGGGCGCGGTGGCGCCGTCAAGCAGCAGCACGGCGTTGTCGAGGGTCACGACGTGGTCCTCGGTCGGCCGGGGGTCGCCGTCGATGCCGACGCCCGCCTGCTCGGCGATCTGGATCGTGGGCACCTCATCGACCCTACGTGTCAACTCGGGTTGGCACGCGCTGCGCAGCGCGCGCGTGCCAGGCGACCAGTGGCAGGAATGCCTGCGTGAGCGGGCCGATCGCGAGCGCGTAGAGCACGGTGCCGACGCCGACGGTGCCACCCAGAATCCAGCCGGCCGCCAGCACCGCGACCTCGATTCCGGTGCGCACCAACCGAACCGAGCGAGAAGTCCGCGCGGCGAGGCCGGTCATCAGCCCGTCGCGCGGACCCGGGCCGAGGCGCGCACCGACGTAGGCGGCGGTCGCCAGCGCGTTCACCACGATGCCGCCGAGCATCAGCGCGATCTGACAGGCGAGCGTGTGCTGCTGCGGCAGGACGGCGCGCACGAGGTCGACGGTGAACGAGATGACCACGATGTTGGCCACCGTCCCGACGCCCGGCCGCTGCCGGAGCGGGATCCAGAACAGCAGCACCGCGACGGACGTGATCGCGACGATCGTGCCGAACGTCAGGCCGGTGCGTTCGCTGAGGCCCTCGTGCAGCACGTCCCACGGGTTCAGCCCGAGCCCCGCCCTGGTCATCATCGCCATGCTCGTGCCGTAGAGCGCCAGGCCGGCCAGGAGTTGCGGAACGCGCCGGACGGGGTTCACGGAGATGCGCACGGGACGGAGATCGGGAGAGGCCACACTCCGACCCTGCCTCAAGATTGGCATGGTTTGCCAGATCCAATCTGTAATAATTGGTCTTGTGACTCCGCTAGGCCGGATTGGCGCATCGCGATTGGCTATCGTGCTCGGGTCCTGGCGACGGGGATCGCGGCACGGCGCCGCCGATCTCGCGGCCGCGATCGAGATGCAGGTGCTGGACGGGCAGCTCCCGGTCGGCACCCAGCTGCCCGCCGAACGCGAGCTGGCGGAAGCGCTGGGCGTCAGCCGCACGCTCATCGGCGCCGCGCTCGACCGTCTGCGGGAGGGCGGTCTGGTCGCGAGCCGCCGCGGCGCCGGGTCGTGGATCACCGCGCCGCGCACCGGCGCGATCGACCCGGCTGTCCACGCCGGCGAGGACCTGATCGACCTCGCCCGTGCGTCGCCGCCCGCGGTGCCCCGGCTGAGCGCCGCCGTCGACGCCGCGCGCCGGGCGCTCACCGCCGAACTCGGCGGAACCGGGTACGCCGGGCTCGGCCTGCCGGTGCTCCGCGAGCGCGTCGCGCAGCGATACACCGAGCGCGGGCTGCCGACCTCGCCCGCCCAGGTCATGATCACCAACGGCGCGCACCACGCGTTCGTGCTGGCGCTGCGCATGCTCGCCGGACCCGGTGACCGGGTACTCGTCGAGCAGCCGACCTACCCCAACTCGCTCGAGGCGATCCGGGCCGCGCACGCGCTGCCGGTGCCGGTCGCGATGACCGAGGAGGGCTGGGACTTCGACGGGATCGAGGCGGTGCTGCGCCAGGCGAGTCCGCGGCTGGGGTTCCTGATCGTCGACTTCCAGAACCCGACGGGCTGGCGCATGGACGGCGAGGGGCGCGAACGCCTCGGCCGGATGTTCGCGCGGGCCCGCACGCCGCTCGTGCTCGACGAGACGCTCGCCGAGCTCGATCTCGGAAACGCTGCTGCCCCAACGCCTTTGGCGAGTGCGATCCTCCTGGGCTCGTGCTCGAAGTCGCACTGGGGCGGGCTGCGGATCGGCTGGATCCGCGCCGCCGAGGACGTGCTCGCGCGGTTGTCGTCCACCCGGTTCGGGGTCGATCTGGGCTCGCCGGTGTTCGAACAACTCGTGTTGGCGGAACTGCTCACCGAGTCGCTGCAACGCCGCCGGGACGAGATCCGGGCCCAGCGGGACGCGCTCGCCGCCGCGCTCCGCGACTACTGTCCTGATTGGACTTTCCGAGTTCCGGACGGTGGACTTTCCTTGTGGTGCAAGCTTTCCGAGCCGATGAGCACCCGGCTTGCGGTCGCCGCGGCGAGTCACGGCGTGCAGCTCGCGCCGGGTTCGCGGTTCGGCGCGCACGGCGGCCTCGAACGCTGGCTCCGGTTGCCGTATGCGCAACCGAGCGATCGTCTCGTCGAAGCGGTCCGCCGGCTCAGCGTCGCGGCGGCGTCCGTTCGCGGCGGCGCCACCGACGTGCCGGTGACATGAAACAGCCGGTGCACCGGCAGGGATTCCGGTGCACCGGCTGCTCACTCCCGCCCGGGATGGGCGGGCACCCCGGAGGCTGTCCGGCATCGCCCCTCGGCATGCCGGGCCCTCCGCGGCTAGGCGCGCGTCTTGCTGTTACCCCTGCTCGGCGCGGTGAGTAGGAGTGGGCGACGCGCGCCCGGTGGGGGTCCCGACGCCGCAGGGGCAGCGCGGCGCCGGGACCAGGACCCGAACCGGCTAGGCGCGGTCAGCCGGCCGGGAAGACTGTTGGCGAGCATGAAAAGAACCCCGAAATGTCGATGTGACCAGCGAAGTTGATCTTGTTGTGGACGCGGGTCGCCTGCGGACTCGGGGTGGGGTCAGTCGGGAGAGGTGGTCGGCAGCGCGGGATCCCGACTGCTGTCGACGAAGGTGCTGCGACGCGCGGTGCCGACCGGCTGCGGGTCGGTCGCCCCGGCATGCCCGGTGAGGATCCCGAGCGGGTTCTTGCTGTTGCCGCCGCCGTCGTGCGACGCGCTGACGGCACTGGAGGGCGCGGCCGGCTGGACCGGCGCGGGCGCGGGTGCCCCGTCGCGTGCCCGCACGACGTGCACGGGTGCGGCCGGCTTGGGCTGGGCCACGACCGGCCGGATCAGGTGACGCGATGGTTGCGGTCCGGCCGGCGTGGCGTGCGCGGCCGGGGCGGGTGCGGCTCGAGACGGCGAGGCTACGGCCGGCTTCGCCGAGGCGGTGGCCGGGACGCTGTCGACGCGCGTCTGCGTGACGGCGCGCGACACCTGGGTGGGGGCCGGGCTGCTGGTGACCGGCCGCAGGACCGCGTTCGTCACGGGCGCCACGGTCCGGGTGGTCGTGTCGACCACGTTCGTCACCGTGTTCACCGTCGTGCTCACGGTGTTGGTGACCGTGCTGGTCACCGTTGTGACGGTGGTGTCGAGCGTGGTGGTGACCGTGTTCAGCGTGCCGCCGAGAAGGTCCCCGAGACCCGAGCTGTGCTCGGTTTTCGTGTGGTGGCCGGGATTCTGGTCCGGCGGTTCCGCCGCGGAGGCAGCGGCTCCGCCGAGCGCGGACACGAGCAGCCAGCCGGCGGCGGCGAAGCCCGCGACCGCCAGCGCCCTGGCCCAGAGCGGCAGCGTTCGGTGCGCGATCTCCGCGTCCCTCACCGCTACCACCACCCATCGGGGCCTACGCCACACCTGCCACGACTTGATCTTGTTGAAGTTTCATTTGACCAGGTCATCCGCTATACGGAACCGGCCCCTTTCTAGCATTGCTGGCGAGTGTTTCACCTCGAACGCTCCCGATCCACCCCGGACGGCCGAAAAGACTTACCGGCTTGCGTGCACCCCATCACACCGTCGTCACGCTGGGTGTCCAAGCCGTGTGCGTAGGACTACTCAAATCAGCGATGACCAGGGCGTTTGCGGATCCTGTTCGCGTTCTGTGCCGTCTCAGTTCCGTCCAGTGACCGACGGGAGGCAGGGAGGCCGCGACGGTGACCGAAGCCGACCTGGCCCACCTGCTGACGCGCGCTCTCGGCGGCGACCAGTGGGCGTGGCGAGTACTCGTCGGCGGGTTGTCCGCGCTCGTGCTGCACGTGGCGCGAGCACACCGGCTCGGCGACGCCGACGCGCTGGACATCTGCCAGAACACCTGGCTCACCCTCGCCCAGTTGCCCGCCGGTCTGCGGGACCCGGCGCGGTTGCGGGGCTGGCTCGCGACCACCGCGCGGCGGCAGGCGTTGCGCACGGTGTCCGCGTCCCGCCGCGAAATCCCCACCGACCGGCACGACCCGGTGGGCCCCGCGCCGTCCCCGGAGCACGTCGTGCTCCGCACCGAACGCGACCGGGTGCTCTGGCAGGAGGTGGACGCCCTGCCGGCACGCGACCGCGCACTGGTCCACCTCCTAGCGACCGAGCCGTCCCTGACCCACGCCGACCTGGCGAAGCGCCTCGACGTGGCGCCCGGCTCGATCGGCCCGCTGCGGCGACGCACCCTCGACCGCCTCCGCCGGGCGATGGAGGCCCGCGGCTACGACCACGCTTAGGCCAGTTTGTGCAGCCGGGCGACAGCCTCGTCGAGAACTTCGTCGCGCTTGCAGAACGCGAAGCGCAGCAGGTGTTTCCAGTCGCCGGGGTGATCGGTGAACACGTTCACCGGCACGGCGGCCACTCCTATCCGCTCGGGGAGTTGCCACGCCAGTTCAGCGGCGTCGGTGAAGCCCAGCGGCCGCACGTCGGCGCACACGAAGTACGTGCCGGCACTCGGGCGCACCGCGAAACCCGCCTCGGCGAGCCCCGTCGCCAAGCGGTCCCGCTTGCCCTGCAACGACTTCCGCAGATCGTCGACCCATGGCAGCTCGTGCTCGAGCGCGTACGCCACCGCCGGCTGCAGCGGCCCGCCGGACACGAAGGTCATGAACTGCTTCGCCGCCTTCACCGCGCCCACCAGGTCCGGGGTCGCGCACACCCAGCCGATCTTCCAGCCCGTGCAGTTGAACGTCTTGCCGGCGCTGGAAATCGACACCGTGCGCGACCGCATCCCGGGGAACGTCGCGAGCGGCAGGTGCTCGCGGTCGTCGAACACCAGGTGCTCGTACACCTCGTCCGTGATCGCGATCAGGTCGTGCCGTACGCACTCCTCCGCGATCGCCGCCAGCTCGGCGCGCGTGAACACCGTGCCCGTCGGATTGTGCGGCGAGTTCACCAGGATCGCCCTGGTCTTTGGCGTCACCGTGGACCGCAGCGCGTCGATGTCCAGCGCGAACCGGCCGTGTTCGCCCTCCACCAGGGAGACGACGCGCCGCCGCGCGCCCGCCATCGCGACCGCCGCCGCGTACGAGTCGTAGTACGGCTCGATGACGACGACCTCGTCGCCGGGCTCGGTGAGCGCGATCAGCGCCGCCGTGATCGCCTCGGTCGCGCCCGCCGTGACGAGGGTCTCCGTGTCCGGGTCGTACTCGAGGCGGTACCGCGTCCGGTGCCGGGCCACGGCCGCGCGCAGTTCCGGATGTCCGGGCCCCGGCGGATACTGGTTTGCGCCGCCGAACAGGGCGTTCTTCGCCGCGTCCAGCATCCCGGCGGGGCCGTCGGTGTCCGGGAAGCCCTGGCCGAGGTTGATCGCTCCGGTGCGGACGGCGAGTGCCGTCATTTCCGCGAAGATGGTCGAGGTGAACGGCCGGAGCCGGGGGACGAGCGGTGGTACGCGCATAATCTCCGATCCTCACGGACAATGGCGTTGTGGAGCAACTGAACCCGGCGGATCCGTTCGGCACACCGGCCAACGAGGAGGCGAAGCGGCGCGGGCTGCGCAAGATGAAGCTCGTCGCGCTGTCGTTCCTGGTCGGCGCCACGGTGATCTTCGTGCTGACCAGCTTCGCGCAGGCCGCGGGCTGGTCCGGCTGGGTGGGGTACGTGAAGGCGGCCGCCGAGGCGAGCATGGTCGGTGCGCTCGCCGACTGGTTCGCGGTCACGGCGCTGTTCCGGCACCCGCTGCGCATCCCGATCCCGCACACGGCGATCATCCCGAGCAAGAAGGACCTGCTCGGCAACAGCCTCGGCGAGTTCGTCAGCACGAACTTCCTGTCCGAACAGGTCGTGCGCGACAAGCTGCGCCGCGCCCAGATCACGCGCCGCCTCGGCGAGTGGCTGTCGCACAGGGAGAACGCCGAGCGTGTGACGTCCGAGCTGGCGACGGCCGTGCGGGGACTGGTCACGGTGCTGCGCGACGAGGACGTGCAGGCGGTGCTGGAGCAGGCCGTCGTGCGCCGGGTCGTGGACCAGCCGTGGGGTCCGCCACTGGGCAAGCTGCTTGAGCAGGTGTTCGCGGACGGCGCGCACTACAAGCTGGTCGATCTGGTGTGTGACCGCTCGTACGAGTGGGTGCGCGACAACCACGCCACCGTGCTGCGCGTCGTGTCCGACCGCGCGCCGACGTGGTCGCCGAAGTTCGTGGACGCGATGCTGGCCGACAAGGTCTACGGCGAGGTGCTGTCGTTCGCGTGGGCGGTCAAGACCGACGTGAACCACCCGATGCGGCTCGCGCTGGACAAGTTCCTCGCCGAGTTCGCGCAGGACATGCAGAAGGACCCCGAGACGATGGCGCGCGCCGAGCAGGTCAAGGCGCAGATGCTGGCGCACCCGGACGTGCAGCGGCTCATCGGCTCGGCGTGGACCACGGCGAAGGGCATGCTGCTGGCCGCGGCAGAAGACCCGTCGAGCGAGCTGCGCAAGCGCGTCAGCGAGGGTTTGCGCGCGTTGGGGGAGCGCCTGGTCACCGACGACGACATGCGGTCCAAAGTGGACGGCTGGCTGGAGGGCGCGGCGGCGCACCTGGTCACCAACTACTCGCGCGAGATCACCACGATCATCACCGACACCGTCGAACGGTGGGACGCGGAGGAGACGTCGCGGAAGATCGAACTCCAGGTCGGCCGCGACCTGCAGTTCATCCGCATCAACGGCACGGTCGTGGGCGCTCTCGCGGGCCTGCTCATCTACACGATCGCGCAGCTGCTCTTCTAGCCCGGTTCCCGCGAGTCGCACGTTCCCGTCCCGCGAGTCCCGCGTTCCCGTCCCGCGAGTCCGGCGTTCCGGCCGCCTCGGTTGGGCCATTCGGGGGACACGCTTCCACCGCTCTGACCTGCGGCTCACCAGAGTTGTCCCCAGGTTGGGTGGTTATCCACAGCCGCTTCTGTGGGTAACTCGTTCGAGGGTCACCGGCCCGTTCGCTCGCGCCAGATGCGCGCCTTCTCGCGGTTGCCGCACACGCTCATCGAGCACCACGTGCGGGAGCGGTTGCGCGACCGGTCGTAGAAGGCCCAGCGGCAGTCGTCGGCGGGGCAGATCTTGACGCGCTCCCAGTCGCCGAGCACGGCGAGCTCGGCCGCGGCCGCCAGCACCGCGCCCACCGCGTTCGGGGCGACCATTCGCGGCCCCTGGGCAGCGAGTTCGATCCACACCGGCACCACCAGGTCCGAGTCCGCGGCGTCGGGGTCGCCGACAGCCCGGCGTAGCGCGTCCCGCGCGGTCCGGGCCGTGTCGAGGGAATCCGCGTCGAGCCCGCGTTCGACGGCCCATCGGCGCCAGGCGAACGGATCCGCCAGCACGTCGGTGCCGTTTTCGACGTCGAGCGTGTTGAGGAAGTCCACTACGAGTGCGGAGCCGGCCACATAACCAGTGTAGGCCGAATACAGGTTGCATCCCGACCGTCATAACCCACATACTCGATTCACTGGTTATCCAGGGAAGGAGCGAAGAGATGGTTCCGACGTTCGGTTGTGTCGCCGTCGACTGCCCCGATTCGCTGGCGCTCGCGGAGTTCTACGCCGCTGTACTCGAGTGGCCGGCGCCGACGGTCCGGTTCGACGGGAACTGGGTGGACATCACCGGCCCGAAGGGGCAGGTGATCGCGTTCCAGCGGGTCGAGAACTACCGCGCGCCGGAGTGGCCGGGCCAGACCGTGCCGCAGCAGATGCACCTCGACCTCGACGTGGCCGATCTCGACGCCGGCCAGGCGCGGATCGAGGCCCTGGGCGCGCGGCTGCTCGACGACAAGCCCGAGACGTTCCGCGTCTTCGCCGACCCGGCCGGCCACCCGTTCTGCCTGTGCGCCTGCTGACCGGAAGACTGCGTACTGTGTGACATGTGATTTGTCCGAAATGCCAGAACATGATGAGGACCGTCAACCGGAACGGCGTGCACATCGAGCAGTGCGACGGGTGCCGCGGCATCTTCCTCGACCGCGGTGAGCTGGAGCAGATCGCGGGCGCGGAGAGTGCGTACTACTCCGCGCCGCCGCCGTACCAGGACCCCGGCGGGCACCGCGGATACGCCGATTCGCCGCGGCCGTACCACTCCGATTCGCCGCGCCCGTACCGCGGTGGCGGCGGCTACTACGAGGACTCGCCGCGGCACTACCGCGGGCACCGGAAGCGGAGCTTCCTCGAGAACCTGTTCGACTGATGGACCCGCGGATCTGCCCGGGCTGTGGTGACCGCGCGGGCGTGCCCCTCGTCGAGGATTCGACGAGGATCTGCGACCGGTGCGGGCACCGCTGGCCGTTCCTGCGGCTGCCGCTGTTCGCGCTGACGGGGCCGAGTGGCGCGGGCAAGTCGACGGTCGGGCCGCTGTTGCCGGGCCGCCTCGCCGGGCAGGTCGTGGTGCTGGAGCAGGACGTGTTGTGGACCGCGGGCCTGCGTGACGACGTCGACGGCCATCCGGCGTTCCGGTCGGCGTGGCTGCGGATGGCGGCGATGCTCCACCAGAACGGCCGCCCGGTCGTGCTGTGCGGGACGGTCGTCCCGCCCGAGTTCGAGCCGCTGCCGGAGTGTGCGCTGTTCGCCGGGATCCATTACCTGGCCTTGGTCGCCGACCCTGGCGTGCTGGCCGGCCGGCTGCGCGCGCGGCCGGCGTGGCGGCAGTGGGACGCGTCGCGCATCGCCGAAACGCTGGAGTTCAACGACTGGCTCCGCGAGCACGCCGCCGCGATGGATGTGCGCCTCTTCGACACGACGGACACCTCGCTGGAGCAGACCGCGGACTACGTCGCGGACTGGGTCAGTGCCCAGCTGTGCTCGCTGTCCGGGGCGTCCAGCCACAGCCACTGACCGGCCGCGGTCACGGTCACCCCGAACCGGTCACGCGTCGGTTCGCCCAGCGTCCGCCAGTCCGCGTAGGCCGCTTCGAGCAGGTCCCACAGCGGGCGCGGGCCACCCTGCGTGACCTGGTCCGCGTCCTTGCCCGGGTCGTGGCGCGCCCAGGAGCCGTCGGGGTGCAACAGGTAGGTCGTCGCGGGACTGGCGGGGTCGAAGACCGGCGTGACCTGCGGCAATGCGAGCCCGGCGAAGAACTCGAACCCGCCGGCCGGGTTGAGTGCGGCGCGGATCGGCAGGTGAGTCTCCCGGAGCTCGCTTCCGTTGCCGGAGACCGCGGCCATCAACTGCCGCGCATCGGTCAGCCGGTGCGCGCGCAGCGGCATGAACCGCCCGTCGCGGCGGAGCACCCGGCCGACGCCGACCCCGTCGCGGCCGACGATGATGCGGACCAGCCCGGCGCCGATCGGCCGGTTCAACGTCGTCACGATGATCCCGCCGGGCGCCGCCTGTTCGAGCCAGGCCATCGGGATCGACGACACCGAGCACGTGCACATGATCCGGTCGTACGGCGCATGTTCGGCGAATCCCCTTACGCCGTCCCGGGTTTCACATGCCGGGTGGTAGCCGCACGCGGCCAGCCGGGCCCGCGCCTCGCGCACGAGCCGCCTGTCGACGTCCACTGTGGACACACGCGCGGAGCCGAGGCGATGGCAGAGCACGGCGGCGTTGTAGCCGGTGCCGGTGCCGACCTCCAGCACGCGTTCCCCGCCGCCCGCCGCCAGCGCGCCGAGCATGATCGCCATGATGGACGGCATGCTGGAGGAGCAGGTCGGCACCCCGCGCACCGGGCCGGTGCGCCGCGCGGTCCACCACTTCGCGGGGTCGTCGTCGAGTTGAGTGACCAGCACCCGATCGGAGTAGACCGTAGCGAGCCAGCCGGGGTCGGACCGGGCCAGCGCGGCCCAACCGCCGGCGTCGGGCAGGAAACAGCGCGGCACGAACACATGCCGCGGGACCTGCCGGAACGCCTCCGCCCATGCCGGATCGCTGATCGCGCCGGCCTGGCGCATCGTGTCCACGAGCCGCCGCCGCCGGCGCGCGGCGCTTCGCATCCTTCCACCTTAGGTCGTGACTCAAGTTACCCCGAAAGGTGCAAGCAGGGTGCTTGCAATTGCTAGCAGTCACGCGTAACCTATGAGGTGTCGGGAGGAGATGAGCCAGATGCCAGAAGACGGCTCGCCGGCGAGTCCGATGGAAAAGGTCGGCCACATCGCTTCCGATATCGGCGAATACATCCGCCAGCAACGCAACAACGCGAAGATTTCGTTGCGGCAGCTGTCGAAGCTCGCCGGGGTGTCGAATCCGTACCTGAGCCAGATCGAGCGCGGGGTCCGCAAACCGAGTGCGGAGATCCTGCAACAGATCGCCAAGGGGCTGCGGATCTCGGCAGAGGCGCTGTACGTGCAGGCGGGAATTCTCGACCTGCCGACCGGTGGCCCGGTGCCCGACGCGATTCGCGCGGACACCGACCTGAATGAGCGGCAGAAACAAATCCTGCTCGATGTTTACGAGTCGTTTCGCCGCGAGAACTCCAACGGGCAGAAAGACCTCCCACTCAAGGAGAATGAACATCATGACGAACACTCGCAATGAGGACGTTCGCAAGGCCGTCAACACTGCCGTCGAGCAGCTGCGCACCCCGCTGCTGGCCGCGCTCGGTGCCGGCAACCTGGCCACCCAGGCCGTGACCGACGCCGTCGCCAAGGCCAAGGAGCGCGGCGAGGCGGCCCGCAAGGGCATCGAGGACCTGCCCAGCGAGGTCACCACGCTGCGCGAGAAGCTCGAGCCCGCCGAGCTGCGCAAGCTCATCGACGAGTACACCCAGGCCGCGCTCAAGCTGTACAACAAGCTGGCCGAGTCCGGTGAGCAGACGTGGGACAAGTTCACCGCCGAGCCGCGCGTGAAGAGCGTGCTCGACCAGGTCGAGGAAGTACTGCACACGGCGCAGGACCGGGCCGGCGAGGTGAGCCACGAGGCTCGCGAGAAGGTCGAAGAGGTGCTCGGCATGGTCGCGAAGCGCACCCGCGCCGGCGGCGAGAAGGTCGCCGAGGCCACCACCGAGGCCACCACCGCGGTCGCCGAGCGGATCGAGGCGGAAGACGAGTCCGCCGCCGAGGCCGCGTCCGCCAAGCCGGCGCCGAAGACCGCTACCGCGACCCCCCGCGCCACGAGCACGCCGCGCAAGGCCAGCACCCCGGCGGCGAAGAAGCCGGCAAGCGGTCCCAGCACCACCTCGAAGACCACGAAGTAACCCGGTCTCGAACGGCCCGTTCAGCGAACGGGCCGTTCGTGGCATCCTGGACACCGGTGTCGGGGTTCGCCGGGATGAAGGGACGTAGGCTGAAGTCGTGCCGTTAATCGCGCAGTGGATCATGCTCGTCATCGGTTGGGCCGGGACGCTCGCCGGCCTCGGCGCGTTCTTCCACGCCCTGCTGCAACGCGCTGACGCCTACACCGCCGCGGACCGCAAGACCAAACCGATCTGGCTGGGCATCACCGGCGCCGGCACGGTCGCCATGGGCCTGTTCGGTTTCGGTGGCGCCGGCACGCTGTTCTGGCTCGCCGGCATCGTCGCGGTCCTCGTGTACCTGGTGGACGTGCGGCCCAAGCTGATCGAAATCCAGCGCGGCAAGAACTGGTGACTTCATGAGGCAGTGGACCATCGCGGGCACGTTGACCGTCGAGTCCGCCGCCCAGCGCGCCGACCTGCTCGCCGAGCCCGTCGCGAAAGCGCTGTCCATGCTCGACGGCGAGGCGGGTGTCGTCGAGATCGATCCCGACCTGGCCGACACCGCCGCGTTCTGCGAGGCCTACTCGTCACCGCTCTCGGCCTCCGCGAACTGTGTCGTGGTCGCGGGCAAGCGCGCCGGCGAACTGCGGTTCGCGGCCGCACTCGTGCTCGCCACCACCCGCGCCGACGTCAACGGAGTGATCAAGCGTCGGCTGGACGTGCGCAAGGCGTCGTTCGCGCCGATGGACGAGGCGGTCGAGCTGACCGGCATGGCCTTCGGCGGCATCACGCCGGTCGGGCTGCCCGCCGAGTGGCCGATCCTGCTCGACCGGGCCGTCGCGCAGGAGCCCGAACTCGTCATCGGCAGCGGTGTCCGCGGTAGCAAGCTGCTGGTCACCGGGGAGTTGCTCGCGTCGCTGCCCGGTGCGGAGGTCATCGAGGGTCTCGCGAAGCCGGTCGGGTGACGATCTTCGTCCGGGCTCCCGGCGATCTCGGCCCGGCCGTGATCCGGGAGATCGCGGCGGGCGCACCGGTCCGGCTCGACGCCGCGCTGATGGCGTCAGTCGCGGCACAGCGCAGTCGCGTGCTCGCCGCACTCTCCGGCGGGCAGCCCGTGTACGGCGTGAACACCGGCGCCGGGCGGTTCGCGGCCACCCCACTCACCCCGGACCAGCAGGGCGAAAACCAGACTCGGCTGCTCGTCGGACGGGCGGTCGGGGGGCCGCCGTGGCTGCCCGAGGAGGACGTGCGGGCACTGTTCGCGGTGCGCCTGCGGGGGCTGCTGGCGCCGGAAACCGGGGCGAGCGCCGACGCCGCGCGGTTCGTCGTCGAGCGGCTCAACGACGGTTTCGTGCCCGCCGTGCCACGCGGCGGATTCGGGTCCGCGGGCGAGATCATCCCGCTGTGCCACGCGTTTCAGACCTTCGCGGGCATCGGCGCGGTGCTGGTCGGCGGCGAGGAGCGGCCGGCGGCCGAGGAGCTGGTGCGCCGCGGGATCCGGCCGTACCGGCCAGGGCCGAAGGAAGGCATGAGCTTCATCCAGGGCGCGCCGCTGGCCACGGCGCACGCGATCCTGCGTGCGGCCGCCGGGCTGTCCGCGGTCGAGGCGCAGGTGCTGTCCTGCGCGATGACGATCGACGCGCTCGGCGCGCCGCGCGCCATGTACCGGCCGGCGCTCGCCGGGCCGGACGACGTGCTCGCGGGCGTGCTTGCCGAGGTCAGCGCGCTGGTCGAGGGCTCGGCGGTGCGGGATATCGGGCAGGCCCCGGTGTCCGTCCGAGTCGGTCCGCAAGCGCTTGCATACGCCCGCCGCACCCTCGTCGAGCTCGAAGCCGCCGCGTCGCGGGTCCTCGCCGCGCCCACCGATTCGCCGGCCTTCGTCGGCGGCGAGTTCGTGTCGACGGCCGGGTTCCACGCGGCCGAAGCGGGGTTGCGCATGGACGCCGCCGCCGCGGCCCTCGCGCATGTCGGCGAGGTGAGCGTGCAGCGCATGCACCGGTTGCTCGACGAGCGCTGCAGCGGCCTGCCCGCTCAGCTCGCGCCGGAGCCGGGCCCGAACGCGGGTCTCACCGTCGTGCACAAGCGTGCGGTCGGCGAGCTGCACGCGTTGCGCCGCCTGGCCGTTCCGGCGTCGCTCGGCACGATCGACACCTCGGCCGGTCAGGAGGATGTGCAGGTTTTCGCAGGTGCCGCCGGGGAACAGCTGCGCAGCGCGCTCGACCACCTGCTCGCGATCACGGCGTGCGAGCTGGTCATCGCGCACCAGGCCCACGTACTGCGGGGCGCACCCGGTGCGCCGGCGCTGCGCGAGCGGTACCGGCGGGTCGGTGAACTGGCGCCCGCGGCGTTGCGGGACCGGCCGTTGGGGCCGGAGATCACAGCACTTGTGGCTGCCTTGCGTGCTGGGCGTGCAGGCCTTTCGGCACCGCGAGACGGGTGATGACCGTGAACGCGGCCTCGCAGAGCAGGGCGAGCACGATCACCGCGACGCCGCCCGCGAGGACCTCGCCGTAGCCGCGGCGGCCCAGCGCGAATCCCTCCACAATGTACCGACCGAGCCCGCCGCCGTCGTCGACGATCGCGCCGATCGCCACCGTCGCGATCAGCTGCAGGAACGTGACCCGCGCGCCCGCCAGGATCACCGGCAGTGCGAGCGGCAGTTCGATGCCGAACATGATCTGCCGCTCGCGGTAACCCGAACCGCGCGCGGCGTCCACGTGTCCGGTTCTACGGACA
>DATFHB010000024.1:0-86451 GCA_035248845.1 Amycolatopsis sp. | reverse complement strand
GCCAGGACCCGAGGAACGAGGCGATCGAGCGCCCGGCCTGCCAGCCGAGCGAGGCGACGATGCTGTGCACGAACGTGCCCAGGAGACCGGCGAATCCGCCGCCGCCGTGGCTGTGGCCGTGTCCGAGGGCGAGCGTCCAGGCGTGGGTGTCCATCGCGATCCTTCCCCGAGATCGGTGACGGTGTGTGAGGATTTTTGGGCGTGCGGTACCGCGACGGCATTCCTGCCGAGGCGGTGGTGAGGAGTTAGCGGGCGAGTTAGCGCCGGGATGTCGAGTTAGATTTCTAACTTCGACCCGATGGCGCACTGTGGGCGTTCGAGCTGCGGGAAGTTAGAAAGTTAGCGAGTGAGCGCCGGGCCGGGACCGGCCGGATCGGCCCGGATTTCGCGGTGTCCGGCCGGTCGGCCCGGGCTAACTCACTCATCGAGATCGGCCGTGGCCCGCTGCGCGAGCTGTGTACGCACCGTAGCCGGGTCGACCAGGTGTTTGTTGCCCGTGGCGGCCACCGTGACGCCCTCCTTCTTCAGGGCGGCGGCCAGCGTGGGGACGTTCAGCTCCCGGTAGGGCTTCCACTTCGGGGCGTGCTTGCGCAGCGCGCCGAGCAGGTCCCCCGCCGGGATGCGCTCGGTGCCCCGCCCGATCACCTCCGCCACGTCCTCCAAGAGGTCGCGGTCCGTCTCGATCTGCAGCGGCGGCACCTGACCCTCGACGCGGGTGCCGGTCGCGAGCAGGGACAACGCGCGTTCGATGACCTCGGTCGCGGCGTCCCACCCGTTGTCGTCATCGACCTTGATGAAGAACGTGCGCACGATCTCGAACAGCTCTTCCGACACGCCGGTGGCGACCATCGTTCCCCGGTCCACATTGAACCGAAGCTCGGTCGCCCGGATCCCCGCGGCGAACGACCCATCGCCGAGGAACCCATCGTTGGAACGCCAGGTCTTGACCGCGAAACACCCATTCACACCAACGTTTTCCACCACCTCGGACGGGATCGCGTTCGCCCGCGCCGACTGGGTGTCGAACCCAAGGACCACACCGGTCTTGCGGCCCCGCTTGACCACATCCACCGCCAGATCGGCGGCGACGTCGCTCTTGCCGAACAGCTCGTGACACTCCGACAGCAGCACCACGATCGGCCGCAAATCCGGGTGTTGCTCGGCCAGCGCGCGGGTCAGCTTCTTCGCGCCCAGTTCGGCCAGCCGCTGCTCCCGGCGCCCCACCTCGTCGTAGAGCTCCTGCAGGTGCTCGGCCGCCAGCGCCACATGTTCGGGGGTGGCGCCCTTGTGGTAGCGGGCCAGGCGGGGGGCGTAGGCGTCGAAATCCCCGTTGAGCGCGAACACGTGCACCCGCAGCTCCGCCAGCGGATCCAGCGCCGCCCCGAGCATCACCACCCGACCGGCGTTGGACTTGCCCTGCCCGGGCTGCCCACCGAACACGAAGTTGGAGCCGACCAGCGGGAACAACACCACCTCGCCGCGCTGGGTGATGCCGACCGGCACCCCCTCGAACACGTCGCCGGTGCCCTCGCTCAGTAGCGGGTAGTCCGGGGTGGGTTTGTCCATCACGCCCGTGTCGGCCACGTAGAGGTTGACGAACCCGGCCTTGCCGCCCTTCTCCCGGCCGTGGTCGGCGGGCCACACCTCCACCGGGGTCCGGTTGAGGTTCTTCGCCAGCACGGCCTGCTTGTCGGCCACCATCTCCGGCGTCACACCCATCGGCAGGTCAAAAATCGCGCGGTAGCCCTTGAACGCGCCCTGCCCTTCGCGGGTCGGGGTGAGGTCGAACCGCGGCGCCCAGTCCTCCTTGCGGAACGCCTCGTTCAACCGGCCGATGGACAGGTGCCGCAACGCGGTCACGATCCCATCGGCCGTGATCTCGGTATTCACATTGACCGTGCTGGTGCGCAGCCACGACGGCGCGGCCTCCGCCTCGCGGCCGACCCACCACAACGCGGCCCCGCACGCCCACGGCAGCACCATCACGAACGGCAGCCACGCCACCGTCACCGCCACCGAAATCCATTTGACCAGGGTGAACAGTGCCTCGATCGGGCCCAGCACATCCGCGAGGTTCTTGTTCGCGATGGCGAGCACGATCCCCAGCGCCAGCAGACACCCCATCAGCGAGAACGCGCCAATGACCAGGGCCTTCACCAGCTTGACCGGCGCTTCCAACCAGTCCATCCGACGCTTGTGCCGACGCTCGCGGGCCTGCTCCGCGCGCATCTCCCACTCCTTGAGCGCCTCCCAATCATTCTTGCCCTCGGCCATCCGCTGCATCCGCTCGTAACGGGAGTTCGTCTTGGCCTCCCACACCCGCTTGGCCAGCACCAACCCACCACCGACCACGTAGGAGCCGTGCCGCAGGGCGGCCTTGCCGGCCGTTTTGGTGTGCTGGTGGGTGGCGACGGTCTTCACACCCCGGTAGACCGTGAGCGCGTCGGACTTGTACAGCGCCCGCCGTGCCTTCGCCAGCTCCCGCTGGCGGGCGTTGTAGTCGGCCTCCGTGACGATCTCCCCCTCGATCACCTCGGTATCGGACACGGCCGGGGCCGACTCGTCGCGCCGCGTGGGCAGGTAATGCACCCGCGCCAACTCGTCGTCGTGCTGCTCGGTCACTGGTGATCCTTCCGGTAGTCGTCACGGAGCTGGCGGGCGCTCTTCGCGCTGCAGCGCAGGGCTTTGCGGATCGACTCGGCCGACCAGGGGTTGACCGTCCCGGCCTCGATCGCGTCCGCCAGCTGCGCACGGAGCTGGTCGAGCGAGCGGCCCGGTTTCCGGTCGATCCGGCCCCGGTCGGGGGTCGACTCATGCAGGTCAGGACCGGGGTCGGCGGTCGCCACCCCACCCCCGGTCGACTCGTCGTCGGCCGGGTCGGGGTCGACCACCGGGGCCTGCCCGGTCGCGGTCGCGGTACCGGTCGAGGCGAGCAGGTCCGCCAGTTCCCGGTCCCAGTCGGCCGACTCCCCCGCCACCGGCAGGCCCGGGACGATCGCCGCCTCCAACCGGGTCCGGCGCCGCACCCCGGTACGGGTCAGCACGTAGCGACCCGGCGCGTACACCAGGCGGGCCCGGCCGTCGCGGTCGATCTCCGCTACCGCGTGCGCGACCGCCGCCCGGCGCACCTGGGTGACCTTGCGCGCGGCGGCCCGCTCAATCCGGGCGGTCTGCCGCTCGGCGCGGGAACGCACCGGGGCGGCCAGCGTCAGCTGGTGCGCGACCACCCCGGCGACCGACACGACACCCATCACCATGCCGACCTGCCAACCGGAGGTCAGGCCGTGCAACAGGTTCGCGCCGAACGCCACGGCCGCGAACACGCCCACCCCGGCCTGCAACCAGACGACCGGGCGATCCGGGCTCCGGCGGCGGGAGACGACCACGGCGATCGCGAACGCCCACATCCCCAGCTCGGTGATCCCCGGCAACAGCACCCCGAGCGCACTGCCGTACACCTGGTGACCCCACACGGCCATCGCCGGGGCAGCCAGCACGAACGACAACACGGCGACCGGGTAGATCAGCAGCTCCACCACCCGGCCCGCGAACCAGGCACGCACCGCCGCCACCCGGGCGGCCCGCCGGTCACGGGTGGCGCGGGCCTGCTCGGCACGCGCGGCCTCATCCGCCCGCCGCTCCCGGCCCAGTGCGGCGCGTTCGGTGATACGGACGTTCGCGGCCGCCGCGCGCTCCTGGTTGCGGATCTGGGCGTCGGTGACCCGATTCGCCCGGCGTTCCTCACCCCAGCTCATCAGGCACCGGCCTTTCCGTCCTCGTCGGACACCTCGGCGTCGGGCTTGCCCTGCGGGGCAGAATTTTCGCGGGTGGCGCGGCGCTTGGCCTGCCCCCGGCGGGTGCGCAGCTCGTTGGCCGCCCACCCCAGCGCGACCACGGCGGACACGGCGTAGAAGCCGTCCCACACCCCGGCCCCGAGCAGGGCCGGAACCGTGATGCCGCCGATCTCACTGGCGTGCCAGCCGAACCAGGACATCACCGTGGTGGTGCGGGTCGGGTTCGTGGCGTGGGCGTAGATCGCCGCATCGCACGCGCGGCGCATCTCCAGCTCGGCAGCCTCCTCCTCGGTGTGCCCGATGTGGACAGTCGTGTCGGTGGGCTTGCGGTCAGGCGTGGACATTGGTGGCCTCCCCACGAAAACCGTTGCCTGGGTGGAAAAACTGGTTGATCGGGCCGCGCGGAGCCTGGCTGGCCTGCCGGGCGGCATAGGCATTCGCACGGCACATCGCGATCTCCAACACCCGGGCGATGAGCACCAGCGGGATACGCAGCAGATGCAGCAGCAGGAACAACACCACCGCACTCACAAACCGCAACAGGGCGGCCGTGCCGAAACGGGACAACACCTCAAACAGCGACATCACAAACCGCCTCCTGCGTCCGCGTGGCGAACCGCGGCCAGCAGCGCGGCCGCCACCGCGCGGCCCATCCTCGGGGACAGGAACGCAGTCGCCTCGGTCAGTGGGGTGCGGCCCTCCAGCAGGTAGAGCACGACATCCCCGTCCTCCGGGTGGGCGGCCACGGCCACCACGTCACCGAAGGAGGTGAATCGCCACTCCGCGATTTCGTCCACCTCGTAGTGCGGGAGGGGCAGCCGTACCCGCTGGGTGTCTCGACGGCGCGCGATCATCGGGCCTCATCTCCCTTCTCATATTCCGAGGCCGCCTCATACCAGGCGCTCCAGTCCTTGTCCGGGCGGTGCGCCGGCGCCACCAACGCGGTTGCCGCCGCGAGCGCGAGCGTGGCGTGGACCTGGGCGTTGGCAAGGAGCGTGATTTCGCTGGGACTGCCGAGTGGATAGCCACGGGCTTCCCCCAACAGGATTTCGGCTTCGCGGTAGTGCTCCGGTCCGGTCATCGGGCATCACCCCCGACGCCGGAGAACAGCACCGTCAGCGCGTGCGTGACGGCTTGGAGGGCGTCGCGGGCCTGGTAGGGGTGCTGCACGATCCACACGATCAGGGCCAGGAACACCAAGCCCCACATGAGTTTCTTGACAGTGCCCTTGCGCGGCGTCACCGCGAGGCCGGTGTGCTTGCGGGCCATCTGGCAGCCACCCCTTCCATGTCGGCGAAGTCGATGCCTTCGCACTCCCAGCACTGGCGGGTCGAGGTGGGCACGTAGTAGCCCACATCCGTGCGGCAGGTCTGGCAGGTACGGCGCGCGCGTAACGCGTTTTGCACCTTCGCCCGCCGCTGCACCTCGGTGCCGCGCATCGGGGCGGCCAGCTCGACCGAATACAGCTCGGTGGTCTCCTCGTGCCGGTAGGGCTTGAAGTGGCGGAACACCAACAGGGCCTTGGGGTTCTGCCCGTTGGGGCGCATCCCGATCTCCCGCAGCTGCGAGAACGTCAGCAGCGTCGAGGGGGCCTCGCCGTAGCCGAACATCGCCAGCCCGTCCCGGAACCCCCGGCACAGCGTCACGTGATGGGTGCGGCCGTCGTAGACCGTGGTGACCTTCTGCCTGCGCTTGCGTGGATTCACCGGCCCGCACCTCGCTCGACCTCGTCGAGCACCCACGCCACGAACGTGCGGGACGCGACCGGGCTGTCCGGGCCCAACTGGTCATGCAGGAAGCGCGTGATTTCGGCGAGGCTCTGCCCCGCGCGGTGACGGCGGGCGATGATGCCCATCGGGGCCGCTACCAGCTCGACCCGGTACCCCGTCCGGCGCGACGCCCGCACCAGCAATTCCTGTGACACCATGAGTGCCCTTCCCTTCGAATCCGTTCCTGGTTGGTTGGGGAGTCCCGGTCCGGCGGCGTTCTTGGCGGGATGCGCCGGGCCGGGTCAGTAGCCGCCAGGCACGTCATGTCCGCGCCCCCTTCTTGAGGGCCTGGCAGGCCGGGCACTTCTTGCCCGGCACACCGAACAGCCGCCACGTCGAGGTCTCGTACGTGCCCGCCTCGGCGGTGTGGCCGCACAGCGCGGTCACCCGGCCCGACCACCACGACTTCTTCGCGATCTCGTGCACCAACTCGTCGTGGCCGCCCATCACGCGTCCTCCCACTGCACGGGACCGGTGAACACCGTGTCCGCATCCGCCGGCATGTCGTAGATCAGTTCGCCGTCCTCGTCCCAGACCTGCACCCGCGTCGTGCCGTCACCGCGCTCGGTCTGCCTGCCCGTCCACGCCATCAGGCGGCCTCCCCCATACGCCGGTCGGTGATGTCTAGGCGCGAGGGCAGCGACCGCAGCACCTCACGACCCACCCGGCGGTGCGTTCGACGCGCCCGCACCTGGTCGGTCAGATCCCGCGACACGCGGAACGACTCCTCCAGGTCAGCGGCGATCCACTCGCGCTCCGCCGCCTCCACCAGGGCCTCAATCTCAGCAACCTCCGCGGCCATCTCTTCCTCCCATGCCACGCTCGAAATCAGGTCATCCACCAGCGGAAACAGGGCCTCGCTGGCGTTGGGGTCGGTGATGCGTGCGGTCTTCATCAGGCGGCCTTCCCAGTCGTCGCGGTCCAGTGGGTGTCCGAGCGCAGCTGTGCGCCGTGCCAGCGCTCGAACGCCAGTCCGGTGCGCCGCGCGGCCTCGGCATGCGCGGTCTCGGCGGCACGCAGCGCGGCCCGGTAGTCGGCCCGTAGCGGCTGCTCGCGCACCAACTGCCGGACCGAGGCCACCCGCGCGGCCAGCGCCACCATCGCCTTCCGCGCCATCAGGTAGCCCCCCGCGGCGCGCTCCTCCGACAGTCGAAAGGCAGCCAACGCGGGCCTCTCGTTCACGTTGTGTTCCATAGCGATCCTTTCCCGGAGAACAACTCCGGATAAGTCAAGAAATGAGAAATTGCCAGCGGTGGCGTGACATCGAACATGCCGCGCCACCCGCGGGCAGAGATCGCTGACCAGCACAGATCAAGTCAACGGCCACAGAATTAGTTCCAAAGTTTTTGCCCAGTTGCGTACATCAGGGCGACGGACTAGGCGGGTCGCTTACGGCTTAGCTACCTGTCCGCCCCCGGCTTTTCTCCGAGCCAGGCCGGGTAGATGAAATTGTCAAAGAGCCGGAAGACTCAATTCCAGGAAGGCTTCACGCCTTCGTCTTGACCTGTTTCAGCCTATGTCAAGCTAGGTCACGATGTCGTTAGTCCATCCGAGTGATCTATGTCAAGCTGGGTCAAGCTAGGTATGCTGGCGAGGTGGAGAACACATCGGCCGGTTTGGCACCCTTCGAACGCGTCGCTGAGTCAGTCAGGCAAGCAATTCGAGTTGGCGACTGGAAGCCAGGGCACAAGTTGTCCAGCAATCGGGAAATGGCGAAGGAGCAGGGGGTTTCACTTGCGACGCTTCAGAAGGCGCTAGCACTCCTTCAGGACGAGGGTTGGCTGGTGTCTCGGGCATCTATCGGCGTGTACGTCGCCAGTCAGCCGCCGGAAGAAGGCTCCGCACCGACTCTTGAGGAGGTCCGTCGAGAGGTCGCTGACCTACGCGAGGAGCTAGGAACGCTTCGCGCGCGCCTCGACGCACTTGAACCTCGCCGCAGCTAGCTACCGAGCTGCTGGAAGAAGGACGCAATGCCATCCACGGTGGCACTCGCCACAGCAAAGAGCGCCTTCGCCGATGCGGCTGCGTCACCTGGATGCTTGATCACGACGGCCAGCAGGCCCAGAGCGATCACACCCGCGTACACCTTGGGCAACACGCTGCCTCCCGTTGGCATCGGGATCATGTTGTTCTTCTTGCTCATCTTGGCCTCCGAGCTCGGTTAGTTCGTTTGGAGCGTTCGCGCTCACAGATCAAGAAAACCGCACCGTGAGCAGCGCAAACAGGGCACACTTGGGGGCACAGTTGAACACTCGGGGCACACTTTGGGGGTGACATGGAGGGCGCCGGCCGGCTCGCTGCCCTGATGAGCGAGGCCGGATTCCTGCGGGAAGACGGCTCAGTGGGCTTGAAGGTCTTCGCTCGCGCTGTGGGTCGGCAAGCGGGCCGGACCTACACCCACACCTACGTGCGGCGCTGGTTAGACGGCACAATCCCGCGCGACGACCACACGCGCAAAGCGATCACCGCCGCGCTGGGTGAACGGCTCGGACGCCCCGTCGAGCAACACGAAGTCGGTTTCGGCGGACCTCGCAAGGTCTCCCCCGACCTCGGGCTTGCCTACCCGGACGAGCTTTCCACGGGCGTCACGGTCACAACCGGGTTGTGGCAAGCGGACCTCGACAGTGTGTCCGCGCTGCTCACGGCACCCGTCAACGTCGGCGCCTGGAACGAAGCATCGCTGTCCTGGCTGGTCTCGAACCGCAACGACATGCTCAGCTACGCGGGCAAACGCACGGTCGGGCCCGCCGACGTGGCGGGTATTCGCAGCACCACGGAGCTGTTCGACCGGCTTGACGGTCAGCACGGCGGCGGGCACGCACGGCGTGCTCTCGTTGAGTTCCTGCGAACCGATCTCGCCGTGCTGCTCAACGGCACCTACGCCGAAGACGTAGGCCGCGAGCTGTACCGCGCGGCCGCCGAGGCTGCGCTGCTCGGTGCCTGGATGACATACGACGCCGGACTCCATGGCCTCGCGCAGCGGTACTTCGTGCAGGCGCTTCGGCTTGCGCAGGCCACCGGGGACCGGCTGTTGGGCGCCAGCATCCTGGATGCCATGAGCCACCAGGCGACCTTCCTGGGCAAGTACCGGGAGGCCGCCAACCTGGCACGAGCGGCGCGCATGGGGACGGAGACCGCGGGCTCGGCGGTTGCGCTGGCCCATTACAGCGCTATGGAGGCGCGAGCCCTCGCACGACTCGGCGACGTCGCCGGATGCGACCAGGCGATGGCGGCCGCCGTCCGCGACTTCGAGCGCGCCAATATGGAAAGCGACCCGGCCCGATGGTTCGACTACTTCAACGAGTCCGAGCTGGCCGCCGAGCTCGGCCACTGCAACCGAGATCTTGGCCGGGCGGTCGATGCCAGCGTGTACGCGGAACAGTCGCTCGGACCGACGCCGAGCGGATACGTGCGTAGCGACTTTTTCGCCACGATGGTGCTCGCCGACGCGCACTTGGCGCATGGCGACGTTGAGCAGGCTTGCGATGTCGCCCTCAACGCCCTCCAGATCGGCGAACAGCTCAAGTCCGCCCGATGCGGCGCCTACGTCGGTGAGTTCCAACAGCGGCTCGCTCGCGTGGGTAAGACGCCGGTCGTCGCGGACTTCCTCGAGCGGGCCCGGACGACCAGCCTGTGGTCTCCGGAGGACGCTAGAAAGGCGCCCAGTCGCGGCGGTCTCCGCCGGTCTTGATCGCCGCTACCCGCTTGCGCACCTCGGCGGCTGCGCCCTCGTCGGCGCTGGCTTTCCTGGCGAGCCAGAGGGTCATGGAGACCTCGCGGTAATCGGCGAGCACGGGGTATCCAGGCCAGGTCATGATGTCCCATCCGTAGACCCGCACGAAGTCGCGGTACTCGGTCTCCGTGTGCCAGCTGAACCGCTCGTAGAACAGCGCGGTTTGCACCAAGTCCCACTCTCGGGGCCCGACCGCGAAGCTGTCGAGGTCTATGAGCAGCGGGTTTCCGTCGCGGTCCAGGATGACGTTGCCGACGTTCGCGTCCCCGTGGATCGGGCCAGGCTTGAGCGCGAAGTCCAGCGCGTCGTACCTGTCCCGCAGGTTGTCGATCCGCTCACGCAGGAACTCGGCGTCGGTCGCGTCCAGGTTGTCGAGGTTGCCCAGCTGGGCGTCTAGCTTGCCGAACGGGTCGTATTCCGGCAGGTCAAGCGATGCCGGCGCCTCCAGCTCATGGAGGCGCTTAATCACGTCGGCTACCTGCGTGATTTGCGCGTACTCCTCGCGCTCGGAGCCCGACTTCCAGAACGTCACCACAAGCTCGTTAACCTCAAACGGTTGCACGATTTCCAAGGCACGAGTTGCGGGGTAGTCGCTCTCAGCTAGCCAACGCGCCACCCGTACTTGCTTCCGCGCGTTCGCGACTCCTTCGCCGTCGAAGCCGATCCTCACGATGACCGGCTCCCCGAGTCGGAACACTGCGTTCGAGCCCAGACGGACAAGTGCGGCATCTTCCGACTCAAGTCCAGCGCGCGCACATGCCGTGGCCAGAGCATCGCGAGCAGCACCCTCCGTCAACGTGCGTCCTTGTACCAACTAATACTCCTCCGACTCGTACACAGCAGGGGCAAGAGCCTTCGCCTTGCGCCTGAAGAACCTATATTCTTCATCGTCACTAAGGTGCTTCTCTATGATTTCGGATTCAACGCCAGCCTCAAGCAGAACAGCCGCACTCAATACCCATTGAAGCGATTCAAGAAGGATTAGCTCCAACTCCCACGAATCGCCAGGCCGATCAAGCTGGTGAGCGTAGCCGTTTCTAGCCTCTTTGACTCGCTTGATCCATTCCTTCCAATTCCCAGCCACTCCAGGAAGTGCGCTATCAGTAAATGTCAATAGCCTCCGCAAACGCTCGGCATACGTGGGACTATTGAAGAATGACATGGTTTGACTAACGCGGTTAGCAACATCTTCTCCCGCAACGTCGCGCGCAGCTCCAATAGCCGCACGCCTCGCCTTCCTCGCGACAGAACGCTCGAATATTGCTTCGTCGCCATACTTGCGCCGGTCAAATCCTTCGGCGGCCGCTGCTAGCTCAAGAAGCCTGCTTTCAAGGGTTCTAGTCGCGTTGTCGTTGTACGACGAATACACGATGTTTGGTATCGGATTGAACTTGGCGGAGCGTGATATCCACCCAGCTAAAACAGTAATCCCAACATCCCTAAGCCCTAGGGTGCGCCTCCCTGGCGTGTATTCGTCGTCAGCCGCCTCCGGCTCCAGAATTGGATGATAAACATCCAATGAATACTCATCCTTGTTGGTCAAAATTGAAATCTCGGTTAAGAAACACTTTCGCCGCATCATAACAGAAGCGAGCGTGACGACCGGGTACACCATCTCTTGAAGAAGCACGCTAAACGAGGAACAGTGTACGTTGCGCAAATAGATCCACGAGCGATGACGTATCTCTGCGCCGTTGAAAAAGACATCCGGATCTGGCACTGATAAGAACTGCGTCGACACCGTTCCTTCGCCAGAGGAGGGGATGGAAGCCGAAACAGGCGAAGGTTCCTCGTACCGAATTTCTACAGATTTGCGCGGACGGAGCGTTACCGTGGCGGTAATACCGTTGGTCCCGATCCACTCGTCGAGATTCGTAAACTTGAACCAAGACGAGACTACTTCCTCATTAGGTTCAATGTGGGCGCCGCGTACCGCCCAAGTCCCTCTAAGGACATGGACCCCTTCGGAAGAATCGCCAACTGCAAAGAGGTTGTACCGCCGCGAAATCGTTATGGCATCCAAGATGGTTACCTTACGCCGCGCCCCCTCCGCCAAATACCCGTGCAATGTCAACTTCTCATCGTTGAAAGTGTCATCGACAGGTTCGCCGTATTCGACGCCAGTGCCACCTACGTTGCGCGCCATCGCAGGAGTCAACTGTCCGTTCAGTGTGACGGTCGGCCGCTTTCCCGACAGATCCAGCCAACCGGTTAGCGCCTGGTCACGCGAACCGGCCAGCCAAAAGCTACCAAGTAGGTGCTCGGTCCCCCGCACTCTGCTTACGCCCATGATGCTCCCTCGTCTGCGCGTCTCCACTCAATCGAACCATCCACGAGCGGGATGCCCCCGTGTAACGACCGCACCACGCGCCCAGGCGGAACTGGTCCCCTGCGGCCTCTACGCGGCCCATCGGCGACCTCAGCGACCATTTCCGGAGGTCAAGGCCATGATCGCGGATCCGTTCAAAACCCGTCCAGTGTGAGTTCGAATCTCACCGGGGGCACCCTTTACGACCTGGCCAGACCGGCCCCTTACCTGCGGAAACACGGCGAGGGACCGATCCTGGGTCATCCGGCTAGCTCCGGGACAAGCCGGCTCTCTCCGGCCACGTCCCCCTATTCGCCCCCTCGTTCCGGCAGTGGGTGCTCGTCGCCGAGCGCGTGCTCGATCCGCTGGTGCGCAGCCGACTCCAGACCGGCGATCACCTTCGCGTAGATGGCGTGGAGCGCCGACACCGAATGGCCTGCCCACTCCGCACGCTGGCTAGATGGTCGCCGCCGGTCAGGTTGCGGAACAGCCGGCCATCCGCTGCGGTGCCGACACCGGCGCTGCCTCGGCACATTGTGGGACGGACCGGTGGTCGGTCAAGACCGGCACGGACGGCGACGTCGGCAAGATCGCGTTGGGGTCGACGACACCAACCACGATCGCCGAGTTGGACGCGAAACCGGCCCGTCGACGCGGCCGCCCAACAACCGGATCACGCCGACCGAAACCACTGTGTATCGGGTGAAAGCAACGCTTACGAAGTACGAGAAGGAGGCCGACTCCGACTACCACCTGGTGCTCGATGACGGCGCCCCAGACACGATGATCAGCGAGGTCCCCGACCCAGCCTGTGTCGGCTCGGGCAGTCCGCTGGCCCCCGGCATCACCAACGCCCGCAGCAAGATGAACGTCAAATTCACCCCGACTGACACCTTCCAGACGACGCGTACGCCGCTCACAGTCACGAGCGTCGAAGTCGCGGCGGCGACCCTGCGGAGTCGCCGCCGCCGAAAACGGTACTCAGGCCATCTCGGGCACGCGCAGGTGCGCCATGGCCAGTTCGAACTCGCGCACCTGCAGCACATCCACGTGCGCGTCCCGGGTGATCCTCTGGCGCATCTCTTCGGTCTGCTCCCGGGTCAGCCTCATCGAGTCCATGCTGTCGTACGCCACCGAACCGACGCCCCGGCCTGTGGCCCGGTCGACCATGAGACTGGCGCTGCAGAAGCCCTGGGTCTGCTCCATGGCGGGCAGCGAAACCATCTTGAACGTGTCGATCGCGTGGTCGATATTCGCCGGGTCGGTCTGCGTCCACACGGCCCGCACGCAGGCGCCGTCGGCGGAGAGATGGTCCCGGTGCAGCACGGCTATCTCCCACTCGTCCACCTGCGCGGTTGTGGCGCCGAACCGCTGTGCGGCCGTGTCACGCAGGCTGCGCACCCCTTCGGCGCTGGCGAGCATGGCGTCCGCCGACCGCCAGGCGGTCGTCACGATGCACATGCCGGACTCGCGGTCGCACATGCAGGACATGCCGGTGAAGCCGTCGATGTTCTCCAGCGCGGGCAACACGGTTTCCCTGATGTGCCGCAGGCCGCCGTCGATGTCGGTTGGCCTGGCCTGGATGGTAGTAGAGCGCGCGTGCACGATCCACCTCCTCGAACGTCGCCGGAGCACCCCGGTGGTGCCACCGGTCGACTCCCACCATCCCGCGGGTCATCGGGCCTCGCAAATCGAGCGGAGGCCCGGTGACCAGCGAAAATCCACTGTTTCCTCAGGTTGAGAGTTGCCAACAGCTATAGGGCGCCAAGAACGAGCTCACCCAGTCTTGGCGACAAGTTGGGACACCGGTGCGGCCACCCCACGTCGACATGATGGGCGGCCGGCAGGCGCGCCTGGGACACCGCCACTCTCCGACCGACGGCACCACATTCCGGGCAAGTTGAAACGTCTGAGACGCGGCCTGAGTCCGAATCTCACCGGGGGACTCCTCGCGACCAGGCCAGATCGACCCCTCACCTGGGCAAACGCGGTGAAGGGCCGATCTTGACCGTCCAGCCACAGCCAGCCGTCTCAAGTCGTTCGCGGTCTATCCGCTCAGGCGAGCGACGCCGCGACCTCGTCGAGCGCGTCCATCGACTCCTGCATGCCGCGCTCCATGCCGGAGGAGATGATCGAGTCGCGGATCTCCTTCGTCCGCGTCTCCGTGAGCTGTTCGAGCCGCGTACCGTCCCCGTCGGCGATGAACCTGATCGTGTAGAACGCCGCATCCTCGTCGACCGGCTCACCCGGCATCTCGAACACCTCGGTGGTCACGATCCGCTCCTCAGACACCACCTCGCGGAACACGCCGTGGAACGCGACCTCGAAGCCGGCGTTCGCGGTCATCACATAACGCCACCGGCCACCGGCTCTCAAGTCGATCTCGACGCTGGTCATCGTCCCCCGGCGGCCCGCCCACCAGCGCCGCACCAGCTCCGGCGTGGTCCACGCGCGATACACCAGATGCGGCGGCGCCGCGAAGTCACGCGTGATCAGGATCTGGTTATCCGCCGGCAGCGTCACCCTCGCGCTGCCGCTCCTCGTCTCCGTCATCTCCGGCCTCCTCGGTTGCGAGCTCCCCGAGCACCTCGTCCAGCAGATCGAACCGCTCGGACCACGAGCTCTCGTATTGGCTGACCCAGTCGTGGATGGGCTTGAGCGCCCGGGCGTTGAGCCGGTACAGCCGCTGCCTGCCCTCGTCGCGCACCTCCACCACGCCGACTTCCCGCAGCACGCGCAGATGCTTGGACACCTGCGGTTGCGCGAGCCCGAGCAACCGCACCAGGTCGGTCACCGGCCGCTCCCGCTCGGCGAGCGCGTCGAGGATGCGGCGCCGCTTCGGCTCGGCCACCGCATTGAACGCGTCCGTCGTCGTTGCCGCTCGTGCCACGGCACCATCGTATGCCGATATGGGAATGCTTTCAACCGTCAGTGGTGCGCCAGCAGATCGTGGGCGGCCTCGGCGCCGGTGGCAGGCTCGGTGTGGACCACGGCGGCGGTCAGCCGCGGCACCCCGTGCACGAGCCGGTGCTCGACGTCGTGCGCGATGCGGTGCGCCTGCTCGACGGTGAGCCCGGGATCGACGGCCACCGACAACTCCGCCCGGAGGCTGTGCCCGATCCACCGCATCCGCACCGCGCTCGCGCCCAGCACGCCGGGCGCTTCGCCCGCGACGTGTTCGGCCCGGTCGACGACTTTCGGGTCCACCGCGTCCAGCAGGCGCCGGAACACCTCCTTCGCCGCGTCGCGCAGAACGAACAGGATGAGCACAGTGATCACGAGGCCGATGATCGGGTCGGCGAGCGGGAAACCGAGCGCGACACCGCCCGCGCCCACGACAACTGCCAGCGACGTGAACCCGTCGGTGCGCGCGTGCAGCCCGTCGGCGACGAGCGCGGCCGACCCGATCCGCCGGCCGACGGTGATCCGCCAGCGCGCGACGAGTTCGTTGCCCGCGAACCCGGCGACACCCGCGACGGCAACGACCCACAGGTGCTCGACGGGGCGCGGTTGCAGCAGCCGGAGCACGGCCTCGTACCCGGCGAGCGCAGCCGAAGCCGCGATGATCAGCACCACTACTACCCCGGCGAGATCCTCCGCGCGGCCGAGGCCGTAGGTGTAGCGGCGCGTGGCGACCCGTCGGCCCAGCACGAACGCGAGCCCGACCGGCACCGCGGTCAGGGCGTCGGCGAAGTTGTGGATGGTGTCGCCGAGCAGCGCGACGGACCCGGTGAGCATGACAAGTGCCAACTGCACCACCGCGGTCGTGAACAACGCCACGAACGACGACACGAGCGTCCGCACGCCTTCGCGGCTCGTTTCGAGCGCCGAGTCCAGGCGGTCCGCGCTGTCGTGACCGTGCGGCTTGAGCCGGGTCCACCAACCGTGCGAATGCCGGTGGCCGTGTGAATGCGTCATCATCCTCATCTCCGCGTGCCGACGCTTGCCACGATCCCCTGATCAGGGCCATTATGCAAGTATGCGCGCGCATGAAGACCTATCGGCCCAGCAGCTGTCCGTGGCGGCCGGGGTGCTCGCGCATCTCGCCGATCCGACCCGGCTGCACCTGCTCGGCCTGCTCACCACGGAGCAGGACGTCAGCACGCTCACCGCGCAGGTCGCCGCCACCCGATCGTCGGTGTCCCAGCACCTCGGCCGGCTACGTCTGGCCGGCCTGGTGCAGGCCCGGCGTGACGGGCGGCGGATGCTGTACCGCATCACCAGCGACCACCTGACGAAGCTGGTGACCGAGGCACTCGACTACGCCGACCACGCGGTCCGCGGCATCCCGCACCACCTGCGCGACGGCGCGTGACCGGCAGTCGCGTGTGGACGGACGCCTTACGCCGCCAGCGGTGTGCCGAAGCGTTCCTTGAGCCGTCCTTTCAGCAGCTTCCCGGTGGGCGTACGGGGCAGCTCGCCGACGAACGCGACGGCGCGGGGAACCTTGTAGTGCGCGATCCGGGCGCGCACGTAGTCCAGGATTTCCGCCGCCAGCTCCGGCCCCGGTGTTACCCCGGCGGCGGGCTGGACCACCGCGAGCACCGACTCCCCCATCTCCGGGTCGGGCACGCCGACCACGCCGACGTCGTGGACGGCCGGATGCAGCGCGAGCACGTTCTCGACCTCCTGCGGGTAGATGTTCACCCCGCCGGAGATGATCATGAATGCCGTGCGGTCGGTGAGAAACAGGTACCCGTCGGGGTCGACGTAGCCGATGTCGCCGCAAGTGCACCAGAGCGGGTGCGCGGGATGCCGGCTCTGCGCGGTCTTCTCGGGATCGTTGAGGTAGCGGAACTGTTCCTCGTCGCGTTCGAAGTAGACAGTGCCGATCTCACCGACCGGCAGTTCGCGGCCGTCGTCGTCGCACACGTGCAGCACGCCGATCACCGCCTGCCCGACGGAACCCGGCTTTTCCAGCCAGTGCGCGGAATCGATGAGCGTCATGCCGATGCCCTCGGTGGAAGCGTAGTACTCGAACAGGATCGGCCCCCACCAGTCGATCATCGCGCGCTTGACGTCGACCGGGCACGGCGCGGCCGCGTGGACGGCGACGCGATGGCTGGACAGGTCGTAGCGCCCGCGCACGTCATCGGCCAGCTTGAGCATCCGCACGAACATCGTGGGCACCCACTGGCTGGCGGTGACCCGGTAGCGCTCGATCGCGCGCAGCGCCGCTGGTGCCCGCCATGATCGCGGCGGGACGGTCTGGCTCTGTCGCGGCGTGGGCACCCGGGTACGTCAAGGCTCCTCCTCGGACCGGCGCGGTCGCTCCCGAGCCTGACCAAGCGGATCACCATAAGTCAATGGCTGCGCGGGACTCTGTCCACAATGGAGTCTCCGTGGTCTGATGCCGGAGACCAAGGACCTCGAGATCGTGCGGCACGAGTGCCCGCACCTGCGCGCCGTGCACTTCGTGCTGCGCGGCCTGGTCGGCACGCGCGGCTCGTCGAACCGCGCATCGACCAGGTCGGCAAGGCCGTCGGCGAGTACCTGCGCGCCAGCCGGTGCCGGGCACCGGCTTCCGATACCATCGGCGGACCGGGAGGAGGTCATCGATGGCCGGATACTGGCTGCGCCGGATCGAAGCGCTGGACCCCGTGCTCGACGCCCACGAGATCTACCGGATCTCCATCGGCTACGAGTTCCCCTGGGACTACCGGCGCGCGCTCGAGTTCGCGCTGTTCCGCACCTACTGCGTGCCGAGCATCTCGCACCTGCTGGCCACCACGGGCGAGTTCGAGCACCGCCCGCAGCGCCGCTACGACGACACCGCGCTGCTGATGGCCGAGATCGCCGAGCACGGCCCGCACTCGGAGCGCGGGCGCGCGGCGCTCGGCGTCGTGAACCGGATGCACGGCCGGTACCGGATCGACAACGACGACATGCTGTACGTGCTGTCCACCTTCGTCTACGAGCCGATCGAGTGGATCGAGCAGTTCGGCTGGCGCCCGCTGCACGAGCACGAGCGGCAGGCCGCCTACCACTACTTCCACGAGGTCGGCCGCCTGATGGGCATCAAGGACATCCCGGTCGGCTTCGCCGCGTTCCGGCAGTTCAAAGTGGACTATGAGGGCAGGAACTTCCGTTATTCGGAGGACAATCACCGCATCGGCACGGACACGGTCGAGCTGTTCTGCTCGTGGTTCCCGAAGCCGCTCCGCCCGGCGGTCGCGGCCGGCGCCCGCAGCCTGCTCGACCCGATGATGCTCGAGGCGTTCGGGTTCGACGCCCCGCCGCCGTGGCTCGGGCGGCTGGCGCGTGCGGCGCTGCGCGCCCGGGCCGTCGCCGAGCGGCCGCTGCCCCGGCGGCGCCGCTCCAAGCTGCTGCGGCCGGGCGGGGCACGCAGCTACCCGACGTACCCGGTCGGCCTCGGCCCCGAGGACCTCGGCGCCCCCGAGCCGCCCGCGGACGTCGATCCCTCGCTGCTGCGCCGTCCCGCGCCCCGGGGCTGAGGCCAGGCGGTTTTCAGATCGCGTCGCTGCCGCGTTCGCCGGTGCGGACGCGGACGACGGTGTCGACCGGGGTGATCCAGATCTTGCCGTCGCCGATGCGGCCGGTCTGGCACGCGGTCTGCACGGCCTCGATCGCCTTCTCCACCAGGGAGTCGTCGAGCAGCACCTCGACCCGCAGCTTCGCGACGAAGTCGACGGTGTACTCGGCGCCCCGGTACACCTCCTTGTGGCCCTTCTGCCGCCCGTACCCCTTCGCCTCGGTCACCGTCATACCCAGCACGGCGAGCGTTTCCATCGCCTCCCGGATGTCGTCGATGACGAACGGGCGCACGACGGCGGTGAGCAGCTTCACGGCCGTCCTCCTTCCATGAGCGTGGTACGGCGGCTCGGTTGAACAGCCAGATCGTAAGCGCTTTCCGCGTGCTCGGCCTCGTCGATGCCGTCGAGTTCGGCCTCCCGCTCGGTGCGCAGTCCGAGCATCCTGTGGATCACCCAGGCGATCACGAGCGTGACGACCAGCGAGTAGCCCAGCGCCGCGAACGTCGCGACCGCCTGCCGCCCCAGTTGGTCCAGACCACCACCGTAGAACAGACCGTTCGCGCCCGCACTGTTCGCACCGGTGCTGGCGAACAGTCCAATGAGGAGCATCCCGGTGCACCCGCCGATGCCGTGCACGGCGAGCACGTCGAGCGAGTCATCGAGGCCCAGCCGGTACTTCAGGCCGATCGCCAGCGAGCACACCACGCCCGCGACGACCCCGATCGCCGCCGCGCCAAGGGGTTCTACGTACCCGCAGCCGGGTGTGATGCCGACCAGGCCGGCCACGGCGCCCGAGGCGGCACCCAGCGTGGTGGGCTTGCCGTCGCGGACCTGCTCTACAACGAGCCAGCCGACGACCGCGGTCGCGGCAGCCACCGTGGTGTTGACGAACGACGTCGCAGCGACACCGGACGCGCCCAGCGCCGACCCGGCGTTGAACCCGAACCAGCCGAACCAGAGCAGTCCGGCGCCGAACATCACGAACGGCAGATTGTGCGGCCGCACCGCCTGCCGTGGCCAGCCGTGCCTGCGGCCGATGACCAGCGCGAGCGCCACCGCCGCGGCACCTGAGTTCACCTCGACCGCGGTGCCGCCGGCGAAGTCCAGCGCGTGCAGCTTGTTCACCAGCCACCCGCCGGTCGTACCCGGCCCGGCGAACCCGTCGAACGCGAACACCCAGTGCGCCAGCGGGAGGTACACCAGCGTCACCCACACCACCACGAACACCAGCCACGGCCAGAACCGGGCGCGTTCGGCGACCGCGCCGACCAGCAGCGCGACCGTGATCACCGCGAACATCAGCTCGAACGCGGCGAACGCCAGCAGCGGCACCTGGTGCCCCTCCGGCCCGACCACCGCCGAACCGAGCCCGTGCAGCCCCAGATACTCGAAGTTGCCGATCAGCCCGCCGAACGCGTCGTTCCCGAAGGCCAGCGAGTAGCCGTAGAGCAGCCAGACGACACCCACGACCGCCAGGCAGACGAACGTCAACATCATCACGTTCAGCACGCTGCGGGACCGCACCATGCCGCCGTAGAACAGCGCCAGCCCGGGCGTCATCAGCATGACCAGCGCGGCCGAGCCGAGCAGCCATGCCGTATCGCCGGTGTTGATCACCAGCCACCTCCTCGTGTCACCAACCCGACCGAAAGTAGGCCGGACTGACCAACCGCAGGCCGAGCTACGTTTGGCCGATCGCCGTGGCTGCCGGTCGGATCGGCAGCGACCGGCACCGTGTTAACGGCATACTGCCGTCAGAGTTAACGGCATGTTGCCGCAACACCTTTGTGGACTGGACCGCGAGGTGGCGTCGATCACATCGCGGCGGCCACCAGGGGGCGCGTGACGAGGGCGAGCACGGCCAGCAGCAC
Organism: Amycolatopsis sp.; assembly: GCA_035248845.1. Classification (GTDB taxonomy): domain Bacteria; phylum Actinomycetota; class Actinomycetes; order Mycobacteriales; family Pseudonocardiaceae; genus Amycolatopsis_E. The sequence continues at coordinate 66,482 of DATFHB010000024.1, read as the reverse complement.
CGCGCCGAAACCGAGCAGCGCCACCTCGATCGGGGCGAACTGCGCGGCCAGTCCGAGCCCCAGCACGGGCACGGTCAGGCCGATGTAGGCCGCAAGGAACAGCCCGGCCAGCGCCTCGCCGCGGCCGTCGGGCGGCGCGATCGACAGCACGATGCTCACGCAGCCCTTGAACACCGCGCCCGCCCCGGCGCCCGCGACGATGCCGCCGCCGAGGAACAGCGCGAAGCTCGGCACCCAGACCGCGACCGTGACGAGCACGATCCCCGTCATCAGCAGCGCGATGCCCGGCCCGACCTGGCGCCGCAGCCGCGCCCGCGCCAGCAGGATCTGCGCCACGGCGGCCGCGCCGAACACGGCGAAAGCCACGAAACCGGCCAGTGCGTGGGAATGCTCGTGCAACGTGTTGGCCAGGAAACCCGGCGCGAGAGACGTGAACAGCCCGAACACCGCGAATCCGGCGAGCGCGGCGGCACCGGCCGCGAAGAACCGGCCCCGCGCCTGCTGCGGCACGGCGACCCGCTGCGGACGGTAGCGCTGCGCGACCGGCGCGACCGTCTCGGGCCCCAGCGCGACCCCGATCGCCCCGACCAGTATGAGCGCCTGGAACACCAGGTAGGGGACCTGCAGCGGGTCCGGCACGTACTCCGCGAGCAGCCCGGCGATGAGCGGGCCCAGCGCGAGACCGCCGATGTTCGCCGCCGTCGCGACCACCTCGGCCCGCGTACGCGACGTGCCGGGCCGGGCCGCGGCGTGCAGTTCGGTCAGCTGCGCGGTGGCCGTCGCGGTCACCATGCCGATGCTGAGGCCGGACACGAACCGGGCGACGAGCAGCGCGGGTACCGCGGTCCAGGCCAGGAACATCACCGCGGCCAGCACGTTCACCAGGACCGCGGGCACCAGGATCCGGCGGCGGCCCATCCAGTCCGACACGTGCCCGGCGAGGATCAGGCTGACCATCACGCCCACCGCGTAGGTCGCGAACACGAGCGTGACCGTGAACGGGCCGAACCCGTCTTTCTGCTGGTAGAGGACGTACAGCGGGGCCGGCGCGGACGAGAACGCCATTGTGACGGCGAACGCGTAGGCCACCGCCCAGAAGCCCAGGTCGAGTTGGCGAGACGTCGAGGCCGTCGTGCTCACCACCCCAGTCTCAGCGCACCCGCGGAGCGCGGCCAGCCGGCGCGATCTCAGCCGGTGGTCAGGGTGAGCGTGGTCCAGGCGCCGAGGTGGACGCGGTCGCCGGGGGCGAGCGGGTGCGGGGTGTTCGGCTTGAGCGGGGTGCTCGAGTCGTTGAGGTAGGTGCCGTTCGCGGAGTCCATGTCCACAATGGACCAGCTGTCGCCCTCCGCGACCAGCACTGCGTGCAGGCGCGACACCCCGGCGTCCTCGGGCGGGCCGGTCAGGTCGATGTCGGGCAGGATGCCGCGGCTGACGCTTCGGCGCCCGATGCTCATCTGGCCGCCCCGCAACGTGAACCGGCGCTCCGGGCAGAACGGCGGGAACTCGACCGGGTCCCCGCCCTGCGCGCGCACGGTGTCGTAGTAGGCCCGGTCCGCGGCGACGAGCACCGACATCCCGCCCGCTACCGGCTCGGCCGGCGCCTCGGCAACGGGAGGCATTTCGGCAGCGGGTGGCGTCTCGGCAACGGGTGGCGTCGCCACGGCGGCGAGCGAGTCCGAGCCGCAGCTCTCGCAGAACCGGCCCTCCAGCGGCGCCCCGCACACCGGGCACGGCCGCGCCGCTGGCGGCGGTTCGGCAGGCGGCACCGGGGCGGCCGCAGCCGGACCGGGCGAGTCGAAGGCCAGGCCGCAGACGTCGCAGAACTCGTCGTCGGCCGAGTCGTGGCCCTGTGCGCAGACCGGCATCAGCCCTCCCCGCCGCTCTTGCCGACCCGCTTGGTCACCTGCGACCGGCTCTCCAGCGTCATCGCGTCGACCGCGCTGACCTGCCGCTTGAGCCGCACGGTGCCGGTCGCGGGATCGACCACGTCGACCACCTTCGACAGCAGCTTCGCGGTGTCCTCGTGCCCGGACGAGTGCGCCAGCGCGACGGCGCGACCGAGCTTCGCCGTGGCCGTCTCGACGTCACCTTTCCGTTGTGCCTCAATGCCTTCCTCGATGACCGACGCCAGCTCCGCCTGCCCGGTGTAGTGCGCCACCTCGGGGCTGATCTTGGTGGACAGTGCGGTGTCGTCGGTCCAGACCGCGATCACCTGCGCCTTGCCGAGCACGTCCCCGTCCGGCGCGACGAGACTGACGCGCGCGGCGAGCATCTTGTCCCCGATCCCGGCGGGCGCCACCTGCACGCACACGTGGTAGTCGCGGCTTTCCGCGCCCCACGACCCGGTCGGGTAGTCGCCGCTGCGCGGCGCGGACTCGGTGCGGCGCGCGGTGAGGTCCAGCAGCGTCGGCTCGACCTGCTTGACGAACTTGACCGTCGCGCCCTGCGGTGTCCACACGCGCAGCGCCACGTCGGCGACCTCCTTGCCCATCGCGGCCGCGGTCATCGCGCGGAAGTCGTCCTCCAGGTCCTCGGGTTCGGCGACGATGTCGACCGAGCCGAGCAGCGCCTCGGAGATCTTCCGCAGCTCGGCGACCTCCCAGTCGGTGCCCACGCCGCGGCAGTCGCACACGAACTCGCCGGAGACCTGCCCCAGGATCCGGTCGAGCTTGCTGGCCCGCTCGTGCACGTTCTTGCCGTCGGTCAACAGGATCGCGTGCCGCAGCGGGCTGGGCTGCGTCCCGAACATCTGCTTGGCCAGCAGCAGCCACTCCCCCATCGCGGTGCCGCGGTCGGCGAACAGGCGCTCGACCGCGCGTTTCGCCTCGGCCCGCGACGACGCGCTCGCCGCGGCCATCTCCGGCCGCTTCGGGTATACCAGCTGGGCGATGTCGGTGCCGGAGATGACGGCGAACGCGACGCCGTCACGCAGGGTGTCGATGGCGGCGGCGGTCGCGCGCTTGGCGGCGGCCATCTTCGTGCGCGGGTGGTCCATCGAGCCGGAGCAGTCGACGATGATCACCTCCGCGGCCGGGGTATCGCGCACGGGCGCGGCGCTGCCGCTGGAGGTGACCGTGACGATCGCGTTGACCTCCGCCGACCCCTGCGGCAGGTACTCGTTCTGGTAGACCTCGATCTGGAAATCGCTCATCTCACGCGCTCCCGGGCTCGGCGAACGGATAGGGCAGCACCACGACGGTCACGTTGTCCCCGCCGCCGGCGTCCAGCGCGAAGCTGGTCAGCCCGGCGGCCACGGTGAGCGGCTGGTTTTCCGGCACCAGGGCAGCCATGGCCTCGGCGGCCGGCACGTAGTTCCACAGGCCGTCGCTGCACACAACGACGTGTCCGGGGCCGTCGGGGGTGAACGCGACGACGTTGGGCGGGTCGCGATCGGCGTCGGCGCCGAGCCACCGGGCCAGCGCCCGCGCCTGCGGGTTCTTCGACGCGTCGTCTTCGCTCCAGCCGTCCGCGCGCAGCCGCGCGTACAGCGTGTCGTCGACGGTGACCTGCCGCGACCGCTCGCCGGCGAGCCAGTAGGCGCGGCTGTCCCCGATCCAGCCGACGGTGACCTCGCCGGCGGTCGCGATGGCCGACACGAACGTGCAGGACGGGGCGAGCCGGGGCGATCCGGGGTCGGCGAGCGGCGACACCGCTTCCACCGCGGCCGCGACACCGTCCACTGTGGACTCGTGCGCGTCCTTGCCCGCGTGCAGGCAGTCGGCCATCCGTTCCAGAGCCGCGTCCACCGCGGCCTGTGACGCCTCGTCGGAGCGCCGGGTCGACCCGACGCCGTCGCACACGATCGCGACGACCGCGTGCGGTGCGGCGCGGGGCCCGACGGTCGCGAACGCCATCGAGTCCTCGTTGCGTTCCCGCGCCCGCCCCCGGTCGCTGACGCCGGCGACCAGGCCGAGGTCGAACTCCATCCGGTCGCGGCCGGCGGCCCTGGCGCGCCCGCAGACCTCGCAGAACCCGTCGCCGTCGACCGCACCGCCGCAGCTCGCGCAGTCCGGCGACACCGGGCCCGGCGCGCCGCCCTCGGGCGTGCGGCGCAGGAACAGGTTCACGCCACAGTTCTCACAGAACCGATGCTCGGCGCCGACCGGTTCACCGCAGGCGGGGCAGTGCGGAGCGGCCATCAGAACCAGGTCCTCGGCCGCACATGGTTCGCCTTGTCCACCAGCGTGATCCGCTCGCGCCGGGTGCCGGCCTGCCGGGCCAGCTTCCGGTACCAGGTCTCCAGGCCGCCGCGGATCCCGTCCTCGGTGAGCCGGCAGCCGAGCACCGCACCGTCACCCCCGCCGTCGTCGGCGCCTTCCACCCACGCCAATGCCGACTCCAGCAGGTCCCGCGCCGCGTGCGCGCGCCGGGCGTCGTCCACGTCGAGCTGCGCCAGCCGGTCACCCGCGAGCACGAGGTCCTTTTCGGACAGTCCGTCGGCCCGCGACAATCCGGTGCGGGCGCGAATCGCCGCGAGCTGCGCCGCCACGTGGTGCGTCGAGGTGTCGGGCACCGACTCGAGCACGTCCACGCCCTCCGCGCGCTCGCCCCGCGCGAGCAGCACCCGGGCGAGCCCGAACGCGGCGCTGATGAACGACCGGTCGGTGCGCCACACGGTCCGGTAGTACGCGTCCGCGTCGGCAGGCTCGCTCGCCGCCTCGGCGCACAACGCAATCGCCAGCTTCGGTGCGAGTTCGCCCGGCAGCAGGCAGTACACGGTCTCGAACGCCTGCCGCGCCTGGTGCGGGTTGGCCTCGGCGAGCGCGGCGAGCCCGCGGTACCACTCGACGCGCCACTCCCCCGGCTCGACGCTGATGGCGTTGAGGTCCTTGCGCGCGCCCGTGACGTCGCCCGCCTCGATCCGGGCCCGCGCCAGCCGCAGCCGGATCTCGATGCTCTGTACCGGCGCGTGCGTCAGTTCTTCGATCAGGCCCGGATGATCGGTCTGGGCGAGCCCGGCGAGGAACGGCGCGCCGGGGTCGGTGAGGTCGACGCGCGGCACCGGCAGGCCCGCGACGACCTCGGCGGGCGTCGGCGCGCCGTGCACGCCGAACGCCCGGCGCTCGGGCGTGAACTCGGTCGAGGGCCCCGGCCGCGCCTGCCCGTCCTCGGTGGCGGCGACCTCACGGAACACGCCTTCGAGCTGGTCGCGCATCTCCTCGGCGGAGCCGAACCGCTGATCCGGGTCGCGGTGCGTGGCGCGGCACAGCAGCCGGTAGAACGACTCGTGGCGCGCCAGCAGCGGGATCTCGCTCGGCGTCGGCAGCGTGTCCCGGTAGGTCGCGTGGAAGTCGAACGGGAACGTCATCACCGCCAGCGACCGGCCGACGGTGTACACATCGGACACCGGCGAGGGCAGCTCCTTGCCGATCTCGGGCGCCTGGTAGCCGGGCGTGCCGTAGATCGCGCCGGAGGAGTCGCTGACGCGCCGGACCGCGCCGAGGTCGATCAGCTTGAGCTGGTCCTCGACCTGGATCGCGTTGTCCGGCTTGAAATCGCAGTACACGAGGCCGTCGGCGTGCAGGTGGCCCAGCGCGGGCAGGATCTCCAGTGTGTAGGCGATCGCCTGCCCCAGCGGCAGGCACGCCTTGGGGTCGCTCCGCTCCCGCACCTGCTTGATCATGTCCTTGAGCGACGTGCCGCCGACGTACTCCATCACGATGTAGCCGGTGCCGCGGTGCTCCACGAAGTTGTAGATCCGCACGATGCCGGGGTGCTCGACCCGCGCCAGGAACTGCTTTTCCGCCACGGCCGCGGCCATCGCGTCGGCGTCGCCGGTGTCCAGCAGGCCCTTGAGCACGACCCATCGATCGGCGACCTTGTGGTCCGCGGCGAGGTAGATCCAGCCGAGCCCGCCGTGCGCGATACAGCCGAGCACCTCGTATTGGTCGTGCACCAGCTCGCCCGGTGCGAGCTTCGGCGTGAACGAGAAGTGGTGACCGCACTGCGGGCAGAACCCTTCGGCGCGGCCTTCCTTACCGTCCCGGCCGCGGCCGACCTTCGCGCCGCACGCGCTGCAGAACCGCTTCTCCTCCGGCACTCGCGGGTCGGCCAGCACCGCCTCGCGCGGGTCCCGCTTGGGCACGCTCGGGATCTCGATCACGCCGCGGCCCAGCGCGTTACGGCTGCTGGACCGGGTCGAGGCGCGCCCGGTCCGCGCCGACGACGCCGACGTGGGCGTGCTCCACGACATGCTGGTCGGGCCGGAGCGCGCGGTGCCGCCCGAAGCGGCGGTCGCGCTCGTCACCGCGCCGGGCGCCTCGAGGCCGCACGTGTCGCAGAACCCGTCCTCGTCGATCTCGCCGCCGCAGCCGGCACGCGGACACCCGCTCACGACTCGTCACCGCCCCTTCGATACCGCAGTGCCTGCTGGTAGCGGTTCACCGCGACGGTCGCGGCCCGCAGGTCGCACGGACTCGTGTACAGCACCTCGTGCGCGGTGCGATGCAGTTCGCCCAGCTCCAGATCCTCGACGTAGCCCAGCCGCTTGGCCTTGGCCCGGTACGCGTCGAGCCGCCCGCGCAGCTCCAGCCTGCGGTCGAGCAGGCCGGTGCCGGCCTCGAGCCGGCCGCGGCTGCCCGCCAGTGCCTGGTCCGCGTCCCGCTCCAGCGCGCCGAGCCGTCGAGAGAGCGCTTTCCAGTCGCCGGACCGCCATACGCCCGGCAGCTCGGCGAGCCGGTCCCGCAACGGGTTCAGCGTGCCGTCCTCGGCAGGCAGGCCCGGGTTCGCGATCTTCTCGCGCACGGTCGCGTAGACGCCGCGGGTGCGCTGGTCGATCTCGGCGGCCTCGTCGAGCACCGACTCGATGCGGTCCTGGCGTGCGCCGAACGAGTCCCGTGTCGAGGCCAGTTCGTCCAGCTCCGCGCGCGTTTTCTTCAGCGTCACGCGGATTTTCCCGGGATCGGGTTCCGCACCGAGCGGATCGGACACCGCCGCGGCGCGCAGCCCCGCCAGCTCCCCCGCGATCCGGTCGAGCGCCGGCTCGGCGACGCCGAGCGAGTCCGCCACGGCCTTCGCCGCGCGTAGCTCACCGTCGAGCGGTTCGAGCAGCTCCACCGTGCGGTTCCAGGACTTTTCGGCCGCTGTCAGCACCTCGATGACCTGCGCGTAGGACGCCTTCATCGTGGTCACCAGGTCGGCAAGGGTGACCCGCTCGGCCACCAGCGCACCCTGGTCGTCGCCGACCTCGACGACCCGCCCGGTCAGCAGTTCGGTCAGCTCGCTCAGCTCCGCGTCACCGGGCCGTGACTTGCGTTCGCGCACCTGCCTGGCCTGCTCGACGAGTGCGCGGTGTGCCGAGAACTGCTGCCACAGCACGGTCATCGCCGCGTTCGCCGCCGTCCACCGCCGTAGCGTCACCCCGGTCAGCGTCGCGCCTGCCAGCAGCCGCTGCCCGGCGTGGCCGTCCATCGCGACCAGTGCCTCCGCCATCCGGTCGCTGTCCGCGCCCAGCTCAGCGAGCGCGTGGTCGGCCTGCTCCAGCTCCAGCACGCCGATCAGTCCCGGTACCGCGCCGCCGGGGGCGCGGGGGTCTTGCCCGGCAAGAGTCCGCCCAGCCATCGCTGATACGACGCGGTCCACGTGCCTGCGGTTCGCACGCGTTCCAGCACCCCGTTGACGAACCGCACGAAGTCCTCGTTCTGCTTGGGGATCGCCATCCCGTACGGCTCGTCGGCCAGAGGCGCGCCGACGATCTCGGTGTAGCGGTCCTGCGCGGCGATCCCGGCCAGGATCACGTCGTCGGTGGACACCGCGTCGACCTGGCCCTGCTGCAGCATCACCAGGCAGTCGGTCCAGTCTGTGACGCCGACACCGGCCGGCTTCGACGGCAGGTCGAGCACCGTGGTGAGCGACGTGGAGCCCTTCGTGGCGCACACGCGCTTGCCCGCCAGCTGGTCCGCGCCGGTGATGCCGGAGTTCTTCTTCACCAGGATCCGCTGCTTCGCGTCGTAGTAGACCGTGGAGAAGTTCACCTGCTGCAACCGGTCGCAGGTGATCGTCATGGTGCGCACGACGATGTCCACGTCTCCATTCTGCAGCGCCGGGATGCGCTGGTCCGAAGTCAGCGCGCGCAGCTGGATCGCGTCGGGCGTACCGAAGATCGCCTGCGCGATCGTGCGCGCCATGTCGATGTCGAAGCCCTGGATCTGGCTGGTGAACGGGTCGCGGTACCCCATGTTGAGGGTGTTCTGGTCGACGCCGACGATGAGCTTGCCGCGCTGCAGGATCTTCTCCATCGTCGAACCGGCCGGCATCTGGCCCGCACTGGGCAGCGGGTTCGGCGGGCGCAGGCTGGCTTCCACGTCGCCGCAGTCGGGTGCGGCGGGCGCGTTCGACGCGGTCGCGGCCGCGGCACCGCCTGGCGCGGGCACCTGAGCGGGCACGGTCGGGATCGTCGTCGTGCTGATGCCGGCGCAGCCGGCGAGCACCACCGCGGCGGCGGCGAGTGCGAGAGCGATCGGGGTTCTCATCGGTAGTCCTTCAGCCTGCGCCAGATACCCGCGGCCGACCCGGCCGCCACGGCGACCGCGAACACGATCACCGCGGCCACCGTCCCGGACAGCGCGCCGCTCGCGTCGGTGATCTTCTCGCCGAAGGTCGCGCGGGTGCGGTCGGTCGCGTCGCGCAGGTCGGCGTCGACCTTGTCGAACGCGGGCGCGGCGCCGCCGGGCACCTGCTCGACGGCCAGCCGCACGGCGGTGGTGTAGTCGCCCGAGTCGTCCGCGCCGCGGATGTCGACGTGCGCATCGGTCCATGTCTTGGTGTCGGTGACCGCGGCCGCGACCCGGTCGGCCACGGCGCTGTCGGTGGCCGCCGACCGGGCGCCGTCGAGCAGCGTGCCCAGCGACCGGGTGAGCTTGACGTAGTCGTCCTGGTAGGCCTGCCCCGCGCCGCGGGCGACGAGGGTGAGGGTTTCGTCGGCACGGGCGTTGAGGGTGGCGATGTGCGCGCGGGCGAGCGTGTCGGCCTGCGCGGAGCCGTCGGTGCGGCTGTCACCGACATCGGCCCGCGCGGCGAACGCCGAGACCAGGACCCACAGCAGCGACACCACGGCGGCGGCGGTCGCGACGAGCAGCCCGGCGTTGAACACGCGGTTGGTGTGGCGGCTCAGGTAGCGCTGCGCGACGACCAGCAGCGCGAGCACCACGAGCGCGAGCAGGATCTCCAGCCACGGCACGGCGCCCGCGCGATCCTGGTCGGCGGACAGCTGGTCGTTCTCGCTCTGGTACAGCGCCTGCGCGGCGGGCAGCAGCCGCGTGCGCATCAGGTTCGACGCCTCGCGCTGGTAGGCCGCGCCGAGCGGGAGGCCCTGCCGGTTGGTGGCGCGGGCGGTCTCGATGAGGCCGGTGTAGACGGGCAGCTGCTCGGACAGGGTCGCCAGGGGGCTCCCGGGTGCGGTGACGTCGGCGGGGTCCCGGGCGGCGATGGCGATGGCGAGCGCGTTGCTCGCCTGCGCGATGTCGGCCTCATAGCGCTGGCGGGTCTGCGCCGGTTCCAGTCCCGCCGAGAGGAACGCCCCGGTGGAGGTGGCGTCCGCGTCCGAGAGCGACCGGTAGATCTCCTGCGCGGCCGCGGTGAGCGGGCCGCTGCTGGTGGCCAGGTCGTCGAGCGCCTGCGCGCGGCGCTGCACGCTCAGCGCGGTGAACAGGCCGGCGAGCAGCCCGACGACGACCAGCGCGAGCAGGAAGCCGCTCAGCACGCCCGGGGTCGTTTTCGCGAGCTCGGTGGCCTCGCGGACCGGCCTGCGCGCGAGGATCGCGGTCATCGCCGTTCCCCAGTCCTCGGATTCCGCACGCTCGCCCCGTTCTCCCCGCTCGACCCACCTTGTGCCGGTGAGCATTGCGGGCTCACCCGTTCGTGGTGACCAGTTAATCCCAGTTTGCCGCAACATTGGTGCCGACATGTGATCGAGTTCCCCGAACCACCCAGTTTCCCGCCCCGCGAGTCCCACGTTCCCGTCCCGCGAGTCCCACGTTCGCTGTGCGCGATTTTCGTCGCCACCCCAGGATCTGTCAGGCTAGCCTGACAGCATGACCGAAGGCGCGGATCCATGGGACGCCGGCAGGCAGGCGTGGCACCGGCTTGCCGAGTGGTACCAGGTGTCGGGCGAGGACGGTGAGCGCGCGCTGTCGGCGCTGACCGACCTCGGCCAGGTCCGGCGGCTGCTCGACCGGGCCGAGTTCACCGCGGTCCGGACGGCACGCGAGGGCGGCAAGTCGTGGTCGGAGATCGCGATCGGGCTGGGCGTGACGCGGCAGTCCGCGTGGGAGCGGTGGCGCGACGTCGACGAGGGCAAGCCCGAGCCGCCCCAGGCGGTGCCGGTCGAGGCGCGGGAGGGGCGACGCCGCGGCACGGTGAAGGTGCCCAACGTGCTCGGCATGTCGTGGGACGTCGCACGCAAGCTGCTGCAGGACAGGAAACTCGTCGCGGTCGGCCCGGACGCGCAGTCGCTGGCCGACTGGGAGGGCGGCGTCGTGACCGATCAGAGCCCCGAATCCGGTGCCCGGGTCGCGCCCGGCACCCGCGTGACGCTGTGGACCGAGCGCGGCGGCGGCTCCGGCGTCCGCGAACCCCGGCGCCCCAAGCCCGATCCGAAGAGCGCGCCCAAGATGCGCGACGAGGTCACCGAGGAAACGGTCAGCTGAGCCGCTACCCCACGAGCAGCACGTCGAGGGTGCGCGGGCCGTGTACGCCCTCGACGCGGTCCAGCTCGATGTCGCTCGTCGCGGACGGGCCCGAGATGAACGTGAGCGGGCGCGTCGGCTCCAGGCGGCCCATCGCCTCGGGCACCGTCGCCACCACCTGGTCCGCCCGCACCACGCACAGGTGGTAGTCCGGCACCAGGGTCAGCGCCCGGCGGCCCTGCGCGGCGCCGCCGTCGAGGACGATCGTGCCGGTCTCGGCGATGGTCACCGCGCAGGCGGTGAGCACACCGTCCACAGTGTCCAGTTCGTCGACGGCCAGCGGCGGCTCGTCGGTCAGCCACCGCACCCCGGGCACCTGCCACTCGCGCGCCAGCCCGGGCGGCGCGACCATCGTGCGCGCCGACCGCCGCGCCAGCGCCGCCGCGATCGCCTCCGGCAGACCACCGACCGGAACAGGCGTGACCTGCGCGCGGTAGTCGGCGATGCGCTCCGCCGCCAGCGCCGGCACATCCTCGTAGTCCCGCACCCGGTCGTAGTCCCGGGGCACGGGCTCGGCGACGGGCCGGTCGCGCAGCGCCATGCGCACCCGGGCCAGGATCTCGGCGCGCGCCTCAGCCATGGTTCTTCCTCCACCACGTCCGGAAACTCTCGCGCGGCGGCGCCGGCATGTCGCGTGTGGACGTCCACAGTGAACCAGGCCACGGCAGCTTATCGACCGTCCCGCCCGGCACGAGCCGGCCCACGAACGCACCCGCCTTCTGCGCGGCCTCGTATTTGCGCGGGTCCGCGAACACCGCTGCCAGCCCCGACATCGCCAGCGCCTCCGCCGACCGGGCCGGTTTCGCCTCGACCGCCTTCGCCCGCAGGTGCGTCAGGACCTCCGGGATGTCGATGCGCACCGGGCACACCTCGAAACACGCGCCACACAACGACGACGCGTACGGCAGCGACGCGGCCTGCTTGTCGTGGGGGTCCGCGACCAGCTGCGGGGTGAGAATCGCGCCGATCGGGCCGGGGTACACCGAGCCGTACGCCTGCCCGCCGGTGCGCTCGTACACCGGGCACACGTTGAGGCACGCGGAGCACCGGATGCACCGCAGCGCCTGCCTGCCCACGGTGTCCGCGAGCGCCGCGGTGCGGCCGTTGTCCAGCAGCACAAGGTGGAACTCCTGCGGCCCGTCGCCGGGCGTCACCCCGGTCCACACCGACGTGTAGGGGTTCATCCGCTCGGCCGTTGACGAGCGCGGCAGCAACTGCAGGAACACCTCGAGGTCCTGCCACGCCGGCACGAGCTTTTCCAGGCCCATCACGGTGATCAGGGTCCGCGGCAGGGTCAGGCACATCCGGCCGTTGCCCTCGGACTCGACGACCATGATCGACCCGGTGTCGGCGACCGCGAAGTTCGCCCCGGAGATCGCGACCTTCGCCGTAAGGAACTTGTGCCGCAGATGCGCGCGCGCCGCCTCGGCCAGCGCGCGCGGCTCGGCGGGCAGGTCGGCCGGGGCGCCGGGCATCTCGCGGCGGAAGATGTCGCGGATCTCGGCGCGGTTGCGGTGGATCGCGGGCACCAGGATGTGGGAGGGCCGGTCGTGGCCCAGCTGCACGATCAGCTCCGCGAGGTCCGTCTCGACGGCGCGCACGCCCCCGGCTTCGAGCGCTTCGTTGAGCCCGATCTCGGCGGTCGCCATCGACTTGACCTTGACGACCTCGCCGGCGCCCGCCTCGCGGGTCAACCGGAGCACGATGTCGTTGGCTTCGGCCGCGTCACGCGCCCAGTGCACGACACCGCCGCGCGCGGTCACGGACTCCTCGAGCCGCTCCAGGTAGGTGTCGAGGTTGGCCAGCACCTCGTCCTTGATCGCCTCGCCGGCGCGGCGCAACCGCTCCCAGTCCGGCAGCTCCGCCACGGCCCGCGCGCGCTTGTCGCGGATGGTGTGGGTGGCGTGGCGCAGGTTGCGGCGCAGCTGGGAGTCGGCCAGCGCCGCGTGCGCGGCCTTCGGGAACGGCGGGATGCCCAGCCAGGTCACCGGGTTGCGCGCCACGGTTCCTCCTCGGTCGACGCCAGGATCTCCGCGAGGTGCACCGGGCGCACGCCGGTGCGCAGCCGCGACAGCCCGCCGCCGATGTGCATCAGGCACGAGTTGTCGCCCGCGGTCAGCACTTCCGCACCCGTGTCCAGGACGCACCGCATCTTGTCGCCGAGCATCGCGGTGGACGTCTCGGCGTTCTTGATCGCGAACGTACCGCCGAACCCGCAGCATTCGCGCGCCGCCGGCAGCTCCACCAGGTCGAGGCCCGCGACCGCGCGCAGCAGCCGCACCGGCCGGTCGCCGACGCCGAGCATGCGCAGCGAGTGGCACGTCGGGTGGTAGGTGACGCGATGCGGGAAGTACGCGCCCACATCGGTCACGCCGAGCACGTCGATCAGGAACTCCGACAGCTCGTACATCCGCGGCGGCAGGTCGGAGTCCAGCAGTTTCGGGTAGATGTCGCGCACCATCGCGGCGCACGACCCGGAGGGCGCGACCACCGCGTGGTAGCCCGCGAACGACTCGGTGAGGCGGCGCGCCAGCGGGACGGCCTCGCTGCGGTAGCCGGTGTTGAAGTGCAGCTGCCCGCAACACGTCTGGGACATCGGGAAATCGACGTCGCAGCCCAGCCGCTCGAGCAGTCGCACCACGGCTTTGCACGTGTCCGGGAACATCGTGTCCCCCAGGCACGTGGCGAACAACGCAACCCTGACCGGCATGGGACCGACCCTAGTCGAAACGTTTCAACCCGCCGAGATCAGAGCAGGGAACGCAGGTGTGCGAGCGCGCGGTGTTGCGCCATGCGCATCTCGGCCAGGCTCAGGCCGAGGACGGTCGCGGTGTCGCCGGTCGACAGGCCGGTGGCGACACGCAGCACCACGATGTCGCGGTCCAGGGCGGGCAGCTTCGGCAGCAGGTCACTCAGCTCGGACCCGCCCGCGCTGGGCGCCGGCTCCAGCTCGTCCACGATCTTCGCGGCGATCTCGTGCATCAGGCGCAGGAACGGGCCGCCGGTGTAGGCGGCCACGGACGCGAGCACCGCGTAGCTGACCTCCTGGGCCACGTCGTCGGCGTCGCGGTAGGAGTCGCCGCGCCGACCCAGCCGGGCGCGGCAGTACCGGACGAGCATGGGGCCGATCATGGCGAGAAGTCTCGCGATCATCTCCGCATCGCCCGTGGCAGCGCCGAGAGCCACCCGATCGAAGTCGGACTCCGGCTCGCGTGCTGCCGTCATGGGCTCGCCTGTCGTCTGAGTGGTCACGGCCGGTCGCTGAGCTCCGCGGCGACCCGGATGACACTGAACGTGGCGTCCCGGTACGGGGTGCCGGTCTGGTACACCATCCGTTCCATGCTGTCCTCCCCGTCCGGGCCTGGTCCTCTGAGGGTCGCGTCCAAATCACGTTCCGGTTAGGGCCTAAAGGCCCCTCCTTTTCCGGGCGCCGTTGCACCGTCGTCGCACTTGACGGGCGCAGCGACGGAGATCACCCGCACCGCCACCTGCGCCGATGACCCTCCACAGTGGACCCGAATCCGTTTTCCACCATTCGGTGACTTGTGAGTCGCTGTGCGTGATCAGTACCGTCGACCGAGGGTGATGACTATGACACACGAAGTGACGTTCGACCTTCTGCCGTCCCTGCTCCGGCGCGGTGTCCGCGTCGCGGCGCTCCAGGAAGCCGGCGACATACCGGCGGACCCCGGGTACGCACGGCTCGCAGCCGGCGGGGTGCTCCACCGGGTCGCGCCCGGGTACTACGCCATCCTGCGCAGCGAACACATCGGCTCGGACTGGGTGCCGGACGTCGAAGCGGTGTCGTGGGGCATCGCGGCGGCCGACGACGGGCCGCGGTCGGTCGCGCTGATGGGCCTGTCCGCGGCACGCGTGCACGGCACGCTCGCGGACGCCATCGACGTCGCCGTCGTGGCCACCACCCGCAACCGCCCCACACTGCGGCTGACCGACCGCACCGCCACGGTGTCGTTCGTGCGCCGCGATCCCGACCGGCTGAAGATCGAGCGCTACAGCGGCGCACTGGGCTCGGGCTGGGTGACGACCGTGGAGCAGACGCTGCTGGACCTCGCGGCCTACCCGCAGCTCGGCGGCCGGCCCGACCTGGCCGAAGACGGCATCACCGGGCTGATCGACAAGGCAGACCCGCACGTGCTGTACAGCCTCGCCGGCGCCCAGCGGCGGCTCGGCGCCTTGGACCGCATTCTGCAACACGTGTAGCGGCGGCGGGGCTACCCCTCGAACCGGCGGCGCACTCCGGTCCAGGCCTCGTCGTAGTCCTCCTGGCGGAACGGGGCCCCACGGGCCTCGTCCGTCGTCACCACCGGCCAGCGCGTCTCGAACATGAACGCGAGCGTGTCGTCGATCTTCTGCGGCACCAGGTCCTGCGCGCTGGCCTTCTCGAACGTCTCGGCGTCCGGGCCGTGCGCCGCCCACATGTTGTGCAGGCTCGCTCCGCCCGGCACGAACCCCTCGGCCTTCGCGTCGTATACCCCCTTGACCAGGCCCATGAACTCGCTCATCACGTTGCGGTGGTACCAGGGCGGCCGGAACGTGTCCTCGCCGACGAGCCAGCGCGGCGCGAAGATCACGAAATCCGCGTTGGCCTGGCCCGGGGTGTCCGAGGGCGAGGTCAGCACTGTGTAGATCGACGGGTCCGGGTGGTCGAAGGTGACCGTGCCCATCACGTTGAAGCGGGCCGTGTCGTACTTGAAGGCGGCGTGGTTTCCGTGCCACGCAACGACGTCCAGCGGTGAGTGGTCGTAGTCGGCGGCCCAGAGCCGGCCGCCGAACTTCTGCACCACCTGCACCGTTTCCTCGCGGTCCTCGAACGCCGCGACCGGGTACAGGAAGTCACGCGCGCCGGCCAGCCCGTTCGCGCCGATCGGACCCAGCTCCGGCAGCGTGAAGGGCCGGCCGTAGTTCTCGCAGACGTATCCGCGCGCCGCGTCGTCGAGCAGATCGACGCGGAACCGGACCCCGCGCCCGATCACGGCGATCTCGCCCGGCGTGACCCGCAACCTCCCGTACTCGGTGTGCAGCAGCAGCCCGCCCAGTTCCGGCACCAGCAGCAACTCGCCGTCGGCGTCGACGAAGTAGCGGTCGGCCATCGACCGCGTCGCGCGGTACCAGTGGATGCCGATCCCGGTGCGCTGCACCACATCCCCGTTGGCGCCGACCGTGAACAGCCCATCCACGAAGTCCATCGGCTCCGCCGGCAGCGGTGGCGCGGTCCAGCGCAGACGGTTCGGGTCGGCGACCCCGCCGGTGACCGGCGCGCTGTGCACGGCGCCGCCGGGGAACGGGCGAAACCGCGGATGCGCCGCGGACGGCCGGATCCGGTAGACCCAGCTGCGCCGGTTGTGCGCGCGCGGCTCGGTGAACGCGGTGGCGCTGTGCTGCTCGGCGTAGAGCCCCAGCGGGGCGCGTTGCGGCGAGTTGCGGCCGACGGGCAGCGCGCCCGGCACCGCCTCGCTCTGGTGTTCGTTGCCGAAGCCGGCCGAGTAGTCCAGTTTCGTCCCGTCGCGGACCTCGGGCCGCATCGTGCTCGTCATCGGCACCCCCGCCTCGTTCTCGTTTCGCCAGCGTGGTCCGGCCGCGCCGCGCCGTCAACCTGGACCGCTAGAGTGGCGCCGTGGTGCGGATCGGCAGCGGGGAGCTGCAGGGCGAGTCGCTGGATGGGGGACTCACGGCGTTCCGTGGCGTGCCGTTCGCGCACGCGGCCCGGTTCGGCCCGCCGGGACCGGTCGCGCCGTGGACAGGGGTCCGCGACGCCACCCGGCACGGCCCGATCAGCCCGCAGCCGCCGCTGCGCATCGGCGCGGTCACCGGCGAGCCGCAGGATGGGCTCGTCCAGAACGAGGACTGCCTGAACCTGACCGTCGTCACGCCCGGCACCACGGGCAGGCGCCCGGTGATGGTGTGGATCCACGGCGGCGCCTACACCACCGGCGCCGGTTCGATGTCGTTCTACGACGGCGGCCGGCTGGCCGCCGAAGGCGACATCGTCTACGTCGCCGTCAACTACCGCCTCGGCGCGCTCGGCTACCTGCGGCTCGACGGCGTCGCGCCCGGTAACCTCGGTCTGCTCGACCAGCTCGAAGCGCTGCGCTGGGTGCGCGACAACATCGCCGCGTTCGGCGGCGATGCCGACAACGTGACCGTGTTCGGTCAGTCCGCCGGCGCACACTCGATCGCCTGCCTGATGGCGATGCCGGAGGCACGCGGCCTGTTCCGGCGCGCGATCCTGCAGAGCGCGCAGCTGGGGCTCAAGATCGCGACCACGGGCACGGCGACTCGTATCGCGCGCTCTTTCACCGCCGCGCTGCGCGAGGATCCGCGCATGGCGACCGTCGAGCAGATCCTGGCCGCCCAGCAGGCCGCGCTCGTGCGCGCCGCCGGCCCGGGTGGGTTGTATTCGGTACCCCCGTTCTGCCCCACCGCCGACACCGAGCCACTGCCCTCGGTGCGCGACTGGCTGCCACGCGCCGCGCGCGCAGGCGTGGACGTCGTCGTCGGCACGACGAGCGCCGAGATGAACACGTTCCTCAACGGCAAGCCCGGAATCGCCACCCTGGAACGGAATCCGGTCCTGCGCCGCGCTCTGGACGCCGCGAAATCCGGTATCACCCGGTTCGTCTTCGCCGCGCCGTCGCTGCGGTTCGCGCGCACACTCGCCGCGGCGGGCGCGACGGTGTTCCCGTACCGGTTCCACTGGGCCGCGAGCGGCACGGATTACGGCGCGTGCCACTGCATCGAACTGCCCTTCCTGCTCGGCGACCGCGACGCGTGGTCGGGCGCCCCGATGCTCGGCACCGCCGAATGGGACACAGTCGACGAACTCGGACGCGCACTGCGGCACGCATGGGTGTCCTTCGCCCGCACCGGAAAGCCCGAGTTCACCACCGCCCCGCACCGCGACCGGCTGCTCACCTGGGGGTAGGGTGGCGGGCGCTTTGGTGCCGTGCTTGGGAGTTGTGAGATGGGAAGGCTGGCGCGCTGGATCGCCTCGGCTGTCGCCGTCATCGCGGGCGCGGTGATGACGATCTTCGGACTCTCCCCCGACAAGCCGGCGCTGACGCCGCAGCAGCTGGCCGGCGCGCGGATCGTCTACTCCTACCACGGGCTCACGCCGCCGCAGAGCCTGCTGAACCGGATCCGCGCCGGCGAGGCCGCGGGCGTGATCTTCTTCGGTGAGAACATCTCCGGCGAGGGCCAGCTCGCCGGGGTGATCCGGCAGCTGCGCGACGTCAATGCGCAGAGCCCGGTGAAGGCGCCGCTGCTGCTGATGACCGACCAGGAGGGCGGCAAGATCCGGCGGCTGCCGGGCGAACCGGTGCGGTCGGAGAAGCAGGTCGGCGCCGCCACCGATCCGGTCGCGGCGGCCACCGGCGCGGGCATGGGCGCCGGGCAGAACCTGGCGGGCGTCGGGATGAACGTGAACCTCGCGCCGGTGCTCGACGTGTACCGCCGGGCGGGTGACCTGATGGACGCCACCGGGCGTTCGTACAGCAACGATCCCGCCACCGTCACGAACCTCGGCAAGGCGTTCGTCACCGCCCAGCAGAAGACCGGTGTCGCCGCGACGGTCAAGCACTTCCCCGGTCTCGGGTCCGCGCCCGCCGGTCAGAACACCGACGACCAGCCGGTCACGCTGCCCGTGTCGCTGTCCACGTTGCGCGATGTCGACGAGGCGCCGTACCCGGCCGCGTTCTCCGCGGGCGCGAAGCTCGTGATGGTGTCGTGGGCGACCTACCCCGCGCTCGACGCGGCACATCCGGCCGGGCTGTCGCCGGTCGTGGTGCGCCACGAACTGCGCGACCGGCTCGGCTTCCGCGGCGTCACCATCACCGACGCACTCGAGGCCAACGCCCTGTCCGGCAGCACCGGGGACCGGGCCCTCGCCACCGCCACCGCGGGCATGGACCTCATCCTGTGTTCCGCGCGCGACACCACGCAGGGCGACGCCGCGGCCGACGCCCTGGTGAACGCGCTGCAATCCGGTCAGCTCGACCGCACCGACTTCACCGCGGCCGCCGACCGCGTCACCGCACTGCGCAACGGCCTGCGGTAGCCGCCCAGCGCGGGCTCAGTCGTTGTGGCCCTGCTGGTCGGCGAGGAACCGTTCGAACTCCGCGCCCAGCTCCTCCGCCGTCGGCATCTGGGTCTCGTCGGCCAGGAGGTTCTTCTTGTCCATGGCCTCGGCGAAGGTGTCGTACTGCTGCTCCAGCGCGCGCACGACGCCCGCGACCTCCTCCGACTCGGCCACCTGCCGCTCGATCTCGGCGTCGGTGGCGCGCGCCGCGTCCACGAGCGACTCGTCCGGCACCGACAGGCCGGCGACGCGCGTGACGGAGCCGAGCAGTGTCAGCGCCGCCGCCGGATACCGCGACTGCGCGAGGTAGTGCGGGACGTGCGCGGCGAAGCCGACCGCGTCGTGCCCCGACTCCCCCAGCCGCAGCTCGGCCAGCGCCGACGCGCTGCCCGGCACTTGCAGCCGGTTGAGCACGGGCTTGTACTCACCGATCAGCTCCGTCCGCGTCGCATGCGCGGTCACGCCGAGCGGCCGGGTGTGCGGCGCGCCCATCGGGATCCCGTGGTAGGACACCACCATCCGCACGCCCCAGCGTTCGACGAGCGCGCGCACCGCGGTGGCGTAGCGCTCCCACTCGTGGTCCGGCTCCGGGCCCGAGAGCAGCAGGAACGGCGTGCCGGCCTCGTCGTGGAACAGCCGCACGGCCAGTTCCGGCGCCTCGTAGCTCTCCCAGTGGTCGGCCGCGAACGTCATCATCGGCCGGCGCGAGCGGTAGTCGAGGAGCCGGTCCACGTCGAACCGCGCCACCACCCGGGTCTCCAGCCGCTGCATCAGGTGCTCGGTCACCTGCAGGCCCGCCGTCCCGGCGTCCATGAACCCGTCGAGCTGGTGCAGCAGCACCGCCCCGCCGAGTTCGGGCACCTCGGAGTCGGCCTCGTAGAGTTCCTCCGGGTCGAACACGCCTGCCTCCTGGTCTCGTCGGCACTCCCTGTAAGGATGAACGTATCTCCCCGGCGAATCCATCCCGCGACGACCGGTTCCGTGGGTGCCCCCGTCCGCGCGAAACCACTGGGCCAGAAGAAGGAAACGCCGTCTTGTCGCCCTTTTCCAATGCTACTTTGAGTGGGTCCCGATAACATCGCTGGGGGGCCTTTCGATGAATCTGGCGAATGCGGGCCGGCAGCTTCTCACCGAGATGTCCGGCGACCCGTTCGGCGATTTCTCGCCATCCGTCTACGAAACGGCGCGATTGGTCACGCTCGCGCCCGCATTCGCCGGTCACGACGGCAGAATTCGCTACCTGCTCGCGGGACAGGACGAGACCGGACACTGGGGCGGACCGGAAGAGTACGGCCTGCTGCCCACGCTGAGCGCCACGGAGGCGCTGCTCGCGGAGCTCGCGCGCAGCCGCGCGCCCCGGGTCGCATGGGCGGTCCGGGGCGGCCTGCACGCGCTGTTCGCGAGATTGGCCCCAGGCAAGGAGGTTCCGCTGCCCGACACGGTGGCCGTCGAGCTGCTCGTGCCGTCGCTGATCGGGGACATCAACACGCGGCTGGCCGCGCTGGAGGCGAAACCGTTGCCAGGACTGGACTCCTGGCGAGACAGGCAGCTTCCCTGCCCATCCGGCTGCTATCCGGAGCTGCTGGCCGCGCTCCGGGAGGCGGCCGCGGCCGGGCACGCGCTGCCCCAGAAGCTCGGCCATTCGCTCGAGATGCTGGGTCCCGCCGCGCGCGAAGCCGCGTGGGTGCGGCCCGGCCGGTTCGGCGCGGGCTGCTCCCCCGCCGCGACGGCCGCGTGGTTCGGAACCCGTGCCACGAACGACAATCTCCATCCCGCACTGCGCTACCTGGACGCGGTACAGGACCGGCACGGCGGGCCGGTGCCGGCCGCCGCCCCGCTCGACGTGTTCGAACGCGCGTGGGTGCTGGCCACGCTCACCGGCGTCGGCCTGCCCGTTACCGTGCCGTCCGGAATCGTCCGCGGGCTGCACGGCGCGATCCGTGCGGCGGGCGCCGCCGGTGGCGCGGGGCTGCCCACCGACGCCGACGACACGGCGACCGTGCTGCACGCACTCGCGAACGTCGGTGCGCCACAACCACTCGACCCGCTGTGGGAGTACCGCACGGGCGACCACTTCAGCACCTATCCGGACGAGCGCACGCCGTCGGTCACCACGAACGCCCATGTGCTGCAGGCCTTCTCGGCCCAGCGCGCCACGGGATCCCCCGGTGCGCGCTCGATTCGCACGTTGTCGCATTGGCTTTCCGCGCAGCAGCACGAAGATGGGAGCTGGACGGACAAGTGGCACGCGTCGCCGTACTACGCGACAGTGTGCTGCTTCACCGCGCTGTCCGGGTACGCGGAGGGGATCACCGCCGCGCGCAAGGCCGTCCGCTGGGTGCTGGCCACCCAGCGCGACGACGGTTCATGGGGCCGCTGGCAGGCCACGGCCGAGGAGACCGCCTACGCGATGCAGATCCTGCTGCGCGCGGGCGACCCGGCGACCGACGAGGCGGCCGCACGCGGGTGCGCGTTCCTGCTCGACGCCGACGGACCGTTTCCCGCCCTGTGGCACGACAAGGATCTCTACACGCCCGCCCGGATCGTGCGCGCCGAGATCATCGCCACGCTGCATCTGGCCCGGTCCAACCCGCGGCTTCCCGCGCTGGTCGCGCGGTACCGTGCCGCGCGGACGCAACGGACGGCCGGATGAACCGCACCGAGCTCCGGTTCGCCCTGCGGATGCTGCCGTTCCTCGACGCCCACGCGCAGTGCCCGGCCGGCGTGCTCGAACTGCGGCCTCCCCCGCAGCCGCGCCTGCTGATCTGGCATCCGGACGAGATCGAGCGGCTGTTCCGCGCCGACGCCGGGCTCGGCCACCCCGGCAGCCGGTCGTTCCGGCCGCTGATGGGCCCGAAATCCCTGCTGTGGCAGGACGGTGTGCGGCACAGCGACTACCGCCGCGTGCTGGGAACCTCGCTGCGCGGCCGGAAACTCGCGGGGTATCGCGATCTGATCGCCGGGACGGTGCACGCCGCGATCGACGCACTGCCGCGCGGTACCGAGTTCGGTGTCGCGGACTGGACACGCCGGGTCGCGCTGCAGGTGATGGCGCGAATCACCTTGGGGAGGGCCGACGACGCGGTCCTCGCCCCGTTCGCGGCCTGGATGGACCGCGCGCTCGGTTCGCGGCATCGCACGCTGGCCTACCGCTATCTCAAGGGAACCCTGCCGCTGCCGGCCGCGGGGCTCGAACGGATGCTGGTCACCGCGGCCCGCGCGGCGGCGCGGGAGAATCCGGCGACGCTGGCCGGGCAGCTGCTCGCGCCGGGGAGCCCGTTCGCGGACATCGACGACGCGGAACTGCGCGACCAGATCGTGTCGTTGCTCTTCGCCGGCCACGAGACGACGGCATCCACGGCAGCATGGGCGCTGTTCTGGATCCTGCGCTCGGATTCCTTGCGGGAGCGCGTGTTCGCCGAGGCGCGGTCGTCCGACGGGTTCGCCGCGGACGAGGTTCCGGTCCTGCAGGCCGTCGTCCAGGAGACGCTGCGCATCACGCCACCCGTTCCGGCGGCCGGAAACCGCGCGCTGGCAGGGGATTGTCCGCACGCTGCCGGCACCGTGGTGACGCCGAGCATCTACCTCGCACACCACCGCGCCGAGTCCTTCGCGGATCCCTACACCTTCGACGTCGGCCGGTTCCTCGACGGCCGCAGGGTCCCCGCGCACCGGTTCTTCCCGTTCGGCGGCGGGGTGCGGCACTGCCTCGGCAGCCAGCTGGGACAGGCGGAGGTCCGGCTGATCGTCGCGGCGATGACCCGGCGGCGTGAGCTGGTGTGCGTCAACCCGCGCGCCGGCGTGGCCCAGGTGCGCGGGCATGCGATGGCGCCGTCACCGAAACTGCGCATGAAGGTCGTCTCATGTCGCGATTAGCCACCCGAACGGCGTGGCAGGATTTCGTCGTCGTTCACCGGCTGCACTTTTCGCTGCCCGTCAATTACGTTTGTTACGCCGTCTGGGGAATTCTGTTCGCGGACACCGGCCAGGGTCCTTTACTCACCGTTCCCGCCGTGCTGGCATTCGGCGCGAACCTCCTTCTCATCGTTGCTCCCTTGGCGCTCAACGTCGCGATCGACGTCGCCACCGACTCCCAGCACGCGGACAAGGGCCATCTCGCGGGTGCGGCGCGCCGCTTCGGGCGCTCGCGGGCGCTGGACTGGGCCGGCGCGGAGATCGTCGCGGCCCTAGCGGCGGTGCTGGCGATCGGGATCGGCTGGGGCCGGTGGCAGCCGCCGGCATACGCGGCGGTGATCGTGCTCGCGCAGGTGGCGTACAACGTCGAGCCGGTGCGGCTCAAACGCCGGGGACTGGCGGGGCCGGCCGCGTTCGGCGTCGCGTCGGTCGGGCTGCCGTGCCTGCTCGGATACACCGCCGTGCGCGGCGATGTCGGCGCGGACCTGTGGCCGATCGTCGCCGGCGTGTCGGTGCTCTCGGTGGCGCGGACGCTGTGGTGGTCACTGCCCGACCTGGCCGCGGACGCGGCGAGCGGCATCGCGACGCCGGCCGTGCGCTACGGGCTGCTGCGCACGCACCTGCTGGCGTGCGGCCTGCTGGTCGCCGGCCTGGTGCTGCTCGCGTGGGGCCTGGGGTGGCGGTACGGCCCTGGCTGGGCCGCGCTCGGGGTGGCCGCGCACGTGGTCTTCCTGGGCCTGGCCCTCGCCCAGCTTCCCGCGACGGCGCGCGGCCAGGCGCCCAGCGCCCGGAGCATGCTCAAGCAGGCGATGCCGGTCGTCACGCTCGGTGAAGTCCTGGTCGCCGTCGTAGCCCTGGCCGGCTAGCGCTTGCGGCCGAGTCCGGCGAACAGGTGCGCGAGTTCGGCGTTGCGGCCCACGTCGTCCTCGGTCAGCGGATTCCACAACATCACCGGCACCACGCCGGGGTCGACCAGCTCCAGCCCGGCGAAGAAGGTCTCGAACTGCTCGCGCGGCCGCAGCACGACGGCGGGCGGGCTGCCGAACATCCGGGTGAAGATGTTCAACCCGGACCTCAGCTCGGCGTTCTCCGCGCAGTGGGTCATGCCCAGATAGCTGCCCGGCACCAGCCGGTCCAGATAGGACCCGACCAGACCGGCCGGATCGTCTTCGTCGGGCACATACAGCAGCGTCTCGATGGACAGCACGGCGACCGGCTCACTCAGGTCGATGAGCCGCGTCAGCTGCGGGTCGCCGAGGATCGCGTCGCGGTCGTGGATGTCGGCATCGAGGTAGGCCACGCGGTCGTTGTCCGCGAGCAGGTCGCGGCCGTCAGCGACGATCGTCGGGTCGATGTCGACGTACACTACCCGGCTGCCGGGATCCTGCTCCTGCGCCACGTCGTGCACGTGCCCCTGGGTGGGGATGCCCGAGCCGAGGTCGATGAACTGCCGGATGCCCTTGTCCAGCAGGTACCGCACCATCCGGCCGGTCACCTGGCGCGAGGCGCGGACCAGGTACGGGATGTGCGGTGCGCACAGCTGGATGTGCTCCGCGTACTGCTGGTCGGTCGCGTTGTGGTTGTGACCCTCGAGCCAGTAGTCGTTCACCCGCGCGATGCTCGGGTACCCGACACCGTCGTAGCCAGGTGCTTCGATAGGCGATGCCACTCTCGGTACGCCTCCTCCAGCCTTGATCCCGCGGTCCGGTGACCGATCTTCAGCCGTGCAGGTCAGCGATTCTACTGCCATCGACCGCGGTATGGTGCGGCACTCGCCGTGATCTTCCTTGATCGACCGATGGAGTTACCGGTAGCTCGCTGACCAGTCAAAGTGGTGACGATCCGTAGTGGCCTGCCAGGCGGGCTACGTCGGCAGGGCGAACGCGGCAGCATCCACCGCCGTAGTCGGCGTCCGCGAGGGTGAAGGGGTCGAACCGGCTCCGGCCGGACCAGCGGCGTGCGACGGCGTCCCACTCCTCGCCGCTGTTCGGGTACGCGATGACCGGCTTGCCCGTGATCTCCCGGGCGAGGACGATCGCCCGCGCCGCGTCGGCCGGGTCGCAGCAGTTGACGCCGACCGCGACGATCCGGTCGTCGCCCGCGGCGACCGCGAACGCCTCCCCGAGTGGCTGCCCGGCGCGGGTGCGCTCCCCCGCGATCGTGTAGGACAGCCACGCAGGCACGCCGAGCCCGTCGATCGCGGCCAGCATCGCGACGGCCTCATCGATATCCGGCACGGTCTCCAGAGCGAGCAGGTCCGGCCCGGCCGCGGCGAGGATCTCGGCGCGCGGACGATGGAACGCGGTCAGCTGCGCCACGCTCAGCCCGTAGCGGCCGCGGTACTCCGACCCATCCGCCAGCGTGGCGCCATAGGGTCCCACCGACGCCGCGATCCACCGCTGCCCGCCCACCCGGTCGCGGGCTTTGCCCGCCAGTGCAACACTTCTGGCCAGCAACGTGGCCGTCTCGCGCCGGTCGAAGCCGCGCGCGGCGAAGCCCGTGAAACTTGCCTGGTAACTCGCCGTGGTCGCGATCCGCGCGCCCGCACGGAAGAACGCCTCATGCGTCGCGACGATCGCGTCCGGATCGTCGGCCAGCAACCGGGCCGACCACAACGCGTCGGACAGGTCGTGTCCGCGCGCCTCCAGTTCGGTGGCCAGTCCACCGTCGAGCACGATCAAGAAGCACCCCCGATCGTCTGCTTCGGACTGCCGGGACGCCGCGCGCGCACCGTCACCGCGCCGCGATCCGGGGCCTTTCGTCGAGGGCGTCGGCCGGCTCCGCGAGCAGTTCCAGCACCCGCCATTCCAGACCAGTTAACCAGGCGGCGGCGTCGAGCGGTACGCGATCACATCGAGACCGGGCTACCGGGCATGGACCTCATCGTGATCCCCGGCGCACGGGATCAGGTACGACCGGCAGGAGATGTTCGACATCGCGTCGACACCAGGAGCACCGGCGTGGAGAGGCACTCGACGCCGGTATCGGCCCGGGACAAAGGAGTTCATCCGGCGACGAGTGCCTGCCTCTAGGCTGAACGATCGAAATCGTCACGGAAACGAACCGTCGTTGCACTTACGGTGTACTTCCGGGGGTCCGCGCAGGTTAACCTCATCGTGTGACTCCTGCCGAGGCGAGCCAGGTGGCCGCGACCGCGCACCACTGGAGCGGGCGCGAGGCGCGGCTGCTCCGGCACGCACTGCGCCTCTCGGTCCGCGGCTTCGCCGGCTACCTGGGTGTGGCCGCGCGCACCGTGGCCAAGTGGGAGTCCGGCGGGTCCGCGACCGTGCCGCGCCCCGACACGCAGGCCATCCTCGACACCGCGCTCGCCCAGGCCGAGCCCGAGGCGCGGCGCCGGTTCGAGGTGCTCGTCCGGCAGGCCGAGACGGCCGTGGCGCCGGCCGGATACTACGACTTGGAGGCCTGGGCCGACGACCTCGACCGCACGATGGCGTGCCTGGGCCGGCAGGAGTTCCCGCTCGCCTGCACGCTGCTCGACCGCTGGCTGCACCGCTACCGGCCGGACAGCAGCGACACCCGCGGAATGGACCTCTACGGCCGCTCGCTGCGCCTGCTCGGGGAAGTCCAACAGGACCAGGGCGTCATCCACGGCCCGATGTCGGCGGAACAGCACTACCGCAAGGCGCTGCGCGTGTACAGCGAACTCGGCGCCCAGCGCCGGGTCGCCCAGCTCGAACTCAAGCTGGTGGTGCTGGACGAGATGGCCGGACGGCTGGAGTCGGCCGCACGCAAGTACGAGTCGCTGACCGCCGACGAGCGGCTGAGCAGGCACGAACGCACGAGCGCACGGTTGTGGATCGGCACGGCACTGAGCAAAAGCGGCCTCAACGAATCCGCGGCGCGGCACATCGTGCCCGCCATTCAGGATTTCGAGGCAATGGACGAACCGGCCGACTGGTCGATCGCGCACCAGAAACTCGCACTCGCCCACCGGGGTGCCGGAAATCTCACCGCCGCGACGCAGGCGATCGATATCGCCTTGAGCCATCGGGTCCACGAGACGCCCATGCAGAAAGTGCGGCTGAGCACCGCGCACGCGCATATCCTGCTGTCCGACCGCGCCACCGCCGAAAGCGGTATGACGATCCTCGACCGGTGCGCGAAGATTTCCACCGAATACGGGTTGTTCCACCAGTTGCGCAGTATCGAGGGAATCCGGTCCGCTTTCGTGCGGCAGGCGTGAGCGAGAAATGCGGAAGGAACTGATCGCCGACGAATGGGCCGACGCCGAAACCATCTGGCGCTATCACCGGCTCGGCCACCGGCTCCGCACGTGCGACGCTGCGATCGCGCTCGGCTGCAACGACCTCGGCGTCGCGGCGCACGCCGCCGACCTCTACCACCGCGGCCTGTTTCCGCTCGTGGTCTTCACCGGCGCCAACAGCAGGGAGACGTGTGTCACCTTCCCCCGCGGCGAGGCCGTGCACTACCGGGAGCGCGCCCTCGAGCTCGGCATGCCCGACCACGCGATCTTCGTCGAACCCCGGGCCACCAATACGGGTGAAAACATCGCTCTGTCGCGTGAACTTCTGGAGCTGATGCGGATTCCCGCGCGCCGGATCATGCTCGTTTCGATGCCGTACATGGAACGCCGCGCCTTTGCCACGACGCGAAAGGTGTGGCCCGAGGTCGAACCGGTATGCTCGTCGGTTCCGCTGACACTGTCACAATACTGGCAAAACCGGTCCCACGGCACCGAACTGATCGACATGATGATCGGCGACCTGCAGCGGATCATCGAGTATCCCGGGCACGGATTCGCGATCTCGCAAACAATTCCCCCGTCCGTGTACGCGGCGTATGAGCGATTGGTGGCCGCCGGATTCTCCAGCCGCATGTTGTGATCGAATACAGCCCGTGGCCGAGACCTACGCCAGATCCTGTGCCGTCCATCAACCGAATTTCTTTCCCCGCCTGTCGACACTCGCGAAGCTGTTCCGGGCCGACGTCTGGGTCGTGCTGGACGACGTCCAGTTCAACGCGCGCGACTACCAGCACCGGGCGCGGCTCGGGTCGCTCGCGGACCCCGCCGCGCAGCGCTGGCTGACGGCGGCCGTGCACCGTCCGCGCGGCCGGTCCAGCCTGATCAACGAGCTGCGCCTTGCTGACGAGGGCACGCCGCGTCGGGTCGCGCAGCTGGTGCGGCAGTACTACCGGCGCGGCCCGTACTGGGCAAGCACCAGCGCCGCCGTGGACGAGGTGCTGGCCGAACTCACCGGCACCGACCGGCTCGTCGACGCGGCCGAGATGTCCACGCGGGCTCTGCTCGCCCGCCTCGGCTGGCGCGGCGACGTTGTGCGCAGCAGCACGCTCACCGCCAGCTCGCAGCGCTCGGCGCGGCTCGCCGACCTCACCCGCGCGGTGGGCGCGCACACGTACCTGTGCGGACAGGGCGGCGCCAGGTACCTGGACGAGGCGCCGTTCGCGGCGCACGGACTGACCGTCGAGTACCCGGCGCCACCCGAACTCGCCCGCAAGGACGGCATGCGCACGCTCAGCGCGCTGTGGGCGTTCGCCGCGCTGGGCCCGACCGCGATCCGCGACGAGATCGCGCTCACCGACGCGTTCGCCGTCCGGGATTGACCCGCCAACCCGCGAGTCGCACGTTCCCGTCGCGCGAGTCTCATGGCTCGAACCGCTCCAGCGCCCGGATCTTGTTCGTCGCGTCCAGCGCGGCCACCTTGTACGCCTCGGACAGCGTCGGGTAGTTGAACACCGCGTCCACCAGGTAGTCCACCGTACCGCCGCAGCCCATCACCGCCTGTCCGATGTGGACGAGGTCGGTGGCGCCGGTGCCGAACACGTGCACGCCCAGCAGCGTGCGGTCCGTTGTGGACACCAGCAGCTTGAGCATCCCGTAGGAGTCGCCGGCGATCTGTCCCCGCGCCAGCTCCCGGTACCGCGCCATGCCCACCTCGTACGGCACCGCTGAGGACGTCAGCTCGGCCTCGGTCGCGCCGCAGTAGGAGATCTCGGGAATCGTGTAGATGCCGATCGGCTGCAGCGCGCCCAGTTCGTGCGTGGGCTCGCCGAAGGCGTCGTACGCGGCGAGGCGGCCCTGGTCCATCGACGTGGCGGCCAGCGCGGGGAAGCCGATCACGTCCCCGACCGCGTAGATGTGCGGCACCGCGGTGCGGTAGTGCTCGTCGACCGACAGCCGCCCGCGCGCGTCCGCCTCTCACGCCGGCGGCCGCGAGGTCCAGCTCCTCCGTCGTGCCCTGCCGGCCCGCCGAGTACATCACCACGTCGGCCGGGATCCGCTTGCCGCTGACCAGGGTGGTGACCGTCGCATGGTCCGACGTCGCGACGTGCGCGACCTTCTCGCCGAACGAAGTCGACGTGGTCGGGCCGCGCGGGCCGGGTGCCGGTGGCGATCACCAGGTGCGACGCGGACAGCGTCGTCCGGTCGCCGCGGTGCACGCCCGCCACCGCCACCGTGTGCGGGTCGAGGAACCGGCCGGTGCCGGTATGGAGGTCGACGTGGTTGCGCACCAGCTGCGCGCGCACGACCTGCATCTCGCGCGTCACCACGTGCTGCGTGCGGGCCATCAGGTCCGCGATGGTGATCTCCTGTTTGACGCGGTAGCTCGCGCCGTAGAGATCGCGCTGGCTCATCCCGGTGAGGTAGAGCACCGCTTCGCGCAACGTCTTCGACGGGATGGTGCCCGTGTTGACGCAGACGCCGCCGACCATGTCCTGCCGGTCGACCGCCGCGACACGCTTGCCCAGTTTCGCAGCGGCGATGGCCGCCTTCTGGCCGCCCGGCCCGGATCCGATCACGATCAGGTCGTAGCCATAGTCGGTCACGCGCTCAGCCTGGTCATCGGCCACGACTCGCGCAAGCCCCGACCCTTTACCCGCCCTTGAAAAACGCACAACGCCGGTCTCACCTGGTGATCACTATGGTGGTCGGGTGCAAGGTTTCGTTGGGGTGCCGAAGTTTGTGAGCTACTGCGTGGTGGCAGGGGTGCTGGCAGCGGGGGTCGCGGCGCCGGTCGCACTCGGCGCGGGCCTGCTGTCCAACCAGGTGAGCGACGCGGTGGACGGCATCTCCGCGACGCTCGCCTCCAGCGACCAGCCGCTGGTCACCACCGTCACCGACCGCAATGGCACCCCGATCGCGACGCTGTACGACCAGTACCGCGTGCCCGCCACCTACGACCAGATCTCCGACACCGCCAAGGCGGCGATCGTGTCGATCGAGGACCGCCGCTTCTTCACCGAGGGCGGCGTCGATGTCAAGGGCATGGTGCGCGCGGCGCTGCACGACAGTTCGGGCGGCGGCACGCAGGGCGGGTCGACGATCACGCAGCAGTACGTCAAGAACTATCTGATCAACGTGGTGGACCGCAACGACAAGGCCTCGCAGTACGCCGACCGCGCGGACACCCTCGCCCGCAAGCTGCGCGAAGCCAAGATCGCCGTCCAGCTGGGCCAGTCCGAGTCCAAACAGGACATTCTGACCGGATACCTCAACGTGGTCGAATTCGCCGGCAACATCTACGGGATCGGCGCCGCCGCGCACGCCTATTTCCACACCACACCGGACAAGCTGACCGTGCCGCAGGCGGCGCTGCTCGCGGGCATGGTGAACAACCCGAACCTCTACAACCCGTACACCCACCCCGACCAGGCGTTGCAGCGGCGCAACCTGGTGATCGACTCGATGGTGACGAACCGGATGCTGGACGCGGGCGACGCCGCCACCGCCAAGGCGACCCCGCTCGGCGTGGTCGAGGGCGGGCCGGACGTGCCGTCGAGCACGTGCATGGGGGCCGCCCCGGACGCCGGATTCTTCTGCCAGTACGCCGAAAGCTACCTGACCTCGGCCGGGTTCACCGCCGACCAGATCGAGACCGGCGGCTACACCGTCAAGACCACGATGGACCCGGTGGTGAGCCAGACCGTGAAGGACGCCGTCGACGCCAACGTGCCCACCACCCAGGACGGCGTGGCCAACACGTTCGCGGTGATCCGGCCGGGCAACACCACGCACGAGGTGCTGGCGATGGTCGCGAACCGCAACTACGGCACCGATCCCAAGCGAGGCGAGACGTCCTCGAACATCGTGTCCGGGGTCAGCGACGTGTTCGGCTCCGGATCGTCGTTCAAGATCTTCACCACGGCCGCGGCGTTCGAGACCGGCAAGGCCGGGCTGAACACCGACCTGCCCAACCCGGACAGCCAGTGTTTCCTGCCCCCGGACGCGAACAAGTACACGACCTGCTCGACGGTGCACAACGACGGGCACTACCCGGATCCGATCAGCGTGCGGGACGGGCTCGCCACGTCGCCGAACGTCGCGTTCGTCAACCTCGAGCAGCAGGTCGGGATGCCCGCGGTGCTCGACATGGCGCGGCGGCTGGGCCTGCGCACGTCGCTGACCACCAACGACGCGGGCAGCACGCCCGACCCGTCGTCGAAGAGCCCGCAGTACAGCGAGCCGCAGTCGCAGTACTTCCTCAACAAGCTCTCCTTCACCCTCGGCGACAGCCCGGTCAGCCCACTCGAACTGGCGAACGTGCCGGCCACCCTGATGAGCGGCGGCGTGTGGTGCCCGCCCAACCCGATCCTGTCGGTGACCGACCGGTACGGCGCCCCGGTGCCGGTGAGGCAGCAAGCGTGCGAGCAGGCGGTGTCCACCGCGATCGCGAACACCGTGGAAGCGGGCCTGAGCCAGGACACGATCAGCGGCACGTCCGCGACGGCCGCGCACGCCGCGGGCTGGAGCCACCCCGACATCGGCAAGACCGGGACCACCCAGAACAGCGAGTCGGTCGCGTTCGTCGGCGGCGTCGACGACTACGCGGTGTCGTCCCTGGTGTTCGCCGACGGCTCGCACCCGCAGGAGATCTGTCCCGGCACACCGGTCCACCTCGGCGACTGCGGCAATGGCGCGTTCGGTGGCACGGTCGCGGCCCCGCCCTACTTCCACGCGATGACGCAGCTCCTCGCCAACCGCCCGGATATCCCCATCCCCGCGGCCGACCCCGCCTACCTGGACGCCCACTGAAAGCCCTAGCGGCCGAACGCGCCGATCCCGTTGGCCACGGCGCGTTCCGTGCCGTCGGAGGGCGTGTTGCGTACCGTCGGCGGCTGCCCGGGGTCGGCCACGGCGATGGTCGTCGAGCCGCCGCCGTCGAGGTTCACGCCGGACGCCGCGCCGGCCGACCGGAGCACGCCGGCCAGTTCCGCGACGCTCAGGCCGGTGCTCGCGGCGGTCCGGCCGTCCACGGCCATCAGGTACACCGTGTGCCCGTCCGCGCTGGCCCCGGCCGCCGTGCGGGGCGCCAGTGCCGCGGTGTCCAAACCCGACACCGGCTGACCCGCGGCCAGGATCGGGAAGCCGCCGACCGCGAACCGCAGCGGCGCCGCATCCTCGGCCACCATCCGCGTGCCGACGGTCACGTGGTCGCCGGGCTGGAGCGCTTCGAGTTCCTCGGCGCCCTTGTCCCGTCCGGCCAGCACGACGGTGTCCGCCGGGATGTCGCCGGCGCCCAGCGTCTCCGCCTCCGACACGACGACTCCGTGCCGCACCACGACTTCCTCGGTCTCGGCCGTGCAGCCCGCGGAGCGGTCGGCGTCGGTGCCGCACGCGGCGCGCGCCCGCGACACCGCACCCCAGTCGTGGGTGTAGGCGCCGATGCCGTTCACCGGCAGCGCGTACTGGTTGAGGCCCTCGACGTCGTAGGTGCCTTCCGGCGAGCGCACCGTGCCCACCAGGTCCAGTGTGGACACTCGGGCGCGGCCGGCCCCTGTTCCGAACACGATCTTCGTGGTCGCGCCGGCGGGCATCGCCGGCCCGAAGCGCTGGCCGTCGGGCACCGCGAACTTGAGGTCCTGCCCGTCGGCGATCTCCGGACCGACCGACGAGCCGGTGGCCGGGATACCCGCGTGGGTCTCGCTGATGTTGAAGAAGTCGCCGTTCACCCCGGCCAGCGCGTGCTGCGCCGTCGCCATCGCCGACACGGTCGCGCGCTGGGCGACCTCCGCCGGATGCAGCAGGCCCAGCTCAGCGCGGCGGAGGTCGACCGTGACCAGGTGGACGACCGCGGGCCCGTGTGCCGTCCGCACCGTGAACGAGGTGTACCGGACCGGTTGCTCGTCCGCCGCTGCCGCGGGCGTGGCCAGCAGGGACAGTGCCACGAACGGCGCGGCAAGGCGGCGCAGGAGTGTCATCGCGGTCCCTTCGCTCAGCTGCTGCGCACAGCTGATCATGCCGCGATGAACAACGGCTCGCCCTGGGGTGAACTCAGACCCCGATGACCGCCGAGATGAACCCGTCGACGTCGAGGTGCTCGGTCTCGGCGCCGGGCGGCACCAGCTCAGCCGTGGCCGACAGGAACGCCTCGACCTCCTCACGGCGCATCTCGACCACCGCGTACCCGTCGGGCGACTCGAGCTCGACGATGAACATGTCCTCTTCGTACGAAAGGTCGGGACGGACGCGGACGTCGCCGAGCCCGGCCGGCTCGGACAGCCCGGTCAGCAGCAGGTCGCGGGCGAACACCCACTCGATCCACTGCCCGCGCCGGGCCCGGAACGACAGCGTCACGGCGTAGGGATCGCACGGCTCGTAGGACCAGCGCGAGAACACGGGCGTGGCGCACCCGTTGAACGTCACGAACTGGTGCTGCTCAACGACGTCGTGATTCATTGCGCCCTCCCGCTCACGAGGCTGTCATGGACAAGACGAGCAGGCGGGCCGGGCGTTACGCGGGTTCCGGCGGCAAATCCGTCACGACCGACCCGGAAGCGTCGGCGCCGCGGGGTTGGGCACGATATGCCGATGCCACGAGACGACATCGGCGAGGCCGAAACCGGCCCGATCCAGCGCATCCCGGCAGCGGATACCGGGCTACCGCGCGCGCGGACCGCCGTGGCACGCCCGGCCCGCTCCCCCGCGAAGCGCGCACGCCCCGCCACCACCGGCCACGGCCACGGGCACGGCCCGGCGGCACCCGCGTCGCGCCGGGTCCGGCTGCTGCTGATCTGGCTGCTCGGGCCGGTCGCGCTCGCCACCGTCGTCGCCGCGCTGGTGCTGTACCCGTGGGGCAAGACGAAACCGGCCAGCACCTACCAGCAGGGCATCCCGGTGCACGGCACGGTCACCACGGCGACGAGCGGCCCGTGCCTGGCGCCCGGGCAGGTGCACGTCGGCGACACGCGGGACCCGGGCGCGAAGCCGTGCCTCACCGTCGACGTCGTGCTGAGCGACGGCCCCGCGAGCGGCTCGACGATCGAGGTGGTGCTACCGATCGAGCCGAGCACGCCCCGGTTCTCGGTCGGCGACAAGGTGGTGCTGAGCTACAACGGCGGCAACGCCAAGGACCCCAGTTCCTACCAGCTCGTCGACTTCGAGCGCGGGCTCCCACTGGCCCTGCTGGCGGGCCTGTTCGCGGTCGCGGTCGTCGTGCTCGGGCGCTGGCGGGGGCTGGCGGCGCTGGGTGCGCTGCTGCTGAGCTTCGTCGTGCTGGTGCTGTTCGTGCTGCCCGCGATCCTGGCCGGGGAGAACCCGCTGCTGGTCGCGATCGTCGGTGCCGGGCTGATCATGTTCGTCGCGTTGTACCTGACGCACGGGCTGTCCGCGCGCACCTCGGTCGCGGTACTGGGCACGATGGCGAGTCTCGCGCTGATCGGGGTGCTGTCGGTGATCTTCTCCGCGGCGGCGTCCCTGACGGGCCTCGACGACAGCACGTCCACGCTGATCGGGTCGCTCGGCCACGGGATTGACGCCCGCGGACTGCTGCTCGCCGGGATCGTCATCGGCGCGCTCGGGGTGCTCGACGACGTGACGGTGACCCAGACCAGTGCCGTGTGGGAGTTGCGGCGCGCCAACCCGGACCTGAGCTGGCGCGAGCTGTACGGCGCGGGGCTGCGGATCGGCCGCGACCACGTCGGGTCGGCGGTCAACACGCTCGTGATGGCCTACGCGGGCGCCGCGCTGCCGGTGATGCTCTACTCCTCGATCTCCGGCGTCGGACTCGGCGCGATCCTCGGTTCGCAGGACGTCGCGCAGGAGATCGTGCGCACCCTGGCCGGCAGCGTCGGCATCGTCGCCGCCGTGCCCGTGACGACGGTGCTCGCCGCACTCATCGCGAGCCGCGAAACGCTCCCCGTTCGTCACAACAGTCACACCAGTACTCGGTAGCCACAGCTCGCGAACCCGGTTCGGGAACCGCCGGAAAGGTGGAGTAGGAAGGCCCGCAGCCGGCCGGAAGGGGCCTCGATGGATTTCCTACCGCGCCGTCTGTCCCGCGCGGCACGCGGCACGCTGAGGGCGGCGCAAGGCGTGTCCCGGCTCGGCGTCGTCGTCGCCGAGGTGCGTGGCGCCGTCAAGCAGATCGAACGGCTGGCCACTTTCGCCGCGCAGGAGCTGCCCGAGGTCGTCTACCAGCTCGAGGCGATGCGCGAACAGCTCGCCGCGATCGAGCGCCGCCTCGCCGCGGCCGGTCCCACCGAGAACGGGCACACCGTCAGTTCAGATGAGCTACGAACCGGCTCACGGCGTCCATGGTGAAGCGCTGCGCCATTTTTCCCGAGGGGGCGCCCGCGGCCAGGCGGTAGAGTGGGCGATCCGCGGCTCCGTCGCCACGTGCCTCGGACTTCAGCTGTGCCACCAGCAGTTCTGAGAAGACGATCCCGTTGGCCTCGATGTTGTTCATCAGCGCGTTCGCCAGCCGCCGCAGCGCCAGTACGGCCAGCTCGCGCCCGCCGGTGCCCGAGTAGACGGCCAGGTCGATCTTCGCGGTGCGCCGGCGCTGCCCGGCGCCCAGCAGCAGGTTCACCGTGCGCACGCCGCGCACGTCCGTCACCAGCAGGTCGATCCGCGTCGCCTCGACGATGTCCACCGCACGCGTGCGCCACGTGCGCACCAGCACCGTCGTGCCCTCCAGCCACACCTGCCTGCGGAGGCTGAACGCCACGAGGTACAGCAGCGGCAGCGCCACCACCGCGGCCACCACCAGCCCCGCGACCTGACCGCCGAAGAGGCCCGCGATGCCGCCGAACGCCGCCGCGAACAGCACGACCCCGACGAGCCCGGAGACGAGGCGCCTGCGCCGTAGCGGCGGATCTTGCTGGTACAGCGCGAGCCGGTCGGGGTTCGGCTCGCTCACCGGGCCACCGCCGACCGGGTCGCAGATCCGAGGACGAGCACGCAAACCCACCTCCAGTCCCTCGGGCAGGGACACCCTAACCGGCCCTGTACGGGGTTCTCACAGGCTGTGGCCATAGACTGCGGCCACCCAGGTGGAAGATCGGTGACCTCGGGCTGTTTCTGTCGAGTGGATCTGGAGTGCAGGTGGCGACCAACCAGCAGCGCCGTGAGGCGGCGAAGCGCAAACTCGAACGGCAGCTCGTTCGCCGTGCCGAGCGGGCGCGGCGGCGCAAGATCGTCGGTGTTGGCGTCACGGTCGGTGCGGTCGTGGTCGTCGCGGGCATCGTCGTGTTCCTGACGACCCAGGGCGGCGGCAGCTCCAGCGGAGCCGCGTCGCCGACGAGCGCCGCGCCCACCAGCCAGGTGCAGATCCCGACCCAGCGGGTCACCGAGGCGAAGCGCCCGACGGCGCTGCCGAACCCGACGACGTGCAGCTACCCGGCCGACAGTGCGCAACAGGCCGCCAAGAAGGCCACGGCGCCCAACGGCAAGACCGTGCCCTCGACCGGCACCGTGAACGTCACGCTGCACTCGACCGCCGGCGACATCCCGGTGACGCTGGACCGCGCGCTCGCGCCGTGCACCGTGAACAGCTTCCTCGGCCTGGTCAACCAGAACTTCTACACCGACACTTCGTGCCACCGCCTTGGCACCGACGGCCTGCAGATGCTGCAGTGCGGCGACCCGACCGGCACCGGCACGGGCGGCCCCGGCTACACGATCCCGGACGAGAACTTCGCGCAGCTGACCTACGGCCGCGGCATCCTCGCGATGGCCAAGACCTCGCAGCCCAACAGCGGCGGCAGCCAGTTCTTCATGGTCTACGGCAACGCCCAGCTGGACCCGGACTACACCGTGTTCGGCTCGATCTCCGACGCCGGACTGCAGGTGCTGGACAAGGTCGCCCGCGGCGGTGTCGACCCGAATTCGGCCGCGCAGAGCCAGGACGGCACCGGCGCCCCCGTGATCCCGGTGAAGTTCACCGGCGCCACGACCGGCTAGCGGTACGGGAACTTCGGGGTGCGGCGCTCGAGGAAGGCCGCGACACCCTCGGCGTAGTCCTCGCCGTGGATCGCGGCCGAGCGAATCCCTTCGATCTCGGCGTCGGTTTCCGCCTGTCCCGCGAGGATCTTCTCGATGATCCGGTTCATGCCGCGGATCGACGCCTGGGACCGCGAGCACAGTGTTGCCGCGAACTCGGCGACGTCATCGTCCAGCGCCTCGAAGACGTCGTTGACCAAGCCGATCTCCCGGGCCCGCGTCGCGTCGATCAGCTGACCGGACAACAGGAAGTACCGTGCGTTCGCCGGTCCGATCAGCGACACGAGCTGCTTGGTGGACACGAAGTCGTAGACGATGCCGAGCTTCGCCGGGGTGATGCCGAACCGGGCGCCCGGCGCGGTGAACCGGAAGTCGCAGGCGACCGAGATCTCGCAGCCGCCGCCGATACAGTTGCCGCGGATCATCGCGATACTCGGCTTCGCGAGCGCCTCCAGCGCCGAAACGGCGCCGACGACGGCCTTGTCGTAGGCGGCCGCACCGTCCGCGGTGGAGCGAAGCGACCCGAATTCGCTGATGTCCGCGCCGGCCGAGAAATCGCCGCCCTCGCCCGTGATCAGCAGGACCTTGACGCCCGCGTCGGCCTCGACCCGCGCGACGACGTCCGGGATCGCCGACCACATCTCGTAGGTGATCGCGTTCTTCTTCGCCGGCCGCGCGAACGTCAGCCGGGCAACCTCACCATCGCACGCGAACTCGAGCCCATCGACCATGGGCAGGACTCTAGAGTGCCCGCTCGGCCGCGTCCCGCGATTGTGGTCGCGGCCGCGCGGCGAACCCGTCCCGCAGCAGACCGGGAACCGTCAGGCGATCAGGATGCCGACGTGACGCGGTACACGTCGTAGACGCCCTCGACGCCGCGCACCACCTTGAGCACGTGCCCGAGGTGTTTCGGGTCGCCCATCTCGAACGAGAAGCGGCTCACCGCGACCCGGTCGCGCGATGTGGTGACCGACGCCGACAGGATGTTGACCCTCTCATCGGCCAGCACCTTCGTCACGTCCGACAGCAGCCGGTGCCGGTCCAGCGCCTCGACCTGGATGGACACCAGGAACACCGAGTTCTCCGACGGCGCCCACTCGACCTCGACGAGCCGCTCCGGCTGGCTGCGCAGGTCTTCGGCGTTGGTGCAGTCGGTGCGGTGCACGCTCACCCCGCCGCCGCGTGTGACGAACCCGAGGATCTCGTCGCCCGGCACCGGGGTGCAGCACCGCGCCAGCTTCGCCCACACGTCGCTGGCGCCCTTGACGACCACGCCGACGTCGTTGGAACCGCGGCGCCGCGTGACCGTGGACGGCGTTGACCGCGCAGCCAGCTCCTCCTCGGCCTCCTCGACACCGCCAATCAGCACCACCAGGCGCTGCACGACATGCTTCGCGCTGGTGTGGCCCTCGCCGACCGCCGCGTACAGCGAGCTGATGTCCGCGTGCCGCAGCTCGGCGGCCAGCGCGCCCATGGACTCCGCCGAGACCAGGCGCTGCATCGGCAGACCGACCTTGCGGATCTCCTTGGCGATGGCGTCCTTGCCCGCCTCGATGGCCTCGTCGCGGCGCTCCTTGGCGAACCACTGGCGGATCTTCGCGCGGGCCTTGGGCGAGCGGGCGAACTGCAGCCAGTCCCGGGTCGGGCCCGCATTGTCCGCTTTGGACGTGAAGATCTCGACGACGTCGCCGTTCTCGAGCTTGCGCTCCAGCGCGACCAGCCTGCCGTTGACGCGTGCACCGATGCACCGGTGCCCGACCTCGGTGTGCACGGCGTAGGCGAAGTCGACGGGGGTGCCGCCGACGGGCAGCGTCACGACGTCACCCTTGGGCGTGAACACGAAGATCTCGCGCGCGGCCAGCTCGTAGCGCAGCGAGTCGAGGAACTCACCGGGGTCGGCGGCCTCACGCTGCCAGTCGAGCAGCTGCCGCATCCACGCCATCTCGTCGATGTCGACGGCCGTGGCAGAGCGGCCGCTGTGCGTGCCTCGTGTCTCTTTGTAGCGCCAGTGCGCGGCGATGCCGTACTCCGCGGTGTGGTGCATCGCGTAGGTGCGGATCTGCACCTCGAGGGGCTTGCCGTCCGGACCGATCACGGTGGTGTGCAGCGACTGGTACACGCCGAAACGGGGCTGGGCGATGTAGTCCTTGAACCGGCCGGGCATCGGCTGCCACAGCGCGTGCACGACGCCCATCGCGGCGTAGCAGTCCCGCACGTCCTCGACCAGGATCCGCACGCCCACCAGGTCGTGGATATCGTCGAGGTCGCGGCCCCGGACGATCATCTTCTGGTTGATCGAGTAGTAGTGCTTGGGCCTGCCCTCGACCTTCGCGGTGATCCGCGAGTTGCCGAGGCTGGTGTTCACCTCGTCGATGACTTTGCGCAGGTAGATGTCGCGGGACGGGGCGCGGTCGGCGACCAGCCGGACGATCTCGTCGTAGCGCTTGGGCTGCAGGATCGCGAACGCCAGGTCCTCGAGCTCCCACTTCACGGTCGCCATGCCGAGACGGTGCGCGAGGGGGGCGAGGACCTCCAGGGTCTCCTTCGCCTTGCGGGCCTGCTTCTCCGGCGGCAGGAAGCGCATGGTGCGCATGTTGTGCAGCCGGTCGGCGAGCTTGATGACCAGCACACGCGGGTCGCGGGCCATCGCGATGACCATCTTGCGGATGGTCTCGGCCTCGGCCGCGGTGCCCAGCTTGACCTTGTCCAGCTTGGTGACGCCGTCGACGAGCTGGGCGACCTTGTCGCCGAAGTCCTCGGCCAGCTGTTCCAGCGAGTAGCCGGTGTCCTCCACCGTGTCGTGCAGCAGCGCCGCGACCAGGGTGACGGTGTCCATGCCCAGCTCGGCGAGGATCGTGGCGACCGCGAGCGGGTGGGTGATGTACGGGTCGCCGGACTTGCGCCGCTGGTCGCGGTGCAGCTCCTCGGCCACGTCGTAGGCACGCTGCAGCAGGCTCAGGTCGGCGCCCGGGTGCAGCTCGCGGTGGATCGCGGCCAGCGGCTCCAGGACCTGCTTGACCGAGGCGGCGCGCTGCGCGGTGATGCGCCGTGCGAGCCGGGCCCGCACCCTGCGGGTGGCCGAAGGCGCCCGCGTCGCGCCCTGATTCGGCAACGTGTTGTCGTGGGGCGCCGCGGAATCGAGCTCTTGGCTCACCCCCACCTCCTGCCGTTCACGTGGGGCTCTAGAACGTCAAGCCTACTGCGTCGCTGTTGCCAAGCCGACCGGCAGCCACGGCAATCAGCTGACCGCAGGTCGGGCTGCCGGTTGGCGAATCGGGTCAGACCGTGTGCAGCGCGTCGATCTTCCGGCCGCCGAGCGCGGCGCGGCCGTCCAGCGCCGCGAGTTCCAGCACCACCGAAACCCCGGCGACCACCGCGCCGGACGTCTCGAGCAGGCGGCACGCGGCGTTGACCGTGCCACCCGTGGCGAGCACGTCGTCCACCACCGCCACCCGGGCACCCGGGGCGACGACGTTCGACGGCAACTCGAGGGTCGCCGTGCCGTACTCGAGCGCGTAGTCGACCCGGCCGGCCACCGACGGCAGCTTGCCCGGCTTGCGCACCAGCACCACACCCAGGCTGCGGGCCTGCGCGATGGCCGCGGCGAGCAGGAATCCCCGCGCCTCGACGGCGGCCAGCAGGTCCACGTCTGGCTCGACCGTCGCGGCCAGCGCGCCGGTCACCGCCGTGAAGCCCGGACCGCTGGCGAACAGCGGCGACAGGTCACGGAAGAGCACACCCGGTTGGGGAAAGTCCGGGATTTCGGCGATGAGGTCCAGCGCCGCGTCGAGATCCACTCCTCACCGCTTCCGCTTGCCGGAGGGCCGCCCACGTCGCGGCGCGCGATGCGGGGCCTTCGGTGTACGCGCCGGCACACTGGCCGCGGCGGCATACGCCTTTTCCTTGCGCAGCTCGGCTTCGAGTGCCTCGTCGTCGGTCGCGTCGAAGTGCTCTCCGCCCTCGGTGTGCTGCTCCGCGGAGCGGCGGGCGCGGCGCGCCTTGACCCGCTCGGCCTGCTGCTGGTACTTCGGGTCGCGCATCTTCAGGTCCACCAGCACCGGCGTGGCCAGGAACAGCGAGGACAGCACGCCGGCCAGCATGCCGGTGAGCTGGACGAGCGCCAGGTCCTGCAGGGTGCCGGCACCGAGCAGGAGGTAGCCCACGACGAGCAGGCCGATCACCGGGAGCAGCGCGATGATCGCGGTGTTGATCGACCGCATCAGCGTCTGGTTCAGTGCCAGGTTCGCCGTCTCGGCGTAGGTGCGCCGCGTCAGCCCCAGCAACCCGCGCGAGTTCTCCTTGACCTTGTCGAACACCACCACCGTGTCGTACAGGGAGAACCCGAGAATGGTGAGCAGGCCGATCACGGTCGCCGGCGAGACCTCGAAGCCCACCAGGGAGTAGATACCCGCGGTGACCACGATGTCGTGCACCAGCGAGACCAGCGCCGCGACCGCCATCCAGCGTTCGAAGTAGATCGTCAGGAAGATCGTCACCAGCACCATGAACACCGCGAGCGCGATCAGCGCCTGCCGCGAG
The DNA here is from genome assembly GCA_035248845.1 of Amycolatopsis sp. GTDB lineage: Bacteria > Actinomycetota > Actinomycetes > Mycobacteriales > Pseudonocardiaceae > Amycolatopsis_E. The sequence goes on along the minus strand of DATFHB010000024.1, from coordinate 25,027 downwards.
ATCTCGCCGCCCCACGACGCGCTCACGGCGCTGTCGCTGATGGTCTGGACGCTCGACTGGCCGTTCGAGCCGACGGGCTGCAGCTCGGTGAACAGCGACTGCTTGATCTTGGCGACCTGGTCCGCGGTCAGCGTCTCCGACCGCAGCTGCACGGTCGCGGCGTTGCCGATGCCGACGGTCTGCGCCGACGACGGTTCCTGGCCCAGTGCGTCGGTGAACGCCTTCTTGGCCTCGTCGACGGTGATCGTGCCGTGCGTACTCTGGCCCGGCATCTGGATCAGCGTGCCGCCCTCGAACTCGATGCTGAAGTTGAAGCCCTTCACACCGATCGAGACGAGGCACGCCAGCACCAGCCCGATGAAGAAGACGTACCACCGCTTGCGGTGCCCGACGATGTCGAACGCGCCGGTGCCGACGTAGAGCCGGTGGAAGATGCTGCCCTTCTTGGCCGAAGTCACAGTGGGAGTGTCGCGTTCGGTGCTGGCCACCTCACGCCTCCTTCGCGCCGGCGCCGGCGGTCTTGCGGGCGCTCTTGCGCTCGGCGGCGAGCCGCTGCACACCGCCGAGACCCGTGAGCCTGGGGTTGGACAGTGCCTTGGACTGCGACGCGAGCGCCACGAGCGGATGCGTCACGAGGAACACCACGATCAGGTCTAGGACGGTGGACAAACCGAGGGTGAAGGCGAAGCCCTGGACGTCGCCGACCGCGATCAGGTACAGCACCGCGGACGCCAGGAACATGACCGCGTCGGACGCCAGGATCGTCCGCCGGGCGCGCACCCAGCCCCGCGGCACCGCGGACCGGAAGGTTCTGCCCTCCCGGACTTCGTCCTTCAGCCGTTCGAAGAACACGACGAAGGAGTCGGCCGTGACACCGATCGCGATGATGAACCCGGCGACGCCGGCAAGGTCGAGGGTGAACCCGATCCAGCGGCCCAGCAGCACCAGCACCGCGTACACGATCAGGCCGGACGCGGCCAGCGACAGGATCGTCAGCACGCCCAGCAGGCGGTAGTAGAACAGGCAGTACACGAACACCAGCGCCAGCCCGACAGCTCCGGCGATAAGGCCCGCCTCCAGCGAGGCCAGGCCCAAGGTCGCCGACACCGTCGTCGCGTCGGAGGAGGTGAACGACAGCGGCAGCGAGCCGTACTTCAGGATGTCGGCGAGGTCCTTGGTCTGCTGCTGGGTGAAGTTGCCGCTGATCTGCGTGTTGCCGTCGACGATCGCCGTCTGCACCGTCGGCGCCGACACCACCTGCGTGTCCAGCACGAACGCGGCCGCCTGGTTGACATTCTTCGTGGTGAAGTCCGCCCAGACGCTGCGGCCGGCCGACTTGAACGTCAGATCGACCGTCCAGGTCGGCTTCTGCTGCGCCGGCGGTGAGGCGGCCGCACTGTCGATCTCCGTGCCCTGGATGAACACCGGGCCCAGCAGGTACTTGGTGGCGCCGTCCTGGCTGCACGCCAGCAGCGGCAGGTTCGGATCGTCGTTGCCCTGCAACGGATCCTGGGTGGAGCAGGTGAACGCAGCCACCGCCTGCTGCGACGTGCTGGCCGCGGCGAGGCTGTCGCCGCTGCCGGTGACCAGCGCCGGGTTCTGGCGGGCGGCCTTCGCCGCCTGGATCTGTTCCGGCGTCTGGGTTTGGCTGCCCGGCGCGGTCACGGTGGGCGCCGCGGTGGCCTGCGCCGAAGCGAGCACCTTGCGGATGCCCAGCTTCGCGGTCTGGCCGAGCTTCTTGGCCTCGTCGCCCTGCGCGCCGGGGACCGTGATGACGATGTTGCTGCCGTCCAGGATCACCTCGGTGCCGCTGACACCGATGCCGTTGACGCGGCGCTCGATGATCTGGCGGGCCTGGTTGAGCGAGTCCTTCGACGGCGCCGAGCCGTCCGGGGTGCGCGCGGTCAGCGTGACGCGCGTGCCACCTTGCAGGTCGATGCCCAGCTTCGGCGTCGGCTTCCCGCCGCCGGTGAAGAACACCAGCAGGTAGAGCACGACCACGATCAGTACGAAGCAGCCGAGATAGCGTCCTGGCCGGATACGCCCGGCGGGTGGTGCCACGGTGGTCGTTCTCCTCGGAAATGGGTCATGCGGCCTGGGCCCGCTGACAGCTCCCGAACCCTACTCCGTGGCACGTGAGCGCAGCGTTGCCCGCGGCGTCGGATGCGTGACGCCGGGAGCAGCCTAAACATGCGGGCAAGCAGCCCGTTTTCCGGGCCCCTCGCAGGGCAAACAGGTTACGGCCTACTTGCTCGGCTTGTGCTCGAGCGGCGGCGCGACCTGCGGGCCGACCTTGTCCTCGTCGGCGGTCCCGGCGACGGCCCGCACGACCTCGTCCTCGTCGTCGGCCTCATCGACGTCCACGTCGTCCACCTGGGGCGCGACCTTCTCGCGGATCCCCTGCCGCAGCCACGTGGTCACCACGCCCGGCGCGATCTCGATGTCGATGGTGGTGTCGCCACTGGCGTCGGCGACGGTGCCGTACAGACCCGACGTGGTCATCACGCGGTCGCCCTCGGCGAGGCTGCCCTGCAGTTGCTGCTGCTGCTGCGCGGCGCGCTTCTGCTTGCGGCTGCCCATGACCAGCGGGACCGCCACCACGAGCATGAGGAGCAACGGCAACAAAAGCTGTTCCATGATTCTCCATTCGGCAGACGCCACCCGCCTGCCTATTTGTCTGGATGTGCTCTTTCGAGTGTGCCAGGTACCACCGCAACTCTCAGCACCCGGCTTCAATCGAAGAGGCTCGACTGGTCCGAACGGCCGTAATCCGCGGGCGGTCGCAGGCCTAGATGCTCCCACGCGGATGCGGTGGCCACCCGTCCCCGTGGCGTGCGCGCGAGCATACCCGCTCGCACCAGATACGGTTCGCACACCTCCTCGACGGTAGTCGGCTCCTCACCGACCGCGACGGCGAGGGTGGACACCCCGACCGGCCCGCCGTCGAACGAGCTGACCAGGGCGCTCAGCACGGCCCGGTCGAGGCGGTCCAGGCCCAGCTCGTCGACGTCGTAGACCTCCAGCGCGGCCCGCGTGACCTCGAGCGTGATGTCGCCGTCGGCCCGGACCTCGGCGTAGTCGCGCACGCGGCGCAGCAGCCGGTTCGCGATCCGGGGGGTGCCGCGCGAACGGCGTGCGATCTCGTAGCTGGCCTCGCCGTCGATGTGGATGCCCAGGATCGGTGCCGCGCGCCGGACCACCAGGTCGAGATCGGTGTCGGCGTAGAACTCCATCTGCCCGGTGAAGCCGAACCTGTCCCGGAGCGGCCCGGTCAGCGCACCGGAGCGCGTGGTGGCCCCGACCAGTGTGAACGGCGCAATCTCGAGCGGGATGCTGGTCGCGCCGGGACCCTTGCCGACCACGACGTCGACCCGGAAGTCCTCCATCGCCAGGTACAGCATCTCCTCGGCGGGGCGCGCGATGCGGTGGATCTCGTCGATGAACAGGACGTCGCCCGCGGCGAGGTTCGACAGCATCGCGGCGAGGTCACCGGCACGTTCCAGCGCGGGACCCGACGTGATCCGGATGGCGGCGCCGAGTTCCTCGGCGACGATCATCGCGAGGCTCGTCTTGCCGAGGCCGGGCGGGCCGGACAGCAGCACATGGTCGGGCGGCACACCGCGCCGCCGCGCGCTTTCCAGCACCAGCTCCAGCTGCTCCCGCACCCGCGCCTGACCGACGAACTCGGCGAGCCGGCGCGGCCGCAGCGTGGTCTCGACCTCCCGCTCGCCGGTCTGCGGCAGCGCCGAGAGGGTCTCGTCGCCTTCGGTCACGCTCTCATCGTGCATGTTCCGGCCCTACCGCTTGCGGCCGAGGGTGGTCAGCGCGGTGCGCAGCACGGACGACGTGTCGTGGTGCTCGCCCGCGGCCAGCACCTGGTCCACCGCCTGTTCGGCCTGCTTGGCGGGAAATCCGAGGCCCGCCAGCGCCTCGACGACCTCGCCCCGCACCGCCGAACCGGCGACGGGCATCGCGTCGGCGCCGGGCGCGGCGCTGACCTTGTCGCGCAGCTCCAGCGTCAGCCGCTCGGCGCCCTTGCGGCCGATGCCGGGCACCTGCGTCAGCACGGTGATGTTGCCTTCGGCGAGCGCGGTGCGCAGCTTGTCCGGATCGAGCACAGCCAGCGCCGCCAGCGCCAGCCGCGGGCCGATCCCGGACACCGTCTGCAGCAGGCCGAACAGCTCGCGGGCGTCGGCGTCGGCGAACCCGAACAGGGTCAGCGAGTCCTCGCGCACCACCAGCGCCGTGTGCAGCCGGGTCTGCTCGCCGCGCCGCAGCGTCGCCAGCGTGGACGGGGTGGCCTGCACCGCGAGCCCGACCCCGCCGACCTCGACGACCACGTGGTCGAGCCCGATCGCCAGCACCTCGCCACGGACCGAGGAGATCATCGCGCTGCTCCCTTCTTCGCGTTGGCGGCCTTCGCCGCCGCGGCCAGCCGCGCTCGATGGGCCCTCGCCAGCTCGGCGGCACGGGCTTCCGCTTCGGCGAGCCGGGCCCGCATCGGCTCCCGCCACAGGTGGCAGATAGCGAGCGCGAGCGCGTCGGCGGCGTCGGCCGGGCTCGGCGCCTCCGCGAGCCCCAGCAGCCGGGTCACCATACCGGTGATCTGCGCCTTGTCCGCGCGCCCCGACCCGGTGACCGCGGCCTTGACTTCGCTCGGCGTGTGGAACACGACCGGCAGGCCACGGCGGGCGGCGGACAGTGCGACGACTCCCCCGGCCTGCGCGGTGCCCATCACGGTGCGCACGTTGTGCTGGCTGAACACCCGTTCCACGGCCACGGCCTGCGGCCGGTACCGGTCGAGCCACTCCTCGACCGTGTCCGACACCTGCAGCAGCCGGGTGGCCAGCGGCGCATCGGCCGGCGTACGCACGACGTCCACCGCGACGCAGCTGACCGTGCGGCCCTTGCCGCCGTCCACCACGCCGAGCCCGCACCGCGTCAGCCCGGGGTCGACACCCAGCACTCGCACCTGATCGCCTCCCAATCCGAACACCAGTTCGGAGGCTACCGGGTGCTCCCCCGATCGCCCGGCAGGACGCGCCGGGGCGGGAGAATGTCCACTATGGACCGTCGACGCCGGGCGTCCAGCACTCCGGCCGCCCGCTCCCGGTCAGCACCGGCTGCCACTGCGCGAAACCCTCGGGCGCGTCGGCGTCCCACGGCCATTTGCCCTCGGGCGTGGCGACGATGATCTGCAGCGCCGGGAAGTCGCCGTCGGGGTAGACCACGAACGCGCTGCCGAGGTATTCGGCGTAGTGCTGGGGGTGCACGTGCTCGAACGTGACCGGGACGCCCTCGAAGAAGTCGGTGTAGACCTTGCCGACCTGGAACGGGCCGCCGGTCGCCGCACGGTCCACGTAGGCGTCAAGCAGGACCTGTGCCATCTGCTCGGGAAGCCCGATCACGACGGCCTCCGGAACCTCGTGCGCGGCCCACACACACGCGGTGAAGCAGAACCCGGATCCCTTGTCGTCACGGGGAACCGTGATGATCGCGTTGCCGCGACGCTCGGCTTCGGCGACGATCCACTCGAGCAGGTCGTGATCTTCGGGTGCGAGGGTCTCGGTGCCGGTCTCGGTCGTCACGGCGGGCATTCTGCCGTATCGACCCGCGCACGTACAGTACGCCCCGGTACGGTGCCGTGCGGTGCCGTGCGGTGCCAATCCGACCACCTGCTTTTGGTCTGATCGGTAAGAGTCCCGGCATGCCTTGGCACACCGGGACTTTCTCCGTTTTGTCAGGCGGCCGGCTCAGCCGGCGAGGAACTCCAGGCGGTTGCCTACCGCGTCGTCGGTGTGGAACCGCCGACGGCCCGGGACCTCCGCCGGATCGGCCCACCGCACCGGGTAGCCGGCTTCCTCGAGCGCGCCGGCGACCGCGTCCACGTCGACGACGAACGCGGGATGCGCCTTGCGCGCGGGCCGGAAGTCCGTCTCGGCGCCGACATGCAGCTCGCCGTCCGGGCCACCAGCACCCGGTACGCGGAACCAGCAACCGCCCCGCGCCGCCAGCAGCGACGGCTTGGCCAGTTCGGCCCAGCCGAGCACGCCACCGTAGAACGCGCGCATCTCGCCCTCGGCTCCGGGCGGGCAGGAAATCTGCACGTGGTGGATCATCGCGCGCTCCTCACCCGGTTTCCCCTTCTCAGCCGACTTCGGCGAGCACCTCGTCGGAAACGTCGAAGTTCGCGTACACGTTCTGCACGTCGTCGCAGTCCTCGAGCGCGTCGATGAGCTTGAAGACCTTCCTCGCGCCCTCGGCGTCCAGCGGCACGTTCACCGACGGCAGGAAGCTCGCGTCGGCCGACTCGTAGTCGTAGCCCGCGTCCTGCAGCGCCTTGCGGACGTCAACGAGGTCGGTCGCCTCGGACACGATCTCGAACGACTCGCCGAGGTCGTTGACGTCCTCCGCACCGGCGTCGAGCACGGCCATCAGCACGTCGTCCTCGGTCAGCTCGGCCTTGGGCATGATCACCACGCCCTTGCGGTTGAACAGGTACGCCACCGAACCCGGGTCGGCCAGCGAGCCGCCGTTGCGGGTCAGTGCGGTCCGGACCTCGGACGCGGCGCGGTTGCGGTTGTCGGTCAGGCACTCGATCAGCACCGCGACACCGCTGGGGCCGTACCCCTCATAGGTAATGTTCTGCCAGTCGGCGCCGCCCGCCTCTTCACCGCCGCCCCGCTTGCGCGCACGCTCGATGTTGTCCTGCGGCACCGAGTTCTTCTTCGCCTTCTGGATGGCGTCGTACAACGTCGGGTTGCCGTCCGGGTCGCCCCCGCCGGTCCGCGCGGCGACCTCGATGTTCTTGATCAGTCTCGCGAACAGCTTGCCACGCTTGGCATCGACGGCGGCCTTCTTGTGCTTGGTCGTAGCCCACTTGGAATGGCCGCTCATCTCTCCTCCATCTACATCGTCTCGCGCACCATGCCGACGAACAGCCGGTGCACCCGCTCGTCGCCGGTGAGCTCCGGGTGGAAGGCCGTGGCGAGCACCGGCCCCTGCCGGACGGCGACGATCCTAGCGGCCGCTCCTCCGGCGTCGGCGGTGTCGGGCGTTCTGGCCAGTATCTCCACCCCGTCCCCGGCCTTCCCCACCCAGGGTGCCCTGATGAACACGGCATGCAGCGGACCGCCGTCGATACCCTCGAAATCGAGGTCACCCTCGAAGGAATCCACCTGCCGCCCGAACGCGTTGCGCCGGACCACGACGTCGAGCCCGTCGAGCTGCCGCTGGTCGGGACGGCCGTCGAGGACCTGCCTGGCCAGCAGGATCATGCCCGCGCAGGAGCCGTAGGCCGGCAGTCCGGCGGCGATGCGCTCCCGTAGCGGTTCGAGCAGCTCGAACGTCTCGAGCAGCCGCGACATCGTGGTGGACTCGCCGCCCGGCAGCACCAGCCCGTCGACCTCGGCCAGCTCGCGCGGCCTGCGGACCGGCTTCGCCTCTGCGCCGACGTGCTCGAGCGCGGCAGCGTGCTCCCGCACGTCGCCCTGCACCGCGAGCACCCCGACCAACGGCTTCCTGGCCACCTGACCTCCTGTGGTTACCACTCTAGGCTGCACGCCGGCACGCCGAGTTCGCCGATGGACCGACGATGGCGGAGATCCTCCACGATCCTCGACGACGTGGATCGGTAGCGCGGCAGCAGCAGGGGTCACGGCGGAATCGGTCGCCGCGATGCTCCGCCACGACCGCGGCGAGCAGGCCGGATCGCCGCCGAGATCGAGGTCTACCCGGCGGACCGACTCACCAGCCGCGTTCGGCGAGCCGGTGCGGCTCGGGCACGTCGTCGACGTTGATGCCGACCATCGCCTCGCCCAGGCCCCGGCTGACCTTCGCGATCACGTCCGGGTCGTCGTGGAACGTGGTGGCCTTGACGATCGCCTCGGCGCGCTTGGCCGGGTCGCCCGACTTGAAGATGCCCGAGCCGACGAACACACCCTCGGCGCCCAGCTGCATCATCATCGCCGCGTCCGCCGGGGTCGCGATGCCGCCCGCGGTGAACAGCACCACCGGCAGCTTGCCCCGCTCGGCCACCTCCCGGACCAGCTCGTACGGCGCCTGCAGCTCCTTGGCCGCGACGTACAGCTCGTCCTCCGGTAGGGACGTCAGGCGGCGGATCTCCGCGCGGATCTGGCGCATGTGCGTGGTCGCGTTCGACACGTCGCCGGTGCCGGCCTCGCCCTTGGACCGGATCATCGCGGCGCCCTCGTTGATGCGCCGCAGCGCCTCGCCCAGGTTGGTGGCGCCGCACACGAACGGCACGGTGAACGCCCACTTGTCGATGTGGTTGGCGTAGTCGGCCGGGGTGAGCACCTCGGACTCGTCGATGTAGTCAACGCCGAGCGACTGCAGCACCTGCGCCTCGACGAAGTGGCCGATGCGCGCCTTCGCCATGACCGGGATCGAGACGGTGCTGATGATCCCGTCGATCAGATCGGGGTCGCTCATCCGCGCCACGCCGCCCTGCGACCGGATGTCGGCGGGCACCCGCTCCAGCGCCATGACGGCCACGGCGCCGGCGTCCTCGGCGATCTTGGCCTGCTCGGGGGTGACGACGTCCATGATCACGCCGCCCTTGAGCATCTCCGCCATCCCGCGCTTCACGCGCGAGGTGCCGCGCTCGGGCAGGGAGGAACCAGTGGACTGAACTTCGGACACGAGAGGACGCCTTTCCACACGATGACTTGCGCCCTCCAGCTTAGGCCCGGGTGGACCGCTTACCCAGGCCACTAGGCCGCAATCTCGGAAGGCCACTTCGTCGCCGACGGTGGACACGGGGTTGCCGGGGCGTGGCCCCCGGGTGTGTGATCGAAGGCACACCCGTAAACCGCTCACGACGTGCCGGGAGGCCTGGCCATGGCCGACAAGCAAACGAGAAATGGGGATTCCGGGGCCGCGGTCGCTGTGGACGATCCCCGCAAGGTACGCAACGTGGTCCTGGTCGGCCCGTCCGGCTCCGGGAAGACCACCCTCACCGAGGCCCTGCTCGCGGTGTCCGGCACCGTGGCCAGGGCCGGTTCCGTGGTGGAGGGTACGACGGTCTGCGACCACGACCCCGCAGCGGTCCGCCAGCAGCGTTCGGTCGGCCTCGCGGTCGCACCGGTCATGCACGGCGACATCAAGATCAACCTCATCGACACCCCGGGCTACGCGGACTTCGTCGGCGAGCTGCGGGCCGGCCTGCGGGCGGCGGACGCGGCCCTGTTCGTGGTATCGGCGTCGGAGGGCGTGGACGCGGCGACCACGTCGCTGTGGGCCGAATGCGCCGCGGTGGGCATGCCGCGCGCGGTCGTCATCGCGCGCACCGACCACCACCGCGCCGACGTCATGGGCGAGATCGCCGCGTGCCAGGAAGCGTTCGGCGCCGGCGTGCTGCCGCTGTACCTGCCGGCCAGCGAAGGAAAACCGGCGCTCGTCGGGCTCGTTACCCAACGCCTGTACGACTACTCCGCCGGCTACCCGCCGGAGATGTCCGCCCCGGACCCGGCCGACCTCGACCGCATGGCCGACGCCCGCAACCAGCTCATCGAGGGCATCATCGCCGAGAGCGAGGACGAGACCCTGATGGACCGCTACCTCGGCGGCGAGGAGATCGCCGAGGCCACCCTGATCGCGGACCTGGAGACCGCGGTCGCGCGCGGCACGTTCCACCCGGTCATCCCGGTATCGGCCACCACCGGTGTCGGGCTCGCCGAGATCCTCGACGGGATCGCGCGCGCGTTCCCCTCGCCGCTCGAGCATTCACTGCCCGAGGTCAGCTCGATGGACGGCGCCGGCACCGAGACTTTGTCCGCCGACCCGGACGGGCCGCTCGCCGCGGAGGTCGTGCGCACGGCGGTCGACTCCTACGTGGGGCGCGTGTCGCTGGTCCGGGTGTTCTCCGGAACGCTGCGGCCGGAGCGGCCGGTGCACGTGTCGGGACACGGGCTCGCCGAACGCGGGCACGAGGACCACGACGCGGACGAGCGGGTGGCGCACCTGTACTCGCCGCTCGGGGCGAACCTGCGCGAGGTGCCGTACTGCGTCGCCGGTGACCTGTGCGCGTTGACGAAGGTCGGGTCGGCGGAGACCGGGGACACCGTGTCCTCGCCCGACCATCCGCTGCTGATGACGCCATGGACGATGCCCGAGCCGCTGCTGCCGGTCGCGATCGTCGCGCACAACCGCAGCGACGAAGACACGCTGGCGCGCAACCTTTCCCGGCTCGTCGCGGGCGATCCGACGCTGCGGCTGGAGCGCAACGCCGAGACCGGACAGCTGGTGCTGTGGTGCATGGGTGAGGCGCACGCCGACGTCGTGCTGTCGCGGCTGCGCGCGGGCGGCGCCGAGGTCGACACCGAACCGGTGAAGATCGCGCTGCGCGAGACGTTCGGCGGGCCGGCGCGGGGCCACGGGCGGCACGTGAAGCAGTCCGGCGGGCACGGCCAGTACGCCGTGTGCGACATCGAGGTGCAGCCGCTGGCGCGGGGTGCGGGCTTCGAGTTCGTGGACCGCATCGTCGGCGGCGCGGTCCCGCACCAGTTCATCCCGAGCGTCGAGAAGGGTGTGCGGGCCCAGCTGGAGAAGGGGCTGGTGGCGGGCCATCCGGTGGTCGACGTGCGGGTCACGCTGGTCGACGGCAAGGCCCACAGCGTCGACTCCTCCGACGCCGCGTTCCAGACCGCCGGGGCGCTGGCACTCAAGGACGCGGCCGCGAACGGGCGCGTCCTGCTGCTCGAACCACTCGACGCGGTGTCGGTGCTGCTGCCCGATGACCATCTGGGCACCGTGCTGGGCGACCTGTCCTCACGCCGGGGCCGGGTGCTGGGCACGGAGTCCGCGGCCGGCGGGCGCACGATGATCCGGGCCGAGGTGCCCGCGACGGAACTCCTGCGCTACGCCAACGAGTTGCGCGCGCTCACGTCCGGCACGGCAACCTTCACCCGGCACCACGCCCGCTTCGACCCACTCCCGGAAGGAGCGCGGACAGGGACTTAGCTCCGGCCGCGGAGGGGCTCGACACTAGGCGTCCGCGCCGCGGGGGCCAGGGCGAGGCACCGTGTGGGCATATTGAACGTCTTGGTGTCCCCGGTACACGGCAGTTCGACGACGCGCCAGTCGCGCGGACGCCCGAATCGGTGCGATCTTGCGACGCGAGATCGAGGAGGAACTGTTCGACCGCAAGGACATCGCGTGGAGTGCACCGGGACTTGACGTGGTCAGCGAAACTTCGATTTCGCCGGACTGGTCGGCGGGTTCGCCAGGTTCCGTACGGGGCGAGCTGTTCAGCCTCACCCCGAGCGACCCGGCTCCCGGCCAGCAGCCCGCGCCGCCACGCGGATGCGCTGCAGGCGTCGAGATCCGCTCGGACCCACATCGTGGCCCGCGTCAGGTTACGTGACGAACGGTATGGCGATCAGCGTCGCCAGGCCGGGTACGACGAGGGTTGTGACGATCGCGTGCCAGAGCAGTTTCTTGAATGTGGACGTCTCGCGGGTGGGGTCATCGCTGGCAAGGATGAGCGCTCCACCGATGTGCGTGGGGTTGAGCGCCGGAGCGGCTGCGCACAGCGCGACCACGATGAGCGCGGCGACTAGCGCGACCGGGGAGCCGCCGAAGACCGCGAGGGCGACGGGAACCAGGATCCCGAGTACGAGGATCGCCGCGGACTCGATATTGGACATCATGGCGCACAGGTAAGCCAAGACCAGGAGCGTGAGGACGGGGGTACCGATGCCGGAGAGCACCCTGGCCATCGCACCGAGCGTGCCGATCGATTCGAGGACTCCGATGTACATGACTAGGCCGCTAATGAGAAATACGACCTGCCACGGGATGGCGTTGATGAGCGTGCGCTCCGGCGGCCGGAACACGAGGAACAGCAGCAGTGAGACGCTGAGTGAGACGAAGCCGACGTCCAGGTTGAAGCCGAATACGGCGACCAGCATGCCGACCACGCCGCACAGGCAGGCTATTGCGTACGCGCTGAGCCGGCTGGTTGCCCGCCCGGGGGGCGCATACGTGTCTGTGTCCGCACCGCCGGTGGCACCGTGCCGGGTGACGGGCCTGCTGGCAGCACCGGCGATGTCCGGGCGTTGGGCGCTGCCCGCGGCGGCATTGACCAGGAGCGGCTCATCGTCGGTGACGTCGGCACGGGCCATTTCTGCAGTTGCAGCACCGCGCACGGTGGCCCGCGACTCCCGGAGTTGCACGACGATCAGAGTGACTATCGTGATGACCGCGGTGCCGATGAGCGGCAGGATAAAGAGGACACCGGTGGAATAGTGCAGGGTCGACTTCGCGGCCAGTGACTTGATGAGGGCGCCGCTTGCGCTTACCGGGGAGAACGTGGCGCCGATCGCGCCGAAGATGGTCGCGGTGCCGAGGATGAAGTAGTTGATCTTCGCCCGCTTGGACAACTTGTACGCGATGGGCATGAGGATCGCGGCGGATGCGGGGCCATACGCACCTGCAGCGGTGAGCGCCGCGGGGACGAGGAAGCACACGCCGGCGACGACCCAGGTGCGTTGCCCGCCGTGTCGCATCGCCTTGTGGATCGTATGCTCCAGCAAGCCGCTTCGGTCGACGTGCCCGAACAACAGGGTCACACCGATGATGAGCATCACCAGCTGAACCGGGAACGTGGTCAGGAATGCCTTCCCGGGGATGCCCGCAACCAGCGACAGGATGTACGCCGCGGGCAGGGCGATGAACCCGAGGTTGATCTTCCGCCAGACGGTGAGGGCGAACATCGCCACCAACACGGCCAGCGACGCGAGCTGAAGAGCTGTCATGATCCTGGTGTCCTTACCTGCGGTTGTCGATGGCTCAACGAGCGGAATGCGGGTTGGCAAGGTGGCGAAGGTCGAGCTGCATCAGGTCCCGGCCAACAACAACCGAACCGGTGAACTCCTCGGCCGCGCCGGCATGGAACTCCTCGTCCGAAACGGAGCCGTCTCCGGGGTAGATATGGGTCAGCACCAACGCTTTCGCGCCGACCCGCTGAGCTACCGCCCCGACGCCTGGCACCCCCACCTCGTCGCCCCCTGCCTGCCGGGTCCGATGCGGTGTGTGTGCGCTGGTGAACTGTCGGGCCATCGACTCGTAGAGGGGTGTCCCGGCGAAGCGCGCGATGGCCGGCTCGACAGCCAGGACCTCGTTGACCAGGATGTCGGTGCCTTCTGCAAACTTGAACAGGTTGGCGCATGGCGCGGTGTCGCCGCTGAAGACCACCGACCCGTACGCCGTGTCGAAGCGGAACGCGAATGCTGGGAAGACCGGAGGGTGCTGCACCAGCGTCGCGGTGACCGTCACCTTGTCGTCGTGGTACACGGCGAGCGGCGCCATGGGCGGGCAGGGGCGGTCGATGCTGGCATGGTCCGGTACCTGGATGTCGTGCGGTCGCAGCATGGGCCGGCCGTGCAGTCCGGTGAACTCCAGCGCACGGTCGCCGGCCCGGCGGGTCGAGCGCAGCCGCTGGTTGAGGTCGTAGGCGTGGGCCGCAATGGACAAGCGTGTGAGGTCGGTGATCCCCGGGGTGGGTAGCTCAGGGGCGACCACCGGCGCTTCCAGTGTGGTCGGCAGGCCGGGTGTGGGCGAGTGGTCAGGTCCGGTGATGTTCGCCCGTCCGGGGCCGTACACCTCTACCGTCTGCCGTTCAAAGTCCCAGTTGGTCCAGTTCAACGAGAAGAAGTTGAAGTAGTCGGCGACGTGGTCCGAGTGCAGGTGGGTGATGAACATGGCTCGGACGCAACTGAATTCGAGGCCGGCGTCGAAGAACTGGCGGGGTAGACCACTGCCCGCGTCGACCAGGTAGACGGCCCCGTCCACGACCAGCGCGCTGGCAATGCCCGCTCGCTTGCCGGGGATCGGGCCACTCTGGGTGCCGAGCAGCACCAGCCGGCATCCCGAATCAGGCGTGGAGTCGCGGGGTTTTGCGCCTGCGGGATGGTTGCTCATGGGAGTCCAATCACTGGTGGATGTCGATCTGAGAAGTCTCCCGCGACGTGACTTGCCTCTCTAATGCCGGTTTTCGTCCGAGGTATAACGCGTAGGCATAGCCGGCTTGGCGCGTAGCGGCACGGGCGCCGCAATTCGTGAGAGCGCGTGTGCCGGTCCCGGCCGGTACCGTGCCGGTCATGGACACGCTGCGGCTGCTCGACGGTCGGCTGAAGCTTCGTCACCTCGTACTGGTCGATGCCCTGTCCCAACAGGGCAGCGTGCTCGGTGCGGCCGCGGCCTTGTACGTGACCCAACCGGCGGTGACCCGCGGGCTGCACGATCTCGAGTCGATCCTCGGCGTCGCTCTGTACGAGCGGGGCCCGCGCGGCGTCACACCGACCGTCTTCGGCCAGGCGTTCACCGAGTACGCGCGCACAATGCTCTCTCAACTGAACCAGGCCGCGCGGCACCTTACCGAGATCGCGGAGGCCAACCGCGGCACCGTAGTCATCGGCTCACACCTGGCAGGGGCAACCTTGTTGATTCCCAAGGCGATCGCCGCGTTCAAGGCCGAACACCCCCAGGTCACTGTAGTGGTGCGTGAGGCGACACCCGAGGCACTCTTGGTCGATCTCGTGGCAGGCCGGATCGACGTGGTCGTCGGGCGGGTGACGGCGCCCGTCAACGACGCGGTGGTGCGGCACCTGCTGTATGAAGAGCCCGCCCGGATCGTGGTCGGAGCGCATCATCCCGCGCGGGAACGGTTGGACGTCACGATCACACAGCTGCTCGACTATCCCTGGGTCCTCCCGGGCACGCAGACCGTGCTGCGGCGGGATCTGGAGGACTACTTCGTCCGCAACCATCTCAGCCTACCGGCCTCCAGAGTGGAAACCACCTCGTTCGTCACCATGCGTCAACTGCTGATCGACACCGACATCGTGGCGATCCTGCCCAGCCCGATCGATGAGGGCGATCCGCGGCTGGCGACGCTGCCGATCGAGCTTGACGGCGTCGGCCACACAGTTGGCCTGGCCCTGGCCGCCGAGCGATCGCTCACCCCGGCTACCTCGGCAATGGTCGACCAGCTGCGACGGAGCGCCGAACTCCTCGGCGCGACGCGGGTGACGGGGTAACCCCATGTCGTGGTCAGCCGGGGCGATCGGCAGCGAGATCTAGTTCGCGACGTGCGACCGCCGACTCGACCATCCGCACCGTGCTGCCACCGCCACCGCCCCAGGTGAGCCCACCGCCCAGATGGGCACCAGCTTGCAGTGCACGTTGAGGATGGACCGTCGGGGCCGATCGGCACCACGCTGTTGTAGAGCAGGCCGAGACGATACTTGCTCCGCTCGTTGACACCGACGACGACGGTGGGGCCGGCGGCGGCCGCGGCGGCACACAGCGTGTCCAGATGCGGACCGGGAATGCGTCGGCGCCGTGCGCGGCCAGCGGCGGCGGCGATCCCGACCGCATCGGCGACAGTGGTGCCGCCCTCGGCCCAGTCGACCGCCGAGATGCGCACCGACAAGGACTTGTGCCGCGGCCGGACGGCCCGGATCGCGTCAACCACAGCAGCGCTCACAAGTCCCTCCGCGCGTTGGAAAACGACATCCGCGACTGGCTCACCACCGCGAACAACAATCCCAAGCCGTTCATCTGGACCAAAACCGCCGACGAAACCCTGGACAGCCTCAGCAACTACTGTCACAAACTTTCAACGCGAACTGACAACTCCGGACACTAGAACTAGAAGGCGAAGCCGCCGGGGCGGCCGTTGCGGTCGGCGATCAGGCCGGCGAGCGTGGCGAGCGCGATCTCCGGTGGGGTGCGCGAGCCGATGTTCAGCCCCACCGGCCGGTGCACGCGGTCGATGTCGGGGCCCGGCACGCCGAGCTGCTTGAGCGCCTCGACGTGCGGACCTGGATGGCGCGGGTTGCCCAGCACGCCCACCCAGCGCACCGGATACGCGAGCACGTCGCGCAGGACCGGGCCGAGTTCCTCGCGGTGGTGGTTGGTGACCACCACATCGGTGTTCTCGTCCAGCACGGGCAACCCGGCATCCCGCGTCGGGTCGTAGACCGCGGTCCGGAAACCGAGTTCGGCGCCGAACCTGCTCAGGTAGTCGGCCACCGGCGAGGCGAAGACGGCCACCAGCGTGCGCACCGCGGCCTCGTCGCCCGCATCGCCGTGGGCGACAGCACAAGGATCGGACATGCCACCGAGTCTGCCACTCATGGGGTCGGTTCGACGATCTCGAAGTACTCCGGCCGGGGCGCGGTGCCGGCGAGCTTGAAGTACCGCACCTTGCGCCGCTGCCGCAGGGTGAGCGTGTCCCGCACCGCGTCGTTGTGCACCCGGCGCGCGATCACCACCCGCTGCTCGGCGTCGGACAACTCGTCGGACAGGCGCGGCGGCAGCGTCGCCCGCGCGACAGCACCGAGCACCTTGGTCAGGTCGTTCTCCGCGGTCTCCCGTTCGGCGCGCGACGCCGTCTCGGCGACGTCCGCGGCCTGCCGGATCGCCGCGGCCTCCACCCCGTCCAGCGCGGCGGCCGCGACGGCGCGCGCGACGACGGCGCGGCGCGCCAGGGCCGCGTCGAGCGTGGCCCAGCCGGCGTCGAGGCGCACGTGCAGCCGGTCCAGCCGGTTCGCCGTCGCCAGCAGGAACAACCCGGTCAGCACGATCACCACCGCGAGCACGGCGACCAGCACCGAGAACCAGCTCATGGGAGCGATTCCTCCCTTCGGTCGTCATCGCTCACGGCGCGACCTCCTGCGCACTGACGCGCCGCGGGTCCGCCGCCACGGCGATCTCGTACACGCGCAGCACCTGCGTCACCACGACCGGCCAGTCATACATCGCGACGCGCTCCCCCGCCGCCGCGGCCAGCGACAACCGGCGCGCCGGGTCCCCGAGCAGCTCACACAACGCGCCGGCCATGGACGCGGCGTCGCCCGTTTCGAACAGCAGCCCCGCCGTGCCGTCGTCGAGCACCCGGCGGAACGAGTCGAGGTTGCTGGCCGCGACCGCGGTGCCCGCGGCCATCGCCTCGGTGAGGATCATGCCGAAGCTCTCGCCGCCGGTGTTGGGCGCGCAGTAGACGTCGACGCTGCGCAGCACCCGGGCCTTCGTCTCGTCGTCGACCTGGCCGAGCAACTCGATGTGCGGCCACAGCTCGCGGCCCGCCATCCGCCGCAGCTCGTCGGGCTCGCCGCGGCCGACCACGAGCAGCCGCAGCTCCGGGAAGTCCGGCAGCAGCCGGCGCGCCGCGCCGAGCAGCACGTCCATCCCCTTGCGGGGCTCGGTGAACCGGCCGATGAAGCCGAGCGTGCCGCCCGCGCGCGGGTAGCCCCCCAGCGGCAGCGCCCGCGCGAACAGATCGACGTCGACGCCGTTGGGGATTTCGACCGCGTCCCCGCCGGCGTGCTCGACCTGCACCCGCCGTGCCAGCGCGGACACCGCGATGCGCGCGGTGACCTTCTCCAGCAGCGGGCGCAGCACCGGCTGAAACGCCGAGAGCGTGCGCGAGCGCGGCGTCGACGTGTGGAAGGTGGCGACGATCGGCCCGTCCGCGACCTTCAGCGCCAGCAGCGACAGGCTCGGCACCGCGGGTTCGTGCAGGTGCAGGACGTCGAAAGCGCCCTCGCGGATCCACCGGCGCACCCGCGCGTACGACACGGGCCCGAACTGCAGGCGCGCGACCGACCCGTTGTACGGGATGCCCAGCGCCTTGCCCGCCGGCTGCACGAAATGCGGCAGGTCGGCGTCCTCGTCGGCCGGGGCGAGCACCGACACCTGGTGTCCCTTGGCCAGCAACGCCTTCGCCAGGTCGATCACGTGGCCCTGCACGCCGCCCGGCACGTCGAACGAGTACGGGCACACGATGCCGATCTTCACCCGGTCGCCGCCTCCCGCTCCTCGGGAACCGCTTCGCCGGCGGGCTCCTCGCCGAAGTCTGCCGTCCACAGCTTCTGCAACATGTGCCAGTCGGTGGGGTGCGCCGCGATGTCCCCGGCGAAGATGTCCGCCATCGCCTGGGTGGCCGCGGGGACCTCCGCACGCGCGTTGACCCGGATCCGCGGGTGGATGCGCGCGCCCCAGCCGTCATCGGTGTACCACAATCCGACCGGCAGCAGCGCCGCGCCGGTGGTGGCGGCGAGCCGCGCCGGGCCTGCGGGCATCCGGGTGCGCTCGCCGAAGAACGTCACGGGGATGCCGGAGCGGGTCAGGTCGCGGTCGGCGACCAGACAGATGACCTTGTTCTCGCGCAGGCGGCGCAGCAGCAGCCGGAACGACGACGCGCCGTCGGACGGCAGGATCTCGAAGCCCAGCGACTCGCGGAACTCCACGAACCGCCGGTACAGCGACTCCGGTTTCAGCCGCTCGACCACGGTGGTGAACGACCCCGAATAGCCGACGAGCCACAACCCGGTCATGTCCCAGTTGCCCGAATGCGGCAGCACGACGATCGCGCCGTTGCCCTCCGCGAGTGCGGCGTCGATGTTCTCGGCGCCGGTCAGCTGCTCGCCCACCTGCCGCTGGACCGCCTGGGGATCCATGCTCGGCAGCCGGAACGACTCATGCCAGTACCGAGCGTAGGACCGCATCGCGCGGCGCACCAGCTCGTCCAGCTCGGCGGCACCGGCCTGCGGCACGACCCGGGCGAGGTTCCGCCGCAGCTGCCGCACCCCGGCGCCGTTGCGGCGGGCGGCGAAGTCCGCGCCCAGCCCGAACGCCGCGTCGCCGACCGCCGCGGGCAGGAGCCCGACCAGGCGCCAGCCCGCCGCGTAGCCGGCGGCGGGCGCGCGCTCGGACAGGCTGCTCACGAACGCGCCTTCCCTGCCTGCGCCTTCGCGGACGCGGCCACGGCGACCATGCGCTGCCCGAGTGTGACCGCCGAGAGCACCGCGAGCAGCCACTGCGACGCCTCGATCGCGTACGGGACGCTGAAGCCCTGCAGCCCGGTGCCGACGAGCGCGATGATCAGCCGTTCCGCGCGTTCGATGAGCCCGCCGTCCGCGGACAGGCCGGACGCCTCGGCGCGCGCCTTGACGTAGGAGATGACCTGGCCCAGCACGAGGCAGATGAGTGCCGCGGCGGCCGCGCGCAGGCTGTGCGCGTCGACGAAGCACCACCAGGCGATCGCGGCGAACAGCGCGCCGTCCACCAGCCGGTCGCAGGTGGCGTCCAGGGCCGCGCCGAACGGCGTGCCGCGGCCCCTGGCCCGGGCGATCGCGCCGTCGACCAGGTCGAGCATGGCGAAGCCCCACACCGTGAACGTGCCCCACAGCAGCAGCCCGGCCGGGAAGAAGCCGACCGCGCACCCGATGGCGCCGATGGTGCCGATCGCCGTCATCACGTTCGGCGTGACGCCCGCGCGCAGCAGCGCGTGGCCGACCGGATCGAGGGCGCGGGACACCGACGCGCGCGCGAAGATGTTCAGCATCAGATCGGCCGAGAGGAGGAATCGGCGGGGATGGTCATCGCGGTCAGTGTCACCTGCGCTGTCACCTGGCTGCTGGTCGGAGATGCTTGCCAGGGCAGCCTATCGACCCGGTGTGACATCGTGGTCGGGCGGCGCGCCGATCAGCACACCCCGGCCGCCTCATCCGCTTCGCCTGCGGCTTCGAGCTCGGCCAGCGCCGCCTCGCAGCGCGGGGTGAGCCGGTCCCGGATCGCCGCGCTGATCTCGCCCAGCTGCCGGATCTGGTCTGCGGTGAGCGCGTCGAACAGGGCTTCCCGCACCGCCTCGACGTGCCCGGGCGCGGCGGCCTCCAGCGCGGCGAGCCCGGCCGAGGTGAGGGTGGCGAACGCGCCGCGCTTGTCCGTCGCGCAGTGGTCCCGCCGCACCCACCCGTTCGCTTCGAGCCGCGCGACGGCGTGGGAGAGCCTGCTGCGGGAGGACCGGCTCCGTTCGGCGAGTTCGCTCATCCGCAGGGTGCGGTCGGGCTCCTCGGACAATCTGACCAGCACCTCGTAGTAGGCGTGCGGCATGCCGGCGTCGCGCTGCAGCTGGCCGTCGACGTGGCCGCGCAGCATGTCGACGGCCGCGGAGAACACACGCCAGACGCGCTGTTCGTCGTCGCTGAGCCATCGAGGTGCCGCCATGGCTGCCATTCTACCCCTAGTTGAGCCCTCAACTATGGGGGCGTACAGTGTGGTTGAGAGCTCAACACATAGCATCGCTAACCAGAGGAGTTACAGATGAGCGCGCCCACCACAGAAATCCCGGGCTACCTGGCAGGCACCTGGGCCATCGACGGCACGCACTCCGACGTGACGTTCACCGTCCGCCACCTCGGCGTGTCGAAGGTCCGCGGCCGCTTCGACCAGGTCGAGACCACGATCGTGACCGCGGAGAACCTCGCCGACTCGACGGTCAGCGCGACCATTCACACGGCGAGCATCGACACCAACAACGCAGACCGCGACGCCCACGTGCGCAGCGCGGACCTGCTCGACGTGGAGAACTTCCCGACCATTTCCTTCGTCTCCACCGCGGTGCGCGTGGAGGACGGAGACTTCTTCATCGACGGCGAGCTGACCGTGCGCGGCGTGACGAAGGCGGTCACCCTGGCGACCGAACTGGGCGGCTTCGGCGACGGCATGGCGCCGGGCACCAAGGTGCTGGGTATCTCGGCGAGCACCGAGATCAGCCGCGGCGACTTCGGCGTCGGCACCGGCCTCCCCGGCGCGGTGCTCGGCGACAAGATCAAGATCGAGCTGGACATCGAAGCCGGCCTGCAGTCCTGACCCGTGCCGTGAGGGACCCCCTCATGGTCCGCCGCCCTGAGCGGTCCCTCACGGTGTTTCTCAGGATGTCCAGGCGCCGGAGAGGAGCTCGCGGGTATCGGCCAGGAGCTGGGGCAGGACCTTGGTGTGGCCGATGACCGGCATGAAGTTCGCGTCGCCGCCCCAGCGTGGCACCACGTGCTGGTGCAGGTGGGCGGCGATGCCGGCGCCGGCGATGACGCCCTGGTTCATGCCGATGTTGAACCCGTGTGCCCCCGAGACCGACCGGATGACGGTCATGGCGCGCTGCGTGAACTCCGCCAGCTCCTTCGTCTCTTCCGGCGTGAGGTCCGGGTAGTCGGCGACGTGCCGGTACGGCAGCACCATCAGGTGCCCCGGGTTGTACGGGTACAGGTTCAGCACCGCCCATACCCGCTCGCCGCGGGCGATGATCAGGGCGTCCTCATCGGACAGTTCGATCAGGCGGCAGAACGGGCAGCCTTCCGGCTCGTCGCTCTTGGGCTGCCCCTCGCCCTGCACGTAGGCCAAGCGGTGCGGCGTCCACAGCCGCTGCAGCGCATCCGGCACGCCGACGCCGTCCTGGCCGACAACCTCTGGCGTCACCCGAGAACCGCCCCGAAGGTCTCCGCGCTGGGCGAGGTGTTCTCACGGCGGGCGACCCAGTCGGCGATCGCCTCGACCGCGTCGGTCACCGGGACACCGTTGAGCTGGCTGCCGTCGCGGAAGCGGAACGACACCGCACCGCCCTCGACGTCCTTGCCGCCCGCCAGGACCATGAACGGTACCTTCAGCGTGGTATGAGTGCGGATCTTCTTCTGCATCCGGTCGTCGCTGGTGTCGACTTCGGCGCGGATTCCCTTGGCGCGCAACGCCTTCTCCACCCCGCGCAGGTGCTCGACGTGTTCGTCGGCGATCGGGATGCCGACCACCTGCACCGGCGCGAGCCACGCCGGGAACGCGCCCGCGTAGTGCTCGGTCAGGACACCGAAGAACCGCTCGATCGACCCGAACAGGGCACGATGGATCATCACCGGACGCTGGCGGCTGCCATCCGATGCGGTGTACTCCAGGCCGAACCGCTTGTTCTGGTTGAAGTCCAGCTGAATGGTCGACATCTGCCAGGTACGGCCGATGGCGTCCTTGGCCTGCACGGAGATCTTCGGCCCGTAGAACGCGGCACCGCCCGGGTCCGGCACCAGTTCGAGCCCCGAGTCGAGCGCCGCCTGCCGCAGGGTCTCGGTGGCCTCCTCCCACTCCCAGTCCTCGCCGATGAACTTGTCCGAGTCGCCGCGGGTGGACAGTTCGAGGTAGAAGTCGGACAGGCCGTAGTCGGCGAGCAGGTCGAGCACGAAGGCCAGCAGCGAGCGCAGCTCGCCCGGCATCTGTTCCTTGGTGCAGTAGATGTGCGCGTCGTCCATGGTCAGCCCGCGCACGCGGGTCAGCCCGTGCACCACGCCCGACTTCTCGTACCGGTACACCGTCCCGAACTCGAACAGCCGCAGCGGCAGCTCGCGGTAGGACCGCCCGCGCGAGCGGTAGATCAGGTTGTGCATCGGGCAGTTCATCGCCTTGAGGTAGTAGTCCTCTTCGTCGAACTTGATCGGCGGGAACATGGTGTCCGCGTAGTAGGGCAGGTGGCCCGAGGTGTGGAACAGCTCGCCCTTGCTGATGTGCGGGGTGTTCACGAACTCGTAGCCGGCGTCCTCGTGCCGGCGGCGCGAGTAGTTCTCCAGCTCGCGGCGGATGATGCCGCCCTTGGGGTGGAACACCGGCAAGCCGGAGCCGATCTCCTCGGGGAAGGAGAACAGGTCCAGCTCCGCGCCGAGGCGCCGGTGGTCACGGCGCTCCGCCTCGGCGATCCGTTCCAGATGGGCGTCCTGCGCCTCCGCCGATTCCCATGCGGTGCCGTAGATGCGCTGCAGCTGCGGGTTCTTCTCGTTGCCGCGCCAGTACGCCGCCGCCACGCGGGTCAGCTTGAACGCCGGGATGAACTTGGTGGTGGGCACGTGCGGCCCGCGGCACAGGTCGCTCCAGACGGCTTCCTTGGTGCGCGGGTCGAGGTTGTCGTAGATGGTCAGCTCGCCGCCGCCGACCTCCATGATCTCCGAGGTGTCCACTGTGTCCTCAGTGTCCCCAGAGTCCTCAGTGGACTTCAGGTCGATCAGCTCCAGCTTGAACGGCTCGGCCGCGAGTTCTTCGCGGGCCTGCTCGGGCGAGTCGAAGCGGCGGCGGGAGAACTGCTGGGCGCCCTTGACGATCTGCTTCATGCGCTTCTCGAGCGCCTGCAGATCCTCCGGCGTGAACGGCTTGTCCACCAGGAAGTCGTAGTAGAAGCCGTCCTTGACCGGCGGGCCGATGCCGAGCTTGGCCTCCGGGAACTGCTGCTGCACGGCCTGGGCCAGCACGTGCGCCGCCGAGTGCCGGATCACGCTGCGCCCGTCCTCGGTGTTCGCGGCGACGGCCTCGACCGGGGTGTTCGCCTCCGGCGCCCACGCCAGGTCCCGCAGGCGCCCGTCGGCGTCCCGGACGACGACGATCGCGTCCGCGCCCTTCGTCGGCAAACCCGCCTCGCGCACCGCGACACCGGCCGTAGTCCCCGCCGGCACGACCACGCTCGACGCGGGTGCGACTACGGCGGACGACGGCTGGTTCACGATGGGCTCCTTCGAAGCGAAGTGGTTACCCGCCGATGCTATCCGCCGTCCGCCAGCGCGTTTCCGCGAGGGACGTCAGACGCTCGCGACGACCTCGTCATAGTCCAGCCGCGGCAGGCGGTCGAACCACGGGTTCTCGCCCGGCCTGCCGACGTTCACCACGACCAGCGACTTCCACTGGGTGCCGCCGAAGAACTCCTTGTCCACCCCGGCGCTGTCGAACCCGGTCATCGGGCCGGCGGCCAGGCCCGCGGCGCGCACGCCGATGATGAAGTAACCGACCTGAAGCAGCGAGTTGAGCCGTGCGAAGCCCTCGCGCGTGCCTTCGTCGCCGGCGAACAGGTCCTTCGCGTCCGGCTTGTGCGGGAAGGTCTTGGGCAGGTTCTCGTGGAAGTCGACGTCGGCGGCGAGTACGACGGTCACCGGAGCGCTCCCGGTCTTGGCGCGGTTGCCCTCGGACATGTGCGGCAGCAGGCGCTGCTTGCCTTCTGGGGTGCGAACCACGAGCGCGCGCAGCGGCTGCGTGTTCATCGACGTCGGAGCCCACTTCACCAGGTCGTAGATCGCCTGGATCTGCTCGTCGGTGACTGGCTCGTCACTGAAGTTGTTCGCCGTGCGGGCTTCGCGGAACAGCAGGTCCTGTACGTCCTGGGGCACCTGGAGGGCGTCGGCGAGGGTCGCGGTGGAGGTCATCGGGTAACTCCCTTTCCGTCGGGGCTTCACCCCTGCCCAACGTAGTTGAGCGCTTGACCATTTCCGGCGGACGGTGTGGTGATCGTCACGGTGCGTAGATGCGCGCCCAGTCGACCTGTGCCGTGGTCTCGTGCGGCGCGCCCGGGTGCTTGCTGATGTAGGTCAACTGCAGCACGAGATGCATCGGCGACACGGGCAGGAACTTCGGATCGTCGTAGACGCCCCAGGGCTGCCCGTCGAGGAAGAGGGTGATCTTGTGCGGCTGCCAGTCGACGCCGAAATTGTGCCACTGGGTCAGGTCGACCGGGTTGCTCTTGAAGTACGGCCCCTGGATGTTGCCGGGACCGTGCAGCCAGCTCTCGGTGTAGGGGCGGTCGGGGTTCCAGGTCTCGCTGAAGTCGACCTCACCCGCCTCGGGGAAGTTGGAGTCGTCCGCGCCCCACAACAGGAACGTCGGCGCGAAGCCCGGGTCCGCGGGCCGCGGCATGCGTGCCCGGACCTCCCAGCGGCCGTAGGTCTGGTTGGCCTTCCACGCGATGCCGCACGTGGTGCCGGCGACGGTGGCCTTCCCGGTCAGGGTGAGTACCCCGCCGGAGAGCGTGCACTGCTTGCGGCTCCAGGACTCGTTCACCGAGTTGTCGCCGTCGTAGACGGTCCACTGGGACGCGTCGACCTTCGTGCCGTCGAACTCGTCGCCGCCGATCTTCGTCCAGCCGTAGCGCACCGCGGCCTCGGTGGACACCGGCAGCGCGGCCGGCGTGCCACTCTCGGTCGCCCGCGCGGGGGCACCGGCGGCATCGAATCGCTGCGTGGTCAGCCGCACCGCGATCACGCCGAGCGCGATCAGCACGACACACAGGCTGACCAGGACGGCGCGGCGCTTCACGGCGGTCAATCTAGCGCCCCCGGACGGGGGACGCGCCGAGGGTCGCGCGCCGCGCCTGCGCCCGGGCCGCGAGGAACAGCGCCTGCCGCCGCAGCCGCGCCCCGCGCAGGCCGGC
>DATFHB010000023.1:0-42108 GCA_035248845.1 Amycolatopsis sp. | reverse complement strand
CCCGCTGCGGCACAGTCGAGGGCAGCAACGGCTCCAACCGTTGCCATTCCTCATCGGACAGGTCGTGCCGCTTCAGACGTTCCTCATCCACCTCGGCGGTCTACCAAACCCACACACCAAGATCCATGCGACACGCCCTAGTGCGGGGCGTGGCCCGCCTGGTCGGCGAGCATGCGCAGCCCGGAGACGAGGCCGCCGACGAGGTCGCCTTCCTTGAAGGACGCGACCATGCTCATCACGGCCAGCTTCGCGGCGCGGTCGGGCAGCCGCAGGACCGCGTCCGAGCCGGTGACGACCTCGACGACGCGCTCGCCGGGCGACACCGCGATCAGCACCGCGTTCGCCGCGCCGTCGCCGACGGAGGCGTGCAGCTTCTCAGCCGCGACGCGCGTGTCGTCACCCAGTTCACCCAGGTAGACGCTGAAGTCGATGCCGGTCTCCCGGCTGGCCAACGTCAGCGCCTCGTCGAGACGGGCCAGCTGCGGGACGCTGAACGGGCTGGACGGAGCAGCCGGCTCGTACATCTTCGCGACCGAGCGCCGCCCGGTCGGCGTGATGCCGACCCCGAACCCGGCCTCGGCCGATTCGGTCTGCTCGATCAGTTCACCAGCTGCCACGGGCACCTCCTGCTGCCGTCCCCGGCGCGGCCTCGCCGGAGCTCACCGGCCGGTGGGCGCCGACGCCCGCCGGGTTGCCGCTCCACCAGATGGGCGCGTACCCCCAGGGCTGACCCGGGCGGTACCGCGGCGTCGCGGCGAACTTCGAACGCAGCGTCCACAACGCGATCACGCCGTAAATCGCGGCCGGGATCAGCGCGAAGACCAGGATCGTCTCGACGATGTTCACACCGCCAGCGTAGCGGGCGCCCCGCACGGTCGTTAACAGAGTCGTCGGTGTGACCGCTCGTCGCGCCGGGTACGCCGTCCGCCGTGTGCCAGGCCACGGTTCGAACGATGGGCCGAATGGCCCTGCCTCGAACGGTGGCAACTCACCGTACGGCCGGCCGCACTGAGCGCTATCGGGTTGTCGAGACGATCAATTCCTCGTAGTTTTTCACCTGTACGGGCCTTGCGCCCCGCTCCCCACACCCAATATGTAACGCCCAGGGTCCCCGGAGGACACAATGAACCTCTTGCTTACCCCCGCTCAGACCAATGCTGACCACTTTCAGTCACTGACCGCTGCTACTCAGAGTCGCGGTACGCGGGTTACCAGGGGTACGCGTGTGACCTCGGGCACGCGCGTTACCCGCGGGACGCGTGTGACTCGTGGCACGCGGGTCACCGCCGGCACCAGGGTCACGCGAGGCACGAGGGTCACCAGGGGTACCCGCGTCACCTGCGGTACGCGCGTCACCGCCGCCTGAATTCCGTCTCCACCATGAGACGACATCGGCTCGCCCCGGCCCGCCGCTACGGCAGGCCGGGGCGCCGACAAAAAAATCAGGCGGCCACCCCGAGGTATGGCCGCCATAACGGATCCGCGTCACCGGAGTGCACCAGGAGCCTCCAGTGCGGACCATGTGGCGCCGTGGGCACCACATGCAGAGGCCACCCCAGATCCGAGAGCAGCTTGTCCGCCTTACGGTGATTGCACTTCGCGCAGCACGCCACGCAGTTCTGCCAGCTGTGCGCGCCACCGCGGCTGCGCGGGATCACGTGATCGATCGTCTCCGCCCGGCCGCCGCAGTACGCGCAGCGGTACCGATCCCGGTGCATCAGCCCGGCGCGGGTGAGCGGCACCTGAGCGCGATAGGGCACCCGGACATAGCTGGAAAGCCTGATCACCGACGGCACCGGCAGCGACACCGTGGCCGCATGCAGTTCCAGCCCCGCCGGATCGCCGTGCACGACCTCGGCCTTGCCGCACATCACCAGCACCACGGCCCGCCGCAGCGGCAGTGCCGTGAGCGGCTCGTAGGTGGCGTTGAGCAAGAGGACGCGCCGCCTACCCCAACTGGGTGCCGTACCGGCCGCCGGATCCCTGCCTCTACGCTGTCCGGGCGGTCGGCTCGTTCGGCCGCCGCCCCGAAGTGGCCCGCCCAGGTGGCCGCTCGGCGCGGCTCCACCCGGGTAAGCGCACAAGACAACCTCCGGCGCCACGCCGACCACGTCGTGGTCGGCGGCGCCGAAGGGGATCGGTTGTCGGTCTGGCACTCGACCACCTCCACCGGTGCAGCCATAGTCGACCACAGATCACACCGGAAATGCACCTGTGTTAGAAGACGTGTCATGTGACATCCGTCCGACGTTCGGCTGAACGCGGGCGCACGAGACGAGAAAGGGGCCGCGTTCCCCCGTGAACCTGTTCGGCACGGCAACCCCGGAATGCGTCACGCAGCAGGGCACCTGGTGCTACCAGGTGTTCCAGGTCACACACAACGAGTGGCTCGCCGCGTCGGCGGGCTGGCTCATCGCCAAGCCACTCAAGATCCTCCTCATTCTCGCGGTGGCGTTCGTCATCCGCTGGCTGCTGCACAAGCTGATCGACCGGGTCACCATCCCGCAGAACAACGGCCGCAAGATGCCCACGCTGCTGCGCCCCCTGCGGGATCGCGCCGGGGACCTGCTCGGCCCCATGGTGGCCGAACGCCGCCGCCAGCGCGCCAAGACGATCGGGTCGGTGCTCAAGTCGCTGACGTCGTTCATCGTGTTCGGGCTCGCGGCGATGCAGGTGCTGGCCGAGCTGGGCCTCAACCTGGGGCCGATCATCGCCTCGGCCGGGATCGTCGGCGTCGCGCTGGGTTTCGGCGCGCAGAACCTCGTCAAGGACTTCCTGTCGGGCATGTTCATGATGATCGAGGACCAGTACGGCGTCGGTGACGTCGTCGACGTCGGTGAGGCCAGCGGAACGGTCGAGGCGGTGGGCCTGCGGATCACCACGCTCCGCGACGTCAAGGGCACGGTCTGGTACGTACGCAACGGCGAGGTGCTGCGCGTCGGCAACTCGAGCCAGGGATATGCCAACGCGGTGATCGACGTGCCGCTGAACTACACCGCCGACGTCGACCGCGCGGTCGACGTGCTGACCGACGCCGCGAGCAAGGCCGTGGCGGCCGAACCACTTGCCCACGACGTGCTCGAGCCGCCCCAGGTGCTCGGCGTGGAACGCGTCACCCCGGAGGGCATCGAGATCCGCCTCACGGTCAAGACGCGGCCAGGTAGGCAGTGGTCGGTGCAGCGTGCGCTGCGTGCCAGCGTGATCGCCGCGGTCGAGGAGGCCGGGTTCGATCCGCCGATCGGCCGGTTCCTGTCGCAGAGCAACTCGACCGGCACGGCACAATAGAGTCATGTCCGAACCGATCGGTGACGCACAGGCCTTTTACGACGCCGTCGGCGGCGAGCCGACGTTCCGCAAGATCGTCGGGCGCTTCTATGCCGAGGTCGCCGAGGACGAAGTGCTGCGTCCCCTGTACCCGGAAGAGGACCTTGGCCCGGCGGAGGACCGGCTGCGGCTGTTCCTGATGCAGTACTGGGGCGGCCCGCACACCTACTCCGAAAACCGCGGCCACCCCCGGCTGCGGATGCGGCACGCGCCGTTCAAGATCGGCCCGATCGAGCGCGATGCGTGGCTGCGCCACATGCGCATCGCGGTCGACGAGGCCGACCTGCCGGAACCCCTGGCCCAGCAGCTATGGGAGTACCTGGAGATGGCCGCGCACAGCATGATGAACAGCTGGGTGTAGCCGGCGAAAATCTGCTGCTTACCCAGGCGCGCATCTCGACGTGCAGGTGCTCGCGCCGCACTGGGTGGGGTTCGCTGCTCGCCGCCCGATGTGACGCGACCGGCTTCAGAACAGCAGCGGGAGCAAGGCCTGGCGGCGGCGCAGGACCGCGCCGTAGCGGGCGTCCAGGCGCAACCATGAGCCGGTGGCCGTGACGCGCACGACGTCGTCCGGGATCGACGAGTCGACAAAGCCCATGCCGGAGAGCGCGAACAGGCTGCGCATCGGGATCTTGACCTCGATCCCCGCACCACTGACGGTGAGCACCGGCTGGTCCATCAGCGATGCCGGCGGCGTGCCGTGCGGGCCCGCGTTGTCGCGCGCGAGTGCGACGCCGCGGTCGGTCAGCTCGGACACGACCCGAACCGGCACGTCGTCGACGACCTGCCACCGCCCGCCGATCGGCAGTTCCGCGTGCCACATCAGGTCGCGCGGCGGGCCCGGGTCCATCGTCTCGCCCCGCGCGACCGTGAGCGCGGCGAGCAGTTCGCCGCCGGACACGGTCACGTCGTTGGGCCGGACTTCGCCGTGCACCGCCCTGGTCGCGAGCACCTCGAACGGCGTCGTCACCCACGCCTCGACCACCGGGTCGTCCTCGGCGCCGCGGTTGCGCAGCCGCACGACGCACTGGCCGTCCAGCCGTACCGCGCGAGCCACGAACGCCGCGAGCGTCTCGCGGTCGGACGTGTCCGCGACGCGCAACTCGATGACCGTCCGCTGCTGCGTGCTCTCAGCCATCGGCACTCTCCAGCCTCTCCCGCAGGAACGCGCGCTCGGCCTCGGTGAGCCGCCGCGGGCGTTCCGTCGCGACCTCGTACGGCGCCAGCACGGTCTCGGCCGTGACGGCGACTTTGTCCTCCTGCGACGGTCCGTTGTGGACTCGGTAGCCGAGCGTCAGTGACGCGAACTCCAGGCCCTGCAAGGAAATCTCGACCCGGACCTGCTGGCCGTTCACCACGATCGGCGCATGGTAGCTCACCGCGATCTTCACCACGACCATGCCTTTGGCGAAGTCGGCGAGCCCCGCCCGGCCGGCCTCGTCGAACAGCAACGGCACGCGGGCCTCTTCCAGCAACGTCACCATCTTGGCGTGGTTGACGTGACCGAACACATCCATGTCCGACCATCGCGGCCGGACCATCGCTACGTACAACCCTTACCTCACTGTGCTCCGGAGCTGGCGAGCGGCCACCGACAGGGTGGCCAGGTCCAGCCTGCCCGAGCGGCTGATCTCGTCGAGCGCCACCCTCGCCCGCGCGAGCCGTGAGACGTTCGCCTTCTCCCATTGGGCGATCTTCTCCTCCGGCGAGTCCTCGGGCTCGCTGTGCCGCAGGGCATCGAGGGTGATCGCGCGCAGCGACGAGTATACGTCGTCCCGCAGCGACAGCCGCGCGAGCGCGTGCCAGCGGTTGCCGCGCTCGAGCGCGCTGATCGAGGTCAGCAGCCGGGCGACTTCGAGGTGCGAGGACAGCGCGTAGTACAGCTCGGCGGTCTCGTGCGGGCTGCGCTCCGCGTCGACCCGCGCCTCCCGCTCCGCGAGTTCGGTGACCTCGATGACGTCGAGCAGTCCGTAGGACTCGAGCAGCGTCGCAATCCGGTTCGCCAGCTCGCGCGGCACGCCGTCGCCGACCAGGCTTTCGATCTTCTCCTCGGCCTCCTCGGCCTCGCGTGCCAGCAGCAGGTCTGTGACCTGCGGCGCCAGGCGGCTGACGGTGCTGCCGAACCGGCTGATCTCGGCGCCCACCGCCAGCGGCTGGGGCCGGTTGGCGAGGAACCAGCGCGAGGCGCGGTCGAGCAGCCGCCGCGTTTCGAGCAACATCGCGTCCGCGACGTCGGTGGACACCACGTTGTCGAGCGCGTCGACCTCCGACCACAGCGAGTCGAGGTCGAACACGCGCGTGACCACCGTGAAGGCCCGGATCGCGTCGGTGGCGGTCGCGTTCATCTCCTCGGCGAGGCGGAACGCGTACGACAGGCCGCCACCGTCGACGACCTCGTTGACCAGCAGCGTGCTGATGATCTGGCGGCGCAGCGGGTGCTCACCGATCCGGTCCGCGAACCGCTCGCGCAGCGGCCTGGGGAAGTACTCCGGCAGGCGACGGGCGAACACCTCCGCGTCCGGCAGCTCACTGGCCAGCAGCTCGTCCTTGAGCTCGAGCTTGACGTGCGCCAGCAGGGTCGCCAGCTCTGGTGACGTGAGGCCCTTCTCCGCCTTCTCCAGCTCGCCGAAGCCCGCGGGGCCCGGCAGGGCCTCCAGTTCACAGTCGAGCGCACCGGCCGACACCAGCGCCGCGACGAGCCGCTCGTGCACCGAGACCATCGCACCCGCGTGCGCACGGCTCACGCCGAGCACGGTGTTCTGGTGGTAGTTGTCGGCCAGCACCAGCTTGCCGACCTCGTCGGTCATTTCGTGCAGCAGTTCGTTGCGCTGCCCGCGTTCCAGCTGCCCGGCGGTGACCGCGTGGTCGAGCAGGATCTTGATGTTGACCTCGTGATCGGAGCAGTCCACCCCGGCGGAGTTGTCCAGCGCGTCGGTGTTGATCTTGCCGCCGTCCCGGGCGAACTCGATCCGGCCCCGCTGCGTCAGCCCGAGGTTGCCGCCCTCGCCGACGACCTTCACCCGCAGGTCCTCGCCGTTGACGCGGACCGCGTCGTTCGCCTTGTCGCCCGCGTCGGCGTGCGTCTCACTGGCCGCCTTGACGTATGTGCCGATCCCGCCGTTCCACAACAGATCCACGGGCGCGAGCAGGATCGACCGCATCAGCTCGGCCGGCGACAGCTTCGCGACGTCGTCGGCGAGGCCGAGCGCCCGGCGCACCTGCGGGGTGATCGGGATCGTCTTCGCGTTGCGCGAGTAGATGCCGCCACCCTCACTGATCAGCGAGCGGTCGTAGTCGTCCCACGACGAGCGCGGCAGCTCGAACAACCGCTTGCGCTCGCGGAACGAGGCAGCCGCGTCCGGATCCGGGTCGAGGAACACGTGCATATGGTTGAACGCGGCCACCAGCCGGATGTGCTCCGAAAGCAGCATCCCGTTGCCGAACACGTCGCCGGCCATGTCGCCGATGCCGACAACGGTGAAGTCCTCGCTCTGGGTGTCCACGCCCAGCTCGCGGAAGTGCCGCTTCACGCTCTCCCACGCACCTCGCGCGGTGATGCCCATGGCCTTGTGGTCGTAGCCGACCGAACCACCCGAGGCGAACGCGTCGCCGAGCCAGAAGCCGTAGCTCATGGCAACCTCGTTGGCGATGTCGGAGAACGTCGCCGTGCCCTTGTCCGCGGCGACGACCAGGTAGGTGTCGTCGGCGTCGTAGCGCACCACCTCCCTCGCCGGCACCGCCCGACCCTCGACCAGGTTGTCGGTGAGGTCCAGCAGGCCCGAGATGAACATGCGGTAGCAGGCGATGCCCTCGTTCAGCTGTGCGTCGCGGTCCACGCCCGGATCGCCCGTCGGCGCCGGCGGGCGCTTGACCACGAAACCGCCCTTCGCGCCGACCGGCACGATCACGGCGTTCTTCACCGCCTGCGCCTTGACCAGGCCCAGGATCTCGGTGCGGAAATCCTCGCGGCGGTCCGACCAGCGCAGCCCCCCGCGTGCGACCGCACCGAACCGCAGGTGCACGCCCTCGACGCGCGGCGAGTACACGAAGATCTCGAACTTCGGCTTCGGCTCCGGCAGGTCCGGCACGAACTGCGGGTCGAGCTTGAACGCCAGGTACGGGCGGTCGGTGAGCAGGTAGTTGGTGCGCAGCGTCGCGCCGATGACCGCGAGCAGGCGCCGCAGGATGCGGTCCTCGTCGAGGCTCGTGACCGCGTCGATCATGGTGGAGATCTCGCCCGCCACTGTCTCGCCCTGCACGTCGTCGACCGGGTCCGTGCCCAGGTCGAAGCGGTGCTCGAAATAGCGGACGAGCTGGGTCGCGATGTCGGTGTGCGCGAGCACCGAGCTCTCGATGTAGTCCTGCGAGTACGGGGTGCGGGCCTGGCGCAGGTAGCGCGAGTACGCGCGCAGCACCGCCGCCTGCCGCCACGTGAGACCCGCGCCCAGCACGAGCCCGTTGAACCCGTCGACCTCGCAGTCGCCGCGCCAGGCCGCGGCGAACGCGTCCTGAAACCGAACCTGCAGGTCGTGTTCGGCCTCCCCGGTCAGGGTGTCCAGCTCACGGCGGCCGATGCGCAGGCCGAAGTCGTAGATCCAGGACCGGGCGCCGTCCTCGCGGCGCAGGTCGTACGGCCGCTCGTCGACGACGTCCACGCCCATGCGCTGCAGCACCGGCAGCACCGCCGACAGCGTCACGCCCTCGCCGAGCAGGTACAGCTTGAAGCGCCGCTCCCCCGGTTCGGCGTCGGCGGGAACGTAGAACGACATCGCGAGGTCGCGCTCGTCGGTGAGCGACTCGAGCTGGCGCAGGTCGGCCAGCGCCTCGACGGCGGTGAAGTCCTCTTTGTACGCCTCGGGGAACACACCCGCGTAGCGCTGCCCCAGCTCGGTGGCGGACTCCTCGCCAAGCGGGCCCGCAGCGCGGCCCGCTTCGCCGGCACGCTCGCGGCGTTCGGTGAGGATCGCCTCGACCATCAGGTCGTCCCAGCTGCGCACGGCTTCGTTGAGCCGTTCCTGGATGCGCAGGGTGTCGGGTTCGAGCCGGCGCGAAGGGTCGGTGTGGACGATGAAGTGCACCTGCGCGAGCGCGGTCTCGCCGACCCGCGTGCCGTACTCGAGGTGGGTGCCGTCGAGCTCGGCGAGCAGCACCTCCTGCATCGCCAGCCGTGAGCGCGTGGTGTAGCGGTCGCGCGGCAGGAACACCAGGCACGAGTAGAAGCGGCCGTAGGGGTCGCGGCGCAGGAACAGGCGCAGCCGGCGCCGGTCGGACAGCGTGATCGCGCCGATCGCCGTGGAGTACAAGGACTCCGCGTCGGCCGAGAACAGGTCGGCGCGCGGCCAGTTCTGCAGCACCTCGAGCATGCGCTGGCCCGAATAGGACTCCATCGGGTAGCCGGCGTGGTGGATGACGTCACGGACCTTGCGCGCGACGACGGGGATGTCCAGGACGTCCTCATGCAGCGCGTTGGTGGTGAACATGCCGAGGAAGCGGTGCTCGCCGGTGACGTTGCCGCGGTCGTCGAACGTCTTGACGCCGACGTAGTACGGATAAATCGGACGGTGCACTGTGGACGGTGCGCTGGCCTGCGTCAGGATCAGCAGGTTCGGCGCGAGCGCGGCCGTTGCCGTGTCGGGGCCGGCGGTGAGGCTGCGGGCGGCGAGGCTGTCCTGGCGGAGCACGCCGAGCCCGGAGGCGAGGGCGGCGCGCAGAGCGGGTTCGTCGTCGCCGGGTTCGCCTTCGACGAGGTCGTAGCGGCGGTAACCGAGGAAAGTGAAATGGCCTGCGGCGAGCCAGCGCAGCAGCGCTGCCGCGTCGGTGACGTCGACGGCGGGCAGCGGCGGCGGCGCGGTGTCGAGCTCGCCGGCCAGATCGACGGCCGCCCGCACCATCTTGTCGGTGTCCTCGACGACCTCGCGCACGTCGGCGAGGACGGAAGTGAGGCGGGTGTCGACCTCGCGGGCCCGGAGGGGGTCGGTGATCAGGTCGATCTCGACGTACATCCACGACTCGACGGAGGCGCCTTCGGGCGGATCGGCGACATCCGCGTCGGGGTGGATCTCCTGCAGGGCGCCGGTGATGTCGCGGCTGACGACCACGATCGGGTGAACCAGCCGCTGCACCTGGATGCCGTCACGGGCGAGCTTCGCGGTGACCGAGTCGACCAGGTAGGGCATGTCGTCGGTGACGATCTGGACGACGGTGGCCTCGCGGGTCCAGCCGTCCTCGGCGGTGGTCGGGTTGAGCAGGCGGACGGCCGGGCGGCCGGGCATGCGCTGCCCCGCGAACTGGCAGTGGGAGCGGACGGCGCCGACGAGGTCGTTGGGGTCGTCGCCGAGCACCTCTTCGGCCGGGATGTGCCGGTAATAGAGCCGGATCAGCCCGGCGATGTCAGGAGCCTGCCCGGCTGCGGCTTCGATCAACTCGTCGCGGATCTGCTCCGGGCTGGCCGGCCTCCGCTGTGCGGTGGGCTGCCCGGCAACGAGACCGGGAAGGGACGAAACGCCTGTCGAGCTCATTTCAGGTAACTCTCCACTGAGCCGTGATCACACGCCATGCACCGCCCACCCTAGTGCGCCGCTGCCGTGCGTAACGCCCGCCTGGCGGTTGCCGTGGGAGCCCTTCGCCGCCGCCTCACCGGCCGGGCGTGCCGACTCAGCCGTCCGTACGGTGACGCCCGTTGCCCGTGGTCTCACCGTTGCGGCTGTGCCCGTTGACCGGCCGTTTCGCCTCGCTGCTGCCCAGCCGCTTCACGAGCGCCGCCGCGCTGGACGTGCCGGCCCGGTGCTCGGCCAGCGCCCTCGCCAGCAGATCGGCCAGCCCCGCGTCCTCGGGCAGCTCATCGTCGAGGAACGAACTGGCGCCGTGGTCCGCGCCGAACGGCTCGAGACCGCCGTCGTCGATGTTCGGCCTGCTCGTGAAGTGGATCTCGGACGTCGACGCGAGCGCCTCGTCGGTGAAGTCCTCGAACGGCTCCAGGGACGGTGGCAACCGCAGCTTCGGCAGCCAGTCGCCGGTCACCGTGACCCCGAGCCCGTTTCCGGCCCCGGCCGCGGTGTCGTCGGCCTTGACGCCGTTGCCCGCAGTGCTGACCTTGTCGGCGCTGTCTCCGGCCGCGTCAGCCTGCTGTTCGGCCTTGGCAGCGCCGTCGCCAGCAGTTTCGGCGCTGCTTTCGGCCTTGTCGACGGTGGTGCCGCCCGTGTCGTCGGCGCCGCGGCCTGCCGCTCCCGCATGGTCGCCGGCCTTGTCAGCCCGGTGGCCGGCCTTTCCGTCACAGTCGGCGCGTCGGCCGCCCCCCATAGCACCATCTGCACCGTGCTGGGCCGTCGCCGCGCTCTCGCCGGGCTCGTCCTCACCGGCAGCCGCGGCCGAGCCGTGGGCAGCGTTTCCGGTCACGCCGTCTCGACCGCTCGCGGCCTTCTCGCCGCGATCCGCGCCGCCGGCCACGCCGTTGGCGGCTGGTGCACGGTCGCCCAGTTCGGTCGCGTCCTCGTGTGTGCCCGCGGCACCGCCGGCCGTCGCGGATTCCGCAACCGAGCGACCGTTGGTCTTCGCTCCTGCTGTTACGGCCGCATTCGTCGCCTTCTCCGCCGAGCCGCTGCCGATGGCCGGTACGTCATGTGCGGCGCCTGCTGCGGGCGCCACCGCCTTGGACTCACCGCCAGCAGCGCGGGTTGCCCCAGACGCCGCGGCCGCGGCATCACCGGGACGACTGCGCGCGGGGTCCAGTGTCGCACCGGTGCCGGACGCCGCCGATTCGCGGCGCTCCCGCTCCGCGTCGGGGGCCCGACGCCGCCCTCCGCCGCCGGAACCGGCAGCGATGCCCAGCCGGTCGAGTACGGACCGCGCCGCGACCGATCCGTGTGCGGAGTCGTGCCGCGTCTTGCGCTTCGCGGAGTCATCGCCCGGCGGCCGCTCGCCACGACTGTGCCCGGCACTGTCGCTCGCGCTGCCACCTACCGATAGGTCTGGACCACTCTCCGCCGCGCGCCTGCCTGCCCGACGGTCTGCCTCATCCTGCTGCTCCGCCGAGTCGCCACCTTCCTGCCGCTCGGACGGTGTATCCGGGGCAACACCGTTCGCCCGGCCGCCGGACTCGGCGGGCGCCGAGCCGTTGTTCGGCCGCTCGCCGGCTCGATGCACCGCTGGACCGGCGCTCGCCGGCAGCTCCGCGCCTGTCCCAGCGGCGTCATCGGCCGCCTGCCTGGCGGCTCCGGCGTTCGGCGCCTTGGGCTCGAACACCAGCGAGAAGCGCGGAGCGGGCTCGTCGGCGGGTGCGGGTGCCAACCCGAGATCGGGTACTGTGGGCTTGTCGTCGCGAGCCGCTGGGCGCCGCGGGCCGGAGGTCGTCGCGTGCTCCGTGTCCGGCTTGGACGGCCCGGACGGCTCGCCCGCTTGTGCTGCCCTGCCGTCCGCGGCCGACGGCCGTGCATCGGGAGCATCGGCAAGCACGTCGTCGAGGTCCACGGCCGCGTGACCGCCGGTGCCGAACTCGCCCGATAGCAGGCCCACGGCCTGCCGGCGGGTGCGCGCATACACGTGCTCGGCGGCCCGGGTCTGCTGTAAGCACTCCATCGCGTCGGCGGTGCGGCCGAGCTGGTGCTCGACGTGCGAAAGTTCCGCCCACAGTCGCGAGGTCAACGCGTACAGACCATGACGCTCGGTACTGTGCACGGCATCGCGCAGCATGACGGCCGCAGCCTCGGCACTGCCCGAGGGCAGCAGGATCCGCGTCGCGACCGCCATCCGCAGCCAGCCCAGCGGCGCGATCGCGGCCGCCCGCGGCGCCGCGTCGAGAAAGGGCTGCGCGATCTCGCGCGCGTTCTCGAAGTCACCCCGGTCCAGAAGCGAGCAGACGAGGTGCACGATCAGGCGGACGCGCACCACCCCGCCGTCACAGCCGGGATCGTCGAGTTGCTGCAGCAATCCGAGCCCCGTCCGCGCGGCGTCGGCCGCGCCGAGGATGTCTGCGTGCCTGCGACGGTGAGCCGACATGCCGACCCGCAGGAACGCGCGCGCCAGCAGCCGGGCGTCGCCGTCGAGGCGCTCGTCGGCAGCGCACAGCTTGTCGGCCTCGACGAACACCCGGTCGAGCTCCGGCTTGCGCCCGAACTGGGAAAGGCAGCCCACCAACTGGCACAGCGCGAACGCTTTGTCGGCGCCCGCGAGCCCCTCCGAGCCGAGAATCGGCCGGAGCGCAGCGAGGCCGGTCAGTGGCGCGCCCACACTCCGGGCGCACACCGCAAGGTCGGTCCGGAGGCGCGTCGCCAGCTCCGCCTCGCCGAGGTCCTCGGCGGCACGCAGCGCGGCGACGCCGCGGGCGACCGAGTCCGCGCGGAGCCCGAGCCGGACACGTGCCGACACGACCGTTCCCTCGGCACGCACCCACAACGTGTCCGAACCCGTGGCCTCCGCCAGTGATGCAGCACGCTCACCCAGGATCAGCGTCAGTTCCGGCGCGCGCAGGCCAAAGTCTGCGGCTTGCTGAAGCAGCCGCTCGATGGCCTGCGTGTCGCTGGGACCAGCCGGCTTCCCTGCACCGATTTCGGGCATGCGCGGGCTTGACCGGACGTGCTTGGTGGCTACCACTCGGGACTCCGCTTCGGTGTCGGCTCAAGCGTGCTCGCTCAGCGCGGTGTCAGTCGCGCGTCAACTTGCGGTGAGTCACCCGGTGTGGCCGGGCCGCCTCCGCTCCCAAGCGTTCGATCTTGTTCTTCTCGTAGCCCTCGAAGTTGCCCTCGAACCAGAACCACTTCGCCGGGTTCTCGTCGTCGCCCTCCCACGCCAGGATGTGGGTGGCGACGCGGTCGAGGAACCACCGGTCGTGCGAGATGACCACGGCGCAGCCTGGGAACTGCTCGAGCGCGTTTTCCAGCGAGCCCAGCGTTTCCACGTCGAGGTCGTTGGTCGGCTCGTCCAGCAGGATCAGGTTCCCGCCCTGCTTCAGGGTCAGCGCCAGGTTCAGCCGGTTGCGCTCACCGCCGGAGAGGACGCCCGACGGCTTCTGCTGGTCCGGCCCCTTGAAGCCGAACGCACTCACGTAGGCACGCGACGGCATCTCGGTCTGGCCGACGTGGATGTAGTCGAGCCCGTCGGACACGGCCTCCCAGACGGTCTTCTTGGGGTCGATGCCCGCCCGGTTCTGGTCCACATAGGACAGTTTGACCGTCTCGCCGATCTTGACCTCGCCCGAGTCGGCCTCCTCCAGGCCGACGATCGTCTTGAACAGTGTCGTCTTGCCGACACCGTTCGGTCCGATCACCCCGACGATGCCGTTGCGCGGCAGGTTGAACGCCAGGCCGTCGATGAGCAGCCGGTCGTCGAAGCCCTTGCGCAGGTCGTTGACCTCGACCACGACACTTCCCAGACGGGGGCCCGGCGGGATCTGAATCTCCTCGAAGTCGAGCTTGCGGTTGCGGTCGGCCTCGGCCGCCATCTCCTCGTAGCGATCCAGACGAGCGCGGGACTTCGTCTGACGCGCCTTGGCGTTGGAGCGGACCCAGTCGAGCTCGGTCTTGAGCCGCTTGGCCAGCTTGGCGTCCTTCTTGCCCTGCACCTCCAATCGCTCACGCTTCTTCTCGAGGTAAGTGGAGTAGTTGCCCTCGTAACCGACGACCCGGCCGCGGTCGAGTTCCATGATCCACTCGGCAACGTTGTCCAGGAAGTACCGGTCGTGGGTGACAGCGAGGACAGCGCCCTGGTACGCGGCCAGGAACTGCTCCAGCCACAGCACACTTTCCGCGTCCAGATGGTTGGTGGGCTCGTCGAGCAGCAGCAGGTCCGGCTTGGACAGCAGCAGCTTGCACAGCGCGACCCGGCGGCGCTCACCTCCGGAGAGGTGGGTCACCTGCTCGTCCGGCGGCGGGCAGCGCAGCGCGTCCATCGCCTGCTCGAGCTGGGAGTCGAGCTCCCACGCGTCCGCGTGGTCGAGTTCCTCCTGCAGCCGGCCCATTTCCTCCATCAGCTCGTCGCTGTAGTCGGTGGCCATCTGCTCGGCGATCTCGTTGAAGCGATCGAGCTTCACCTTGACGTCGCCGAGGCCTTCCTCGACGTTGCCGCGCACCGTCTTGTCCTCGTTGAGCGGCGGCTCCTGCAGGAGAATCCCGACCGAAGCCCCGGGCTGCAGGAAGGCGTCGCCGTTGCTCGGCTGGTCGAGTCCCGCCATGATCTTGAGAACGGTGGACTTACCGGCCCCGTTCGGGCCCACGACGCCGATCTTGGCACCCGGGTAGAACGCTGTGCTCACGTCGTCGAGGATGACCTTGTCCCCGACGGTCTTGCGCACCTTTTTCATGGTGTAGATGAACTCGGCCATAAGGTCGATCGTAGAGCGGAGCCGAGTGCGCCCGAACGGCGGTCACCATCCAGGAACCCAGCGTGACCTCCCCCTCACCTACGGAACATCCGATGTCCCGGCCGCTGCACTGCCGCCCCTCACCCGACCGCAACCGGTTCAGCCGCCCCAACGAGCGGGTTCGGCGCCGAGGGCTCCGAAGGTGGCCTGGTACCACCTCCCATCACGGCGCCAGGGGTACGGCGACCGCGCTGTGCGGGTGCCACGCACCGCATGAGGTTCGGCCCCACTGCCGAGGCCTCAACCTCAGGTACAGGCCGAGTTTCGCCGCCCTCGCCTTCGCCGCAGATGTACAGCCGACCGGTCACGATGACGGGATCGCCTTTCCGCAACGACGCCAGAACGCCCGCGGCGAGCCGGCGTCGGCACTTCACGCGCGCCACGAGCTTCCGCCCGTCGACCCACGCCCCCTGCTCCCTGTCCAAGCGGCGCTCCTTACTCAGAAGCCAGAAGCTGACCACGTCGTGCTCGCCCACCCGCGTGGACTCCGGCTCGGTGTACACCGTGCCGACGAGGGTGACCGGAGTTTCGCCTATCGCCATAGCCAGCGCCCTTTCTCGTGTCTCGGTTCGTGCCCGTGACACCAGCCTCCTGTGCGGGCGGCCGGGAAGAAAGGGTGAGTTGGCGCAGCTGTGGACAAGTGGGGTCTTGTGGACAACTTCGCAATTACTGCTGTGGCTTGCCCTGATCCGCGAGCTGCTTCAGCATTGCGTTGTAGGCCGCCAGGTCCTCTTCTCCGGTGGCTTCCGCGCGACGGTCCGTCCGTTTCGCCTCACGCTCGTCGGCGCGTGCCCACTGCACCAGCAGTGCGATCAGCACCAGGAGTGCGGGAATCTCACCGGAAGCCCACGCGATACCACCGCCGAGGCGCTGGTCGGAGAGCAGGTCCGTCACCCACGGCAGGTTGAGCGAACGATAGAAGGTGTCGCCGACCACGGTCTGCTTCGACATCAGGATCACGCCGAAGAACGCGTGGAACGGCAGTGCCGCGAACATCATGGCCAGGCGGCCGAGGTGCGGCAGCCGGCGGGGCGACGGGTCGATGCCGATCACGGGCCAGAAGAACACGTAGCCGGTCAGCAGGAAATGCGCATTCATCACAAGGTGTGCCCAGTGATAGTTCAGCGCCGTATCGAACAGTCCGGAGAAGTACAGAGCGTAGAACGAGCCGACGAACAGCAGCAGCGCGACGACCGGGTGAGTGAGCACTTTCGCCAGCGGCGACCTGACGCAGGCCAGCACCCACTCGCGCGGCCCGGGCGGCGCGCCCTTTCGCGCCGCGGGCAGCGCGCGCAACGCAAGCGTGACCGGGCCGCCCAGCACGAACAGCACCGGCACGACCATGGTCAGCAACATGTGGACGCCCATGTGCACGCTGAACATCGCCGGCGAGTACATGCCGAGCCCCGAGGATGTCGCGATGAGCAGAACAAGACAGCCGCCGAGCCACGACACTGTGCGCCCGACGGGCCACGCGTCGCCGCGACTGCGGAGTCGGCGCACACCCGCCAGATACAGCCCGGCAAGCACAACGGCGGCGGTGCCGTAGATCAAATCGAAGCGCCAGTCGAACAGCAGCCGGAACAGCGTCGGCGGGCCGGGCAGGTTGTAGCCCACCAGCAGTTCGACCGTGGACGGCTCGGTCACCGCGTTCGCCGGCGGCGGTGTGCGCGCCAGCGCGGTCGCGATGCCGATCGTCACGAACATGATCACCAACTCGACGGCCCCCAGCCGGAGCAACTGCCCACCGCCT
Source organism: Amycolatopsis sp. (assembly GCA_035248845.1). Lineage (GTDB taxonomy): Bacteria > Actinomycetota > Actinomycetes > Mycobacteriales > Pseudonocardiaceae > Amycolatopsis_E. The sequence continues at coordinate 25,678 of DATFHB010000023.1, read as the reverse complement.
TTGCCGTCGACGAGTGCCCGCACGCCCCGGGTGCGTTGTTGCTGCCCGAATACCCCAAGCACAAGCAGCGCGACGATCTTGGCGGCCACCAGGAGGCCGTAGTCGGTGGTGAGCACATCGCCGAGCGGGATTCGTACCAGCGCGTTGATCACCCCGGACGCCGCCATCACGATCCAGCACACCAGCGCGACCTTGGAGAACCGCCCGGCCGCGAGCGTGAGGTGGTCACCGCGGCGCCAGCCGTGCGCGAGCAGCGCGAACAGGCCGCCGACCCACACCGCCGCGGCGAGGAGGTGATACAGCAGACTGTTGGTGGCGATGTCGTGGGAGCCGCCGCTGGCGGAATGTCCCGTCACCGCTACCGGCACCAGTCCGATGATCGAGACCCCGAACAGCACGGCCGTCCAGCCCCAGGACAACACTAGGCGGCAGCCGAGCGCCAACAGCAGCGCGATCGCGGCCGTGACCAGCCAGGCCTTCGGCTGCTCGATGGCGTCGATCAGATCCAGCAGCACGACCGGCGAAAACACCGCGGTGACCGGTTTGCCCGCACCGTCGGCCGCTGTGAAGAAGACGGATGCGATCGCGGCGGCGAACCACACCCACGCTGCTATCCCGGCGGTGCGCAGCGCGGCATAGCCGTCACGCGTGACCACCCCGGACTTCTGCGGCGGCACCAGGAAAGCCGCCAACAGCAGGGAACCGACGCACACGACCGACGCGGCATCGGCGAGCACGCGCACGACACCGAGGCCGTAGTGCGTGACAACCCCGGGGTCCGGCAGGCCGGCGATGACATACGTCGCACCGCCGGTGAGCGCGACCAGCGCCACCGCGATGACCGCGGCGAGGATCACGCTCACGGTCAGCAGTGGCACCACACTGACCCTGCGGCGGGAGGGAACCTCTGACTCCACGCCACGAGCGTAGGCCCAGATCAGGCGACCAGTGTCGGCGCGGTGGGTTCCCGGTGACGTACGCGACCCGCGCCCGCCGCGATCAGCGTGGCGAGCACGCCGACCACGACGAACGAGACGGACAGCGGCGTTACCTGAGCGATCCGCCCAACATCGGTGGCCCGACGAGGAACCCGCTGTAGGCGACGGTGGTGACGAACGCGATCCCCCGCTCGCCGCCCGTCTCGTCCCCGCATTTGCCTGATGCGCCGGCGAGGCTGAGCGCGATCGGAAACGACGCCGCCAGCTACGCGCCGGCCGGCTCGAACCCCGCGAACCCGGACACCGGTACGACGGCGGCGACGACGAATCCGGCTCCGGCACTGACCGCCCCGATCGCCAATGTCCTGGTCGCGCCGAGCCGCCACTGGACCGAGGCGCCGCCGAGCCGGATCAAGGCCATCGTGAGCGGAACCCGCATAGGCGAGGGCCGCGGCACCCTGGCCGACGTGATGAATCGACACCAGCAGCAGAGCCGACCAGTCCGCGCAATGCTTGCCCGCGCCACGCGGTGGACCTCTGACCTCGCAGCAACCGCCGGCCGTTTCCACGTCAACCGCGAGCGTCTGCGCGGTTATCTGGGAACACTGGATCACGCCGGAATCGATACCGGCAGCGTGCCGATCTGGGAGACGTCGGGGATCTCCCGTGAACATGCGATGGCGAGCGAGTTGCTCGACCAAGAGCGTACCGCATGGTTGTGCATGTCGGACGAACTCGCATTGGCCGCACTCGGGGCCGCGAAACACCGAAGCATCGAGGTGCCGACTGAACTGTCCATTGTGGGCCTTGACGACACGTCTGCCGCGCGGTGGCCGGAACCTGCGTTGACAACCGCGCCAGGATCTGGTGCGCAGGGCCCCCGGTCGTACGCGACTCCATGGCACCCTCGCGATAGCAGAACCACCCGGGCCACACAACGCCCTTTCCAGAAGCTGTGGACAACAATTCCCCGATCGGGCGAACGAAAACTACTTATCCACAGAAGTAGAAATGCCTGCTGACAACCGCACTCCGGCGAGTCATTCTGGAATGCGTGAGGAGATGCGGCACCTCGAGCCGCCCACACGACACCAGGGGAGGAAACATGAAACTGCGAGCCTATTTGCCGAAGATCCTGATACTTTCCGCGCTCGGCCTGCTCAGCGCTTCCGGCATCGCGCAGGCGGATCCGGCGCCGCCGGACCGGCCGGAACTCCGGTGTCAGCAGGGTGAGTTCTGCGCGTGGACCGGCGACTTCTACGCGGACTCGGTGCAGCGACTGGATTTGCGCACCGCGAATCCGGAGGAGTGCCTCGTGCTGCCGTCCAACATCGAGGCGCGGTCGTTCGCCAACCGGCTGACCCGGGATGTCACCGTGTACCAGGACACCGAATGTACGACCGAAGGCGATTTCATCACCTATCCAGGCAACGGCACGTTCGTGCCGCACGCGCCGTTCGTCGTGCGGGCGGTCAAGATCTGGGACATGGCCTGACCGTCGGCGGACAGGCGCGGGTTTGATAGACACGGGCGGGCACCGCTCCTGGGGACCACGTCCGGGTCCCGCCCGTTCCGGGGCCGCTTCCCGACAGCGGCCCCACCCCGCGGGTGCGCCACGCCCCCCGCGTCATGGGCGCACCCGCGGGGATCTCCGCTCGTTCCCTCCCCCGTGAACGAGCGTGATCAGTTGGTCGGTGGGGAGTCTTCAGCGTTGGCCTTACGCACCGCCTCCTCGCGGAGCGTGCTGACCTCCTCAATCGGCATTGCCGTCCGGGGCCTCGCCAGGATGGCGCGGATATCGGCGAGATCCGCCTTCGGAATGCGATCTGCCGTCAGTAAACCGTTGCGTTCCTGCTCGGTGTCGGTGAGCTGCGTATAGCAGAAACCCGCCAGAACGGAGGAATTCAGTAGTGCGGACATCAGATCGTCGAGCCTGCGCACGAGGTCCTCGGCGTCGGTGAACGTCGAATATCCGAACCAGTTCTCCCCGGCGACCGGGGCCTGGGTTAGCCCGCCGAACTCGGTGATCATGACCGGTCGGTCGGGCACCACTTGACTCAGCACGAGCCGCCGCCCGCCAGGACGGCCAGTCGCGAGCGTCCGGCTGAGCGACTCCGCGTCACCGTAGCGTGCGGCGAGAGAGGAGCCGCGTGGCGAGTAGTCATGAATCCCGTAAATGTCTGCCTCCGGGATCTCCCAACCGTCGTTGGAGATCACTGGCCTGGTCGGATCGAGAGCCTTTGTGAGGTGATACAAGGAACGAGCAAAATGAGCCTGTTGGGGCACAGTGGCGATATCCGGGACTCCCCAGCTTTCGTTGATCGGAACCCACGTCACGATGCAGGGATGGCTGCGATCACGGCGCACGATCTCAATCCATTCCTGTGTCAACCGTTCGACGGCCGGGGGAGAGAACTCGTAGGCGTTGGCTGTCTCGCCCCACACCAGCAGCCCGAGCCGGTCGCACCAGCACAGGAACCGCGGGTCCTCGACCTTCTGGTGTATCCGCACGCCGTTGAAGCCGAGTTCCTTGATGAGCTCGACCTCACGCCGGATGGCGCCGGCGTCGGGGGCGGCCAGGTGTGACTCCGGCCAGTAGCCCTGGTGAAGAACCATGCGCGGGAAATAGGGCAACTGGTTCAGGAGGAAGCACCCGTCTCCGGCGCCGACCTCCCGGATCCCCAGGTAGCTGGTGACGGTGTCGGCCGGGCCCGCTGTGGGGTGGATCTCGACGAGGGCATCGATCAGTGCGGGTTGCTCGGGTGACCACAGCAGCCGACCGCGGTCCTGTCCGTGCCGGAGCGCGGCGACCGACACGTCGAACCGGAATCGTGCGCGATCAACTCGCACCGACTGCTGTGCGAGGATCTCGGAGCCATGGGTGAGGGTTACCCGCACCGTGACCGGTTCATCGGGCTCGTGTGAAAGTTCGCCTTCGCAGGTGACCGAACACGCGGGAATGTCGGAGGTCCACGCGAGGTGGCTCAGGTGCACAGTCGGCACGACCTCGGCCCATACCGGCTGCCAGATTCCTGTTGTCCGGTGATACCAGATGTCGTGTGGCTCGCGCCGCCAGTCCTGCTTACCGCGCGGCTGCGCCGCATCCTCCGGACGGTCTTCGGCTCGGACCACAATGGACTGTCGGGCGAGGTCCGGCTGGAGCACATCTGTTACGTCAAGCGAAAAGGGGGTATGCCCACCTTCGTGCCCACCCACGGGAACGCCATTGACCCACACCGATGCCGCGTAGTCGACCGCACCGAAGTTCAGGACCAGCCGGGATCCCGGAGCCAGCGGCGGAGCGTCGAACTCCCGGCGATACCAGACCACCGGATGCGGCCGCGGCGACCGTACGCCCGACAGCCTCGATTCCGGCGGATACGGCACCGTGATCGTTCGGTCGAACGCGGTGGTACGGGCCTGCCAGCGGGCGGCAAGCCCGCGGTCGTCATCGTCGAACGCGAATTGCCACTGACCGCACAAGTCGATCCAGCCCGACCGGACCAGCTGTGGGCGCGGGCACACGTCGTCGGGCTCGATACTCGTCACGCCCGGCACGATACGCAGAATGGCCGATTCGCGGCGAACCGTCGGCGCGGCGGCGCCGGACGGTCACACCGGCTGTTCAGGCGATATCGGCAACCACGCAGGTGATGTTGTCGGGTCCGCCGCCCGCGTTGGCCAGTTCGACCAGCTTGTGGACCAGGGCCTCGGGATCGGTGACCGTCGTGAGGGCTTCGCGGAGAGCGTCGAACGGAACCACGTCGGACAGACCGTCCGAGCAGATCAGGTATCGGTCGCCGGCCTGCGCCTCGACGGGGAACAGGTCCGGGTCCGCGATGCCGCCGGCCTGCAGGGCGCGCGTGAGCACGGAGCGGCTGGGATGGGTCATGGCGACTTCAGGTGTGATCCGGCCCTGCTCGACCAACTCCTGCACGACCGTGTGGTCGCGGGTGATCTGTTCGAGCCGACCGTCGCGCAGCCGGTAAGCCCGGGAGTCGCCGACGTGCACCGCAAAGAGCCGGTCGCCCTCCCACAGCAGCGCGGTGAGGGTGGTTCCCATGCCCTGCAGCGCGGGGTCGCGCTCCGCGAGGTCGGTCAGGCGGCCTACCGCGTCGGCGACGGCGTCGCCGAGCGCCTCGAGCCGGTCCTCCTTGGCGGTGCCGTCCTCGAGCCGGGCGTCGAGCTCGGTCACGGCGGCGATCGCGCCCGAGCTGGCGACCTCGCCCGCGACATGCCCGCCCATGCCGTCGGCGACGGCCAGCAGCTGCGAACTGGTGTAGACCGAATCCTCGTTCGCATCCCGTCGCTGGCCGACATCGGTCGCGATGGCATACCGGAGCGTCAGTGACCCACTGGGTTCCATACCTGAAGTAAAGCAGTGGCCGCGCCGCGCCGGCACCGGACTCACCCCGCCACGCCCCGCGACGCACATTCGGCCTGTGCACGAGCGCCGCCGCGATGCCGTCCGACCAGGTCAAACGGTGCATCACCGGGTGACCGCGCACAAGGCGGGCCAGGCGGCGCGGTCGGCTTCCGCCGGCTTGCGGGTGGGCGGCTAACCTACTGTCGTGCTCGTGCTGCTCCCGCCGTCGGAAACGAAGGCGCCCGGCGGGGACGGGCCGCCGCTCGACCTCGATGCGCTGTCATTCGCCGAGCTCAACCCGGTGCGACGGAAGATCGCGGACGCGCTCGTGGAGCTCGCGGCCGACGTGCCCGCCAGCCTCCACGCACTGGGCCTGTCCGCGCGACAGGAGGACGAGGTCGCCCGCAACGCCGCGCTCTGGACCTCTCTCACCTTGCCCTCGCTCGAGCGCTACACCGGCGTCCTCTACGACGCCCTCGACATCGGCTCCTTCACCAAAGCCCAGCTCCTCAAGTCACAGCAGCGGCTCGCGGTCGCTTCGGCGCTCTTCGGCGTCGCGCGCGGCGCCGACCGCATTCCGGCCTACCGGCTCTCGGGCGGCAGCAGCCTGCCCGCGCTGGGCGCCCTGCGCTCACTGTGGCGTCCCGCACTCGAACCGGTGTTCACCGGTCTCGACGAACTGGTCGTCGACCTACGGTCCGGTGCGTACGCCGCGCTCGCCCGGATCCCGGGTGCGGTCACGGTCCGCGTGGTGACGCCGAGGGGCAAGACGATCAGTCACCACAACAAGGCCTACAAGGGGAAACTCGCCGCCGTCCTGGCCAAAGCCCCGCGTCAGCCGTCCACTGTGGAGGGTCTGCTGACCATCGCGACACGCGCCGGACTGCCCGTCGAGCGCATGGGTGACCTGGAATTGGAGCTGCACACCGAGGGTTGACGGAGCTGCCGGCAGGTGTCCTCGCGCGCGCGTCCACGGGGCCGCTCGCACGGGCCGGTCTCGGGTGAAGCGGGTCACTCCGCTAAACTGATCACAGACCGCAACCGGCGGCGTGGACAAGTGTTGTTCTTCGCGGCCAAGCCCCCGAGCGGCTCGCGGTAATTCCACCCACCAACGGCGTGCGAAGCGCCGGGTCCGTCCCTGTGAAAGCCCAGGACAACACTTCGCCGCGCGCAGCGCCGGCATTGGGCCTCCTTGTGACGTGCCACGTCCGAGAGGCAGTTAGTGAGCATCACCATCGACTCCCCGTCGACCACCTCGTTCGCCGAGTTCAACCTTCCGCGTCCGCTGCTGGACGCGCTGCGGGATGCGGGCATCGACGCGCCGTTCCCGATCCAGGCAGCGACCTTGCCCGACGCGCTCGCCGGGCGCGACGTACTGGGCCGCGCCGCGACCGGCTCCGGCAAGACGCTGGCCTTCGGCCTCGCACTGCTGGGCCGCCTCGGCGGCGGAAAGGCACGCGCCAAGCGGCCGCGCGCACTCGTCCTCGTCCCCACCCGTGAGCTGGCGATGCAGGTCGCCGACGCGCTCGCACCGCTGGCCAAGGCGATGGGTCTGTGGTGCCGCACCGCCGTCGGCGGCATGGCCTTCAACCGTCAGGCCGACGTCCTCAACCGCGGCGTGGACCTGCTGATCGCCACCCCCGGCCGGCTGTCCGACCACGTCCGACAGGGCACCTGCGTGCTCTCCGACGTCAACTTCATCGCGCTCGACGAGGCCGACCAGATGGCCGACATGGGCTTCCTGCCCCAGGTCCGCGAGATCATGGACCTCACCCCGCAGGGTGGCCAGCGCCTGCTGTTCTCCGCGACCCTGGACGGCGACGTCAAGAAGCTCGTCGACGCCTACCTGACCGACCCGGTCGAGCACTCGGTGGCGCCCGTCACCGCGAGCGTGGACACCATGGACCACCACGTGTTCCAGGTGACCCACCAGGACAAGCAGGCGATCGTCACCGAGATCGGTGCCCGCGACGGCCGCACGATCATGTTCGTGCGCACCAAGCACCACGTCGACCGGCTTGCCGAGCGGCTGCGCGCCAAAGGCGTGCAGGCCGGGGCGCTGCACGGCGGCAAGACGCAGGGCCAGCGCAACCGGGTCCTCGCCGACTTCAAGGAAGGCCACACCCCGGTGCTGGTCGCCACCGATGTCGCCGCGCGCGGTATCCACGTCGACGACGTGAGCCTGGTGCTGCACGTCGACCCGGCCGCCGACCACAAGGACTACCTGCACCGCGCGGGCCGCACCGCGCGCGCCGGCGCTTCCGGCACCGTGGTCACACTGGTCACCCACGACCAGCGGCGCACCGTGCGGCGGATGACCGAGCGCGCCGGCGTGCGGGCACAGTCCTCGGTGATCCGGCCCGGCGACGACGAGTTGTCGCGGATCACGGGTGCCCGTGAGCCGAGCGGCGAGCCCGTGCTCGAGCGGCGTCGCGAGCCGCAACCGCGCCGCAGCGGTGGCCCGCGTGGTGACCGTGACCGCGGTCGTGGCGCGCACCGTCAGTCCAGGGAGGGCTTCCGCCCCCGGCGCTCCGGTCGTGGCCCGGCACGTCGCACCCGCGACTGATCCGCTCGCGGACGGGGCTTGCACCACGTCGGGTTCCGCTACCCGCACCGCTACGCAAGCCCCAGTCGATCTGCGAACTGACCTGTGGTGGCCATCGGGTGACGGTGGCCACCACAGTCGTTTCCGGCCACCTGAGAGGATGCAGAGGTGGATGGACATGAGCAGGTGTTCGACTGGCTGGACACGGAGGCGGACAAGCGAGCCAAGGCCGGGCTGACCCGCAAGCTCCGCCCGCGCAGCGCGTCGAGCGATGAGCTGGACCTCGCCGGCAACGACTACCTGGGCCTGGCCCGCGACAAGCGGGTAGCCGGCGCCGCGGCCGCGGCCGCGCTGCGCTGGGGCGCGGGGTCCACCGGCTCCCGGCTCGTCACCGGATCCACCGAGCTCCACACCGAACTCGAGCACGGGCTCGCGCGCTTCTGCGGGTTCCAGGCCGCGCTCGTGTTCTCCTCGGGCTTCACCGCGAACCTGGGCGCCGTCACCACGCTGTCCGGATCCGATTCGGCCATCGTGTCCGACAAGTACATCCACGCCTCACTGATCGAAGGCTGCCGGCTTTCGCGCACCGACATCGCGGCCGTCGCGCACTCCGACCCGCAGGCGGTCAAACACGCACTCGCCACGCGCCGCAAGCAGCGGGCGCTCGTGGTCACCGATTCGATCTTCTCCGTGGACGGCGATCTCGCCCCGCTGAACGAGCTTTCGCGTGTCTGCCGCGAGCACAACGCCGCACTCCTCATCGACGACGCGCACGGGCTCGGCGTGCTCGGCGACGGCGGGCGGGGCGCCGTGCACGCGGCGGGGCTCGCCGGGGAACCCGACGTAGTCACCACTGTCACACTGTCGAAGTCGCTCGGCGCGCAGGGTGGCGCCGTGCTCGGGCCACGCCGCGTCATCCGGCACCTCGTCGAGACCGCGCGCAGCTTCATCTTCGACACCGGGCTCGCGCCCTCGTCGGCGGCGGCGGCGCTGGCCGCGCTCAACGTGCTCAAGGCCGAACCCGAACTGGCCGAGAAGGTCCGGTCGAACACCGCGCGGATCGCGGAACAGTTGCGGGACAACGGTTTCCGGGTCAGCGAGCCGCAGGCGGCGGTCGTGTCAGTGCAGGCGCCGACGCCGGACGACGCGGTGGCTTGGGCCGCCCGCTGCGCCGAGCAGGGTGTGCGCGTGGGGTGCTTCCGACCGCCGTCGGTGCCGGACGGTATCTCCCGCCTGCGCCTGACCGCGCGCGCCGACCTGACCGAGACCGACGTGGACACGGCGGTGAAGGTGATCAGCCAGTGCGCGCCGCCCGCCGCCACATCGTGATGTGCGGGATGCCGTCCTCGTCGAATTCGTCACCTTCGGGCACGTACCCGAACTTCGCGTAGAACCCCTGCGCGTACGTCTGCGCGTCGAGCACGCTGTCGACGTCGCCGATGTGCGCCAGCGCGGCCGTCATCAGCCGGGCCGCGAGCCCGCGTCCACGCGCAGGTCGGGCCGTGACGACGCGACCGATCCGGTATACGTCGCCTTCGCGGAGCACGCGCGCGGAGCACTCGAATCCCTCGCTCCAGAAATGCCGGGTCTCCGGGTCCAGGTCACGCCCGTCGAGGTCGAGATACGGGCAGTGCTGCTCGACCACGAACACCTCGGCGCGCAACCGCAGGATCTCGTAGAGCTGGTGCGGGGTCAGATCGGAACCGGCGACGTCCACCGGTCCTGGTTACCAGAGCCCGATGCGCTGCCCGGACTGGGCCTTGATGTCGTCGGCGTAGGTGGACACGCGCGTGTACACGCCGTACTTCCCGGCTTTGGCGCACCCGTCGCCCCACGACACGATGCCGATCAGCGTGCCGTTCACGACCAGCGGCCCGCCGGAATCACCCTGGCACGCGTCGACGCCGCCGTCGGGGTACCCGGCGCACACCATGCTCTTCGCGTCGTAGTTGCTGTACGCCTGCGAGCAGGTCGAGTCGCCGACCACGGGCACCACGGCGCTGCGCAGGTACTGCGAGCGGGTGCCGCCGTCCGCCGTGCGTCCCCAGCCGACGACGGTCGCGTTCGTGCCGGCGTTGTAGAGGGACGCGCTGGACGAGCCGGGCAGTTTGGCGGGCTGGTACGGCACGCTGTGGTCGAGGGTGAGCACCGCGACGTCGTCACCCTTGCCGGGGTCGGAGAAGCCGGGCTCGACCCAGACGTGCGTGACCTTGCTGACGATGCCGTCGTCGTCGCGCTTGTCCTGCCTGCCCGCGACAACCCGCATGTCGGACTGGCCCACGGCCGACGCGCAGTGCGCCGCCGTGGCCACCGCGGTCGGGCTGACGAGCACGCCGCCGCAGAACTGATTGTCCCGGCTGTCGGTCAGGTACACCGCGTACGGGTAGTCCTTGACGGAGGCCTCGGTGCCGCCGACGATGCGCGGCTGGGCCTGCGAGGGCGGGCTGCTGTCGGTGGTCGCACCGGACGTGGCGGCCACCGCGGCGATCGGCAGAGACGCCGCGAGCGCGGCCGCCGCCGCGAGCGCGAAACGGAATTTCCGATCACGCTTGGCGTGCTTGGCCATGCGTGTACCCCCTCTGCCGGATGAAGCTTCCTGAAAGTCGCGCTCGGCGTTCACAAGACTCCGGCGCGTAAGAGTGCAGGGCACACAGTAGTTGACAGCGCCGCCGATGCGGTGTCACTGAATCGGGTGGTGTCGCCTTCTGCCAAGCTCAACGTCGTGCAATTCTCCAGGGTTACCGTCCTTCTTGCGGCGCCCGCGCTCGCATCGACCGGCTGGGGCGGCGCGTGGCACAGGCCGACCGACCGGATGCACTTCACCGCGACCGGCGGTTAGGGAACAACACACGGGGAACACCGGTTTGCACAAACGGACCAAGCCCACGGCGGAGGAAGACGAACGTGCCCCACTACGACCTGGTGATCGTCGGAACCGGTTCCGGGAACTCGATTCTCGACTCGCGGTTCGCCGACTGGAAGACGGCGATCGTGGAGAGGGGCGTGTTCGGCGGTACGTGCCTCAACGTGGGCTGCATCCCGACGAAGATGTTCGTGCACGCCGCGGATGTCGCCGCGACGCCGTCGGTCAGCAGCCGGCTGGGGGTCGACGAGGAGCTCAAGAATGTCCGGTGGCGCGACGTGCGTGACCGGATCTTCGGGCGGATCGACCCGATCGCCGCCGGCGGCCGCGAGTACCGGCTCGCCCATGACGACAACGCGAATGTCGCCGTGTACGAGGGCGAAGCCCGCTTCAACGGATACAAGGAACTGACGGTCGCGCTGCCCGACCACACCGAGACGATCACCGCGGACCGGTTCGTGCTGGCCGCGGGCAGCAGGCCGGTACTGCCGGACATCGACGGCCTGGACCAGGTCCGCTACCACACCTCCGACACGATCATGCGCCTCGACGAGTTGCCGTCGCGGCTGGTCATCATCGGCAGCGGCTTCATCGCGGCCGAGTTCGCGCACGTGTTCGCCTCGTTCGGCGTCGAGGTGACGCTGATCGCCCGCTCGGGCGCCTTGCTGCGCGGGGCGGACGAGGACGTCAGCGCGCGCTTCACCGAGCTGGCCGGCAAGCGGTTCGACGTGCGGCTCAACCGGAAGGAACTACGGGTGCGCGCGGCCGGTAACGCCATCGAGCTGACGCTGGACGGCGGCGAAACCGTGGTGGGCGACGAGGTGCTGATCGCGACCGGCCGCCGGCCCAACTCCGATGTGCTCGACGTCGCCGCCACCGGGGTGTCCACTATGGACAGCGGGCACGTCGTCGTCGACTCCTTCCAGCAGACCGGGGTCGACGGGATCTACGCGCTCGGCGACCTGTCCTCGCCGTACGAACTCAAGCACGTCGCGAATCACGAAGCCCGTGTGGTGCAACACAATCTGCTGCACCCGGACGAGCTTATCGAGGCCGACCACCGGTTCGTCCCGCACGCCGTGTTCACGTCACCGCAGATCGCGTCGGTCGGGCTGACCGAGCAGCAAGCCCGGCAGCGTGGCGTCCGCTACGTGACGTCCAAACAGGACTATGCCGGGATCGCATACGGCTGGGCGATGGAGGACACCACCGGGTTCGCGAAGCTGCTGGCGGATCCGGACACGGGACTACTGCTCGGTGCGCACGTCATCGGCCCGCAGGCGTCGACGGTGATCCAGCCGCTGATCCAGGCGATGAGCTTCGGCCTCGACGCGCGGTCGATGGCGCGCGGCCAGTACTGGATCCACCCGGCGATGCCGGAGCTGATCGAGAACGCGCTGCTCAACCTGCCGCTCGAGAGCTAGGCCGGGCAGGGCGTCGCATCCCGCGCCGACCGCAGGGCGCCCGTGCCCGCTCGGCCACCCACGAGGCCGCGACCGGAAGCGGTGGACCGGCTTCGCGAACCGCGTCGTCGCCTGCGCACCATCTCGTAGCGACTCAGACGTAGCCCGGGCGGCCGGCCAGGAACCCGAACAACATCTGCCCGGCGGAGACGACGGCCAGCATCACGAACGGCACCGTCCAGGTACCGGTCACGTCGTGCAGCAGGCCGAACACGAACGGGCCCGCGGCGGCGAACAGGTACCCGATACCCTGCGCCATCCCCGACAGCCGCGCGGTGTCGCCGCCGGTGCGGGCGCGCAGCGCGATCGCGGTGAGCGCCAGCGAGAACACGCTCATCCCGAGGCCGATCAGGATCGACCAGAGCAGCGGCGCCGCGCCCGGCGCGATCAGCACACCGAGCACGCCCACGAGGCCGAACGCGCAGAGCCCCAGCGTCCACCAGCTCTGGTTGCCCTGCCGCGCGGCCAGCGGAGGGACGATCAGGCTCACCGGCAGACCGATGAGCGAGACCAGCCCGAGCAGGAGCCCGGCGTCGTTGCGGCTCACGCCCGCGTCCATCAGCACCTGCGGCAGCCAGCCCATCACGATGTAGGCGAGGCACGACTGCAGACCGAAGAACAACGTCACGATCCAGGCGAGCCGGTTGCGCAGCAGCGATCGGCTACCGCTCGCGGGCGAACCCGCGCCGGAGGCCGGCGCCGGCCGCGTGCGGGCGACGGCGAGCCACGTGACCAGCGCTATCGCGGACAACACGGCCCAGCTGCCGAGCCCCGGTCGCCAGCCGCCGAAGGCAGTGTCCAGCGGCGGTGTGACAGCCGAACCCAGCGCTCCCCCAGCCTGCAACGCGCCGGTGTAGAGCCCGGTCATCAGGCCGATCCGGGTGCTGAAGGACTCCTTCACCACGACCGGGATGAGCACGTTGGCCAGCGCGATGCCCGCGGTCGCGACGAGCGTGCCGCCGAGCACCACGAACGTGCCGTCGAGCACGCGCAGCAGGAGGCCGCCGGTCAGCAACGCGAGCGCGGCCGTGACCGCCGCGGCGACCCCCACGCGCCTGGCGATCCACGGCGCGACCGAACCGGCTGCCGCGAAACACAGCCCGGGCACGGTGGTCAGCGCGCCGGCCCAGGTCGACGTGGCCCCCAGCGAGTCGCGCATCTCATCGAGCACGGAGCCGACCGCGGTCACCGCCGGTCGCAGGTTCAGCGCGGCCAGAACGACGGCGGCACCCACGATTCCGCTGCCGATGAGCACGCGGACGGGCGCGTCCTGTTTCACCGAGGTTTCGACCACATCAGCTACTATGACAGACGTCGGATGATTGGTTGAAGGGATTATCGGGTGCCGTTAGCCACAACACGCCGCACGGGCCTCGTCGACCAGGTGATCGGCCAGCTGCGAACCGCCATCAGCGGCGGCGAATGGCCCGTCGGCGAGCGCATCCCGCCGGAAGCGACGCTCGTGGAGACGCTCGGCGTCAGCCGCAACACGATCCGGGAAGCGGTGCGCGCGCTGGCGCACAGCGGGCTGCTCGAAGTCCGTCAGGGCGACGGCACCTATGTGCGCGCGACGAGTGAGGTGTCCGGGGCGATCCGGCGGCTGTGCGGCTCCGAACTGCGGGAGGTCCTGCAGGTGCGCCGTGGGCTGGAGGTGGAGAGTGCGCGGCTGGCCGCGACCGCGCGGACGGAGCAGGATCTGCGCCGGATCACCGAACTGCTGGCGCAACGGAACCGGGCGCAGGAGGCCGACCAGTTCGACGAGTTCGTGCACGCGGACACGGAGTTCCACCTCGCCGTCGTCCACTGTGGACACAACGCCCTGCTGACCGAGCTGTACCGGGGAATCATGGAGGCGGTGGTCGCGAGCGTGGCGGCCACGTCGCGCGAGCACTTCGCGGAGCAGCTGCACATCGGGCACGACGGGCTGATCGAGGCGATCGTCGCCCGCGACCCCGAGCGGGCGGCTGCCGAGGCCGGTGGCTTCCTGGATCAGCTGCTGATCATGGAAGCGTCAGAATCTCCGCGCCCGACGCCGTGACCACAATGGTGTGCTCGAACTGGGCGGTCCACTTCTTGTCCTTGGTGGTGACCGTCCAGTCGTCGTCCCAGATGTCGTAGTCGATCGTGCCGAGCGTGATCATCGGCTCGATGGTGAACGTCATGTTCTGCTCGATCGTCGTACTGACCGACGGCTCCTCGTAGTGCAGCACCGTCGGTGCGGTGTGGAACGCGGGACCGACGCCGTGCCCGGTGAAGTCGCGCACGACGCCGTAGCCGAACCGCTTCGCGTACGACTCGATGACGCGGCCGATCACGTTCAGCTGCCTGCCGGGCCGCACCGCCTTGATCGCGCGCATCGTCGCCTCGTGCGTGCGCTCCACCAGCAGCCGCGCCTCTTCCGACACGTCACCGGCGAGGAACGTCGCGTTCGTGTCCCCGTGCACGCCACCAATGTATGCGGTGACGTCGATGTTGCAGATGTCGCCGTCCTCGATGACCGTCGAGTCCGGGATGCCGTGGCAGATCACCTCGTTGAGCGAGGTGCAGCAGGACTTCGGGAAGTGCCGGTAGCCCAGCGTCGACGGGTACGCGTGGTGGTCGAGCAGGAACTCGTGCACGACCTTGTCGACGTCGTCGGTGGTGTTGCCCGGCTTGACGGCCTTGCCGCCCTCCTCCAGCGCCTGCGCCGCGATCCGGCTCGCCACCCGCATCGCCTCGATCACCTCGGGCGTACGCACCCCGTTGCCGGTGTCCCGCTTGGGTGCCGGCTTGTCCACGTATTCGGGGCGCGGAATGCTGGCGGGGACGGGACGGCGGGGCGCCTGGACGCCGGGCTGCAACGGGACGCGAACTGGCATACCCCCAGCCTACGGCGTGGGCGAAGCGTCAGAACAGGACCGTGGCGTAGCGGCCGACCTGGCGGAAACCGATGCGCCGGTAGGCCGCGAGCGCGGGCGCGTTGAACGAGTTGACGTACAGGCTCGCCGTGCGGCCGATGCCGCTGACCAGGTGACTCACCACCGCGGACGTGCCCGCGCCGCCCAGGCCCTGGCTGCGCCGGTCCGGGTGCACCCACACGCCCTGGATCTGCCCGACGGTGCGGGACAGCGCGCCGATCTCGGCCTTGAACACGACCTCGCCGTCCTCGAACCGGGCGAACGCGCGCCCGCCGGAGATCAGCTCGGCGACCCGCGCGCGGTAGCTCGAGCCGCCGTCGCCGATGCGGGGATCGACGCCGACCTCCTCGATGAACATCGCGATCGCCGCGGGCAGGTACCGCTCCAGCTCGTCGAGCCGGACGCGCCGGACCAGCGGATCGGCCCTGACCGCGGGCCGGCCGTCCATCGCCATCAGCGGCTGGTCCGCACGCACCTCGCGCGCCGGACCCCATTCCGGTTCCAGCTCGTCCCACAGGCCCAGGACCTGCTCCGACGGGCCGACCAGCGACGAGCAGGTGCGCTGCTTGCGCAGGGCACGGTCGGCGAACGAGCGCAGCGCCGAGGCGTTGCCGCGCAGGGGAATCAGGTTCGGGCCGGCGAAACACAGGCCCGGCAGGCGGCCGGACCGGGACCCGCGGTAGTCGGCGGCCCACAGCTCACCGCCGAGCCGCCACGGATCGAGACCGGCGACCTCGACGCGGGCGCTGACCATGCAACTCGCCACGGGATCGGCCGCGAGGACAGCACGCACCGCCGGGTAGTCCCGATCACCGAGCAGCCGTGCACCGGCAAGCCGCAACACGCCTTCCAGATTGCCAGATCACGCCCCGGAAAGGAAAACCGCCCACGGTGTTTCGCGGGCTCAGAACCGGGAAGTGTCCAGCTCGAGGTCGAAGGGCTGGTCGATACGGAGCCGATGACCGAACGGCACGCGGACCATCTTGCCGTAGACGCCGTCGATCGGTTCGCTGAACAGCGTGGCCGCCGGACCGTCCTCATCGAACTGGTCGATCAGCAGGTAAAGCGGGATCGGGCCGTGCGCATAGGCCCAGCGCTTCTTCTTACGGTCATGCTCCGCATTGCTTTTCGACGTGATCTCGACCGCGAGCAGCACATGCTCAGCGGGCACCGGATCGGAGTTGTGCGGGATCACCGAACGCGGGGCTACGCAGAAGTCGGGCACGTAGATACCGCCGATCTGCTTGACGCCGACGCCCTGGGTCTGGAAAACCCCGCACCCGTCCGGGCCGACCGCGACCAGTGCACGGTGCACCAGGTCGGCGATCAGGTTGTGCGGTCCCCCTGGCGGCGGTGTCATCTGGATTCCCTCGACGGTCAGCTCCGGCCGCCATCCCTCGGGGACTGTCAGCTCCCGCCAGGTATCCAGAAGGTAGTTCCAGTTCAGCGCGGAACCCGCGAATGCGGTGCTCATACCCACCCCGTTTCCTGCGCTCGACTACGACAAGGATAGCGGCAAAGGCGCGGAAAACGCCTCGGCGGGAAGAACACTAACGGGCCGTGATCGGCCGCTGACCGCGGTCTTTCACTTCATTCCGCGTCAGCCGACGGTCACCACCGGCTCGCCCGGGCCCGCACCATCGCCGCTCTGCTCGGCGATGCGCATGGCCTCCTCGATGAGGGTCTCCACGATCTGGTGCTCCGGCACGGTCTTGATGACCTCGCCCTTCACGAAGATCTGGCCCTTGCCGTTGCCACTGGCCACCCCGAGGTCCGCTTCGCGCGCCTCGCCAGGGCCGTTGACGACGCAGCCCATCACGGCGACCCGCAGCGGCACCTCCATGCCCTCGAGCCCCGCCGTGACCTCGTCGGCCAGCTTGTACACGTCGACCTGCGCGCGCCCGCACGACGGGCACGACACGATCTCCAGCTTGCGCGGCCGCAGGTTCAGCGACTGCAGGATCTGGTTGCCGACCTTGACCTCTTCGACCGGCGGCGCGGAGAGCGACACCCGGATCGTGTCGCCGACGCCCTGCCGCCGGAGCGCGCCGAAGGCGACCGCCGACTTGATCGTGCCCTGGAACGCGGGCCCGGCCTCGGTGACGCCGAGGTGCAGCGGGTAGTCGCACTGCTCGGCGAGCAGTTCGTAGGCACGCACCATGACCACCGGGTCGTTGTGCTTGACCGAGATCTTGATGTCGTGGAAGTCGTGCTCGGCGAACAGCGACGCCTCCCACAGCGCCGACTCCGCCAGCGCTTCCGGGGTGGCCTTGCCGTACTTCTTCAGCAGCCGCGGGTCCAGCGATCCCGCGTTGACGCCGATCCGGATCGGCGTGCCGTGGTCCTTCGCGGCCTGCGCGATCTCGCGGACCTTGTCGTCGAACTTCTTGATGTTGCCCGGGTTCACCCGGACGGCGGCGCAGCCGGCTTCGATCGCGGCGAACACGTACTTCGGCTGGAAGTGGATGTCGGCGATCACCGGGATCTTCGACTTCTTCGCGATCGCGGGCAGCGCCTCGGCGTCGTCCGCCGACGGGCACGCCACCCGCACGATGTCGCAGCCCGCGGCGGTCAGCTCCGCGATCTGCTGCAGCGTGGCGTTGACGTCCGCGGTCAGCGTCGTGGTCATCGACTGGACCGAGATCGGGTACTCGCTGCCCACTCCGACCTGGCCCACCATCAACTGCCGGGTCGGTCGACGTTCAGCGAGTACGGGCGGCGGGAGGGCAGGCATACCAAGCTCGACGCTCATCGAATCCTCTACGGCCTACGACGGGTACCTGTACGACTTCAGCGTACTCACTGAAGCCGGATCGGGTTGACGATGTCAGCTGTCACGGTGAGCAGTGTTACCGCGCCGCCGAGGAAAACGATGACCATCGTGATCGCCGACAGCCTGGTGTAGTCCACCGGCCCGCCGGCGGCCTTGCCCCGCAGCTTGCGCACCCGGTCGCGAACCCACTCGTACCAGGTCACGGCGATGTGCCCGCCGTCGAGCGGCAGCAGCGGCAGCAGGTTGAACACGCCGACGAAGAAGTTCAGGCTGGCCAGCAGCAGCAGGAACAGCGACCACAGGCCGGCTTGCACGGCCTCGCCGCCGATCCGGCTGGCGCCCACGACGCTGACCGGCGTGTTCGGGTCGCGTTCGCCGCCGAAGATCGAGTGCACGACCGCCGGGATGCGCTCCGGGAACTCGAGCAACCGGTCCCAGGTCTGGACGAACATGTCGGCGGTGAAGGCGCCGGCGCCGCCGAACGCACTGATCGCGTTGTAGTTGAAGGTGCTGGTGAAGGTCAGGCCCAGCGAGCCGACCTTGACGATCTGCTCGGGCCCCTGCGGATTCTGGGCATTGGTGACCGGCCGCTCCACCTGCACGACGTCGATGGTCAGCGGGACCGTCCGGCGGTCGCGTTCGACCTGGAACTGCGCCGGACCCGACAGCGTGCGCACCGCTGCCGTCACGTCGATGTAGGTCGGGGTGCTCTTGCCGTTGACGGACAGGACCTTGTCGCCCGGGTGCAGGCCACCGTCCTTCGCCGGCGCGGGGTCACCGGGCTGGCATGTCGGGTGCGCGAACTCGCTGTCGGTCTGCGCGTTGCGCACACAGTCGGACACCGCGGAGACCTGGGGCGTGCCGGCCAGGTTCGGCAGGCCCATGGTCGCGGCCATCAGGTAGAGCACGACGAACCCGAGGATGAAGTGCGTCACCGACCCCGCGGCGAGCACAACCGTGCGCTTCCACGTCTTGAACCGCCACATCGCGCGGGGCGCCTCGTCGGGGGTCACCTCGTCCAGCGCGGTCATGCCGGCGATGTCGCAGAACCCGCCGAGCGGGATCCACTTCACGCCGTACTCGGTCTCGCCGCGGCGGAAGGAGAACACCTTCGGCCCGAAGCCGACAAAGTAGCGGCGCACCTTCATGCCGAAGGCCTTCGCGGTGACCATGTGGCCCGCCTCGTGCAACGCGACGGACACACAGATGCCCAGCGCGAACAGCACGACGCCGACTATGTAGGCGAGCAACCCCTACTCCTTCGCGGTGGTGATCTCGGCGGCGCGGGCCCTGGCCCACTGTTCCGCGGCGAATACGTCCTCCAGGTCGCGCGGCTCGCGACCCCACTCCCCCGCGTCCCGCACCACCCGTTCAACAGTGTCCACGATGGACGTGAAGCCGGTGTTCTGCGCCAGGAACGAGGCGACCAGCATCTCGTTCGCCGCGTTGAAGATCGCGGGCAGGCAGCCACCGGTGCTGCCGCAGTACCGGGCCAGCTCGACCGCCGGGAAAGCAGCGTTGTCCAGCGGCTCGAACGTCCACGACGTGGTCTGGTCCCAGCTGCAGGCGGGCGCGGCGTCGGGCACGCGATCGGGCCAGTTCATCGCGAGCGCGATGGGCAGCCGCATGTCGGGCGGGCTGGCCTGGGCGATCGTGGCGCCGTCGGTGAAGGTCACCATCGAGTGCACGATCGACTGCGGGTGCACCACGACGTCGATCCGGTCGCACGGCACGCCGAACAGCAGGTGCGCCTCGATCAGCTCGAGCCCCTTGTTGACCAGCGTCGCCGAGTTGATGGTGACCAACGGCCCCATCTGCCAGGTCGGGTGCTTGAGCGCGTCCTCAGGCGTGACGAATTCGAGTTCCTCGCGCCGGCGGCCGCGGAACGGCCCGCCGGACGCGGTCAGCACCAGGCGGTCCACCTCGTCCTCGCGCCCGCCGCGCAGCGCCTGCGCGAGCGCGGAGTGCTCCGAGTCGACCGGCACGATCTGGCCCGGCTTCGCGGCCTTGAGCACCAGCGGCCCACCGGCGATCAGGGACTCCTTGTTGGCGAGCGCGAGGGTGGCGCCGGTCTCGATGGCGCGGAGGGTGGGCGCGAGGCCTTGCGAGCCCGGCATGCCGTTGAGCACCACGTCGACCGGGACCGCCGCGATGAGCTCGGTTACCGCGTCACCGCCGGCGAAGATCCGAGGGAGGCGGAAATCACCCTGGGCGTAGCCGCGCTTCTGCGCCTCGGCGTACAGCGCGAGCTGCAGGTCTTCGAGCGCGGTCGCCTTCGTGACGGCGACGGCGTCTACCTCGAAGGCGAGCGCCTGCGCGGCGAGCGCAGCCGGGTCGGACCCGCCGGCGGCGAGGCCGGCGACGCGGAACAGGCCGGGGTTGCGTACGGCGACGTCGAGTGCCTGCGTGCCGATGGAGCCGGTCGAGCCGAGCACGAGGACGGTGCGGGGTGCGTTCATCACGACCATTGTCCCGAACCGCCCGGCGACGCGCCTGGCCGCATGTGGGATTATCGGTGACGGATGTGATGGCAGGGGCCTGGAGGAGTGATCGTGGCTAACAAGGCGGTCGAGAAGCGGCAGAAGTCCGACCCGGTGAAGGTCGACCCCCGCGACGAGCCGTCGGCCGAATGGGGCTGGCACGGCACCTTCCCGAAGGCGACCCGCATCGCGGGCTGGGTCAGCGCCATCGTGCTGATCCTGATGATCCACAACAACCACGAGAACAACACCGAGAACGTGTGGCTGATCGGCCTCGCGATCGCGATCGTCGTCGGTCTGCTGATCGATCTCCGCCGCTCGCGCATCGCCTGGCGCCGCTGACTCTCGTAACGGGCACCACCGGCCGCACGATTCTTCGCGAAACGTCCGCGCGAGTCAGAGGCCGGTGGCCGCCATGACCGAGGCCCCTCCGTCGGGATTCGTCCCCGACGTGTCCGGGCTCGCGCTCGACGACGCCACCGAAGTGCTCGCCGCGGACGGTTACGCGACCAGCACGCTGGAGCAGGCGTCCCCGACGGTCGAGTCCGGCGTAGTGATCAGCACCCTGCCCGTCGCCGGCACCCACCTGAACCCGGGTTCCACGGTGTCGGCGATCGTCTCGTCCGGCTGGAAGCCACGGCGCTAGGTAGGCCGGCGCTAGGCCTCCGCGGCCAGCTGCCCGCAGGCGGCGGCGATCTCCTGACCCCGCGTGTCCCGCACCGTGCACGCCACTCCCCCGGCGTTGACCCGCCGCACGAACTCGCGCTCGACCGTTTTCGGCGCCGCGTCCCACTCCGAGCCCGGCGTGGGATTGAGCGGGATGACGTTGACGTGCACGAGCTGGCTCAGGTGCTTGCGCAGCCGCTTCGCCAGCAGGTCCGCCCGCCACGGCTGGTCGTTGACGTCGCGGATCAGCGCGTACTCGATCGACACCCGACGGCCCGAGACATCGGCGTAGTACCGCGCGGCTTCCAGCACCTCGTCGATCGCCCAGCGGTTGTTCACCGGCACCAGCGTGGCGCGTAGCTCGTCGTCCGGAGTGTGCAGCGACACCGCCAACCGCACCTGCATCTTCTCGTCCGCGAGCTTGCGGATCGCCGGCGCCAGCCCCACCGTCGACACTGTCACCGACCGCTGGGAAATGCCCAGACCACCCGGCGCGGGGTCGGTGATCCGGCGCACCGCTGCCACGACGCGCTGGTAGTTCGCCAGCGGCTCGCCCATGCCCATGAACACGATGTTCGACAGCCGGCCGGGACCGCCGACCATCTGCCCGTCGCGCATCACGGCCGCGGCGGCTCGCACCTGGTCGACGATCTCGGCCGTCGACAGGTTGCGGTCGAGTCCGCCCTGGCCGGTCGCACAGAACGGGCACGCCATGCCGCATCCGGCCTGGCTCGAGATGCACAGCGTCGCGCGGTCCGGATAGCGCATCAGCACGCTCTCCAGCAGCGTGCCGTCGTGCGCGCGCCACAACATCTTGCGGGTGGTGCCCTCATCGCATTCGACCGCGCGGATCTCGGTGAGCAGCGGCGGCATCAGCTCGCCGACCAGCCGTTCACGCGACGCTGCCGGGATATCGGTCATCGCGGCCGGGTCGACCGTCAGGCGCGAGAAGTAGTGGTTCGACAGCTGCTTCGCGCGAAACGGCTTCTCGCCCAGCTCAGTGACGGCCGCGGCCCGCTCGGCGACGGTGAGATCGGCGAGGTGCCGTGGCGGGAGCCCGCGTCGGGGCGCGTCGAAAACCAGGGGGAGCGCAGTCATAACCGCCCAAGTGTCTCATGACCTGCAGGCTTGCGATACGACAGGTTACGATATATCGTTGACATGTCGGAACAGATCGAAAGGAGAACCGACATGAGAAATCGACCTTTTCCCCCAGGTCATGAAGGCCGCAGAGCCTTCGGCCCGTTCGCGCGTGGCGGGTTCGGTGAGTTCCCGTCCGGATGGGGCCCCGGCTTCCCGCCGGGTCCCGGTGGCCCAGGACGTGGGCCGCGCGGACACGGTCGTCCGGGCGGACGTCGCGGTCGCCGCGGCGACGTGCGGGCGGCGATCCTGGCCCTGCTCGCGGAGCAGCCGCGACACGGCTACGAAATCATCAGCGAGATCGGGCAGCGCAGCGGCGGCCTGTGGCGCCCGAGCCCGGGCTCGGTGTACCCGACCCTGCAGCTACTGGCCGACGAGGGCCTGGTCACCAGCCGCGACGAAGGCGGCAAGAAGCTGTTCGAGCTGACCGACGAGGGACGCGCCGCCGCCGAGCGGCGGGAAGACGCTCCGCCGTGGGAGCAGATCGCCCAGGACGTCGACCCGAACGAGGTGAACCTCCGCAAGGCGGGCGGCATGCTGGTCGCGGCCGCGATGCAGGTCTTCCAGGCCGGGTCGCCCAGTCAACAGAAACGTGCCGCCGAGATCCTCAACGAGGCGCGGCGCTCGATCTACGCCATCCTCGGCGAGGTCGACACCGACGTCGAGGACGACGAAGCGTGACCGGGCAGCACGAGGCCGGTGGGCTTGTCGCGGAGCAACACGCGATACCCCACCGGCAGCGTGTGCCCGTCATCAGAACCGTTGTGCCGTAAGACATCCGCGATCGCCCGCGCGGCGACCTCCGGGCTGAACTCGATCTTGAGCACCGCTGCCATGTCGGCCCGGCTCGCGAACCGCCAGCGCGTGGTGACCCGGCTGTGCCGGAACCCTTGCGCGGCAAAGAACTCGTCGACCGCACGCGGGTCGTAGTGTGGCAGGTCGGCCCGCATCCAGCGGCCGTAGGGCTCATGCGTCACGTCGAGATCGACGATCACCAGCGTGCCGCCCGGACGGAGCACCCGATCAGCCTCCCGCAGCCCCGGCTCGCAGCCGGGGCCGAAGAAATAGGCCGTGCGCGCGTGCACCACGTCGATCGTCCCGTCCTCGGCCGGAATCCGTTGCGCGGACCCGGCTCGCAGGCTCACGTTGGCCAGTTCTGCCACTCGCCGGCGCGCCCGCTCCAGCAGCGGCAGGTGCGGTTCCACGCCGAGCACGGACTTCGCGGACTCGGCGAACCGCGGGAGGTGGAAACCGTCCCCACAGCCCACGTCGAGCACGTCGCGTCCGGACCAGTCACAGTTTTCGGCCAGTGCCTGCCAGATCGTGCCGTCGATGTCCTGCGCCCGGTTCTCGACCTCGTAGACGTCCGGGTAGTACCAGATGTTCGGACTGGGAACCACGCCCCCGTCGCGGGACCTCGCCCTGAGCCCGCGGCGGGTGGCCTTCCACATCGTCACAGCATATGGGAGGACGGCACGAAAAATTCACGACTGGGCCATAGACTGGGGCTTCTGCTCGTGACGGGAGGCACGAATGGCGGTCAACCCCTTCCCCACCCAGTCCATACTCCCCTCTGGTATCCCGTGCTGGGTCGAACTGGCGACACCGGACGAGGGCGCATCGCAACAGTTCTACGGCGGTTTGTTCGGCTGGACCTACTACGTCAACCCTGACCCCTCGACCCCGGCCGGCCGGTACCTCATCGCCGCGATCGGCTCGACACCCGTCGGCGGGCTGTACCGCGCGGGCCTGCGGCAGCCCAGCCTGTGGACGATCAACGTGTCCGTGCACAGCACCGCCAACGCGGCCGAGTGGGTCCAGCATCTCGGCGGAGCCGTGACGCTCGGCCCGGTCGAGATCCCGGGACGCGGCGCGGTCCTGCACGCCACCGACCCGGCGGGCGCGCCCGTCGTCCTCTGGCAGCCGGCTCCGGACTGGGGCTTCGGGTCGGGTGTACCGAACACCTTCGCCAGCGCCGACCTCAACACGCACGACGGCGAAGCCGCCGATGCGTTCTTCGGCCGGCTGTTCAACTACGCGATCCACCAGATCGGCGACAGCCGAGGCATCGACTACGCGGTATGGGAACTGGACCACCAGGCCGTTCTCTACCGCTACGTGATGGGCCCGGAGTATCCGGCAGACACGCTGCCGCACTGGATGGTGTACTTCGAGGTCGACCCAGCGCGCGGCACCGACGCGACCGCCGGGCACGCACTGATGCTGGGCGGCCGCATCGTCGTCGACCCCTACGACACGCCCTGGGGCCGCATCGCGATCATCGCCGACCCGTGCGGCGCGGTGTTCTCGATCGTCGACCGTACGCAGATCGCCGAAGGCTGGGGCCGCGCCGAAGTCGACGACCCGTACGACGATTAGACGAACGCGCTCAGCAGCACCCAGGAAACGACAGCCGACGGCAGCAGCGAGTCGAGCCGGTCCATCAGGCCCCCGTGCCCCGGCAGCATCGTGCCCATGTCCTTGATGCCGAGGTCCCGCTTGATCAGCGACTCGACCAGATCCCCCAAGGTCGCGGTGAGCACGATCGCGGCCCCGAAGATCACGCCCTGCCAGGCATGCCCGTGCAGCAGCAAGCTCAGCGTCAACGCGCCCGCGACGACACCCGCGATCAGCGAACCCGTGAAGCCTTCCCAGGTCTTCTTCGGACTGATCGACGGCGCCATCGGATGCTTGCCCTTGAGCACGCCGGCCGCATAACCACCGGTGTCGGAGGCCACCACACCGATCATGAACGTGAGCACCCGGCCCACACCGTCGGCGGGAGGCACCAGCATCGCCGCGAACGCACCGAACAACGGCAGGTACGCGGCGGCGAACACGGACGCGCTGATGTCTCGTAGGTAGCCCTCCGCGCCGCCGGGCAGCCGCCACAGCAGGCACACCAGCACCGTGATCGCGAACGCGATCAGCGCACCCTCCCGACCGAACGGCCAGGTCAGCCAGATCATCGCCTGGCCGCCGACGAGCAGCGGGATCAGCGCGAGCTTGATGTCCGCGGCCCGCCGCAGCGCCTGCGATAGCTCGATCGTGCCGACGGCGATCGCGACAGCGATGACGCCGATGAAGAGGTACCGCACGGTGAGCAGCGAAACGAGGATCGCCGCACCCAGTACGAGCCCGACCCCGATCGCCGCGGGTAGGTTGCGGCCGGCCCGCGACGCCTTCCTGACCGGCTCGGCCGGCTGGGGGCGCGACCCGTTGGTCTCGGGTCGACCGTCGTCCGACGGACCATCCGGAGAAGCCATCGGCGGGGCCTTCTCGCGTTCTCCGCTCACCTGGGCCATCAGACCTCGAGTAGCTCGGCTTCCTTGTGCTTGACGAGCTCCTCGACCTGGTTGACGTAGTTGTCGGTCAGGTGCTGCAGCTCCTTCTCAGCCCTGGCCACCTCGTCCTCACCGGCCTCGCCCTCCTTGGCGATGCGGTCGAGCTCTTCCTTGGCCTTGCGGCGGACACCACGGATGTGCACCTTGGCGTCCTCGCCCTTGCCCTTGGCCATCTTGACCATCTCGCGCCGCCGCTCCTCGGT
>DATFHB010000022.1:0-13540 GCA_035248845.1 Amycolatopsis sp. | reverse complement strand
GCGGCGCCGGTCAGCACGGTGTGCGCGGCGAGCACACCCGCCACGGTCGCCCCGTTGACCAGCTCACCCGCGAGCGCCATCCGCACCGCCTCGGCCAGCGGCACCTGGTGCACGACGAGGTCGGCCTCCTCGTCGTCGTGGCCCGGCGGACGCTCCACTTCGGACACCCCGCGCGCCAGGAACACGCGCACGACCTCGTCGGTGAACCCGGGCGACGCGGCGACGTCGACAAGCGTCTCCCACCGCTGCGCCTGCAGCCCCGCCTCCTCGACCAGCTCACGCCGGGCGGTGTCCACGGGCACCTCGCCGTGTTGGTCGAGCAGGCCCGCGGGCAGCTCCCAGATGCGGCGGCCCAGCGGATGCCGGTACTGGTGGATCAGGGTGACCCGCTCGTCGTCGTCCACCGCCGCGATCGCCACCGCGCCCAGGTGCTCGACCACCTCGCGCCGGGCCACGCCGCCGCCCGGCATCCGCACCTCGTCGACTCGCAGGGCCACCACACGTCCGATGTGGACGTCCTCAGTGGACACCACGGCGAAGTCGTGGCTGCCCGGCTCGCTCATCGGACGCTCGCCGTCGGCTCGGGCAGCTCGACGGGCAGCCGGTCCGCGATGCGGTAGGCCACGGCGGCCTTGACGAACGCGTCGAACAGCGGATGCGGCCGGGTCGGGCGGCTCTTGAGCTCCGGGTGCGCCTGGGTGCCGACGAAGAACGGGTGCACTTCGGCGGGCAGCTCCACGAACTCCACCAGGTGCTCGTCCGGCGACGTGCCCGAGAACACCAGCCCGGCGGCGGCGAGCTGCTTGCGGTAGAAGTTGTTGACCTCGTACCGGTGCCGGTGCCGTTCCGACACCTCGGTGGTGCCGTAGGCCTTAGCGGCCTGCGTGCCCGGCGTCAGCTTCGCCGGGTAGGCGCCCAGCCGCATCGTGCCGCCCATGTCCCGCTCTCCCGCGATGACGTCCTTCTGGTCGGTCATCGTCGAGATCACCGGGTGCGGCGTGGTCTCGTCGAACTCTGCGGAGTTGGCGCCCTCGATGCCCGCGAGGTTGCGCGCCGCCTCGATCACCATGCACTGCAGGCCCAGGCACAGCCCCAGCACCGGGATGCCGCGGGTGCGCGCGTAGTTGATCGCGCCGAGCTTGCCCTCGATGCCGCGCACACCGAACCCGCCCGGCACGAGCAAACCGTCCACATCGGACAGCGCGTGGGCAGCGCCGGCGGGCGTGGTCGCGCGGTCGGAGGCCACCCACACGATCTCCACCTTGGCCCGGTGCGCGAACCCGCCCGCGCGCAGTGCCTCGGTCACCGACAGGTACGCATCCGGGAGGTCGATGTACTTGCCCACCAGCGCGATCCGCACCGTCTCCGACGGGTTGTGCACGCGGTCGAGCAGGTCGCCCCATACCGTCCAGTCGACGTCACGGAACGGCAGCCCGAGCCGCCGGACCACGTAGGCGTCGAGCGCTTCGCGGTGCAGCACCTTCGGGATCTCGTAGATCGACGAGGCATCCGGGCACGCGATGACGGCCTCGGTGTCGACGTCGCACATCAGGCCGATCTTGCGCTTGAGGTCCTCGGGCAGGTCGCGATCGGCGCGGCAGACGAGCGCGTCGGGCTGGATACCGATGTTGCGCAGCGCCGCGACCGAGTGCTGGGTGGGCTTGGTCTTCAGCTCGCCCGACGGGGCGAGAAAGGGCACCAGCGACACGTGCAGGAAGAAGCAGTTGTCCCGGCCGATCTCGTGACGCACCTGACGGCAGGCCTCGAGGAAGGGCAGCGACTCGATGTCGCCGACCGTGCCGCCGACCTCGGTGATCACCACGTCGGTCTGCCGGCCCGTTCCGTCGGACTCGGCGACGGCCATGATGCGCCGCTTGATCTCGTCGGTGATGTGCGGGATGACCTGGACGGTGTCGCCGAGGTACTCGCCGCGCCGTTCCTTGGCGATGACCTCCGAGTAGACCTGGCCGGTGGTGACGTTGGCCGAGCCGGAGAGGTCGCGGTCGAGGAACCGTTCGTAGTGACCGATGTCGAGGTCGGTCTCGGCGCCGTCCTCGGTCACGAAGACCTCGCCGTGCTGGAAGGGGTTCATGGTGCCTGGATCGACGTTGAGGTACGGATCCAGTTTCTGCATCGTGACCCGGAGGCCACGCGCGGTAAGGAGCTGACCCAGGCTCGAGGCCGTGAGTCCCTTACCCAAGGAGGAGGCGACGCCCCCGGTGACAAAGACGTACTTGGCTGTGCGCGGCTGAAGTCCCACGGGCTTCCACCTTATCGCACGAGGACCCGGGCGCCGCGCAGCCTCGCCGACATAGTTCGATGTCAGGGGACAGAACTTCCAGGAAAAGGGGGCAACCGTGGCCGGAAACACATGGGCGGCGCCCGTCGCGCGGCAGGCGCTGGACGCGACAGTGCGCATCCCGGGTTCGAAGTCGATCACGAACCGGGCCTTTGTGCTCGCCGCGCTCTCCGCCGAGCCCACCCTGGTGCGGGCGCCGCTGGACTCCCGCGACGCGCGGTTGATGCTCGGCGCGCTGTCCGCGCTCGGCGGATCGTGGGAGCAGGCCGGGGACAACGTGCTGGTCCGGCCCTTGGTGCCGGAGGGGACGGAGCCCGTCACGGTCGCGCTGGGCAACGCGGGCACCGTCACCCGGTTCACGCCGGCGCTGGCCGGGCTCGGGTCGCGGCCGGTGACCTTCGACGGTGACGAGGCCATCCGGCGCCGCCCGATCGCGCCGCTGCTGACCGCGCTACGGGAACTCGGCGTCGACATCGACGACGAGGGCCGCGGCGCGCCTCCGTTCACCGTGCGCGGCCACGGCGGGATCGCCGGGGGGACGGTGGAGCTGGACTCGAGCGCCTCGAGCCAGTTCCTGTCCGCGCTGCTGCTGGCGGCGCCGTCGTTCGAGTCCGGGGTGACGGTGCGGCTGGTCGGGGACATCCCGAGCGAGCCGCACATCGCGATGACGCTGGATATCCTGCGCCGCTTCGGTGCGGCGCCCGAGCGTGCGGGCACCGAGTTCCACGTCCCGCCGGCGCAGCTGTCCTGCCCGGACTACACGGTCGAGCCGGACCTCTCGACGGCCGCGCCGTTCGTCGTCGCCGCGGCGGCCGCGGGCGGCACGGTGCGCATCGAGGGATGGCCCGGGCGGACCACTCAGCCGGGTGACTGGCTGCGCAGCCTGCTCGTCGAACTCGGCCAGCGCGTGGCGCTCAGCGCCGGGGGGCTGACGGTGACCGGCACCGGCACGATTCCGGGCGCGCGGCTGGATCTGCACGAGGTGGGCGAGCTGACGCCGGTGGTGGCCGCGTTGCTGTGCTTCGCGGATGGGCCGTCGGTGATCTCCGGGGTGGCGCACCTGCGCGGCCACGAGACGGACCGGCTCGCCGCGCTGGCAACAGAACTGTCGGCTCTGGGCGGGCGCGTAACGGAGACGGCGGACGGCCTGGCCATCGAGCCCGCCCCCCTGCACGGCGGCGTGTTCCACACCTACGACGACCACCGGCTGGTCATGGCCGGCGCCGTGCTGGGCCTGCGCGTGCCCGGCGTGGAAGTCGAAAACCCCGCCACCGTGGGCAAAACCTTCCCCGGTTTCACCGGCACCTGGCAAACCCTCCTCGCCTAGCCCCACCCGGAACGCGAGACTCGCCCGACGGGAACGCGAGACTCGCGGGTCCCCACCCCGCGAGTTCAGGTTTCCGAGACCGCGAGTCGCGCGTTCCTGAACACCGAGTCGCGCGTTCCGGGTGGGCGCGTCTCGCGTTCCGTTCGCGGTCAGCTTCCGGACGGGTTGACGCCCGGCGCGGGGGCCTGCGCGTTGCCCGCGATGCCGTACCGGCCGACCGCGCCGTCGAGCTGTTCCTTCAACGCCAGGATCGTCGCGATCCGGCCGGCGGACGTGCTCACGTTGTCCACTGTGGACAGGATCGACGTGGCGGAGGTGTCCGCACGGACGACGCCGATGGCGCCGGTGCCCTGCGCCGACGCCGGATCCCCGGCCAGTACCGCGCCCGCGCCGGACCGGTCCAGCTGCGTCGCGAACCGCGCCAGCGTCGCGGCCTTGTCCCCCGCGCCGTCGCCCATCGCCTGGCCGCTGGTGAGCACCACCGCGAGCTGGCCGGGGCCGATCGTCGGGCTGGCCTTGACGAACCCGCCGTCGGTGAGCCCACTGATCGCGGCGGCCAGCTCGTCCGACGTCGCCTGCGGTTTCGCGGTGTCCTTGTTGAGTACCAGGACCGACCCGACGAGCGCGCCGGCCAGCGTGCCAGGGTCACCCGCCGTCGGGAACGTGGAGCCCGCCGGTTGCAGGCGCGTCACCACCTGACGCAGCTGGTCGGCCTTCGCCGGGTCCAGGAACGCCGACGTCAGCTGCAGTTCGCCGGTCACAGTCGCGCCCGAGGACTGGATCAGCTGCTTCAGCGCGTCCCGGTCGGCGGGCTTCGCGTCCTCAGTCGTGATCATGATGACGGACCGCTTGTCCAGCGCGCCCTGCACGACCTTCGGCCCGACCGAGCCGGCGAACGCATCCGCGTCGTTCAAGCGAGCGTTGAGCGCGTTGTTCTGGGCCTGCAGATCGGAGATCTGGCTGGCCAGCTGCCCCTTCTCGTTGGACAGACCGGACAGCAGCGACCCGGACAGCGCCGTCGAGCCGAGTACCACCCCCACCGCCAGCGCGAGAAACACCGCCGCGATCGAGATGATGTGGTACCGCAGAGAGATCACGCGAAAAGCCCCTTGACCCAGCTTGTGAAGGAATTCCAGGTGTCGCGCAGCCAGTCGAGGTAGACGCTGCCGACGTCGGACATCAGGACGGCGGCCACGACCACCACCAGCGCCGCCACCACGAGCAGCACCACCGCGGCGAGCGACACGCGACTGCGGTGCAGCACCGCGACCGCCTTGCCGTCGACCAGCTTCGTGCCGAGCTTGAGCCGGGTGAGGAAGGTGGACGGGTTCGAACCGGACCGGCCGTGGTCGAGGAACTCCCGCAGTGTCGCCTGGAACCCAACGGTGACGACGAGGCTCGCCTCGTGCGTGTCGGCGAGCAGCAGCGCGAGGTCCTCCGGGTTGCCGGACGCGGGGAACGTGACCGCGCCGATGCCGAGGTCCTGGATGCGCGCGATGCCCGGCGCATGCCCGTCGGGCTGCGCGGGCACCACGACTTCCGCACCAGACTTGAGCGTTTCGGCGTCGATCGCCACCGGATCGCCGACGATGATGTCGGGCCGGTAGCCGAGTTCGTGGAGCGTGTCCGCGCCACCGTCCACACCGATCAGCA
This sequence comes from Amycolatopsis sp., assembly GCA_035248845.1. Classification (GTDB taxonomy): domain Bacteria; phylum Actinomycetota; class Actinomycetes; order Mycobacteriales; family Pseudonocardiaceae; genus Amycolatopsis_E. The sequence continues at coordinate 8,261 of DATFHB010000022.1, read as the reverse complement.
CGGGCCGGTGCTCGGAGATGTACTTCTTGAGCGCCCGCAGATCAGCCGCGTGGTCCTTGCCGGGCGCCACCACCAGCACGTGCCGGTCCCGCAACGGCACCCGTACGTCGGGCACGCCGACACCGTCGAGGATCAGCGTGCGCTCGCGGCGCAGGAACTCGATCGTGTTAGCTGAGAAGGCTTCCAGCTGGGTGGACATCCCGGCCTTCGCCTCGATCATCTGATCGGCGATGCTCTCCGCACTCTGTTCGGTGCCCGAGGCGATCTTGCGCTCGCCGAGGTAGACCGCGCCCTCGTGCAGGCGAACTTTCGTGCCGTCCTTGAGCCGGCGGAGCACCTCGCCGCCGACGCTGTCGATCAGCGGGATGCCCGCGCCGACGACGACTTCCGGGCCCAGGTTGGGAAATCGGCCCGAGATCGAGGGCGCCGCGTTGACCACGGCCGCGACCTCGGCGTCGACCAGCGCGTCGGCGGTGGCGCGGTCGAGGTCGATCTGGTCGAGGAAGACGATGTCGCCAGGACTGATCCGGCGCAGCAGGGCACGCGTGCGCCGGTCCACCCTGGCCACACCGGTGATTCCCGGGCGAGTCTCAGTGGTGCGCGTGAGCAGACCGGTCAGCTTCATGGCACCGATAGTGACAAACCAACGCGCAATGACGCGGCCAACACGCCGAGTGTGTGCAGCTTTATGCCGATGATCTCGGCGCTATTTGCGCCGTTTGCGCGTGCCTTTCGCGGCGGACTTCTTGTCCGCCTCGGCCACGGCGAGCAGCTCTTCGGCGTGCGCGCGGCCCGTTTCCGTACCGTCCATTCCGGCCAGCATGCGGGCCAGTTCCCGCACCCGTTCGGACTGCTCGAGCGTCTGCACCCCACTGCGCGTGATGCCCTCGGCGGTGCCCTTGTCCACCACGAGATGCCGATCGGCGAACGCTGCCACCTGCGGCAGGTGCGTCACCACGAGCACCTGGTGGCTACGCGCGAGCCGGGCGAGCCGCCGTCCGATCTCGACCGCCGCGCGACCGCCGACCCCGGCGTCGACCTCGTCGAACACCAGCGTCTGCACGGTGTCGGCGCCCGCGAGTACCACTTCGATCGCCAGCATCACGCGGGACAGCTCGCCGCCCGACGCCGCCTTGTGCACGGGCAGCGACGGGGCCGCCTTGTGCGCCTTGAGCAGCAGCTCGACCTCGTCGATGCCGCTGCCGCCGGCGTGCACCAGCTCGCCGTCGACCTCCAGGGCCTGGCGGTCCGCGGGCTCGGCAGGCCGCCGCCGCACGGTCACCTCGATCTCGGCCTGCCCCATCGCCAGCCCCGACAGCTCCCCGGTGACCTCGGCCGCGAGCTTCGCTGCCGCCTCCCCCCGCGCCTGCGAAAGCTCCGACGCCAGGCCGGCCAGCTGCCCGGTCAGCTCGTCCCGGCGCGCCGCGAGCGCCGCCAGCGCCTCCTCGGAGGTATCCATTGTGGACAGACGCGCACGCGCGTCCTCCGCCCAGGCAAGGACACCGTCAACGTCCGCCGCGTACTTACGGGTCAGCTTCTTGAGCTCGGACTGCCGCGCGAGCACCTGCTCCAGCCGTTCCGGATCGGCGTCCAGCCCCTCGAGATAACCACCCAGCTCGGCCCCCACATCGGCGAGCAGCACCGCCGCCTCCGCCAGCCGAGGCTCGAGATCGCGCAGCACCGGGTCCTCGGATCCGGTCAGCCGCCGCCGCGCCTCGCCGACCAGCCCCAGCGCGCCCGGCACGTCGGGATCCCCGTCCGGCGAGCCCGACACCGCGGCCTGCGCGGCGGCCGCTTCCGCGCGCAACTCGTCGGCCGCGGCGAGCCGCTTGATCTGCTCGGCCAGTTCGGCGTCCTCGCCCGCCTGCGGGTCGACGGCGGCGACCTCGTCCAGCCCGTGCCGCAGCAGGTCCGCCTGCTGCGCCATCTCACGGGAGCGGTGCTGGCGGTCGGTCAGCTCCGTGACCACCGACTGCCACTCATCGCGCACGTCGCGGTAGCCCGCGCGCAGGCCCGCGACCGGGTCACCCGCGAACCGGTCGAGCACGTCCCGCTGCTCGGCGGGACGCAGCAGGCGCAGCTGGTCGTTCTGCCCGTGCACCGCGAGCAGCCGGTCGGCCAGATCGCCCAGCACGTTCACCGGCACCGAACGGCCGCCGAGGTGCGCGCGTGAGCGCCCGTCCGCGCTCACCGACCGCAGCGCGATCAACGAGCCGTCCTCGTCCGCCTCACCGCCCGCGTTGGTGACGATGCGGGCGACATGCTCGGCGAACACGCCCTCGAACCGGCCCTCGACGACGGCCTTGCCGGCCCCGTTGCGCACCTTCGACGCCTCGGACCGGCCACCGGAGAGCAGGTGCAGCCCGGTGACCACCATGGTCTTACCCGCACCGGTCTCGCCGGTGACCACGGTGAACCCCGGGTGCAGTTCGAGCACGGCGTCTTCGATCACGCCAAGCCCCTGGATGCGCATCTCGGCCAGCACGGCCCCCACCGTAGCGGTCGGGACCGACAATTCGGCGCTCAGCCGGTGTGTCGTTCCCGCCAACTCTTCACCGGCAACGAGAACTTGTGCACCAGCCGGTCGGTGAACGGCCCCGGCCACAGCCGCGCGAGCCGCACCGGGACCTGCCCGGACACCACCCGCACACGCGCGCCGCGCGGCAACGCGAAGTGCCGCAGCCCGTCGCACGTGAGGATGGCAGGTGAGCCGTCCGGATCGACCCCGACGGTGATCACCGAATCCCGCGACACCACGAGCGGCCGGGCAAACATGGCATGCGCGTTGCTGGGCACCACCAGCAGCGCTTCCACCTCGGGCCAGATGATCGGCCCGCCCGCGCTGAACGCGTACGCGGTCGAACCGGTCGGCGTCGCGCACAGCACGCCGTCGCACCCGAACGACGACACCGGCCGGCCGTCGACCTCGATCAGCGCGTCGAGGATCCGTTCACGCGAACTCTTCTCCACGCTGGCCTCGTTGAGCGCCCAGGTCTCAGCCAGCGGCTTCCCGCCGAGGGTGACGCTGACGTCGACCGTCATCCGTTCCTCGACGGTGTACTCGCGGTCGACCACGCGGTGCACGGTCTCCTCGAGCGCGTCGGAATCGGCCTCGGTCAGGAAACCGACGCGGCCGAGGTTGACACCGAGCACCGGAACCCCGGCGGGACGGGCGACCTCGGCCGCGCGCAGCAGCGTGCCGTCACCGCCGAGCACAAGGACCAGCTCCGCGCCCTCCGCCGGGTGGTCGTGCGGTTCGACCAGCTCGCACAACGGTTCCCGCGCGTCGTTGTCGATCAGGTGGCGCACGCCGGGCTCGGTGACGCGCAACCCGATCCCCGCGGCCGCGAACCGCGTGGCGACCTTGTGCGCGGCTTCGCGGGTGGCGTCCTTGTCAGGGTGCATGATCAGCAGCACCACGCGGTCCTTGGTCACTGTGGGCCCTCTCCTACCGCGCTGCGCACCATGTCCTCGATGTCGCCGAATCCCGGCTCTCGGCGCAGCCACGCGAAGTACTCGACGTTGCCGGACGGACCGGGCAGCGGGCTCGCGACAACGCCGTGCGTGTGCAGCCCGAGTTCGGCCGCCGACGCGAGCACGTCCAGCACCGCCCGCCCGCGCAACTGCGGGTCACGGACGACACCGCCGCTGCCGAGACGTTCCTTGCCGACCTCGAACTGCGGTTTGACCATCGGCACCAGGTCGGCGCCGGGCAGGGTGCACGCGACGAGCGCGGGCAGCACCAGGCGCAGCGAAATGAACGACAGGTCACCGACGGCGAGGTCGACGGGACCGCCGATCTGCTCCGGCGTCAGATTGCGGACGTTCGTCTTGTCCAGTACGACGACACGGTCGTCGGTCTGCAGCCGCCAGTCGAGCAGACCGCGGCCCACATCCGCGGCGACGACGGTGCGCGCGCCGCGGCGCAGGAGCACATCGGTGAACCCGCCCGTGGAGGCACCCGCGTCGAGGCACCGCTTGCCGGCGACGGACAAGCCGCGCGGTTCGAAGGCCTCGAGCGCACCGAGCAGTTTGTGGGCGCCGCGGGAGGCCCAGTTGGGGTCGTCCTCGCCGCCGCGCACGACGATCGCCTCACCGGTTTCCACGCCCGTGGCGGGTTTGCTCGCGACCATGCCGCGCACGGTCACCTTGCCTTCGCTGATCAGCGCGCTCGCGTGGTCACGGGATCGCGCGAGGCCCCGGCGCACCAGTTCGGCGTCGAGGCGGGCCCTTCGGGGCACCGGTCAAACCTTGTCGATGCTGGACAGAGCGAAGGTGAGCTCGGTGTGTACCGCGTCGAAGCGTTCGACGTGCTCGGCGAGAGGCACCCGGTCCAGGTCGTCGAGGCCGGTCATGGCCTCCTCGATGCCGGCACGCGGGTCGGTCTGCTGCGGCTGCGCGCTCGGCGGCGGCCCGGGCATCGGGCGCGGTAGCGGACTGGCTTGTTCCTGCACCCCTACCACGCTAACGGATCGCTCAGCCGGCTTCCGTGAGCCCCAGCTCCGCGAGTGCGCCGCGGGCGGCTTCGTCGTCGCCGCGGACAGCGGTCAGCCCCGTTTCCCACGCCTCGTGGCACAGTGCGCGGAGCAGGCCGAGCGAGTCGCCGGTGCCCGACGCGACGAGCGCGCCGCCGGCGGCCTGGACCTGCCACTCCTTCTGCGGGCCGACCAGCAGGTCGTCGGTGTTCCCGGCGAGCCCGCGCAGGTCGGCCGCGAGGTAGGTCGGCCGTTCCGCGGGGATCGCGGCCAGCAGCGACGCGGGGCTCGCGACGCCGGTGAGCACGACCAGCGAGTCCAGACCCGCCGTCAGCGCCCCGGCGATGTCGGTGTCGAGCCGGTCCCCCACGACCAGGGCGTTCTCGGCGTCGGCGGAATCGGCCGCCGTATGTAGCAACGGCGCGGCCGGTTTGCCGGCGACGACGGGCTCGGCCCCGGTGGCCGTACGCAGGGCGGCGACCATAGAGCCGTTGCCGGGCAGCTGGCCCCGTTCGGTGGGCAGGGTGGCGTCGACGTTGCACGCCACCCACAGCACCCCGGCACGGATCGCGAGGCATGCCTCGGCGAGGTTGTGCCAGCCCGTCTCCGGCGAGTGGCCCTGCACGACCGCGACGACGCCGTCGCCCATCTCGCGGACGGGTTCCAACCCGACGGCGCGGATCTCGGTCATCAGCGCGGGCGCGCCGACGACCAGCACCTTCCCGCCGGCCTCGACCCGCTCGGCCAGGACTTTCGCCGCGGCTTGCGCACTGGTGCTGACTTCGGTCACCTCCGCGGCGATGTCCATGCCGCGCAGCGTCTCCGCCACGTCCGCAGGCGCCTGGGAGGCGTTGTTGGTGACGTAGCGGACGGGTGTGCCGTTTTTCCGCAGGTCACGGACGGTCTCCGCGACTCCCGCGATCGGGCGGGCGCCGTGGTAGACGGTCCCGTCCAGGTCGAGCAGTACAGCGTCGTACCGCGAGAGCAGCGCGCCGTCACTCGCCATCCGGTCGCTCCAACGCTTCCGGCTCACCCTCGGCGACGGCCGCGTCGTCAGCTGCGTCCGCCTGCTCGTCGTCGGCTGCCTCGTCGCTCTCGGCGACCTCGTCACCGGCGTCGGCCAGATCGACCTCGTCGAGGTCGTCGCCGTCGTCGGTGAGTGCCGCGGCGCGCTCGGCGGCGTCGGTCTCCTCGTCTTCGTCGGCGTCGGCGGCGTGGAGGAACCACTCGACGGCCTCGTCGCGCCGCCCGGCGGCCTCGAGGTTGTCCGCGTAGGCATAGAACAGGCGCGCGCTCCACGGGTCCCGCTTGCGCGAGTCTAGGTCCTCGCCCTGCAGCGAGACCACGGCCGCGTCGAGCTGCCCCAGGTCGCGCCGCGCACCGGCGGCCACGATGCGGAGTTCGACCTGCACGTCACGCGGCAGCTGGCCGGCGGCGGCCTCCTTGGCGAGGTCGAGCGCCCGCTCCGGACGCCCGAGGGCGCGCTCGGCGTCCGCGATGACCGCGACGTGCGCGTCGCTCCTCGTCATCCGGCGGACCGCGCGCAGCTCCGAGAGCGCTTCCGCCCAGTTGCCGGCATGGTAGGACACCAGCCCGAGGGCCTCGCGCACGATCGGCACGCGCGAAGCCTTCGCTTTCGCGTAACGAGCGTGTTTGAGTGCCGCCTCCGGGTCCGTGTCGATCAGCCCACCCGCGGCGACCAGGTGCTTGCCGATGGTCTCGGCGAGGTTCTTCGGCAACGTCCGCAGCTCGCGACGTGCCTCCTCGTCGAGGTCGGTGAACTCGATGTCCTCGGGTAGTTCTGGCGCCTCGAGCAGTTCCTTGGCCAGGTCCTCGTCGGTCATCGGCTGGTTGCTCCGCGGGCCGCCGCCGGCGCGCTGCGCACGGAACCCGCCGCGCTCATCCTTCCCTTTCGGGGTGCGCTGGTTGTCCCGCGCCCGAAAGTTCTCCCGCTCACCGCGAGCCTCGACCGGAGTACGTTCTTTCGGATCGCGGAAGGGCCGGTCGTCACGACCCCGCGAGGACCGGTCATCCCGGCGGCGGTCGTCGAAACGGTTGTCCCGGCGGTCATCGCCGAAACCGCGGTTCCCCCGGTTGCCCTGATCGCCACGGTCGCCGGTGCGGCGGTCGTCGCGCCGGCCACCGGAACGCTCGTCGCGCCGGTCGCCGCGGTCCCACCGCGGGCGCGCGTCGCGGTCCTGACCGGACCGGTAACCACCGCGGTCACCGCCGGTCTTGTAGCCACCCCGGTCGGCGTCCGATCGGTAGCCACCACGCTCGCCGCCGCCGGCGCGGTCGCCGCGGGGTCCGTTGAAGCGGTCGTCGCGACGCTCGCCACTGAACCGGCGGTCGTCCCGGCTGCCTCCGTAGCGGTTGTCGCTGCGCCCACTCCGGTCGCCGGAGGAACGCCGGTCGTCGGAGAACCGGTTGTCACGGCGCTCGCCTCGCCCGCCGCTGAAACCGCTGTCGCGGCGCTCGCCGCGTTCATTGGAGAAGCGGCCGCTGCGGCCACCGCCGGTGCGGTCGCCGGAGAAGCGGTTGTCCCTGCGGTCGGTACCGCCGAACCGGTCGCCCGTGCGGTCGGTCCGGCCGCCGCCGTACCGGTTGCCACCGGCGCCGCGCTCACTGCCATCGCGGTGACCGCCGGTGCCCCGGTCGTTTCCATAACGGTTGCCACCGCTCGCGCGGCCACCGCTGTACCGGTTTCCGCCGGAGTTGCGGTCGTTTCCGTAGCGGTTGCCCGAGGAGCCGCGGTCGCCGCTATGACGCTGGCCGCCGCTGCCCCGGTCTCCTCGGTCGTTGAAACGGTTGCCACCGCGTGCGTCTCGGTCGCCGAAGGAGCGGTTGCCGCGGTCATCGCGGTCGCCGGCGAACCGGTTGTCCCGGCGGTCGCCTCGGTCGCTGGAGCGGTTGTCGCGCCGGTCGTCGCGGTCCCAGCCGCGCCGGTCGCCTCGATCGCGGTCCTTCGACCAGCCCTGCCTGTCGCCTGCGTTGCCCCCGCGCGGCGCCGACCCGCGGTTGTCACGCGAGCCGCTCCGTCCGCGGTCGTACTGCCCTGATTTACCGTTGGAGAACCCACGCTGGTCACCGGTGCGGCGCTTGTCGGGACCGGAGTCACGGCGTCGCGGGTGATCGGACGCGGCGTCCTCAGAGTCGCGCCGTCCGAACTCCGCCACTGCTCCTCCTCGTTAGCTTGCGAAAGTGTTGATCAAAGCTGTCCTGGGCATGCGCAAAGGGCATGCGCAAAGGGCATGCGCAAAGGGCATGCGCAAAGGGCATGCGCAAAGGGCATGCGCAAAGGGCCCGCCAGGGCAGCCAACCGGCTATCCTAGCGGGCCCTTTGGAAAGGATGTTCGGCGGTGTCCTACTCTCCCACACCCTGGCGGGTGCAGTACCATCGGCGCTGGTGGGCTTAGCTTCCGGGTTCGGAATGGGACCGGGCGTTTCCCCACCGCCATAACCACCGAAACACTGTGAAACACTCTTCCACGGGTGGTGTGGTGTCTCAGGATCGTAGAGTGGATGCGTAGCTTCTTTGTGGGTAAGTCCTCGGCCTATTAGTACCAGTCAACTCGAAAACACATTACTGTGCGTCCATTTCTGGCCTATCAACCCCATCGTCTCTAGGGGGCCTTAACCCATCAAGGGTGGGAGACCTCATCTTGGAACAGGCTTCCCGCTTAGATGCCTTCAGCGGTTATCCCTTCCGAACGTAGCCAACCAGCCATGCCACTGGCGTGACAACTGGCATACCAGAGGTTCGTCCGTCCCGGTCCTCTCGTACTA
>DATFHB010000021.1:0-34977 GCA_035248845.1 Amycolatopsis sp. | reverse complement strand
CCGGCTGCGGGAGCGCGGGCTGAGGCGCGTTCTGCGCGGGGTGCCGGCCGGTCGGCGCGCCGTAAGGCCCCGTCGGCGGGCCCTGCGGGCCGGGGTAGGCGGGCGGGGGAGCGGCCTGCCGGAGCGCCGCGCGCAGGCCGTTCGGGTCGCTTTCCACGCCGACCAGCAATGGCAGCCCGCTGCCGGACAGGCCGACGAGCCGGTAGGCGACCTCGCGCGGATCCATCCCGACCCTCGCCGCGAGTTCGTGCACGGCCGCCTTGCCCAGCTCGGCCAGTGCGGCGAGCAGGCGGGCGTCCACGGGATCGGTCACGGTCACGGGCCGCAACGCTACCGTCCTGCCGCCGCCTTGCGCCTGTTCACCCCGAGGTCGTCGTAGTGTGGCGCACATGACCGAGGTGACGAAGCTGGCCGACGAGTTCGTGGAAGCGCTGTTCGACGCCGAGCCGGTGTGGCCGGCGTTGCTGGGTATCGAGTCCGATCGTGCGGGCGTCGGCGAGCTCAGCGAAGCGGCCGAGGAGCGGCAGCGCGCCACGCTGGAGGAGTTCGTGCGGCGCGGCGAGGCGTTGCGGCCCGAGACCGACGAGGATCGCGTGACCCGCGACGTCCTGGTCAGCCAAGCCCGCGGCTACCTCGACCGCATCAGCATGCGCGCGGCCGAGTACACGATCACCGACCTGTTCGTCGCGCCCGCGGCGAGCCTGCTCACCGTGCTGCCGATGATCCCCGTCGCCACCGACGCTCAGGGCGAGCAGCACCTCGGGCGCCTGGCCGCGGTGCCGCGCTACCTCGAGGAGGCCGCCGACCGGCACCGTGCGGGTGTCGCCGCCGGGAGGGTGCCCGTGGAGCGCCTGGTGCGCGCCGCGATCGCCCACCTCGACCGGTATCTGGCCGATCCCGGGCAGGACCCGCTCAAGCGCCAGCCTGTCCCCTCGGAGGCGTTCGCGGCCCGCCGCGACCAGTTGCTGGCCGATGTCGTCCGGCCGGCTTTCCAGGCCTACCGCGACGTGCTGGAGCGCGAGATCGTGCAGCACGGGCGGCCGCTGGACAAGCCGGGCGTGTGCTGGCTGCCCGGCGGCGAGCAGATCTACGCCGCGGCGGTGCGGGCGCACACCACGACCGAGCGCACGCCCGACGACCTGCACGAGACCGGGCTGCGGATCATCGACGACCTCGCCCGCGAGTACACCGAGATCGGCTCGCGCGCGTTCGGCACCGGCGACCTGCAGGAGATCTTCACCCGCCTGCGCACCGATCCGGCGCTGCGCTGGAAGGACGCCGACGAACTGCTCGACACGGCCCGCGCGGCGATCACCCGCGCCGAGGAGGTCGCGCCGCGCTGGTTCGGCCGCATCCCGCCGCACCAGTGGGTCGTGGAAGCGGTCCCGCCCGCCGAGGCTCCGGGCGCGCCGGCGGCGTTCTACATGCAGCCCGCGGTCGACGGCTCCCGCCCGGGCACGTACTTCGCCAACACCTACGACGTCACGGAGCGCTTCCGGCACACCGCGGAGGTCATCGCGTTCCACGAAGCGATCCCGGGCCACCACTTCCAGCTCTCCACAGCCCTGGCGCTGACGGAGCTGCCGCTGCTGCGCCGGATCGGCGACTTCACCGCCTACGCCGAGGGCTGGGGGCTCTACTGCGAGCGGCTCGCGCAGGAGATGGGCCTGTACTCGGGGGACATCTCGCTGCTCGGGATGCTGACCACCGACTCGATGCGCGCCGGGCGGCTCGTCGTCGACACCGGGCTGCACGCCAAGGGCTGGAGCCGGCAGCAGGCGGTGGACTTCCTCAATGAGAACACCCCGATGCCGCAGGTGGAGATCGAGGCTGAGGTCGACCGCTACATCGCCTATCCGGGGCAGGCGCTGTCCTACATGGTCGGCAGGCTGGAGATCCTGCGGATCCGTGGCGCGGCGGAGCAGGCGCTGGGTGCGGGGTTCGATATCCGTGCCTTCCACGACGTCGTGCTCGGCGGCGGCTCGCTGCCGATGTCCGTTCTCGACCAGGTCGTCACCGACTGGGTGAGCGCCAGGTAGGGTGGGGCGACTAAGCGCGCGCTTACCGGAGGTGGCATCGATGCGGATCGGCACGCAGCTCTCGTACTCGGGGAGCTTCGCCGAGAGCGTGGCGGACATCGCCCAGCTCGAGAAGGCCGGCCTGGACCTGGTATTCGTGGCTGAGGCCTATTCGTTCGACGCGGTCAGCCAGCTGGGTTACCTCGCCGCGAAGACCGAACGGGTCGGCATCGCGTCCGGCATCCTGCAGCTCTACACCCGCACACCGGCGCTGACCGCGATGACCGCCGCCGGGCTCGACTACGTGTCCGGCGGCCGTTTCACCCTCGGTCTCGGCGCGTCCGGACCGCAGGTGATCGAGGGCTTCCACGGCGTGCGCTACGACGCGCCGCTGGGCCGCACCCGCGAGCTGGTGGAGATCTGCCGCAAGGTGTGGCGCCGCGAGAAGGTCGAGTACCAGGGCCGGTACTACCAGGTCCCGCTGCCCGCAGACCAGGGCACGGGCCTGGGCAAGCCGCTGAAGCTGATCAACCGGCCGGTGCGGGAGCGGATCCCGGTCATGCTGGCCGCGCTCGGCCCGAAGAACGTGGCGATGACCGCGGAGATCGCCGAAGGGTGGGAACCGATCTTCTACCACCCCGAGAAGGCCGCCGGCGTGTGGGGCGAGTCGCTGGCGCAGGGCAGGGCCAAGCGGGATCCGGCGCTCGGTGAGCTGGACGTCGTGGTCGGCGTGCCGGTCGCGATCGGCGACGACGTCGAGCACATGATCGACTGGATCCGTCCGATGATCGCGCTGTACGTCGGCGGCATGGGCGCGCGGGGCAAGAACTTCTACAACGAGCTGGCCGTCCGCTACGGGTATGAGGCCGAGGCCAAGCTGATCCAGGACCTCTACCTCGACGGGAAGAAGGACGAGGCCGCCGCGGCGGTGCCGGTCGAACTGCTCAAGGCCGTTTCGCTGATCGGGCCGGCCGGGCACGTGCAGGAGCGGATCGCGGCCTACCGGGAAGCCGGCGTCACCACGCTGACGGCGATGCTGCTGGAACCGGGCACCGAGAGCCGCGTCCGGACCGTCGAGCGGTTCCGCGCACTGGCGGGCTGAGCGCGCCTGACCGTCCGAAGTGGACTCAGGTGCGGCTGAGATGGAGGAAGTCGGCCACGCCGAGCAGGCCCAGGAACTGGCGTGCGGGCAACGGCATGGCCGCGCGCGTCTCGTCGTGTTCCAGGCGCGGGTCGGTCAGCTTCAGCTGGCGGCCCAGCGTGATGAGCTCGCAGCCACCCGCCGCGAGCACGTTGCGCACCCAGTCGGTGTCGGGCCCGTAGGTGAGCGCCACGACGTAGCCCGAGGGCACGCGGAACACGTTGACGGGTGTGCGGTACACGCGGCCCGAGCGCCGGCCGTGGTGCACGATCGTGCCGAAGCCCGGCAGCCGGCCGCTGAACCGCCCGGTCACGCGGTTCGTCGCGATCTTGTTGAAGCGTGCCACCTTCTTCGGGATCACCATGCCACGAGTGTGCTCCCGTCGCCGCGAAAAATCAACACTTGATGAATTATGGGGCCTGGTTGACGTTCGCCGGAAATGAGGTATGCCGGTGCCATGAACGACAAGCCGAAACACCCGCGCAACCCCGACCCGCCACTGGCGCCGGACTATCCCCGGTTGCACCATCCGGACCTCGACGTCGACGAGACGAAGGACGTCGACGAACCCGCCAACCGCGACGACATCCGCCCGGAAGTCCCGGCCCCCGAGCCGCCCGACTAACCGGTCTGGCTCAGCCGGTCCGGGTCGCGGCGGGACGGGGTGCGGCCGGCCGGCTGGGACGGCGGTGGGCCCGGGTCGATCGCCGGGATCGGCAGCGTCACCGGATCCTCGGCGACGCTGCACCGGGTGCCGTGGTGCGTGATCTCCACCGGCTTGCCCGCCACGAGGCGGTACCGTGCGCGGTCGGCGTGCACCTCGACCGCGAACCGGCTGCCCCGCACGCACATCCGGAACTCGATGCGCGAGAGCGCCGACGGCAGCCGCGGCGCGAAGGTGATCTCGCCACCGGCGTCCCGCATCCCGCCGAACCCCGCCACGACGGCGTTCCACGCGCCCGCCAGCGACGCCATGTGCAGCCCGTTGCGCACGTTGTTGTGCACGTCGTGCAGGTCGGTCAGCGCCGCCTCGCCGAGGTAGTCGTAGGCCAGGTCGAGATGCCCCACCTCGGCGGCGACCACGGCCTGCGTGCCCGCCGACAGCGACGAGTCGCGTACGGTGCGGGCTTCGTAGTAGGCGAAGTCGCGCGCCTTGTCCTCCGGCGTGAACGCGTCGCCGCACAGATGCAGGGCCAGCACCAGATCCGCCTGCTTGACGACCTGCTTGCGGTAGAGGTCGAAGTACGGGTAGTGCAGCAGCAGCGGGTAGTTCTGTGGCGGAGTGCCCGCGAAGTCCCAGTCCTGGTGTTCGGTGTAGCCCTCCGACTGGGGATGCACCCCCAGCTCCTCGTCGTAGGGGATGAGCATGCGCTCGGCCGCCTCGCGCCACGTGCCCAGCTCGTGCTCGGTGACGGCCAGCGCCTGCGCCGTGTCCGGGACACGCTCGCTCGAGGCCGCGGCCTCGAGCAGGTTCCGGCGCGCCATCAGGTTCGTGTAGACGTTGTTGTCCGACACCGCCGAGTACTCGTCGGGACCGGTGACACCGTCGATCCGGAACCGGCCGTGTGAGTCGAAATGGCCCAGCGACATCCACAACCGCGCGGTCTCCACGAGCAGTTCGGCGCCGTGCTGCTGTTCGAACTCGCGGTCCAGCGTCGCACCGAGGTAGCGGGCGGTGGCGTCGGCGATGTCGGCGCTGACGTGGAACGCGGCGGTACCGGCCGGCCAGTAGGCCGAGCATTCGGCGCCGTTGATGGAGCGCCACGGGAACGCGGCGCCGCGGAGGCCGAGCTGTGCCGCCCTGTCCCGCGCCTTGTCCAATGTGGAGTGCCGCCAGCGCAGGGCGTCGCGCGCCGCTTCCGGCATCGTGTACGTCAGCACCGGCAGCACGAAGGATTCGGTGTCCCAGAAGGCGTGCCCGTCATACCCGGGCCCGGTCAGGCCCTTGCCGGGAATCGCCCGGCTCTCGCCGCGGGCCCCGGCCTGCAGGATGTGGAACAGCGCGAACCGGGTCGCCTGCTGCAGTTCCGGGTCGCCGTCGATCTCGATGTCCGCGGTGGCCCAGAAGTCGTCGAGGAACGCCTTCTGCTCGGCGAGCAGCCCGTCCCAGCCGGTCTGCAGCGCGCCCGCGAGCGCGGCGTCGACCTGGGCGCGCAGCGCCGGGATGGAGCGCTGCGCCGACCACCCGTAGGCGAGGAACTTGGTCAGCCGCAGGCATTTCCCGCGCGCCACGTCCACCGCGACGGTGAGCCGCGCGAGGTCGTCCTCGACCGTGATCTCGGTCTGCAGCCCATCCGGGGACTCGATCTGGTGGTCCATCGCGGCGGCCAACCGCAGCCCGGACCGTTTCGTGCGGTGCACCAGCACGGCACGGTGGTCCTCCGCGAAGGTGAACTCCGACTGCAGCGGTGACTGCAGCGCCGCGGCGACGCGCGGGTCGCGGGTATCGGACTCGATGGGCTCGTTGGCCAGCAGGTCGGACTGCAGCACCAGCTGCAGGTCGGCCTCCAGTGGCTCGACCTCGTAGCGGATCGCGAGCACGGCGCGCTGGGTGAACGACACCAGCCGCTGCGTGCGCACCCGCACCCGCCGTCCGGTGGGGGACTCCCATTCCGTGGTGCGGGTGAGCGTGCCGGTGCGGAAGTCGAGCACCCGGTCGTGCGCGGTCGCGGTGCCGTAGCGCATGTCGAACGGCTCGTCCTCGACCAGCATCCGGATGATCTTGCCGTCGGTGACGTTGACAACGGTCTGCCCCGCCTCGGGATAGCCGTAGCCCGCTTCGGCGTAGGGCAGCTCGTGTTCCTCGTAGAACCCGTTGAGGTAGGTGCCGGGCAGCCCGCGGGGCTCGCCCTCCTCGAGGGTGCCCCGCACTCCGATGTGCCCGTTGGACAGCGCGAACGTCGACTCGGTGCGCTGCAGCTGGTCGACGTCGAGGGTGCGCCAGCGCAGTTCCCACGGTGAGCACTCGTAGCCCCGGAACGGCATGCTCATGCGTCGTCCCCCAACAGGTCCGCGAGGTCGTCCACCACGATGTCGGCGCCGTGCGCGCGCAGTTCGCCGGCCTGGTCGGCGCGGTTCACGCCGACGACGTAACCGAAGCGGCCCGCCCGGCCCGCTTCCACGCCCGCGAGCGCGTCCTCGAACACGGCCGCGCGGTCCGGCGTGACGCCCAGCGCCTTCGCGCCGGCGAGGAACGAGTCCGGGGCGGGTTTCCCGCGCAGGCCGCCGTCGCGGATGACGATCCCGTCGACGCGGGCGTGCACGAAATGGGTGAGGCCGGCGGCGTCGAGCACCGAGGCGCCGTTGGCCGAGGAGGTGACGACGGCGATGGCGAGGCCCGCCTTCTCGGCCGCCTCGAGGAACCGCACCGAACCCGGGTACGGGTTGACGCCCCGCTCGGCGATGATGCGCAGCACCAGCTCGTTCTTGCGGTTGCCGACGCCGTTGACGGTCGGTTTGTCGACCGTGTCGTCCGATTCGCCCTCGGGCAGCGTGATGTCACGCGACGCGAGGAACTGGCGGACGCCGTCGGCACGCGGTCTGCCGTCCACGTAGCGCACGTAGTCCTCGTCGGTGAAGGGACTCACATCGGCGCCGTGCTGCGCTCCGCGGTATCCGCGAAGGAACTCGTCGAAGGTCTGTTTCCAGGCCTCGCGGTGCAGGGCGGCGGTGCCGGTGAGCACCCCGTCCAGATCGAACAGGCACGCGGAGATGGTCTCGGGTAACCCGATCATGCCTCGCACGGTACCCGCGCCGGGAAGTCCGCGCCGCCTGTATAACGACCTATACGCCGGGGCTCGCGGGGTGTGGGCGCACCTGGTGGATCAGGTCGTGGATGGTCGCGTCGGCGAGGCTGTAGCGCACGACGCGGCCGGTGCGGTGGCCGGTGACCAATCCGTGTGCGCGCAGCAGCCGCAGGGCCTGGGAGACCGCCGTGTCGGTCATGCCCGCGACGGCGGCGAGGTCGGACACCGAGATCTGCCGCGCGTAGTGGATGCACACCAGCAGGGTCAGCCGCGACGGGTCGGCCAGCACGGAGAACCGCTCGGCCCACTGGTGCACGACCGCGCGGTCGCCGAGACCCGCGAGCGCGGCGTTCACGGCCTCGGCGTCGATCACCCGGCGTTCCGGCTCCTCTCCCATGCGCACATGGTCCCACCGCGATCATCCCGGCGCGCCGACGGCCTTGTCCGGCGGGCGGCTTGACTAAGACACCTGCCATGGTCGATGGTCGGATTAAGACAGTTGTCATAGTGAGGAGTGCTCGTGACAGTCGACAACGCCGTGCGCCGGAAGACCATCAGCTGGGCGGATCCGGTGGCCACCGCCGACGCGGGCCGCGCCATGCCGGGGCTGGAGTTCCTGACCGCGATGGCCCAGGGGCGGCTCCCGGCGCCGCCGATCGCGGCGCACCTGGGCATGCGCCTGGTCAGCGTGCGCGACGGCGAGGCACACTTCGCGGCGGTACCGGACGAGTCGCTGTACAACCCGATCGGTTCCGTGCACGGGGGCGTCGCGGCGACGATGCTCGACTCCGCGGTCGGCTGCGCCGTGCACACCACCCTGCCCGCCGGGGTCGGCTACACCTCCGTCGAGCTCAAGGTCAGCTTCGTGCGCGCGGTGACCGCGACGTCGGGCGAGATCCACGCGCGGGGCCGCGTCGTCAAGGGCGGGTCGCGGATCGCCTTCGCCGAAGCCGACCTGCGCGATGCCGACGGCACCCTGCTCGCGACCGCGTCGAGCACGCTGCTGATCCTCCGCCCGTGACGGTCACTCGTCCTCGACGAGCTTGTCCCGCAAGTGGTGCAGGGTCTGCGCGAGGAGCCGGGAGACGTGCATCTGGGAGATCCCGACCCGCTTCGCGATCTGGGTCTGGGTCATGTTGCCGAAGAACCGCAGCATCAGGATCGTGCGTTCACGCGCTGGCAGTTCCTGCAACAGCGGCCGCAGTGCCTCGTGGTTCTCCACCGACTCCAGGGCGCCGTCCTCCTCGCCGAGCGTGTCGACCAGCGACGCGGATTCGCTGTGGTCGTTGGCCGGTTTGTCGACCGAGATCGCGGTGTACGCGTTGCCGGCCTGCAGCCCCTCGCTCACCTCGTCGACCGTGAGGTCCAGTGCCCGCGCGATCTCGGTCGGCGTCGGTGCGCGGCCCAGCCGCTGGCCCAGCTCGCCGCTGATCTGGCCGATCTGCAGGTGCAGCTCCTTGAGCCGGCGCGGGACGCGCACCGACCAGCTCGCGTCGCGAAAGTGGCGCCGGACCTCGCCCATGATCGTCGGCACGGCGTAGGACAGGAAGTCGCTACCCCGCTCGGGCTCGAAGCGGTCGACGGCGTTGATCAGCCCGACGCGCGCGACCTGCACCAGGTCGTCGTAGGACTCGCCACGGCCGCTGAAGCGGCGCGCGATGTGCTCGGCGACGGACAGGTGAGCGGTGACCAGTTCGGCCCGGAGCCGTTCTCGGCGGGGATCGCCGGGATCGAGGGTCGCGAACTCCGCGAACCGGGAGATCTCCTCGCCGTGGCTCGGTTCAGCTACTCCCCGGTCATCGGGCGCACGCATGAACGCGGCCTCCCGGCACATCGGGTGGGGTGGTCGTGTCGCATGGTCCGGATTACCCGTACTGCCCGCTCTTCACACCTTGCGTCCCGCGGCCCGTTGTCCTATGCATGACTCATGCATGAAGAACGCGCTGCCAACCTGCTCGGGGCCTTCGCTGTCACGGTGAGCGACCTGGTGCTCGCCGACGCCACCGCGGCGGCCGGTACCAGCGCGAGCGGGGCCGCGGCGCTGGTCGTGCTGTCCACGGCCCCCGGGCTGTCCGTCACCGAGCTGGGCCGGCGCGTGGGACTCAGCCAGCCCGCCGCCGCGCGCATGGTGGACTCCCTCGAACAGCGCGGCCTCGTCGAACGCCGGGACACGCTGACCCGGTCGGTCGCGGTACACCTGACACGCTCGGGGGCCGGCGCGGCGCGGACCGTCCTCGGCGACCGCGGTGGCCGCCTCGCCGACCTCGCCACGGCACTCGACCAGCGGGAACAGGCGACGCTGGCGAAGCTGCTCGGCAAGCTGCTCACCGCCGCCTGCGAGCACGTTCCCGACGCCGACCGGCTGTGCCGCCTCTGCGACCGTGCGGCCTGCGTCGCCGGCGGAACGACCTGCCCGGTGGGCGTGGCGTGCCGGGAGCGTGATGGGTGAGCTGCTCGCGCTCGCCTCGGCGCTGTGCTTCGGTGTCACCCACTTCGTCAACGGGCTGGTCGCACGGCGCGCGCCCGGTCTGACGGTGTCGCTGTACGCGCAGCTCGGCGGCACTTTCGCCACGACCGTCGTCGCGTTCGGCTGGTCGCACGGCACGCCCGGCCCGGCGGCGCTCGGCTGGGGCGCGGTGTCCGGCGTGGGCACCGGCATCGGTGTCGGCTTCCTGTACCGCGCGATGAGCGCGGGGGCACTGAGCGTGATCGTGCCGGTGAGCGATGTGGGTGCGGTCGCGATCCCCGTCCTGGTCGGGCTCGGCTTCCTCGGCGAACGGCCGTCGCTCACCGGAGTCGCCGGGATCCTGGTCGCGTTGCCCGCGTTGTGGCTGGCGTCGGGGGGCTCGGCGGGCAGCAGCGCCGGGGTGCGCGACGCGCTCGTCGCCGGGGTGGGGTTCGCCGTGCAGTTCCTGGCCATGGCACCGGTTCCCGTGGACTCGGGGTTGTGGCCGATCGTCGTGAGCCGCGCCGCGTCCGTAGCCGTGATCCTCCCGCTCGTGCGGGCCAAGGGTGCCCCGCTCCGGCTCCGCCCCTCGCTTGCCCTGCCGGCCGCGCTCGCGGGCGCGCTCGGCAGCGTCGCGATCGTGCTCTACTGGCTGGCCACGCACCGGCAGCTGGTCGCCGTGGCCACCGTGCTCGCCGCGCTGTACCCCGCGATACCGGTCCTGCTCGCGCTGCTCCTGCTGCGTGAGCGCCTCACCGCGCGGCAGGCGGTGGGAGTCTGCGCGGTGGGCGTGGCGATCGCCCTCCTCGCCCTGCCGTGACGCCTACCGCGCGGTGGCCAGCTTGGCCCACACCTTCTTGCCGCCGACCCCGTCCGGCGCGCAGCCCCAGTCGGCCGCCGTCCTGGCCACCAGGAGCATGCCGAAGCCGCCCCACGCACCACCTTCGCAGACGTAGGCCCGGGCCGGATCCCCGTCGGACACCGACACGGTCAGACCGCCGGGCCGGTGTTCCAGCACGAGGCGTGGCACGGACGCGGTGTGGCGCAACGTGTTCTCGACCAGTTCGCTCGCGATGATCTCGGCGTCGTCCCGCAGTCGGACGAGCCGCCACTCGGCGCAGACGTCGTCAACGAACCGGCGAGCCTGGCGCGCCGCCTCCGGGGCCCTGGTCAAATCGATTTCGGCGCTTTTTCGCATCCTTGCTCCCCACGAAGTTCCGTGCCCACAAACTCGGTACCCCCACTCCGGGGGAAAGAAACAGTTCGGTGGCCTGCGGGGTTCGCCTACCACTTACGGATTAGGGGCTTGATTCACTTTTCGCGGCGGAGGACAGTGGGTACGCCGAGTTGCAGGCCGAGGCACCGCGCACCGGGAATCGGGTGCGCGTGGCCCCGCAGTGCGTTGTGCGCGAAGGCGAGGGATTGCGATGACGGAGTTGCGGGCCCGCCCGATTGTGCTGGGCAATCGGTATGAGCTTCCGTCACGGCACCGCAAGGGCCGCTGGCTGATCAGCATCGCGCACACCACCGACCACAAGGTGATCGGGTTGCTGTACCTGTTCACCTCGCTCGGGTTCTTCATGATCGGCGGCGCGATGGCGCTGCTGATGCGCGCCGAGCTGGCGCGGCCCGGCCTGCAGTTCCTGTCGCAGGAGCAGTACAACCAGCTGTTCACCATGCACGGCACGATCATGCTGCTGCTGTACGCGACGCCGAACGTGTTCGCGTTCGCCAACCTGGTGCTGCCGCTGCAGATCGGCTCGCCCGACGTGGCGTTCCCGCGGTTGAACGCGTTCTCGTACTGGCTGTTCCTCTTCGGTGGCCTCATCGTGCTGTCCTCGTTCGCCATGCCGGGCGGCGCGGCGGACTTCGGCTGGACGGCGTACACGCCCCTGTCGGACGCCATCCATTCGCCCGGCATGGGCGGAAACCTGTGGATCTTCGGGCTGATCGTGGCCGGTCTCGGGACGATTCTCGGCGCGGTCAACATGCTGACGACCATCGTGACCCTGCGGTGTCCCGGAATGACGATGTGGCGCATGCCGATCTTCACCTGGAACATCCTGTTCACCAGCGTGCTGGTGCTCGCGGTGTTCCCGATCCTGACCGCCGGGCTGTTCGCGCTGGGCGCCGACCGCATCATCGGGGCGCACCTGCTCGACCCGGAAAACGGGGGCGCGATCCTGTGGCAGCACCTGTTCTGGTTCTTCGGCCATCCCGAGGTCTACATCATCGCGTTACCCTATTTCGGCATCATCACCGAAATCGTGCCGGTATTCAGCCGGAAACCGTTGTTCGGTTACCGGTTGATGGTGTTCGCCACACTGGGCATCACGGCGCTGTCGTTCTCGGTGTGGGCGCACCACATGTTCGCCACGGGTGCGGTGCTGCTGCCGTTCTTCTCGTTCCTGACGTTCCTCATCGCGGTGCCGACCGGGATCAAGTTCTTCAACTGGATCGGCACGATGTGGAAGGGCCAGATCTCGTTCGAGACTCCGATGCTGTGGGCCGTCGGGTTCCTGGTGACATTCCTGCTCGGCGGGCTCACCGGGGTCATCCTGGCCGCGCCACCACTGGATTTCCACATCACCGACTCGTATTTCGTGGTGGCCCACTTCCATTATGTCCTGTTCGGCACGATCGTGTTCGCGACGTTCGCCGGCGTCTATTTCTGGTTCCCGAAGATGACCGGGAGAATGCTCGACGAGTCGCTCGGGAAACTGCATTTCTGGACCACGTTCATCGGGTTCCACGTCACATTCCTGGTGCAGCACTGGGTCGGTGCCGAGGGTATGCCGCGGCGCTACGCCGACTACCTCGCCAGCGACGGGTTCACCACGCTCAACACGATCTCGACGATCGGAGCGTTCATCCTCGGCGCGTCCATGCTGCCGTTCGTCTACAACGTGGTGAAGAGCTACCGCTACGGCGATCCGGTCGAAGTGGACGATCCGTGGGGTTTCGGGAACTCACTGGAATGGGCCACGACGTGCCCGCCGCCGCGGCACAACTTCCTCGAGCTGCCGCGCGTCCGCTCGGAGCGGCCCGCGTTCGAGCTGCACTATCCGCACCTGGTGGAGCGGTTGCACGAGGAAGGGCACATCACGCTCACCGGGAAACTGGTGGCGCACGCGCCGGAGCCGGCCGTATCGGGCCCCGACGGGCCGGACGATCATCCGTAGAGTCTCTGCGTACTCGGCCCGTCGACGCCCGTCAGCCACGGACTTTCCGGGGCAGGGTCAAGTGCCCCGTTTCGCGGGCGGTTTCGCGCTCCTCCACCGTCACCGGGCCCAGCCCGCCCAGGGCCGCGATGACGGCGTCGAGCAGGCGCGGCGGCGCCGACGCCCCGGCGGTCAAGGGAGACGACGTTCTGTACACAGTGGACATCGACCGGGCGAGCGCCGGCTACCTGCGGCTGACGTCGGCGGTGTCGCTGTGGCCGCGGGACCTGGCAGGCGCGGTCGACGACTTCGACATCGATCCCGCGGACGGCGACCTGTACGGCGTCGCGCGCGGTGCCGTGGTGCGGCTCGACCCCGGCGCCGGCGCGCTCCGCGCGCTGCCAGGCCCGCGGCTTCCGGCGAGCACGGCGTTGGGGGGAGTGGTGCTGTCCCCGGACGGTTCGCCGTACGTCACCGCGAATGCGGCCCAGGGCCGAAGCCGCACTCACCGCATCGTCCGGGGCGGCTCGTACACCGAACTCGCGAGTGGCCCGATTGCCGAGGACACCGGCCTCGCGGGATGTCTCGCCACCGATGCACCCCGCCGCCGACCACCCCACCGACGCCGACCACCACATCCCTGGCACCACCGCCTGCCCCGCCGGCCGCAACACCGCCGCTGCCGGCACCCGCAAGTGCCCCACCGCCCCCGGCGCCCGCCGTTGCGCCCCCACCCGCACCGGTCCCGCCGCCGGTCCCGGACGTGACCCCGGCACCACCGCCGGTCACCTCGGCCCACCGCAAGGCCGCGACCCGCCGTCCGACCCCGTCGAGCACCAAAGCCGCAGCTCAGCCCGGGAACGACGCGACCCCCACCCAGCAGAAGCGCCGCTGGGCGGTCACCGGCCTGGTGCTGATCCTCGGCGCCGGGATCGTCGGGAGCCGGATCCGCCGTGAGCTCCGGGAGTGATCCACGCACCGCGGTGAATCCGTAACTACGTACGTACTTTCCCGGTGGTGTGCCCTCGGGCGCTTTCGCGATCCTCAGGTTCGGCAGTTCTGCCCTCGACGAGGAGAGTCGCATGTCGGCCGTGAAACTGGGTCTTGCCGCCACCACCGTGCTGGCGCGCTCGGCGGCACGGATCGCCACCTGCGGACTGGTCTTCGGCACGCCGGGCACTGTCCTGAACCTGCCGGTCGGCGAGCCTCGCGGGCAACGCTGGACCGTACTGGCCGACGACGGCGTCGCGCTGCACGCCGAGGTCGACGGTGACGCCACCGCGCCGGTAACCGTTGTGCTCTGTCACGGTTATGCCCTGACCAGCGCCAGCTGGTGCTTCCAGCGCGCCGAACTGGCCAAGGGGGCACGCGTCGTCGCGTGGGACCAGCGAGGGCACGGCCGTTCCGAACGCGGCCCGGCCGCGCACGCCACCATCGACCAGCTCGGCCGCGACCTGCTCGCCGTGCTCGAGCAGACCGGCGTCGGCGGGCCGGTCGTGCTGGTCGGGCACTCGATGGGCGGCATGGCGATCATGGCGCTTGCCGAGCAGCGGCCCGACCTGTTCGGCGGCCTGATCGCCGGGGTCGCGTTGCTCGGCACCAGTGCGGGGCCGGTGACCGGCGATCTGGGCCTGTCGGTGCATGTCATGGATGCGCTGCACCGGGTCGCGCCGTGGGCGCTGGCGACGGCATGCCGATTGTCGGCATTGTCCCGGTTCTCGCCCGTGCGGGATCTGTTGCAGCTGCTGGTGCCACGCCACGCCTTCGCCTCCGAGGTCAACCCCGCCGTCGCGGACTTCCTCGTCGACCTGATCGAATCGGTGTCGCCGGAGGTGCTGGCCGACTTCTTCCCGCAGTTCCGGTATCACGACAAGCGCGCCGCGCTCGCGGCGCTGCGCCGGGTCGCCTGCCTCGTCATGGCCGGTGCGAACGATGTGATAACTCCTTGCCGTGACAGCGAAATCATCGCCGACGCGGTGCCGAATGCGGAGTATGTGGTGGTTCCCGACGCCGGGCACGCTTTTCCCCTCGAGTACCCTGGGCTGGTCAATGACCAACTGAACCGCTTCCTCGGTAGGTTCCAGCGGTCGCGTTCCGCTTGATGAAACGCTTACCGCCCATGCACAGGTGACCGGCCTAGACTGCCCATCGTGTCCGAACCGCCCAGACCCAGCGGTAGCCTGCCGGCAGAGCTGACGAGCTTCGTCGGCAGACGCCGCGAGCTCGCCGAAACCAAGCGACTGCTGACGAAATCCCGGCTCGTCACGCTCACCGGGATGGGCGGGGTCGGCAAGTCGAGGCTCGCCGTGCGCGCGGCCGCCGGGATGCGACGCGCGTTTCCCGACGGTGTCTGGTTCGTCGAGCTGGCCGAGCTGCGGGACCCCACGATGCTCGCGGCCACCGTCGCCACCGAACTGGGCCTGCCGGACGGCGCACACGTGTCCGGTCTGGCGGACTACCTGGACGACAAGCGGCTCCTGGTCATCCTCGACAACTGCGAGCACGTGCTGCACGAGAGCGCGGTGCTGACGCAGGAGCTGCTGTCGGCGACGCATGGGGTGCGGATCCTGGCCACCAGCAGGCAGATCCTGCGCGCGGACGGGGAACAGATCCTGACGGTGGGGCCGCTGCCGGTGCCCCGCGACGACGATGGGCTGGTCCCGCCGCACAGCGAATCGGTGCTGCTGTTCGCCGACCGGGCCGGCGCCGTGCAGCCGGGATTCCAGCTCTCCGAAGGCAATCGCGAGGACGTCCGGCGGATCTGCCGCCGTCTCGACGGCGTCCCGCTGGCCATCGAGCTGGCCGCGGTGCGGCTGCGGGCGCTGTCGGTCGAGCAGGTGCTGCACCGCCTCGACGACCGGTTCGGGTTGCTCACCACGGGCAGCCGGACCGTGCTGCCGCGGCACCGGACGCTCGAGGCGACCGTGCAGTGGAGCTACGAGCTGTGTACGCCGCAGGAACAGGCCGTGTGGCGCGCGGTATCCGTGCTGCCAGGCGGTTTCGACCTCGAAGCGGTGGAGGCGTTGTGCGGCGGCGACGGCGTCGACGTGCTCGATGTCGTCGCCGCGATGGTGGACAAGTCGGTACTGACGCGCGGCGACGGCACCTTCGGGCGCACCGCGTGGTACCGCATGTTCGAGACGGTGCGCGAGTACGGGCAGCTCAAGCTCGCCGAGGCCGGGGACGGCGACGCGGTGCGCACCCGCTACGTCGCGCATTGCGCGCACCTGGCGCAGCGCTTCCTCGCCGATTCCTTCGGGCCCGCGCAGCTGGACTGGATCCACCGGCTGCGCCGCGCGCACGCGCTCCTGCGGGGCGCGCTCGACGGCTGCATGCACCTCGAAGACGGCGTCCGGTACCTCACCGAGATCGCGACGTCGTTGTGGACCTTCTGGTATGCCGCCGGTTTCCTGCTGGAAGGGCACCGGTGGCTGGAGGTGGCGCTGGCGCTGGACACCGAGCCCTCGCCCGTCCGGGCGCGCGCGCTCGCCACCGCCGCGCTCATGTCGGCGCAACTCGGTCAGGTGGCGACGGCGGAGGCGATGTTGACCGAGCTGGCGGTCCTGGCGGACCGGCTCGACGACGAGGTCCTGCGCGCGTGCCACGACCAGGGCGCTGGCCTGGTGCGCTTCTATCGCGGCGATCTCGCCGGCGGTCGCGTGCTGCTGGACCGGGCGCTGGTCACGTTCCGCCGAGCCGGCTGCCCGATGCAGGTCTTCACCACGCTGGTGCTGCTGTCGTCGGTGACGTTCTTCCTCGCCGATCCGGACGGCGCCGGCTACGCCGAGGAGGCGCTCGCGCTCTCCAGCGAGCATCGCGCGGACTGGTCGCGTACCTACGGCCTGTGGGCGGTAGCGATCCACGAGTGGCGGCGCGGCGACCTCAAGCGCGCCAAGGCGCTGCTGCGCGAGGTGGTCGCGCTGCGCCTGTTCGACCGTGCCCAGCTGGCGCGCGCGATCGACGCGCTGGCGTGGTGCGCCGGGGCGGCCGGCGAGCACGAGCAGGCCGCCGGGCTGCTCGGCGCGGCGCATCGCGTGTGGCTGCTCAGCGGCGCGCACGTGGACGAAACTCAGCCGTACCACACGTTCAACGGGGAGTGCGCGAGCCGGGCCCGTGAGGTGCTGGGGGAGCGGGGCTTCGCGGCGGCGTTCGACGCCGCCGCGTCCGCCAGCCTCGACGACGCGATTTCCCTTGCGCTGGGGGAGAATCCGGGCAAACCGAAGACCGCGGCCCGGCGTGCCTCGCCGGGGGGGCTGACCCGGCGCGAGCGGCAGATCGCCGGACTCGTGGCGGAGGGGCTGAGCAACCGCGACATCGCGACCCGGCTCGTCATCGCCCAGCGCACCGCCGAAACGCACGTCGAGAACATCCTGGCCAAGCTCGGCTTCGCGTCGCGGGCGCAGATCGCGGCCTGGCTGGCGCAGCATCCGGAGCACGACGGACCACCTACGTAGCCACCTCCGTAGTTTCCCCGTTCTCCGGCCTCGGTGCCTGGCGCATCCTACAAATGCGCCACCAACCAGCCGGCCGGTGCCCGCCCTCCCCCTCGGGCGCCGCTCGGCACGAGCGCGGCGGGATCGCCCACCTGCCCGTGACGGTGTCCCGCCGCGCTCCCTCCTCTTCGTTGATCTCATGTTCACAGGTGACCAGCGCCGAATTCACAGCAACCTGCCAGAAATGGCGTGGATGATGGTTGTCACCGGTTCAGGTGAACTTGAGAGAGGGCTTAGGTGCGCTGGAAACCCGTCGCGTACTCCGCCCTGGGCGTGGTGTCCTTGTTGGTGCTCGGCTGCACCGGCTACGGCTGGACCCAGCTGACCAGGCTGAACTCCGGGCTGGCCACCGCCGAGGTCATCGAGCCGTCCGCGCAGCTACCGGCGGGCGCCACGGACGTGCCGGAACAGAACATCCTGCTGGTCGGCCTCGACACGCGCACGGACGTGCAGGGCAACCTGCTGCCGCAGAACATCCTGGAGCCGCTGCACGCCGGGGACGCCTCGGACGGCGGCGACACCACCGACACGATGATCGTCGTGCACATCCCGGAGGGTGGCGGCAACGCCACCGCGATCTCGATCCCGCGCGACTCCTACGTGCAGATCGCCGGCGGCTACGGCGAGCACAAGATCAACTCGGCGTATACGTACGGTAAGCAGGCGGCACTCGACCAGTTGACGGCGCAGGGGGTGACCGGCGTCGAGCGCGAACGCCGGGCCGACCAGACCGGTGCGCGCACCGCGATCCAGACCGTCGAGCAGTTCACCGGGCTCACGATCAACCACTACGCCGCGGTCAACCTCGTCGGCTTCTACACGCTCAGCCTCGCGGTCGGAGGTGTGCCCGTCTGCCTCAAACAGGCCGCGCACGACAGCTACACGGGCGCGGACTTCCCGGCGGGGGAGCAGACGCTGTCCGGGGCGCAGGCGCTCGCGTTCGTCCGCCAGCGGCACGGCCTGCCGGGCGGCGACCTCGACCGCATCGCGCGCCAGCAGGCTTTCCTGTCCAGCGCGGCGAAGGTGCTGCTGGACACCGGAACGCTGGCCAACCCGGTGAAGCTGAACAACCTGATCAACGCGGTGCACCAGGCGGTGCTGATCGACCAGGGCTGGAACATCCTCGACTTCGCCGAGCAGATGCGGACGCTCAGTTCCGACGGGCTGACCTTCGCGACGATCCCGGTGCAGTCGCTGAACCTGCAGACCCCGTCCGACGGGGACGCCGTCAAGGTCGACCAGGCGCAGGTGAAGGCGTTCATCAACAGTCTCATCGGCGAGCCCGACGTGTCCCCGTCCTCGGCGACCGCCGAACCCTTTGCGGCCGCCCCCGCAGCGGAACGCGGCACGGCACCGACGACCGAGTCCTCCGTCGCCCCCACCGACTCGGGCACCAACCTCTCCGGCTGCGTCAACTAGCGCGAGTTGAGGTTTCCTCGCCGGCGAGTTGAGGCTTGTGCCGCGCGAGTTGAGGTTTCCGTGTCGGCGAGTTGAGGTTTCCGTGCGCCCGAGTCGGGCTTTCCGCGCGACACAACCGCGCGCGCAACAGGAGACTCGGCCGACGGGAACGTGAGACTCGCGGGCTGGGAAACCTCAACTCGCGGGGAGGGGTGGTTGGTGATTAAGCGGCGGGTCAGGTCGTCGCGGGGATCCAGGCGCGCTCGCTCGCGGCGGCCCGCGCGCTGCGGCGCAGCCCGGCGAGGCTGTGCTTGGCGGGCACGAGCAGGGCGGTCAGCCAGTTCCGCCGGTAGTCCTCGAGTGCGAGCGCCACCGGTCGGTGCAGGACGCAGTGCACCAGCCCCGGCGTCCCGAGCCGGTGCCTCCCGACGTGCTTGCTCGCTGGCATCGTTCCTCCGTGTGGGCGACTTTCCGTCGCGAACGGTACGCAACAGAGGTGCCGAAGCGTAGTAGCCGCGACGGCGTGTCCCCCGTCTCGGTTCAATTACGGCTCCAGGAGGGTGGCAGTAACACCCACTGGTGTCCTCCGCCCTCGCGCCCGGCTGGTTGAATGCACCTCATGCTGCGTGTGGGGCTCACCGGGGGAATCGGTGCCGGCAAGTCGACGGTGGCGGCCAGGCTGGCCGAGCACGGGGCCGTGCTGATCGACGCCGACGTGATCGCCCGCGAGGTCGTCGAACCGGGCACCGAGGGCCTGGCCGAGCTAATCGCGGCCTTCGGCGACGGCATCCTGACCCCCGAGGGTGCGCTGGACCGGCCCGCGCTCGCCGCGAGGGCGTTCGGCGACGCGGCCTCCCGCGCGCGCCTCAACGGCATCGTGCATCCCCGCATCGGCGCCCGCACCGCCGAGTTGATGGCCGAGGTCGCGCCCGACGCGATCGTCGTGCACGACGTGCCGCTGCTGGTCGAGAACGGGATGGGCCCGCGGTATCACCTGGTACTCAACGTCGGTGCGCCCGTCGAGACCCGCGTACGGCGGCTGGTCGAGGTGCGCGGCATGACCGAGGCCGATGCCCGTGTCCGGATCGCTGCGCAGGCCCAGGAGCCGCAGCGGCGCGCCGTGGCCGACGTGTGGCTCGACAACGGCAGCACCCAAGACGTCGTGCTCGCCCAGGTGGACCGCCTGTGGGCCGACCGGCTGGTGCCGTTCGAGGCGAACGTCCGGCTGCGCCGCCCGCGCGCCGACCGGTCGCCGAAGATCGTGCCCTACGACGAGACGTGGCCCGTGCAGGCCGAGCGGGCTCTGGACCGGATCCGGGTCGCCGTGGGGGAGCGGGCGCTGCGTGCCGACCACATCGGGTCGACGTCGGTGCCCGGCCTGCCCGCGAAGGACATCCTGGATCTGCAGCTCACGGCGGCGACGCTGGACGACGCCGACGAGTTCGCCGATGCCCTGTCCGAAGCCGGTTTCGTGCGCGCGACGGGCGAGTGGTGGGACGACGCGCCGGACGGCGACGGCACGTGGCCCAAGCGCTTCCACTTCGGCGCCGACCCTGCCCGGCCCGTCAACCTGCACGTCCGCTCTCCGCAGACGCCCGCGTGGCGCCTCGCGCTGCTGTTCCCGGCCTGGCTGCGTGACAACCCCGCCGAGCGCGATGCCTACGCCGAGGTCAAGCGCAAGCTCGCGGACGCGCACGCGGGCGACGGCTCGGTCGAGTCGTACGCCGCCGAGAAGCAGGAATGGGTCAGCGCCGCGTTCCGCCGCGCCGAAGACTGGGCCTCGCGGACCGGCTGGACCCCCTGACGCCCCGCTAGCGGCGCTTCCAGGTCAGTTTGATGTCCATTGTGGACAGCCAGTCGCGGACGTGGTAGCCGTGCGCGGCGAGCTCCTTGACGGTGGCGTAGGTGATCTCGAGCGCGCGCTGCGCCTCGCCGGCACCGATCAGGTTCGCCGCGGCGGCCGCGAGCAGCTCGTCGGTGTCCAGCACCTCCAGGCCCCGGCCCTCGCGCACCGCCAAGTCCAGGTACCAGTCGGTGGCCCGCCACGTCGTCCCGTCCCGCTCGACGGAGACCACGTCGAGGTAGAAGTCCTGATCGCGCTCGTGCCCTTCGGTGAACCAGAAATCCGTCAGCCGCAGGCCCAGCCCCGGCAGCAGCCACGACTCGAGGTAGTGGAACTGGGCCCGGCCCGGAGCCGGGCGCGCCAGGTACAGCCCGAACGGCTCGACGCGATATTCCTCGACCTCGCGCACGATGCCCTTGGGGTCGGTGTTCGTCCGGGCCGCGACGTCGAAGATCTCGATCTTCGGCGGGTGGATCTCTGTCATGTGCCCATCTTCGCGGGTCGGCCGCGCGAAAACGAGCCATCCGGGTGATCATTCCGCCGTTTGCCGGAAGCGTTCGCGATTATTCCGGTTTACTCTGCTCGTATGGGGAACCTCGTGCACGCCGAACCAGCTGAACTGGTCGTTGTCGTCCGGCTACGCCAGGGCGTCGTCGGCGAGCGCAGACGTGTGTGCCACATCGTGCCGATCCCCGCCGAAGGCGCCGTCCCCGCCTGCCTGACCGCGCTCTGCGGCGAGCCCATCCTGCCTGCTCAGGCCGAGGTGCTGGACCGTGTGTGCGGGATGCCGTGCGAGGTGTGCCTGGCCCGCTCGTCGCGCCTGAACTGCCACTGGATGCGCTGAGCCGCGAACCGGCCCAGGAATTGTCGGCGGCTCGTCCTACCCTGGTCTCGTGGCCTTCGCAACCGAACACCCCGTGCTCGCACAGTCCGACTTCCGCCCGGTCTCCGACATCCCGCGAACCGGCGCGCGGCTGGAGGTCGTCAGCGACTACGCGCCCGCCGGTGACCAGCCGGCGGCCATCGACGACCTCGAACGGCGCCTGCGCTCGGGGGAGAAGGACGTCGTGCTGCTCGGCGCCACCGGCACCGGCAAGTCGGCCACCACCGCGTGGCTGATCGAGCGGGTGCAGCGGCCCACCCTGGTGATGGCGCCCAACAAGACCCTCGCGGCGCAGCTGGCCAACGAGCTGCGCGAGCTCTTCCCGCACAACGCGGTCGAATACTTCGTCAGCTACTACGATTATTACCAGCCCGAAGCTTATGTGCCGCAGACCGACACCTACATCGAGAAGGACTCGTCGATCAACGACGACGTGGAGCGGCTGCGGCATTCGGCCACGATGAACCTGCTGTCCCGGCGTGACGTCATCGTCGTCGCGTCGGTGTCGTGCATCTACGGTCTGGGCACGCCGCAGTCCTACCTCGACCGGTCCAGCATGCTCGAGGTGGGTGCCGAGGTGGAGCGGGACATGTTCCTGCGGGCCCTGGTCGACGTGCAGTACACCCGCAACGACGTGGCCTTCGCGCGCGGCACGTTCCGGGTGCGCGGGGACACGGTCGAGATTATTCCGGCGTACGAGGAGCTGGCCATTCGCGTCGAGTTCTTCGGCGACGAGGTCGACAAGCTGTACTACCTGCACCCGCTCACCGGCGACATCGTGCGTGAGGTCGACGAGGTCCGGATCTTCCCCGCCACGCACTACGTCGCCGGCCCGGAGCGGATGGAAAAGGCCATCCACGGGATCGAGGCCGAGCTGGAGGAACAGCTGGCCAAGCTCGAAAAGCAGGGCAGGCTGCTGGAGGCGCAGCGGCTGCGCATGCGCACCAGCTACGACGTCGAGATGATGCGGCAGGTCGGGTTCTGCTCCGGCATCGAGAACTACTCGCGGCACATCGACGGCCGCGGCACCGGCACCGCGCCGGCCACTCTGCTCGACTATTTCCCCGACGACTTCCTGCTGGTCATCGACGAGTCGCACGTGACGGTGCCGCAGATCGGCGGCATGTACGAGGGTGACGCGTCACGCAAGCGCACGCTGGTCGAGCACGGTTTCCGGTTGCCGAGCGCGCTGGACAACCGGCCGCTGACGTGGGAGGAGTTCAGCGACCGGATCGGGCAGACGGTGTACCTCTCGGCCACGCCGGGCCCGTACGAGATGGGCCAGACCGGCGGCGAGTTCGTCGAACAGGTCATCCGGCCGACAGGCCTGGTCGACCCGGAGGTGGTCGTCAAGCCGACCGAGGGGCAGATCGACGACCTGGTGCACGAGATCCGGGTGCGCGCCGACCGCGACGAGCGGGTGCTGGTCACCACGCTGACCAAGAAGATGTCCGAAGACCTCACGGATTACCTGCTGGAGCTGGGCATCCGGGTGCGCTACCTGCACTCCGAGGTGGACACACTGCGCCGGGTCGAGCTGTTGCGGCAGCTGCGGTCGGGCGACTTCGACGTGCTGGTGGGCATCAACCTGCTGCGCGAGGGCCTGGACCTGCCCGAGGTCTCACTGGTGTCCATTTTGGATGCCGACAAGGAGGGTTTCCTGCGCAGCGGCACGTCGTTGATCCAGACGATCGGCCGCGCGGCCCGTAACGTGTCGGGTCAGGTCCACATGTACGCCGACAAGATCACCGACTCGATGCGGTACGCGATCGACGAGACCAACCGGCGGCGCGCGAAGCAGATCGCGTACAACAAGGAGCGCGGGCTGGACCCGCAGCCGCTGCGCAAGAAGATCGCCGACATCCTGGACCGCGTGTACACCGAGGCCGAGGACACCGAGGGGGTCGCCGTCGGCGGCTCGGGGCGCAACGCGTCGCGTGGCAAGAAGCCGGAGCAGGGCGGCGGCGGCCGCAGCTCGGGTGTCCTTGTAGACCGCGACGTGTCGGCCATGCCGCGTGCCGAACTGGCCGACCTGATCCAGTCCATGACGGACCAGATGATGCAGGCGGCGCGCGACCTCCAGTTCGAACTGGCGGCCCGGCTGCGCGACGAGATCGCCGACCTGAAGAAGGAACTGCGCGGCATGGACGCGGCGGGCCTGAAGTAGCTACTCTGCCGCGTCGTCGTTTTCCATCAGGCCGAAGATGTTGCCTTCGGTGTCGGTGCAGTAGGCGAGCCAGCCCATGCGCGCGATCGCGGTCTTCGGCACGACGACGGATCCGCCGGCCTGCTGGACGCGGCGCGTCGCCGCGTCCAGGTCCGCCACCTCCATCGTGGCGGGGTACGCGTTCACCGGCGCGTTGTCCGACGGTGCCGGACCGTGCCGCGGCACCAGCCCGCCATCGATCCCCGGCCCGTCCCCGGTGCTGATCAGCCAGTACGGATTCTGCCCCCAGCGCTCGAACGACCACTCGAACACGGTGGTGTAGAACGTGATCGCGCGCTCCGGGTCGGTCGCGTGGATCTCGAAGTGGACCGGTCGAGGCATCGGCGGCCTCCTCGCCAGCGGGAACGGTGCGGAAATCTTATGTCGTTCGACCCAGGGTGCGGCGCACGTACGTCTCGATCGCCGCCATCGTTTCGGGCGCCGCCCACAGGTGCTCGACGTGCGCGTCGTCCGCGGCGCGCTGTTCGCCGATGCGTTCGTCGTACGGGCGGTGGATCTGTGCCTTCGTGTGCGCGAAGGCCCGCTCCGGCGCCTCCGCGAGACTCGACGCGATCTCGAGTCCCCGCGCCTCCACGGCATCGGGTGCCGCCAGTTCGTCCACGAGGCCCATGGCCAGCGCCTGCCCGCCCAGGTACGTCTGCCCCGTCTCGGTCAGCTCCGCCAGCCGATGACCCCCGTACGCGCACCGCAGGATCTCCATGGCCACCAACGGAAACGGCACCCCAACGGTGAGCTCCGGCCATCCGATCCGCCCGTGCGCGGCGTTCATGACCCGCCGGTCGCACGCCGCCGCAAGCACCCCGCCGCCGGCGATCGCGTGCCCGTTCACCGCCGCGACCGTGGGCCGTGGGAAGCTGAACAACGCCAGGAACGCATCCGACAGCGCCGGCAGAAACTCGCGCACATACGCCGCGCCGCCCTCCCCGACGCGCCGCAGGTCGACGCCGGCGGAGAACACGCCGCCCTGGCCCGTCAGCACGACGGCGCGCTGGCCGGCGAACCCGGCCTCGTCGAGCCGTTCCACCAGTTCCCGGCACATCTCGACATCCAGCACGTTCGCCCGGCCGTGCGCCATCCGCAGGACCGCGACGTCGCCGACCTTGTCGACCCGGACCGCGGTCACGACAACCGCACCGCGGAGAGCCCGGTCGTGCGCGCCAGCTTCGCCAGTTCATCCACCGTCGGTACCCGTGGCACGTTCACCTTCAGCGGAGTGCGCTGCGACGCCACCTTCGGCCCCAGCTCGCTGATCACCCGCCGGTAGATCTCGCCGACGGCGTGTGGCTCCTCCACGAGCACACCGCGCCCGGCCGTCGTCCGCCCCTGGTAGTCCCATTCGAGGTCGCGCCCGCCGCGGAAGTTCACCCGCCACCGGCCGTCGGTCAGCACGATCAGCTCGCCGTCCAGCCGGTGCGCGGTGATCACCACCTCCAGGAGGCGCCCGCTCTTGCGCCCGGTGAACCGCAGCAGGATCAGCCACTGGCGCATCGGTTTGCCCAGTGGCGTGCGCATCAGGAACCGCACCGTCGGGTTCAGCACCCGGAGCACGGCCCGCGGCGGATGCGCGATCTGCACCGGAGATGTGTTCTGTGTCACAGCGAACAGTCTAGGCGAAGTCAGCTCGTGATGTCCTTCGTCGCGAACCGCCGCCCCGCCAGCAGCGTCAGCACGGTGCCGTAGATCAGCGCGGACAGCACGCCCGCCGCGATCTGCGACCAGTCGATGTCGGTGGCGATCAGGTCCATCCACGCGTACGAGTAGTGCGTCGGCAGGTAGTTGCGCAGGCTGCCCAGCGCCGTGATCTGGTCCAGGATCTGCGACAGGATCGCGACCAGCACCGTGCCGCCGACCGCGCCGAGCGGAGCGTCGGTCAGGACGCTCAGCAGCAGCCCGAGCCCGGCCACCCACGCCAGCTGGATCACGATGTACACGGTCGACAGCGCGATCACGAGAACGCTGCGGCCGAACGGGATCGCGTCGCCGGTCGGGCTGATCGCGTCGCCCGCGCCGTACCACAGCAGCCCGACCACCAGCGAGACCACGGGCAGCAGCACCAGCGCGAGTACCGACAGCAGCCCCGACGCGATCGCCTTCTGCCGCAGCACCCGGTGCCGCGGCACGGGAATCGCCAGCAGGTACTTCAGGCTCGACCACGATGCCTCGCTCGCGATCGTGTCCCCGAAGAACAGCGCCACGATCGTCGGCAGGAGGAACCCGCCCGCGACGAACAGCGCCAGCACGACGAAGTTCGGCGCGCTGGCCGTCGCCAGGTCGACGAACCCGCCCGAACGGCGGTTCGGGCTGGACTGCCCGATCTGGAACGCCAGGACCAGGATGAACGGCAGCACCACGACGAACCCGAGCACCAGCTGGGTGCGCCGCCGGCGCAGCTGCCGCCGCAGCTCCACGCCCAGCCGCAGGGTGCGGCCAGGACGGTAGCCGGCGACCGCGCCGTCCTGACCGACTCCGGCGTGTTCCTGCCGGGCGGCTTCGCTCAGCTCCTCCAGCGCCGCGGGATCGGTGTGTACCCCGTGATCGATGGCCGCGTTCGCGGCTTCGTGCCTACTCATCGCCCACCAGCCTCAGGAATGCGTCTTCCAGCCGCCGTCGCGGCCCGGCCTGCTCGACGGCGACTCCGGAACGCACCAGCGCGGCCACCGCCTCGGCGCGGGGGAGACCGTCGAGATCGGCGTGCACCAGATCGCCTTCGACGTCCACATCGGACACTCCGGTGCAGCCGCGCAACGCCTCGGCGGCGGCCTCGGGCCGGTCGACCCGGAACGTCGCCTCGCCGCCGGCCGCGGCGATGTCGGCGACCTCGCCCGCGGCGACCAGCGAACCGCGGTGCATGACCACGACGTGCGAACACGTCTGCTCGACCTCGGCCAGCAGATGGCTGGACACGACGACCGTGCGGCCGGTCGCGGCGTAGCGCTGCAGCACCTCGCGCATCTGGTGGATCTGCGGCGGGTCGAGGCCGTTGGTCGGTTCGTCGAGCACGAGCAGTTCCGGCAGCCCGAGCATCGCCTGCGCGATCGCGAGCCGCTGCCGCATACCCTGGCTGTAGGTGCGGACCTTGCGGTGCACCGCGTCGCCGAGCCCCGCGATTTCCAGCGCCTCGGCGAAATGCGCCTTGTCCGCGGGCCGCCCGGTGGCGTCCCAGTACAGCCGCAGGTTCGCCTCGCCCGACAGGTGCGGCAGGAAGCCCGAACCCTCCACAAAGGACCCGATCCGGGAGAGCACCGGCGCGCCCGGGTACACGCGGTGCCCGAACACCCTGATCTCACCGGCGGTCGGGGTGATCAGCCCCATCAGCATCCGCAGCGTCGTCGTCTTGCCCGCGCCATTGGGTCCCAAGAGCCCGAGCACCTGGCCCGGCTCGACCCGGAACGACAGCCCGTTCACCGCGGTGAGCCCGCCGGGATAGGCCTTGGCCAGCCCTTCGATCACGAGCGGCACACCGGCCAGTCCGCGGTCGGCCTGGTGTGCCCGGCGGCGCCGGATCGCGGCGATGATCGCGACGGCGAGCGCCGCGAGGAGCACCCCGATGATCCCGAACAGGTTGCCCAGCGGCCAGCCCGGCCCGCTGGCCGAACCGGGGATCACCGGCACGGACAGCTCACCCGCCGGCGAGACCTGGTAGGTCGCGGGCGCCGAGGGCGCCGCGTAGGACTGGTCGGTGGTGGTGACGACGAGTTGGAGCGAGTGCCCGGACTCGACGGGCCGCACCACGCCGGGCAGCGTCACGGTGACATCCGCGGGCAGCGTGACCCGGATCGGGGCCACCGCGTTGCCGGGCAAGGTCCGGCTGCCGTCGGGGTTGATGTCGTAGAGCTTGACGAACAGCACGGCGTCCGGCGTGCTGCCGGTGACGTGCAACCG
Source organism: Amycolatopsis sp. (assembly GCA_035248845.1). Taxonomy (GTDB): domain Bacteria; phylum Actinomycetota; class Actinomycetes; order Mycobacteriales; family Pseudonocardiaceae; genus Amycolatopsis_E. The sequence goes on along the minus strand of DATFHB010000021.1, from coordinate 7,739 downwards.
CACCGTCGAGGAGCCGGCCACGAGTAGTTGCGAGTCCAGCGCGGGCGAGGTGAACCGGGCCGATTGGCCGGGTGGGTCGACGCCGAACAGGCCAGACAGCCGGGATGATCCGGCGAGCGAGTTGAGTCCCGGGATCCCGCTCACGGCAGCGGGCACGCCGCCCGGTGGGTTCACGATCGTCTGCTGCCCGCCGCGGAGCGCCAACGCGTCGCGGCGCGTCGTACCTTGGCTGAGGCCGGGATACTCCGGCGCGGTGACCACCCGCACCGACGGCGCGCCCGAGGCCCGCAGCGAACCCTGGACGTCGTAGGAGAATCCGGTGACCGGATCGCTGCCCGAACCGGTGAGCTTGGTCCACAGCCAGTCGCCGACCTTCGCGCGCAGCTGCGGGCCCGGCTGGCCGCCGTCGTGCCCGCCGGTGTACCAGATCTGCTGGACCCGGCCGCCCGCTGTGGTGATCTGGCGGGCGTTGGCGTCGGACTGGTCGAGCCCGAACAGCGTGTCGTTCTCACCCTGCACCAGCAGTGTCGGGATGGTGATCTTGCTGGTCACCGACACGGGCGAGACCCGGTGCAGCAGGGCCAGCGTCGCCGGCGTCGCCTGCCCGGTCGTCGCGAGTTCGGTGTAGGCCGCGCAGATCTGCGCGGTGAACCGGCCACAGACGCTGCCCGCCGACGGCACCTGTGCCGGGGCGGGGCTGCTCGCGGCCGCCCCGCCGCCCCCGCCCTGCGTGCCGGTGCTCGAATCCGGTGTTTCCTGGCCGGGTTCGGGCGCCTCGTTGCTGATCGCGCTCGCGCCGGTGGAGAACAGCACGCCAGCCCACGCTCGCTTGAACACTCCGTCGGCGGCGAACGCGCCCGCGGCCGGCGTCGCGGCCGGTGCCGCGCCGGCCGCGTTGGGGATCAGCCCCTGCGTGAGGTCGTTGTAGGTGATCTCCGGTGAGATCGCGTCGACCCGTTTGTCGTACCCCGCAAGCAGAAGTGCGAGCGCGCCGCCGTAGGACGCTCCGGCGACGCCGACCCGCGGGTCGTTCGGCCCGTCCCGGCGGACCTGCGGGAGCGTCGCGAGATAGTCGAGCAGGTGCGAGGCGTCGGCGACCTCGAAATCGGGGTCGTTCAGCCCGATCTGGCCTGTGCTGTGGCCGAAGCCGCGCGCCGAGTAGGTGAGCACGACGAACCCGCGCCGCGCCAGCTCCTGCGCTTCGGTGGTCACGCTCGTCTTGTCGGCGCCGAACCCGTGCGGCAGCAGGATCGCGGGCGCCGGGACGGTCTTCGGGAAGTACGTCGTCGTGTCCAGCTGCACCGTGTCCGCCGATCCCGGAGCGGCGGGGACGTCGAGCACGGCGTCGCGGGTCGCGACGGGTGACGCTTGGCGACCGGACGACGCCCAGACGACACCGGCCGCGGCGAGAATCACCACGACGATCCCGACGATCAGCCAGTGGCCGCGGCGCGTGCGCGGGAACGCGATTCTGAGCACCCCATGACCGTATGTGACGTTTCCTGAGAGTCCGCTGGCCCCCATGGGTGATAAGGCTTACCTAAGCTGGCGTCCGGTCTTTGCGTACGCCAAGATGGATGCCACGTGGAGGGGAGTATTCCTTCGCGGCGATGTCGTCAGCACGGCTGCCTCTCGGGGCGCCCGGCGTCGCCGGCCGGTCGCGCACCGGCGGGAGAGACCTCCGGCTAGTCGCTATGCGCGCTAACCGGAGGTATGCGTCGAATGAACGTTCCTGTGTGGTTGTGGGTCGCCACGGTCGCGGGCCTGCTTGTGCTCATCGCGATCGACCTGGTGATCGTGGACCGCAACCCACACGAGGTCACCACCCGGGAAGCGGCCCGCTGGGTCGTGTTCTACGTGTCGTGTGCGGTGCTGTTCGGCATCGGGGTGTGGGTACTGGCCGGCCATCATTACGGCGTCGAGTTCTTCACCGGCTACATCACCGAATACTCGCTGTCGGTGGACAACCTGTTCATCTTCATGGTGATCATGGCGTCGTTCAAGGTGCCGAAGATCCACCAACACCGGGTGCTGCTGGTCGGGATCCTGCTCGCGCTGGTCATGCGCAGCGTCTTCATCGCGATCGGCGCGGCGCTGATCGCCCAGTTCGTCTGGGTGTTCTTCCTCTTCGGCGCGGTTCTACTGTGGACGGCCATCAGCATGCTGCGCGGCAACGACCACGACGAGGAGTACCGCGAGAACGTGCTGACCCGCTGGGTGCGCAAGATCTACCCGGTGACCGAAGGCTTCGAGGGACACAAGATGTTCCTCAAGCGCGACGGGCGGCGCTGGCTCACGCCGATGTTCCTGGTCATCGTCGCGATCGGCAGCGCGGACCTGCTCTTCGCCGTGGACTCGATCCCCGCGATCTTCGGCATCACGCAGGAGGCGTTCCTGGTCTTCACGGCGAACGCGTTCGCGCTGATGGGGTTGCGGCAGCTGTTCTTCCTGCTCGGCGGGCTGGTCAACCGGCTGGTGTACCTGTCCTACGGGCTGGCGATCATCCTCGCGTTCATCGGCGCCAAGCTGGTGCTGCACGCGCTGCACGAGTACCACGTCCTGCCCGACTGGGCCGACATCAACAACTGGGTTTCGCTCGGCGTGATCGTCGTCGTCCTGACGATCACCACAATCGCGAGCCTGGCCAAGTCGCGGCGCGACAGCCGGTCGGAGGCGGCGCCTCAGTCGAGGGTGTAGTTGAGCTCCTCGCAGATCCGGCCCAGCGGCACGTCGAGGCCGGGGTGGTCCAGCGGCAGCAGCACATCGGGTTCCGCGGGCAGCGCCTGGCCGCCGGGCGGGTCCCACAGGCACAGTGCGGGCTCGCCGCCGTCCATCGACGAGCGGTACCACAGCCCGTCGAAATCGGCGAACGCGGCGCGGATCGCGCGCGCCCAGGCCTGCGTGATCTTCTTGGGGCCGCTGGAGATCTCCTGCGACGCGCCCACGCGGGTGGGCCACAGCCCGGTCAGGTCCAGCAGCCGCAGCGTGCGCGTCGGGCGCACGACGACCAGCTGCGGCCCGCGCGTGCGGCGGTCCACAATGGACGTCGTCTGGAACACCTCGGCCACGCTGGTGCGGACGGTGAGGCCGAAGTACACGACGCCTTCGCGGCGGTCCGTCGCAGGCGTGCCGCCCTTGCCGGGCCGCTGCTGGTCGAACCGGCCGTGCGGCAGGGGACCGGTGTAGCGGAAGGAATTCCAGCGCTGCGGGTGGTTGCCGCGCGCGGTGAATACGCGCACCAGGCGGGTGGCGGTGTGCACCGCGACGACGTCCTCGTCACGCAGCGCACCGGTGAGCACCGCCCGCGCGGGCGGCAGCGGAAGACGCGCCATCTGCCGTCGTTACGGCGCCATGCCGAGAGTCGAGGCGAGCGCCGCCGCCGGCGCGGGATCGCCGCCCGCGAGCAGCCACTCACGCGGCGAGACGCGCTCATCGCCGATCAGCAGATCGTCCTGCGGGGTGGTCATGAACGCCGCGACCACGAGCGCCGGCTGATCGCCCGGCACCGCGGCCAGCACCACGTCGAGCCCGGGCAGGGTGCCGCAGTCGGTGAACTGCCACGCCGGCAGCCGCCAGCCGCTGTGGTCCTTCCAGCCGGCGAGGCGGCCGGCCGAGAGCTTGTGCCGGATGCGGCTGGCATCCACGCCGAGGGTGCGGGCGGCCGCCGTCGCGGTGAGCGCCGAGTTGGCGAGCACCGCGTGCGCCGCCACGCTCCTCGCGCGCGCGTCCGGCTCGCCCTCGCGCTGGGGGGAGAGGTCCAGGCCGGCCTCAGTCAGCGCCTCGCGCTGGCTGACGGTGAAGTACTGGGCGGGCACCGGGTTGGCGGGCGCCAGCCGACTCGCCGCCTCCTCGACGAGCGCGAGAAACTCCTCTTCGTCGACCCGCAGGCCGGCCTTCGCGAGGGTGTCCCGGAGCGCCACTGTCATGCACCCAGGCTAGCGCACACGTGCGCCTTCGTGCGCCTGGCACGTCGGGACTTCGCCGGGCGGGGCACGATGAAGGGCTGAGAATCCGGTGACCAACCGAGAGCGACATGCCCCCAATCGAGTGAAACACGGCGTAGTGAGTTTCCAGCGGGTAACGATTGGCCATCTTCTACCGAGTAGTAATTGACGCGCTCGGCGGAAGCGCGGTGAGGCGAGAGAAGACCCTGCGATGGGTGTTGCGACGGGTCCCGTGCCCAGGGAGAGGCGGCTCGGTTCCGGTTCGATCGTGCTGATCGCCGGACTCGGCGTGATGCTGGCCATCGGTCTGGTGACCGGGCTGGTCGCCGCGCGTCGCGCGAATGCGCCGCAGCCCGCCGCACTCAGCGGCACCGGAGCCCCGGTCGTGGTGCCGGCGCCGGTGGCCCAGGTAGCGCATGCCGTGCGCTACGAGCTCAGCGGGGGGCATGCGCTCAACATCACCTATGTGGCCCGGGATTCGGAGATCGAGCAGGTGGCGGACGCCACCGCGCCATGGTCGGTCTCGGTCGACGACCAGAGCCCCGTCGGCAGCACGGCGTTCTACAGCCTGTCCGCCCAGAACGCCGGAGACGGCGCGCTGAGCTGCCGCATCGTGGTCGACGGCACCGTCGCCAGCGAGGCGTCCGTGACCGGGCAGCAGGCCGTGGTGCGCTGCTCCAAGTCGATGAACTGAGTCCGCGTCGGGCACGATCGTCGCGTGAGCGGTGCTTCAGTCGTGCTCGGGCCGATGCTGGCCGTCGTGCTGGTGGCGCTCGCCGCCGTTGGCGCGGTCGTGGTGTGGCGGGGCGAGATCGGCCGAGGCCGGGACGTGGTGATCGCCGCGGTGCGAGCGGTCGCGCAGCTCGCCGCGGTCTCGTTCGTGATCGCCGCGATCCTCAGGTCCGGTTGGTGGACGGCGCTGTTCGTGCTGCTGATGTTCGCCGTCGCCGCCTTCACCTCTGCCCGCCGCGTCGGCGTGCCGAAGCGCCTGCACTGGATTGCGGTCGCCATCGCCGCCGGCGTCGTGCCGGTACTTGCGCTCGTCCTGGGCTCGGGCGTGATGCCGCTCAAGCCGCTCGCGGTCGTGCCCATCGCCGGGATCGTGATCGGCGGCGCGATGACCGCCACCTCCCAGGCCGCGCGCCGAGCTCTCGACGAGCTCAAGACCCGCCACGGCGAGTACGAAGCCGCGCTCGCGCTCGGGTTCGTGCGGCGCGCCGCCGCGCTGGAGATCTGCCGTCCCTCCGCGGGCCAGGCACTCATCCCGGCGCTCGACCAGACCCGCACCGTCGGGCTGGTGACGTTGCCCGGCGCGTACGTCGGCGTCCTGCTCGGGGGTGCCAGCCCGGTACAGGCCGGTGTCACCCAGGTGCTGGTGCTGATCGGGTTGCTGGCCGCTGAGTCGATCGCGGTGCTGGTTGTCGTCCAGTTCGTCGCGGCGGGACTGATCGTCAAGGACTAGCGTGGGCCGCATGAGGGTCGCCGATCTCGTCATCGATGGCTTCGACCGGGTCCAGCAGACCGTGCACGGCGCGGTGCGCGGCCTCACCGAGGACCGGCTCGGCTACCGCGTGGATCCCGCCGCGAACTCGATCGAATGGCTGGTCTGGCACCTCACCCGCGTCCAGGACGACCACCTCGCCGACCTCGAGGACGTGCCCCAGGTGTGGACCGAGCAGGGCTGGCACGAGCGCTTCGGGCTGCCGCTCGACCCGTCCGACACCGGCTACGGCCACAGTTCCGACGCCGTCGCGTCGGTGCGCGCCCCGGCGGATCTCCTGACCGGCTACCACGACGCCGTCCACGACCAGACCGTCACGTGGCTGGCGGGATTGAGGGAATCGCAGCTTGACCGTGTCGTCGACGAGGCGTGGGATCCGCCGGTGACGCTCGGCGTGCGGCTGGTCAGCGTGCTCTCCGACAGCCTGCAGCACGCCGGGCAGGCCGCGTATGTCCGGGGCGTCGTCACGCGCCGATGACGGTGCCGGCCGGCCGCTCGTGCTGTTCCTGGGCCGAAGCACTCGGCCGAAAAGGTCCGGATGCGGCCAATGGGGGCGAGTCGTACTCACCTTCGGTGAAGGTGGCTGGCCCGGGGGTCGCGCCGCGGACCGGGTGGATTCGTGGGGCACCGCTGTGGGGCCAGGCAGGTGCGGGTTTCGCTGCGGCTTCCCGGCGGTGGGCCCGCGGCGCCCTACCGTGCGTGGCAACGCGTTCATTCGGACAGGGAAAGCCCGCCGCTCGGTTGGCCGTTGCCGAGTAGCTGTCCCCGGCTGCGACGGTCGGGACGCGAACACGTCCGGCGCTAGGGGAGTACATGCAGGCCTTCACGCTGCCCGATTTCTCTCTGCCGTATCCGGCGAGGATCAACCCGCATCTGGAGCGCACGCGGGCCCACAGCGACGAGTGGGCGCGGCGGATGGGCATGCTGGACGCGCCCAAACCCGGCGGCGGCGTGGTGTGGACGGCGGCTGACTTGACCAAAATGGACTATGCGCTGATGTGCGCGTACACCCATCCCGACTGCGACGGCCCCGCCCTCGACCTCATCACCGACTGGTACGTCTGGGTATTCTTCTTCGACGACCACTTCCTCGAGGAGTTCAAGTACTCCCGCGACCTGCCCGGCGCCAAGGCGTATCTGGATCACCTCGAGCTGTTCATGAGCGACGAGCCGCCCGAGCCGACGAACCCTGCGGAGGCCGGGCTCGCGGATCTGTGGGAGCGCACGGTGCCCGCGATGTCGCCCGGCTGGCGACGGCGGTTCGTCACCAGCACCCACAACCTCATGGTCGAATCCCTGTTGGAGCTGGACAACATCGATCTCGGCCGGATCGCCAACCCCATCGAGTACATGCAGATGCGGCGCAAGGTCGGCGGCGCGCCATGGTCGGCGAACCTCGTCGAATACGCGGCGGGTGCGGAGATTCCGGACGTCATCGCCGGGTCGCGGCCGATGTGCGTGCTGTCCGACACGTTCGCCGACGCCGTCCACCTGCGCAACGATCTCTTTTCCTACCAACGGGAAGTGCAGGAGGAAGGCGAGAACGCCAATGCGGTGCTGGTGTTCGAGCGGTTCCTGGAATGCTCCACGCAGGACGCCGCGGACCTGGTCAACGAGCTGCTCACGTCGCGCCTGCAGCAGTTCGACAACACGGCGCTGATCGAGGTGCCCGCGCTGCTGGCCGAGCACGGGCTGGCCGCGCACGGCGTCGGCGCGTACATCAAGGGATTGCAGGACTGGCAGGCCGGCGGGCACGAATGGCACGCGCGCTCCAGCCGGTACACGAACGAGGGCGCGACCGGGCTCGGCCGGCCGACCGGGCTGGGCACGTCGGCGAGCCGGATCTCGTTCTCGCCCGGACTGCGTACCCGGGTGCGGCAGCATGCGCACCAGCCGTACGCGCCGGTCAGGCATTGACGGTGCCGGAGCTGTACATGCCGTTCGAATTCCGGACCAGTGCGCACCTGGACGCGGCGCGGGACTACGCGCCAACCCCGACCAGCTCCACCTTTCGTCGGACTGGCTCACCTGGGGCACCTACGGCGATGACTACTACCCGGCGGTGTTCAGCGCATCGCGCAATCTGGTCGGCGCCAAGGCATTCACCGACCGGCTGCCGCTGTTCATGCCGCTGGACGGGGCGCGACGCCCGTGCCGGAAAACGCGATCGAACGCGGCCTGGCCGACCTGTGGGAGCGCACGGCGGGCCCGATGTCGTTGCCCGCGCGGGAGAACTTCCGGCAGACGGTGTGCGACATGATCGAGAGCTGGTTGTGGGAACTGGCAAACCAGGC
>DATFHB010000020.1:0-36465 GCA_035248845.1 Amycolatopsis sp. | reverse complement strand
CACACCGAACAGTTCGAGGCCGTCGGCGAGGGGCCGGCGCCCGCCGAATCCGCCGCCGCGCTCGACGCGCCGCCCGCCGGGCTGTCCCGGTGGCGGCGCCAGCGCCAGCAGGTCAGTGCCGAGGACACCGAGGTCGGCGTGACGCCGGTCGTGCGCGAGCCGCATCCCGAGGAGGCCCTCGAAGCCACCGGGTTCCACGACCCGTTCGCCGATGACGATGAGGACGTCGACGAGTTCGGCGACTTCGGCGAGGCCGAGCCCGAGCGCCCCGGCGGTTACCTGGGCGAGCACGAGCCCGAACACGACGACCGCCACTACGACGACGAGGCCCAGGCCGAGGCGTCGCCCGCGAAGCAGTGGCTGTCGATGGCCGGGCAGCTCGCGGCCGGCGTCGTCGGCGGCGCCGTGGTGTGGCTCGGGTTCAACTGGCTGTGGGGCCAGATCCCGGCCGTCGGACTCGTCGCCGCGCTCCTCGTGATCGTCGGGCTCGTCTGGATCGTGCGGAAGATCCGCCGCGCCGACGACCTGCAGACCATGGTGCTCGCGGTGCTGGTCGGGCTCGTCGTGACCGTGTCGCCCGCGGCGTTGCTGCTGTTGTCACGTTGACACCGATCGGGCTGTCCACGGCCTCGGTCTGGCCGCTGCGGGCGGGGACGGCATTCGAGCTGGCGGCCGACCTCGGCTATGACGGGCTCGAGGTGATGGTCTGGGTCGACCCGGTCAGCCAGCACGTGCCCGAGCTGCGCCGCTGGTCGCGCCGCACCGGCATGCCCGTGCTGTCGGTGCACTCGCCGTCGCTGCTGATCACCCAGCGCGTCTGGTCGCCCGATCCCGTCGTCCGGCTCCGCCGCAGTGTCGAGGCCGCGCTGGACCTGGAGGCGCGCACAGTCGTGGTGCATCCGCCGTTCCGCTGGCAGCGTCGCTACGCCGACGGGTTCGCCGACTTGCTCGCGGAGCTCGAGGAGCAGAGCGGGATCGAGATCGCGGTCGAGAACATGTTCAAGGTCCGGCCGCCGGGCGGGAAGCGGGACGCGCGAGTGTCCGCGTTCCGGCCGTCGATCGATCCGACCGACGTCGGATACCGGCACTACACGCTAGATTTGTCACACTCGGCCGCCGCGCGGATGGACGCGCTCGCGCTCGCCGAGCGCATGGGTGCGGGGCTGACCCACGTGCACCTCGCCGACGGCACGGGGGTGCCCAAGGACGAGCACCTGGTGCCGGGCCGCGGTGGTCAGCCGTGCGCGGAGCTGCTGGACAAGCTCCGGACCGGCGGTTTCGACGGTCAGGTCGTGCTGGAGGTCAACACCCGCCGCTCGCCGAGCTCCGCGCACCGGATGAAGGACCTCGCCGAGGCGCTGTTGTTCGCGCGCTTCCATCTCGGGCGGTAGCACAAGATCATCTCACGGTGTGCGAGGGGTTGCGGACCATGTGCATCCGAAATGTGAACACGTAAAGTTTCCGTCGTGAACCCGCTGCGATCGCTGATCCACGCCACCGCAGGCAACGACGTGATTCGTCGCCGCCTGCGGACCAGTCCCGGTACGAGAAGCATCGTGGAGCGGTTCGTCGCCGGCGAGACGGTGGCCGACGCCGCGACGGCCGCCGGACGGCTCGTCGACGACGGTCTGTCCGTCACGTTCGACTACCTGGGTGAGCGCACGCGCGCCGAACGCCAGGCCGAGCAGGCCGTCTGGACGTACCTGGAGCTGCTGGACCGGCTGCACGACGAGGGCCTGTCGATGCGCGCCGAGATCAGCCTCAACCTGCCCGCGATCGGGCTTCGGCTGGATGACGGGCTCGCGCTGGACAACGCCTGGCGGATCTGTACGGCCGCGGAGAAGTCCGGCGCGACGGTCACGCTCGACGTGGCCGACTATTCCGTCGTCGAGGAGCTTCGGCGCACGTGGCCGTGGGTCGGCGCCGTGCTGCGGGCCGACGAGGAGCGGGCCGGCGCCGAGGGCGCGCTGCTCGCGGGGCCAGACTCCCGGGTCCGGCTGAGCCGTGGCCGCACCCGGCCCGATCCGGCGGTGGACCTGAACTTTGTTCGGTGTGCGAACATCCTGCTCGCGGGAGGGGGTTATCCGATGTTCGCGACGCACGATCCCCGGCTGACCGCCGTGCTCGGTGAGTGCGTCCGCGCCCACGGGCGCAGGCAGGGGTCGTACGAGTACCAGATGTCCTACGGCGTGCGTTCCGACGAGCAGCGGCGGCTGGCGGCGGCCGGCGAGACCGTGCGGGTGCGGGTGCCCTTCGGCGAACAGTGGCCGCGCAGCCTGCGCGCGTCGATATCCGAGCTGGTCAGCCGTTCGTGAGTACCCTGGAAGCCCCGGACCCTGCGGTATTCGGTGTGGCCTGCGCGGTGCGCTCGTTGGGCGACGGAACGCTCACCGCCGACCTGCGCCCGGAGTGGTCGATCGGCACCCACCCGCACGGCGGGTTCCTGATGGCCCTGCTCGCGAAGGCCGCGGTCGCGGTGCTCGCCGAGCGCGGCGAACCGGCCGCCGAGCCGCTCGTGGTGAGCGCCGAGTTCCTGCGGCCGCCCGCGATCGGCCCGGTGCTGCTGCGCACCGACCTGCGCAAGCTCGGCCGCCGGGCGACGGTGGTCGCGGTGCGGATGGAGCAGCGTGGGCGCAGCTGTGTCGAGGCGACGGTGACCGTCGGCCGGCTGCCGATGCGGCGCCCCGACTGGGCGGACCTGCCGTCGATGCCGGTCGAGCCGCCGACCCGGGCGATCCCGCTGGGGTCGGACTCCGCGGAAGGTGTGTTCAACCTGGCGAAGGGCTGCGACGTGCGGCTCGACCCGGTCACCGCCGGCTACCTGTCCGGCCGGGCGGGCGATCCGCCGCGGATGAGGCTGTGGGTACGCCCGCGGCACAGCGTTGCGGACCCCTACTTCGTGCTGGTCGCGGCCGACATCAACCCGCCGGTGGTGTTCAACCTGGGACGCTTCGGCTGGGCGCCGACGACACAGCTGACGGCGTTGCTGCGCTCGAGACCGGCGCCCGGCTGGCTGCGGGTGCAGGTCGAGTGTCGCGCGATGCACGAATCGTGGTTCGACTCGGACGCGACGGTGATCGACGCCACCGGCCGCCTCGTCTGTCAGGCCCGGCAGTTGGCCCTTGCCCCCGCGCCGTAGGGCCTGCCCCTCGCCCACCGCGGCCCTCGACGGAGGCGCTGCGCGCCGCGGCTTACTCTCCCAGCATGACCACGATTGCGGTACTGGGTGCGGGCAAGATCGGTGAGGCGCTGCTGTCGGGGTTGCTGCACGGCGGGCGGAACGCGGATGAGCTGCTTTTCACCGAGCGGCACCCGGAGCGTGCCGCGGAGCTGACGGCGCGCTACGGCATTGCCGGGGTCGAGGTCGCCGAGGCGGCCAAGCGCGCCGACGTGCTGGTGGTCGCCGTCAAACCGCAGGACATCGACCCGGTGCTGGAGGAGCTGGCGCCGCTGGTCGGCCGCGAGTCGCTCATCGTGTCGCTGTGCGCGGGCCTGCCGACGTCGCTGTACGAACGCCGCCTGCCCGCGGGCGTGCCGGTCGTCCGGGTGATGCCGAATACCCCAATGGTGGTCAACGAGGCGATGAGCGCCGTCTCGGCGGGCACGCACGCCACACCTGCGCACGTGGCGCTGGTGACGGAGCTGCTGTCGTCGGTCGGGCAGGTCATCGAGGTGCCCGAGAAGCAGCAGGACGCGGTGACCGCGCTGTCCGGCTCCGGGCCGGCGTACTTCTTCTTCCTGGTCGAGGCCATGATCGACGCCGGGATCCTGCTCGGCCTGCCGCGCGCTGTCGCGGAGAAGCTGATCATCCAGTCCGCCGTCGGTGCCGCGAAGATGCTCGCCGAGACCGACGAGCACCCGGTCATCCTGCGCGAGGCCGTGACCTCGCCGGCCGGCACCACCATCAACGCCATCCGTGAGCTGGAGAAACACGGCGTCCGCGCCGCGCTGCTGGCCGCGATCGAGGCCGCCCGCGACCGCTCGGTGGAGCTGGGGAAAGCACACGAAGACTCAGCGTCGTGATGCCAATATGCTTTTTATGCGCACCACGGTCCACCTGCCGGATGAATTGCTTCGTGCAGCCAAAGCTGAAGCGGCCGCACGAGGCGAGAGCCTCAAGTACCTCTCACTCGTGCCGTCACACATGAGCTGGGCGAGGCAGCGCCGGCCGTAACGCGGGCCCGTGTCCAGTTGCCCTTGGTTGGCAGCCCCAGGTCGGGGAAGGTCGACCTCTCCACTGCGGAGATCGAAGCGATCTTCGCAGTGGAGGACGCGGAGAAGTACGGCAACCGCCGATGTGCTCGATGTCGGGGTGTGGCTGGCGGCCGTCTGGGTCAATCACGTTCACCACCCGCGCGTCGCTGCGTGGTTCACCGAGCAGGACGGCGACCTGTGTCTGTGCCGGGTAACCCAAATGGGTTTGCTGCGCTTGCTGTCGAACGCGGCGGTCATGAGTGACGATGTGGTCTCGCGTACTGATGGGTGTGTCGTCGACCGGCTGCGCAGCGACGAGCGGATGTGCTGGCGCCAGGAGCCGCTGCAGCTCGAGCCCGTTTGGCGCGCGATGTCGGCGCGCGACGACACCGGTCACAAGCTCTCGACCGACGACTACCCGGCCGCCTTCGCCCAAGCGGCGGGGCTGCCGTTCGTCACTCTCGACACCAGGTTCGCGCCGCGTTACCCATCGGTCACCGTGCACGCACTGCTCTAACGCGGTCACGGACCGCGCCCGAGTGGACCAACTTTGCTGCCAGCCGTCGCACTTGTCCCACCAGTCCCGCTACTCTCAGGGTTAAAGAAACACGTGCGTGTCGGTACCGCCGGTGGGGAAGCCGAGCGGCACGGCACGTGTGAAGGGCACGGTGACGTATGCCGTCGAACAAGAAGGACGTGCCCGCTGTCGGGCAGGTCCAGTTCCTGACGGTCGCCGAGGTGGCCACGCTGATGCGGGTCTCCAAGATGACCGTTTACCGCCTGGTGCACTCGGGCGAATTGCCGGCCGTACGGGTCGGCAAGTCGTTCCGTGTGCCCGAGAAGGCCGTCCACGAATACCTCGAGGGCGCCTATTTCGATGTCGGCTAGCGGGGGCGTGTGCTTCGGCGGGGAGCACCGCGGGTAACCTGAGAGACCGCTCGCGCCTGATGCGCTCCAACCGCTGGACGCTGCCAGGCAGCGTCACGATAGGTCGAAACCGCGAAGGAGCACCCTGTGGGCTCGGTGATCAAGAAGCGTCGCAAGCGCATGTCCAAGAAGAAGCACCGCAAGTTGCTGCGCCGCACTCGTATGCAGCGTCGGAAGCAGGGCAAGTAACGCCCAGGCGAACACCTTCTTACCGCGACCCGTCCGGATACCCGGACGGGTCGCGCCCGTTTGGGTGACACCCGTTCCGTACCCATGACCTGGGTTAATAGCAGGTAAGAGCCCTGCATTGAACGGCGTGGCGGGAGTAGCATCTGCGTCGCCGCCAAAAACCAGCCCTTCGTTGCAGGGGGTTCCATGCCGTCCAAAGTCGTGCTCGTCACCGGGGTTGGGGGTGAGCTCGGAGGCAGGCTGCTGGCCCGGTTGGGCAACCACCCTGGGTTCGAGCGCGTCATCGGCGTCGACACGGCGTCCCCCGGCAAGCATGTGCTGCGCCGGCTGGGGCACGCGGAGTTCGTGCGGGCCGACATTCGCAACCCCTTGATCGCCAGGGTGATCGCGGACGCCAAGGTGGACACGGTCGTGCACGCCGCCACCATCTGCCATCCGGCCGGCCCGGCGCGGCGGGGTGCGCTGAAGGAAGTCAACGTCATCGGCACGATGCGACTGCTCGCCGCGTGCCAGCGGTCGGCATGGGTGCGCAAGCTCGTGGTCAAGTCGACGACGGCCGTTTATGGCGCGGGTGCCCGCTCGCAGGCGGTGTTCACCGAGGACTCCGACCTGATCCCGGCCTCGGTCACCGGTTACGCGACGGACGCGGTCGAGATGGAGGGCTACGTGCGGGGGCTGGCCCGGCGGCGGCCCGACATCACGGTCACCACGCTGCGGTTCGCCAACCTCATCGGCCCGGACGCGGACACGGTCCTGGCGCGGTATTTCGCGCTGCCGGTCGTGCCGACGGTGTTCGGCTACGACGCCCGGCTCCAGCTGGTGCACACCTCCGACGGGCTCGGCGTGCTGGAGATGGCAACCGAAGAAGACAAACCCGGCGTGTTCAACGTATCTTCGGACGGGGTGCTGACGTTGTCACAGGCGATCCGTCGGGCAGGGCGGGTCGAGCTTCCGGTCCCGCGGGCAGCGATGGCCTCAGTCGCCAAGCTGCTGCGCGGGGCGCACGTGGTCGACTTTTCGCCGGACCAGGTGCGGCTGCTGAACTACGGCCGCGTCGTGGACACCGCCCGGCTGAAGGAAGTCTTCGGTTACCGGCCGCGGTGGACCACGGCGACGGCGTTCGACGACTACGTGCGTGGCAGAGGGCTGCGTCCGGTCGTCGACGGCGAACAGCTGGCCGGCGCGGCGGGCAAGGTACTCGCCGCCGCCACCACCGGCCAGGCACGATGAACCCGGAAACCATACGAAACGGGGCCCGACCAGTGACGACCAGCGTCGAAGCACAGGTCATCCCCCTGCGGCGCCCGCAGGAGAAACCGTCCAGCGAACCCGAGCGCATACCGGAGGTCGAAGCGCCGGTGGTGAGCCTGCCGACCGCGGCGCGACCGGCGGAACCCGAGCTCCCCGACGTGGACGGCCTCGCCGGGCTGGTGCGATTCGTGCGCCACCGGCTGACCGGCGACTTCTCCGTCGACGAGTTCGGGTTCGACCCCGAGCTGACGGACACGCTGCTGCTGCCGCCGCTGCGGGTGCTGTACGAGAAGTGGTTCCGCGTGGAGACGGTCGGGATCGACAACATCCCGAAGGAGGGCGGCGCCCTGATCGTCGGCAACCACTCGGGCACGGTGCCGATCGACGCGGTGATGACGGCGCTCGCGGTGCACGACGAGCACCCGGCGCACCGGCACCTGCGGATGCTGGGCGCGGACCTGGTGTTCCAGATGCCGTTGCTGGGTGCGCTGGCCCGCAAGTCGGGGCAGACGCTGGCGTGCAACCCCGACGCCGAGCGGCTGCTGTCGTCGGGTGAGCTGGTCGGGGTGTGGCCGGAGGGCTTCAAGGGCGTCGGCAAGCCGTACTCGCAGCGGTACAAGCTGCAGCGCTTCGGCCGGGGCGGGTTCGTGTCGGCGGCGCTGAAGACGGGCGTGCCGATCGTGCCGTGCTCGATCGTCGGTGCGGAGGAGATCTACCCGAAGATCGGGGATTTGAAGCCGTTGGCGCGGTTGCTGGGGTTGCCGTACTTCCCGGTGACGCCGTTCTTCCCGCTGCTGGGCCCGCTGGGCGCCGTTCCGCTGCCGACGAAGTGGACGATCGAGTTCGGCGAGCCGATCCGTACGGACGGGCACGAGCCGGAGGACCTCGACGATCCGATGCTGATCTTCGGCCTGACCGACCAGGTCCGCGAGTCGATCCAGCAGACGCTGTACCGCCGCCTTTCCCAGCGCCGCAGCATCTTCACCGGCTGACTCGCGCGACCGGAAGGTGAGACTCGCGCGACCGGAAGGTGAGACTCGCGCCACCGGAAGGTGAGACTCGCGGGGGGTCAGCGGCGGCGGTAGGCGAGGCCGGCGGCGACGGCGCCCGCCAGTGCGCCGGCGCCCAGGACCGACGGGACGCCGATCTTCGCGGCCTTGCGGCCGGTGCGGAAGTCCCGGATCTCCCAGCCGCGGGCGCGCGCGATCTCCCGCAGGCCGGCGTCCGGGTTGACCGCGACCGCCGTGCCGACCACCGACAGCATCGGCACGTCGTTGGAGGAGTCCGAGTACGCCGTGCAGCGGCGCAGGTTCAGGCCCTCCCGCGCCGCCAGCGCCCGCACCGCGTGCGCCTTCGCCCGCCCGTGCAGCAGGTCTCCGACCAGGCGCCCGGTGTACACGCCATCGACGTGCTCCGCGACCGTGCCCAGTGCACCGGTCAGCCCCAGCCGCCGCGAGATGATCGCCGCCAGCTCGACCGGCGTGGCCGTGACCAGCCAGACCCGCTGCCCCGCGTCGAGGTGCATTTGAGCCAGCGCCCGGGTGCCGGACCAGATCTTGTCCGCCATCAGCTCGTCGTAGATGTCCTCGCCGACCCTGGTCAGCTCCTCGACCGTCTTACCGGCCACAAAGGACAGTGCCTGCTCGCGGCTGGACCGCACGGTGTCCTGCGTTTCCCGGCCGCCGACGCGGAACTTCACCTGCTGCCACGCGAACCCGGCCAGGTCGGACGTGGTGAAGTACTTGCGCGCGGCCAGCCCGCGGGCGAAGTGGAAGATCGACGCGCCCATCATCATCGTGTTGTCGACGTCGAAGAACGCCGCCGCGGTCAGGTCCGGGGGCGCGGGCGGCGCCGGAGTCCCGGCGCCGTCGAGCTGAGCGGACTCCATGGCCACGGCAGCCTCGGCGGAGGCCTCACCAGCCAGTGTGGCGAGTCGTTCGAGTTCCGGGCCCTTACCCCTGCCGCGCCACACGCAGACCGCCTCCTGACTCGGGTACGTCCGCCAAGGGTAGCGATTGACCTCAGCCGATCCCCACCCCGGGAAGGCCCGGGAGCAGCGGCGGAAGCGAGATCAACGGCGGTGCCGGCGCAGTGGTCGTCGAGGTGGCCCGCGCGCCCGTGGGAGCCGTCACCGGGGCGCTGACCACCGGGGGTGCGGAGACACCATTCGAAGGGACTACCGCGCCCGTGGGGAGGCTCTCCGCGGGCTGTCCCGGAGCCGTGGTCGTCGTCACCGGTGCGGCCTGCTCCGCCGACGGCGCGGGCAGCGGCAACGGCACTGCCGGCCGGCCGGTCCCGGACGCGTCGGCCGAGGTACGGCAGGCGCTTGAGTCGGGTACGGCGCCGAGTTCGTCGGGCGCTCCGGTGGTGATCTGGTTGCAGTTGAGCCGGGATTCCAACTGCTGGGCCCGCGTCTCGATCCGGCCGAGCAGGTTCATCGACGAGTCGTACGCGGGCATCGCGCCGGTGGGCAGCGCCGCCTCGGCGTCGGCGAGCTTCTGCTGTTGCTGCTGGGCCCACGACTGCAGCTGCGTCAGCTGACCGCCGCCCGCGACGGCCACCGTCGTGAACTGCGCGGCACCTTCGGTCGCCTCGGTGCGGAAATCGGCCAGCGTCGCCGCGTAGCGCGCCGGGTCGCCGCCGCGCAGCGCGGTCAGCTCGTCGAGCCGGTTCGACGCGAACTGCAGGTGCTTCTCGGCCTTGGCCGCGTCGTCGAAGGTCAGCCCGAGCTGCGCGGACTCGCCCGCGCGCTTGATCCCGTAGAGCCTGTCGCCGGGCAGCGAGTTCTTGGACAGCACCAGCCCGAGCCCGCCGAGGGCAACGACGATCGCGACGGCGGCGGCCAGCACCTCGGCCAGCACGCGACGCCGCCTGCTCGGCGCGCGGCGCTCCTGGTCGGCGAGGCGGACCAGGACTTGCGTCCGGATCCGTTCCCGCGCCGCCGCGTCAGGAGCAGCCGTGTCGCCGAGTTCGCGCAGGCCCGAAATGACTTCCAGGTCGCGCGCCGACCACCCGGGCACGTCCACGTGGTCTGAAACGAGGGGAACCCTGTTCGCGTTACGGGTCATCGCCAGGTAGGTGGCAACAATCCGGCCAGCTTGCGCACGGCACGGTGCTGTAGCGCCTTGACGGCGCCCTCGTTTCGCTTCATGATCCGAGCCGTTTCGGTCAGGGACAGGCCCTGGATGAACCGCAGCACGATGCATTCGCGCTGGTCGTCGCCCAGCTCGTCGATGCACTTGAGCAGCGCTCCGCGGGTCGCGTTCGACATCGCCGCCTGTTCCGGTCCGGGATCGCCCGCGCTCTGGCCGGTGAACGGCGCCGAGCCTGATTCCGACACCTCGTCGGTGACGATCTCCAGCTTGTAACGGCTGGACTTGACGTGGTCGAACACGATGTTGCGGGCGATCGTGATGAACCACGCGCCCACGTCGCGGCCCTGATAGGTCACCGATGTGATCCGCCGCAGCGCGCGCAGGAACGTCTCGCTCGTGATGTCCTCGGCCAGCTCGCGGTCGCTGATGCGAAACAGTACATAGCGATAGACGATGTCGACGTAACGGTCGTAGAGCACGCCGAACGCCGCAGTGTCGCCTTCCTGCGCGGCGTGCACCAGATCCCACGCCCCGGGCTCTTCCTGCGACTGGTCCACGGGGCGCGCGACCGAGCCGGCGCGCAGGCCCCAGGGGCGTGCAGCAAGCCAGTTCGTCACGGTGACTCCATCTGTCCCGAACCCGAGAGTGATCACCACCACTCCGACGCGCTCAGGAGCATACGTGTAGTTACCCGGAAGTAGGTAGTGGCTGTGGTTGCGGAAATGCGACGATCGCCCGCCTTCCCCATGACGGGGGAGGGCAGGAGAGACTGGGGTCATGGTGAACATCGCCAACCTACTGGCCCAGGCCGCTCAGCGGTGGCCCGCGTCGCTCGGGGTCATCGACACCACAGCCGGGGTGGCTTTCACCTGGTCACAGCTGGATTCGGCGGTCGACGGGCAGGCCCGGCGGCTGCTGGAGAACGGTGTTGAGCCGGGTGACCGCGTGCTCCTGCGGCTGCCGACGTCGGCGGACTTCGCGATCGCCCTGTTCGCTGTCGCGCGCGTCGGTGCGATCGCGGTCCCGCTGTCGCCGACCGCACCCGAGCCGGAGGTCGCGTTCGCCCGCGAGCACTGCGGTGCGGGTCTCGTGCTCGGCCGCGATCCCGACGAAGGGCTCGTGCCCACCGTCGGTCCGGTCGATCCAGAAGACGGGGGAGACCCCGTGGCGCCGGTCGGCGGTGACGAGGACATCGCCGTGCTCTGCTACACGTCCAGCACCACTGGGCCCGCGCGCGGCGTGATGCTGTCCCACCGGGCGCTGCTGGCGAACCTCGAGCAGCTGTCGCGGGTGCCGGACACGATCAAGCAGACCGACCGCGTGTTCATCGCGATCCCGTTGTTCCACGTCTACGGCCTCGGCCCGGGCCTGCTGCAGTGCGCCGCGGTCGGCGGGGCGGCGGTGCTCGCCGAGCGGTTCGATGTGGTCAAGGCACTCGAAGTGTGCGCGGAGCACCGCGTCACGGTGATCGGTGGCGTGCCCGCGATGTACGCGGAGTTCGCCGCGCGGTCCGCCGAAGAGCTGGGCGCGGGCCTGGCCACGGTACGGCTGTTGAACTCGGGCGCCGCGCCGCTGCACCCGAAGGTGCTGGCCGCGATCCGCGAGAAGACCGGGCTGGGCGTGTTCGAGGGCTACGGGCTCACCGAGGCGGCTCCGGTCGTCACGTCGACGCTGGTCACGGGCTATCCGAAGCCAGGGTCGGTGGGCCGGCCGCTGCCGGGGGTCGAGCTGAAGCTCGTCGGCTCGGACGGGTTGCCCGTGCCGGAGGACCCCGACGACCCGTTCGCGGACGAAGCCGACACCGGGCTGGTCACGGTCCGCGGCCGCAACCTGTTCTCCGGCTATTGGCCGGACGGCGCGCACGGGCCCGACGGCGAGGGCTGGTTCCGCACCGGCGACGTCGGCTACCTCGACGTCGACGGTGACCTGCACCTGGTCGACCGCGCGAACGACCTGGTCATCGTCAACGGCTTCAACGTGTTCCCGCGGGAGGTCGAAGAAGTCATCGGCCAGCTGCCGGAGGTCGCCGAGGTGGCGGTCGTCGGGGTGATCGACGAGCGCACCGGCGAGGCGGTGAAGGCGGTCGTCGTGCCCTCCGCGGGTGCGTCCCTGTCGGAACAGCAGGTCGTCGACCACTGCGTGGAGAAGCTGGCCGGCTACAAGGTGCCGCGGACGGTCGAGTTCGCGGAGTCCCTGCCGCACACCCCGACCGGCAAACTGCGGCGGGTACGTTTGCGGTCATGACCCAGGTGACTGTCATGACCAGGCACGGGTGTTCGGCCTGTGTCACGGCCGAGCAGGACGTCGAGCGGATCTGCGGCGAGCTCGGCGTCGCGTGGTCGGCGGCGGACGTGGACAGCGATCCCGAGTGGCGCGCCGAGTACGGCGACCGGGTGCCGGTGATCCTCGTCGACGGTGCGGAGCACGGGTACTGGAAGGTCGAGGAAGACCGGTTCCGTAAGGCTCTCGTAAGCGCCGAATAGGCGGCTCAGGGCGAACAATGGTGACGTGACAACCGACGTCGGCGAAGCGCCGGTCCGAACGCCTGCGCTGTCCCGGCCGGTCGCGAGCCTGATCGGCGTGCTGGCGCTGATCGCCGCGCTCGCCGTGGGGCAGCTTGTCGCGGCTTTCGTCGGGGCCGAAGCCTCGCCGTACCTTGCCGTCGGCAACGCGGCCATCGACCTGACGCCTACCTGGCTCAAGGAGTTCGCGGTCTCCGCGTTCGGCACCCGCGACAAGACGGTGCTGCTCGCCGGCATGGGCGTGGTCATGCTGGCGCTCGCCGTGCTCGCGGGGCTCATCTCGCGGCGGCGCGCGGTGCCGGGTCAGGTGCTGATCGGCGCGTTCGGTGCCGTGGGCGTCGCGGCCGTGGTCAGCCGCGCCGACCTGGGCCAGCTCGCGCTCATCGCGCCCGTGGTGAGCCTGGTGGTAGGGGTGTGGATCTTCGGGTTCCTGCACTCCGCCGCACTGGCCGAGGAGTCGAGGAGTCGCCGCCGGTTCATCGTCGTGGCGATCGCGGCGGGGGTGGCGGGCGCCGCCGGCCAGTGGCTCGGCACGAGCAAGGATGCGACCGGCTCGCGCAACGCGATCGGGCCGCTCGTCCCGGCGCAGCCCGGGCCGAC
Source organism: Amycolatopsis sp. (assembly GCA_035248845.1). Taxonomy (GTDB): domain Bacteria; phylum Actinomycetota; class Actinomycetes; order Mycobacteriales; family Pseudonocardiaceae; genus Amycolatopsis_E. The sequence continues at coordinate 23,687 of DATFHB010000020.1, read as the reverse complement.
GGTCCCGGCCGACGCGGACTTCGCGAAGCTCGGCACCCCGACGTTCATCACGGCGAACAGCGACTTCTACCGGATCGACACAGCGCTGGTCGTGCCGCAGGTGCGCGCGGAGGACTGGAGGCTGCGCATCCACGGCATGGTCGATCGGGAGATCACCTACTCCTACGACGACATCCGCAACCGCCCGCTGGTCGAGCGGATCGTGACGTTGTGCTGCGTGTCGAACCCGGTCGGCGGGCCCTACATCTCGACCGCCCGGTTCCTCGGCGTGGACCTGGCGGGCCTGCTCAACGAGGCCGGCGTCCAGTCCGGCGCCCAGCAGATGTTCTCGACCAGCGTCGACGGGTTCACCGCGGGTACGCCGGTGCCGACCCTGCTCGAGCCGACCCGCGGCGCGATGCTCGCGATCGGCATGGACGGCCAGCCGTTGCCGATCGAGCACGGGTTCCCGGCGCGGCTGGTCGTGCCCGGCCTGTACGGCTACGTGTCCGCCACGAAATGGGTCACCGACCTCGAGCTGACCACGTGGGACGCGAAGCAGGCGTACTGGCTGGAGCGCGGCTGGTCCGAGCAGGCGCCGATCAAGACCGAGTCGCGCGTCGACACGGCGGGCACCGTCGCCCCCGGCAAGGCACGCGTCGCCGGGATCGCGTGGGCGCAGCACACCGGCATCGACAAGGTCGAGGTGCGCTTGGACAACGGCGCGTGGCAGGCGGCCGTGCTGTCGGCCGAGGTGACGACCGACGCCTGGCGCATGTGGTGGGCGGAGCTGGACGCGGCGCGGGGCAGCCACACCGTGGCCGTCCGCGCCAGCGACCGCAGTGGCTACACGCAGACCGGCCAGATCCAGGACGTCGTCCCCGATGGCGCGACCGGCTGGCACACGATCACGTTCACGGCGAAGTAGAGTTTTGCGACTCTGCTCCGGCAGCGCGAGGCGGCGCCGGACGCGCGGTGTGTCTCTGGTCATGCCTGCTACCAGCGACTTTGTGCCTGCGTTCACAAGTGGCTACCGTATTGCGTACCCCCGCGGCGGCCCAGGCATCGAACCCGAACTCGCCCGCCGGGTCAAGTGGAAGTTTCTGACGGCGGACAGGAGGCCAGCGTGGTGGCACGACGCGGCCGGCGAGACTCCTCCGCCGTCGTGCGCAAGCTGGACGCCGACAACGCGCCGACCGCCGAGATTCCGGCCGTCGACGCGGGAGCCGAGAGCGACGGCGCCCGCGCGAAGTCGATCCCCGAGGCCGCCGTCGCGCGGCTGGCGGTGTACCTGCGCGTGCTGTCGGCGATGGCCGAGCAGGGCGCCACGACGGTCGCGAGCGAGGAACTGGCGGGCGCGGCCGGGGTGAACTCCGCCAAGCTGCGCAAAGACCTGTCCTACCTGGGTTCCTACGGCACTCGCGGCGTCGGCTACGAAGTGCAGGTGCTCGTCGGCCAGATCGAGCGGACCCTGGGCCTGACCCGCCAGCACAGGGTGGCCGTGGTCGGAATCGGAAACCTCGGCCATGCGTTGGCCAATTATGGTGGGTTCCCCGGGCGGGGGTTTCCCGTCGAAGCGTTGTTCGACGTGGATCCGGACCTCATCGGTGTGCCGGTCGGCGGCATTCCGGTGACGCACCTGGAGGACATCCCGGCGGTGTGCGCCGAGCGCGGCATCTCCATCGGGGTGATCGCCACGCCGCCGCCCGCGGCGCAGTCGGTGTGCGACCGCTTGGTCGCCGGCGGAGTGCAGTGCATTCTGAACTTCGCACCGGTGGTGCTGCAGGTGCCCGAGCAGGTCGAGGTTCGGAAGGTGGATCTGGCCGTGGAGCTGCAGATTCTCTCGTTCCACGTCGCTCGGCGCGCCGACGATACGAATGGTGCCCACCCGGTGGGCAACGGAATGGTGGTGCCCTAAGTGTCCGTTCTCGCCGTCGGGTTGTCCTACCGCACCGCGGATCTGCGCACGCTCGAGCGCGCCGCGATCGGTGCGGACGAGCTGGACAAGGTGCTGCACCAGCTGCAGCAGGCGCCACACGTGGACGAGGTCATGCTCGTCTCGACGTGCAACCGCATCGAGGTCTACGCCGTCGTCGAGACGTTCCACGGCGGGCTCGCCGACGTCTCCGAGGTGCTCGCCCGGCAGGCGGGCTGCGCGGCCGCCGACCTGTACGACAACCTGTACGTGCACTACGCGGGTGCGGCCGTCGAGCACATCTTCTCCGTCGCGGCCGGCCTCGACTCGATGGTCGTCGGCGAGACCCAGATCCTCGGCCAGGTCCGCAACGCCTACGCCACCGCGCGCGAGGCCGGCACCGTCGGCCGCACGCTGCACGAGCTGATCCAGACGACGTTGCGCGTCGGCAAGCGCGTGCACACCGAGACCGGCCTGGACACCCTCGGGGCGTCGGTCGTGTCGGAGGCGCTCGGCGAGACGTCGGACCTCGAGGGCAAGCACGCGGTGATCGTCGGCGCCGGCTCGATGGGCGCGCTGACGGCGAGTCAGCTGCGCAAGGCCGGGATCGGCCGGATCACCGTGGTCAACCGCACGCTGGCGAACGCGCAGCGGCTCGCGGGCACCATCGCGGAGCTCGGCGTCTCCTCCGCCGCGGCCGGCATTGAGGAGCTGGCGGTCCGGCTCGCCGACGCCGACGTGGCGGTCGCCTGCACCGGCGCGCACGACGTCGTGGTGGCCGGCGAGCACGTGCTGCCGCGCGACGGCCGGCCGCTGGTGATCTGCGACCTCGGCCTGCCGCGCGACGTGCACCCGGCTGTCGCCGACGTGCCCGACGTGCGCGTCGTCGACCTGGAAACCGTGCGGCGCCGGATGGACCACCTCGAAAAAGAGGCAGCGGCGCGTAGCGCCACCGTCGAGGGTGGCGGTGGGCGACGGGCGGGCACGTCGTCGGCCAAGCAGCTCGCCCGCGCCACCGGCATCGTGCTGGACGAGGTGCGGGAGTACCTGGCCGGCCAGCGCAGCGCCGCGGTGACCCCGACCGTGACCGCCCTGCGCAGGCGGGCCGCCGAGGTCGTCGACGCCGAACTGCTGCGGCTGGACAACCGGCTGCCCGAGCTCGAATCGGGTGTGCGCGACGAGTTCGCGCGTACCGTGCGTCGCGTCGTCGACAAGCTGCTGCACGCGCCGACCGTGCGCGTCAAGCAGCTCGCGGCCGACGCTCAGGGCACCGACTACGCCAACGCGCTGCGGGAACTCTTCGAGCTGGACCCGGCGTCGCCCGCCGTGGTCGCCAGCCCGTCCCCTCAACCCCCAACCGACGGTGAAGGTCAGTGACGCGAATCATCAGGATCGGGACGAGAGGCAGCGCCCTCGCCCTCGCCCAGACCGGCACGATCGCGGACGCGCTGCGCCGCGCCGGGGAGAACGTCGAGATCGTCAAGGTCTCCACTCCGGGTGACCGGTCGAGCGCGCCGATCGCCCAGATCGGTGTCGGGGTGTTCACCTCGGCGGTCCGCGAGGCGCTGCAGCACAAGCAGGTCGACGTCATCGTGCACTCGTACAAGGACCTGCCGACGGCCGCCGAATCCGGCATCGTGCTCGCCGCGGTGCCGCCGCGCGAGGACCCGCGGGACGCGCTCATCGCGCGTGACGGGCTGACCCTGGGCGAACTGCCCGCCGGGTCGAAGGTCGGCACCGGTGCTCCGCGCCGCACGGCCCAGCTGCGCGCGCTCGGGCTCGGTTTGGAGATCGTGCCGGTTCGCGGCAATATCGATACCCGCATGCGCAAAGTCTTCGACGGCGAGCTGGATGCCGTCGTGCTCGCGCGTGCCGGCCTCGCCCGGCTCGGGCGGGCCGGGGAGATCACCGAGACCCTGGACCCGATCCAGATGCTGCCCGCGCCCGCCCAGGGTGCGCTGGCGGTGGAGTGCCGCGTCGACGACGTGGACATCGAACACCTGCTTCAGTCCATTGTGGACGACGAAGCGACGCGGGCCGCCGTGACGGCCGAGCGCGCCATGCTGGCCGCGCTCGAGGCCGGCTGCAGCGCGCCCGTCGGTGCACTGGGCGAGGTGGTGGAGGACATTGAAAGCGCAGGCGAGAACGACCGTGTGGTCGAGCGAATCTCGTTGCGTGGGGTCGCCGCCGCCGGGCTCGACGGCGAGTCCGTCGAGCTGATTCGAGCCTCGGCTCTCGCCGACAAGAGCGATGCGGAGCGCCTCGGCCGGGACCTGGCCGCGGAGCTGCTCGACCTGGGAGCCGGCGCGCTGTCCGGCCCGGGCCGCAACTCACGTTGACAAAGATCGCTACTGGAGAAGAAACACAATGACCCCCGCGCGGAACACCGCAGGGCGCGTCGCCTTCGTGGGCTCCGGCCCCGGCGACGCCGGATTGCTGACCGTACGTGCCCAGGAGCTGCTGGCCAAGGCCCAGGTCGTGGTGATCGACCCCGACGTGCCGGCCGGTGTGCTCGCCGAGGCCAGTGCCGATGCCGAAGTGCGGCCGGCCGTCGGCGAGCCGGGTGAGGTCGCCAAGGACCTCGCCAACGAGGCGAAGGCCGGCCGGCTCGTGCTGCGGCTGGTCGGCGGCGACCCGCTGACCCAGGCCGCCGTGGTGGCCGAGGTCCAGGCCGTCGCCAAGACGAGCGCGGTCTTCGAGGTCGTCCCGGCGGTCACGCCGGGCACCGCGGTGCCCGCGTACGCCGGCATCGCGCTCGGCGGCACCTACGCCGAGGTCGACGTGCGCGGCGACGTGAACTGGGCCGGCCTGGCCGGCACGCCCGGCCCGATCGTGCTGCACGCGACGTCGAGCCACCTCGCCGAGGCCGCCGGTGCGCTGATCGAGCACGGAGTGGCGGCGCAGACCCCGGTCGCGGTGACGTCGAACGGCACCATCAACACGCAGCGCACGCTGGAGAGCACGCTCGCCACGCTGGCGCAGGACGCCGGCGAGCTGGTCGGCCCACTGGTCGTGACGATCGGTGACGCCGTCGGGCAGCGGTCGAAGTTGTCGTGGTGGGAGTCGCGCGCCCTGTACGGCTGGAAGGTGCTGGTGCCGCGCACCAAGGAGCAGGCCGGCGAGATGGCCGACCGACTGCGCAGCCACGGCGCGACCTCGCACGAGGTGCCCACGATCTCGGTGGAGCCACCGCGGAGCCCGGCGCAGATGGAGCGGTCCGTCAAGGGCCTGGTCGACGGCCGGTACCAGTGGATCGTGTTCACCTCCGCCAACGCGGTGAAGGCGGTCTGGGAGAAGTTCGACGAGTTCGGGCTGGACGCCCGGGCCTTCTCGGGCGTGAAGATCGCGTGCGTCGGCGAGGCCACGGCGGAAAAGGTGCGCGCGTTCGGCATCAATCCGGAACTGGTGCCCAAGGCCGAGCAGTCGAGCGACGGGCTGCTGGCGGAATTCCCGCCGTACGACGACATCCTGGACCCGGTGAACCGCGTCCTGTTACCGCGGGCGGACATCGCGACGGAGATCCTGTCCGCGGGCCTGCAGGACCGCGGCTGGGAGGTCGACGACGTGACGGCGTACCGCACCGTGCGTGCGGCGCCGCCGCCGGCGGAGACGCGCGAGATGATCAAGACCGGCGGGTTCGACGCGGTGTGCTTCACGTCGTCGTCAACCGTCCGGAACCTGGTCGGTATCGCCGGAAAGCCGCACACGCGGACGCTGGTAGCGTGCATCGGTCCGAAGACCGCGGAGACGGCGGTGGAGTTCGGCCTGCGAGTGGACGTCCAGCCGGACAAGGCCGACATCCCCAGTTTGGTCGACGCGCTGGCCGCGCACGCCGCGAAGCTCCGCGCCGAAGGCGCCCTGCCGCCGCCCCGGAAGGCGAAGCGGACGCGTCGTTCCTGAGGTTCTTCGAAAGCAGGCCCCGGTTTTCGTGCCGGGGCCTGCTTTTTTTGTCGGAGGTCACCTCCTGCCGTGGCGTCCTGCGTTCGGAAACACTTGCGGCATGAAGGGAATCGTCCTCGCCGGGGGGAGTGGCAGCCGGCTGCATCCGGTCACCTTCGCCGTGTCGAAACAGCTGGTGCCGGTCTACAACAAGCCGATGATCTACTACTCCCTGTCGGTGCTCATGCTGGCCGGGATCACCGACATCCTGATCATCACGACACCCGTCGACCGGTCCGCGTTCGAGCGGCTGCTCGGCGACGGGCGCCGGCTCGGCATCAACCTGAGCTACGCCGAGCAGCCCGAGCCGAACGGTCTCGCCGAGGCCTTCCGCATCGGAGCCGATCACATCGGCGACGACTCCGCGGCGCTGATTCTCGGCGACAACATCTTCCACGGGCCCGGTTTCTCACGACTGCTGCAGAGCAAGACCGACGACATCAAGGGCTGTGTGCTGTTCGGATACCCGGTCTCCGACCCCGAGCGATACGGCGTCGGTGTGGCCGACGAGGACGGCAACCTCGTCTCGATCGAGGAGAAGCCCGCAAACCCGCGGTCCAACCGGGCCATCACGGGGCTGTACTTCTACGACAACGACGTCGTAGAAGTCGCCCGCGGCCTCACCCCGTCGGCACGCGGCGAGCTGGAGATCACCGACCTCAACCAGGTCTACCTGGACCGCGGCCGCGCGCAGCTCGTCGATCTCGGGCGCGGGTTCGCGTGGCTGGACACCGGCACGCACGAGTCACTACTCGAGGCCGGCCAGTACGTGCAGATGCTGGAAGAGCGACAGGGCGTCCGGATCGGCTGCCTGGAGGAGGTCGCGTTCCGGATGGGCTTCATCGACGCCGGCCAGTGCTTCGCCCTCGGCAAGCAGATCGCGAAGAGCGGGTACGGCCGCTACGTCATGGAAATCGCACGGGAGTACCGTCGTCTGGGTGTTTCCTGAGCATCGTCCCCGCCGGTTGCGATCGACCGCCGCGCTGCGGCGACTCGTCAGTGAGACCACGCTCCGGCCGCGCCAGCTGATCCTGCCGATGTTCGTGGCCGAGGGCGCCGAAGCGCCGCGGCCCATCGCGAGCATGCCGGGTGTCGTGCAGCACAGCCGCGAGACGCTGCGCAAGGCCGCGGTCGACGCGGTCCGCGCCGGCGTCGGCGGCGTGATGGTCTTCGGCGTGCCCAGCGCGCACGACGCGGTCGGCTCGGGTGCCACCGACGAGCAAGGCATCCTCAACGTCGCCCTCCGCGACCTGCGCGCGGAACTCGGCGACGACACCGTGATCATGGCCGACACCTGCCTCGACGAGTTCACCGACCACGGCCACTGCGGGGTCCTCGACGACGACGGCAACGTCGACAACGACGCGACGCTGCGCGTCTACGCCGACATGGCCGTCGCGCAGGCGGAAGCCGGGGCGCACCTGCTCGGGCCGAGCGGCATGATGGACGGCCAGGTCGGCGTCATCCGCCGCGCGCTCGACGAGGCCGGCCGCGAAAACGTCGGCATTCTCGCCTACTCCGCCAAGTACGCGAGCGCCTTCTACGGCCCGTTCCGCGAGGCCGTCGACTCGCAGCTCAAGGGCGACCGCAAGAGCTACCAGCAGGACCCGGGGAACGCGCGCGAGGCGCTGCGCGAGATCGAACTCGACATCGCCGAAGGCGCGGACGCGATCATGGTCAAGCCCGCACTGGCCTACCTCGACGTGCTGCGCGCGGCGGCCGAGGTGTCGCCGGTGCCGGTCGCGGCCTACAACATCTCGGGCGAGTACGCGATGGTCGAAGCGGCGGCCGCGAACGGATGGCTGGAGCGGGAGCGCACGATCCTCGAGGTCCTCACCTCGATCCGTCGCGCGGGCGCGGACATGGTCCTGACGTACTGGGCTGCCGAAGCAGCCGCCTGGCTGGATTAGACTCCGCCCGTGAGCGAACCGAACGAAACCGACGACGAGCGTCGCGCGCAGGGCCTCTCGCCCAGGCACCCCATGGAGGGTGAGGCACCGCGTGTCACTCCGCCGAAGCAGGTGGAGGTTTCGTTCTGGCTCTGGATCGCCTCCGGCGTGGTGTTCATCATCGGTTACGCGATCATCTTCTTCGCCCGCGGACGAATCATCGACACGCTGATCAAGAACAACACGAACAAGGCCGTCTCGGTCGACCAGATCCGATCCGGCACCACCGTGTTGCTCGTGGTCCTGCTGGTCGGCGCGGTCTCGTTCGCCGCCCTGTTCGCGCTGTTCGCGTGGAAGGCTCGCCAGGGCACACGATCGGCGCGCACCGTCCTCACGGTGCTGATGGCGATCACGCTCGCCTTCCAGTTGCTGCTGCAGTTCGCGAGCGCGATCACGCTCGTCGCGACACTGATCGGGCTGATCGCGCTCGTGCTGATGTACCTGCCGAAGGTCACGCCGTACTTCCCGAAGGTCAGCCGCAGGGACCGGTGAGCGAGGTGCGGTACGTCGAGCACGGCGCGAGGTGGTCGGCCGTGTTCTACGGCCCGCTGTTCGCCCTGCTCGGGTACTTCGCGGAACTCGCCACCGGCAGCCCGCACACCGTCGCGTGGGTCCTCGTCGGGCTCGGCCTCGCCGTCATCACGGCCCCGTGGATCTACGCCCGGCGCCAGTTCCTCACCGTCAAGGTGACCGCCACCGAGCTGTGGGAGGGCCGCGAAATGGTGCCACTGAGCCAGATCCGGCAGGTCGATGACGTCGGTGCGCCGGCCGGCGCGCGGGTGCTGGGCGGTGGGTGGAGCACGCCGCGCAAGTACGACGAGCTCCCGATCCGCCTCGACGACGACACCGTCGTGCTCGCGTGGGCCCGGGACGTCGAGGCACTGCGCACCGCGCTCAGCCGATCGTGAGAGTCTGGTCACCGTGAAGGACACACCCGCCAAGCTGCACCAGCCCTGGCGCGCGCTGGTCGCGCTGGCCGAGGTCGTGCTCACCGCCGTCGCCGTGTGGGGCGCCTTCCAGCTGTGGGACGCGGGCGTGAAGACGCTCACGGTCACCCTGTCGGACGGGGCGGTCCTGACCTCCACGCGCATTCTCGGCAGCTGGCTGTCGGGTGCGATCGGGCTCGGCGTCGTGGCGGCGATCCTGCTGATCGACGCCGTGCGTCAGGTCATGCTTGCGGTCCGGGCACGGCACCGCCGCAAGCCCAAGAAGGCCGAGTCCGAGGGCACGATCGAGGATTATGTGGCCCACCTGAACGAGGGTTGACACACCGTTTGGAGGCCTCGATGAAGATAATCGGCGGAGCCCGCACCGAGGCCGACCGGGTGCGGGTGTCCCGCAAGACACTGGAACACTGAGGACCGTGACGCACGGAGTCGATCAGTCCAGGGCATGGTTCGAGCGGGCCGCGAACGCGACACCCGGCGGGGTGAACTCGCCGGTGCGCGCGTTCAACTCGGTGGGTGGCACCCCGCGGTTCATGGTCCGCGGCGAGGGGCCGCACCTGTGGGACATCGACGGGAACCGCTACGTCGACCTGGTTTCCTCGTGGGGGCCGATGATCCTCGGGCACGCGCATCCCGAGGTGGTCGCTGCCGCCCGCGCCGCCGCGAGTGACGGCCTGTCGTTCGGCACGCCGACCACCGGCGAGGTCGAGCTGGCGGAGGAGATCATCGCGCGGGTCGACCCGGTGCAGCGGGTCCGCCTCGTCAACTCGGGCACCGAGGCGACGATGAGCGCGATCCGGCTCGCCCGCGGGTTCACCGGTCGCAGCAAGATCATCAAGTTCGCCGGCTGCTACCACGGGCACGTCGACGCGCTGCTCGCGCAGGCGGGCTCAGGGGTCGCCACGCTCGGCCTGCCGACCTCGCCCGGCGTCACGGGAGCGCAGGCCGCCGACACGATCGTCTTGCCGTACAACGACATCGAGGCCGTCCGTAAGTCCTTTGTGGACAATCCGGACAGCATTGCCGCGATCATCACCGAGGCCGCCGCCGGAAACATGGGCGCTGTCGCACCGGTCGACGACTTCAACGCGGCGCTCCTCGAGGTCGCGCACGAGCACGGCGCGCTGCTGATCATGGACGAGGTGATGACCGGGTTCCGCGTCTCGCGATCCGGTTGGTTCGGCATCGAAGGCGTGCCCGGCGACCTGTACACGTTCGGCAAGGTCATGTCCGGCGGGCTGCCCGCCGCGGCGTTCGGCGGCCGCGCCGACGTGATGGCGCGGCTCGCGCCCGGCGGCCCCGTCTACCAGGCCGGCACCCTGTCCGGGAACCCGGTCGCCGTCGCCGCCGGACTCGCGACGCTGCGCGCCGCCGACGACGCCGTGTACCGCGCCCTCGACGCGAACTCGCAGCGCCTCGGCGCGCTGTTCACCGAGGCGCTCACCGCCGCAGGCGTCGCGCACACCGTCGCGTACGCGGGCAACCTGATCAGCGTGTTCTTCGCCGAGGAGCCGGTGCACAACTACCGCGACGCCTCGGCGTCGGAGACCTGGCGCTTCCCGCCGTTCTTCCACGCGTTGCTCGACCGCGGCGTCTACGGCCCGCCGAGCCCGTACGAGGCGTGGTTCGTCAACGCCGCGATGGACGACGCCGCGTTCGAGGTCATCGAAGCGGCCCTGCCGGCGGCGGCCGCCGCGGCGGCTGGGGCTACTGGGGCGGACCAGTGACCACGATCGTCCACCTGCTCCGGCACGGCGAAGTCCACAACCCGGACAAGATCCTCTACGGCCGGCTGCCCGGCTTCGGGCTGTCCGAACGCGGCCAGCGGCAGGCGCTGCTCGTCGCGGAAGCGGTGTCCACGCACGACATCGTGCACGTCGTCGCGTCGCCGCTGCGGCGCGCACAGGAGACCGCGGCGCCGATCGCCGGGGCGCACCGCCTCGACGTGCACACCGACGGGCGCCTCATCGAGGCCGATAACGACTTCGAGGGCCAGCGGGTCGCGGTCGGTGACGGCGCGCTGCGTCAGCCGCGGCACTGGCCGAAACTGCGCGACCCGTTCCTCCCGTCCTGGGGTGAGCCGTACCTCGAGATCGCGCACCGGATGCTCGGCGCCGTGTACCGCGCGCGAGCCGCGGCCGAGGGGCACGAGGCGCTGTGCGTGTCCCACCAGCTGCCGATCTGGACGCTGCGGCGGTTCCTCGAGGGCAAGCGGCTGTGGCACGACCCGCGCAAGCGGCAGTGTTCGCTGGCGTCGCTGACCAGCCTGGTGTTCAACGGCGAGGAGCTGGTGGACGTCGTCTACAGCGAGCCGGCAGGTGCGACCGATCCGAAGGTGACGGGCGCATGAACAAGGTGCTGGTCGCGGTCCTCCTGCTGGTCCTGGCGCTGACCGGGTGCTCCACCGGCAAGGACGCCGTGTCACAGGGCGACAGCTTCCAGTTCGTCGCGCCCGGCGGCAAGACGGACATCACCTACGACGGAGCCGACCGCAAGCGGATCCCGAACCTCTCCGGCGACGACCTGATGAACCAGGGCAAGACGATCTCGCTCGCGGACTTCACGGGCAAGGTCGTCGTGCTCAACGTCTGGGGCCAGTGGTGCCCGCCGTGCCGCACCGAGGCGCCCGAGATGGAGAAGCTGTACGTGCAGAACCAGGCGGCCGGGGTGCAGGTGCTGGGCCTGGACGTGCGCGATCCCGACCGGTCCGCGCCGCAGGACTTCGTGCGGGACCGGGGGCTGACCTACCCGTCGATCTACGACCCGCCGGGCCGGGCGCTGCTCCAGCTGGCCGGCTACCCGGTGACCGTCGTCCCGTCGACGATCGTCATCGACAAGCAGCAGCGCGTCGCGGCGGTGTACCTGCGGAGCCTGCTGGCGAGCGATGTCGCGGCGCTCGTGCAGAAGCTCGCCGCGGAGTCTCCCGGAACGTGAGACTCAGGCGACGGGAACGTGAGACTCGCGGCTGTCCTGCAGAACACAGCAGGTGAGCCCCGAAGTTCTTACACGAAACTTACTGCTTACCCTCAGCAGGGTGAACTCCGTGACTGAGCTGGCGACTTCCGGGCCGCTGCTGCTCGCCGCCGGAGTCGCCCTGGTCGCAGGCGCGATCTCGTTCGCGTCGCCGTGCGTGGTTCCGCTCGTGCCCGGCTATCTCGCGTACCTCGCGGCGCTGGTGGGCGCCGACGCGCCCGCCGTCAGCGCGGACGAGGCGCCGAAGAAGGGCCGCCTCGCCGTCGTCGGTGCGGCGGCGCTGTTCGTGCTCGGCTTCACGGTCGTGTTCGTCGCCGGGCTCGGCACCCTGGTGTGGCTCGCCGACGCGGTCCTGACCAACGAGGACCTGCTGCAGCGCATCGGCGGCGTGGTCACCATCGCGATGGGCCTGGTGTTCCTCGGCCTGATCCCCGCACTGCAGAAGGACATCCGCTCGCACAAGGTGCCGCGCGGCGGGCTGCTCGGCGCGCCCCTGCTGGGCGCTGTCTTCGGGCTCGGCTGGACGCCGTGCATCGGCCCGACGCTGTCCGGCGTGCTCGCACTCGCCACTGCGACCGGCGGCGCGGGCGCGCGGGGTTTCCTGCTGATCCTCGTCTACTGCCTCGGCCTCGGCCTGCCGTTCCTGCTCATCGCGCTGGGTGCCCGCTGGGCCGTCCGCGCCACCGACTGGCTGCGTCGCAACGGCCGCCGGGTGCAGATCTTCGGCGGTGCGCTGCTGATCGTCGTCGGTGTGTTGCTGGTCACCGGGCTGTGGGGCGAGCTGATGGGCTGGCTGCGCAACGCCTTCGTGACCGACACGGTGTTGCCGCTGTGACGCCGAAGGCGACGACGCGCGAGCATCGCAGGGCCGCCCGGGCACAAGGAGCGCAGCGGGGAGGAGCCGAGTCATGACTACCACCCAGGCCCCGCCGGAACCGAAGCAGCCGTACCGGCCTTCGCCGCTGGGACGCGCCGTCGCGTTGGTGCGCAACCTCTGGCGTGGTCTCACGTCGATGCGGACCGCGCTGATCCTGCTGTTCCTGCTCGCGCTCGGCGCGCTGCCCGGCGCGCTGCTGCCGCAGCGGGCGCTCAACCCGGACAAGACGGCGCAGTACATCAGCGCCCACGGCTGGTGGGGTACCCTACTGGACCGGCTGCAGTTCTTCACCGTCTACTCCAGCGTCTGGTTCTCCGCGATCTACCTGCTGCTGATGGTGTCGCTGGTCGGCTGCCTCGCGCCGCGCAGCTTCGACTACGTGCGCTCGATGCGCGCCAAGCCCGTGCTGACCCCGCGCAACCTGTCGCGCATGCCGCACTACCGGCAGGCCGAGGTGGAGCGCGCCGCCGACGACGTGATCGACGCGACCCGCGCGCGGCTCAAGGGCTGGCGGCTGACCGTGCGCGATGAGGAGGACGGCGCGCGCTCGATCAGCGCCGAGAAGGGCTACCTGCGCGAGACCGGCAATCTCGTCTTCCACTTCGCGATGCTGGGCCTGATCATCTCGTTCGCGCTGGGCAAGATGTACACCTACGAGGGCCAGGTCATCGTGCAGGCCGACGGCTCCCAGTTCTGCAACTCCGGCATCTACGCCTACGACTCGTTCCAGCCGGGGCTGCGCGTCGACGGCACCGATCTCGAGCCGTTCTGCGTGAAGGTCAACGATTTCACCGCGCAGTACACGGCGCAGAACGAGCCGACGCACTACTCGTCGAACATCCAGTACCAGTCCGGCGCGGACCTGCAGACCAACACTTGGCGGCCGTACCTGCTCGAGGTGAACTCGCCGCTGCGCACGGCCGGCGACCGGGTCTACCTGATCAACCACGGGTTCGCGCCCAGGTTCACGCTCACCTACCCGGGCGGTGAGACCCGCACGCAGGCGGTGCAGTGGGTGCCGACGGACACCGCGACCTACTTGTCGCAGGGCGCGACGAAGTTCGACCCGCCGGGCGTGACCGACTCCGCCGAGCGCCGCACCAAGCAGCTCGCCGTCACCGGCCTGCTCGCACCGACGCCGTTCGTGCACGGCGGGCTGCTGACCTCGACCGCGCCCGAGCTGAACGACCCGATGGTCGCGGTCGACGTGATGCGCGGCGACCTCGGCCTCGACTCCGGTCAGGGGCAGTCGATCTTCTCCATCGACCAGTCCATGGTGGACGACGGCAGGCTCAAGCGGGTCGCCCGCGAGAACCTCTCCGTCGGCCAGTCGATCACGCTCGACGACGGCACGAAGGTGACGTTCGACGGCGTACAGCAGTGGGTGTCGCTGCAGATCTCGCACGACCCGACACAGGACTACGTGCTGGCCTTCGCGATCGCGATGCTGCTCGGCCTCGGCGCGTCGTTGCTGGTCAAGCGGCGGCGGCTGTGGGTGCGGGTCGGCCCTGCGGACGACGGCGAAAACGGTACCGTGGTGCAGGTGGCCGGGCTGGCCCGCACCGACCAGGCGGGTTATGGCGAGGAGTTCGTCCGGCTCGCGGACGAACTGCTCACAGGCAGAAAGAGGAAGTAGCGAGTATGCCGGTCAATTCGACGTTGTCTCAGTACAGCGACTGGTCCTACACGACCGCGACCGCGATCTACGTCGTCGCGCTGGCGTTCTTCCTCATCGAGCAGTCTTTCGGCGCCAAGGGCCGGCAGGCCGCGGAGCGGGCCAGGTCCCGCGCCCGTGAGCTGGTCGGCGCCGGTGGCCCGAGCATCACGGAGACCACTCCAGACGTGCCGGCCACGCCGGGCGTCGCGCGGTCGGTGAGCCGGGCGGAGCGGATCGGCCGGATGGGCGCCGCGCTCACCGTGCTGGGTCTGCTGCTGCACCTGTCGGCCCTGGTGCTGCGCGGGCTCGCGACGCACCGCGTGCCGTGGGGCAACATGTACGAGTACATCATGGCGGTCACGTTCATCGCCGTGGCCACGTGGCTGTACGTGATCAAGAAGTTCCCGGTGCGCCACCTGTCCGGGTTCATGCTGCTGCCGATCGTCATCCTGATGTTCATCGGTGGCACCCTGCTCTACACCGTCGCTGCCCCGGTCATGCCCGCGCTGCAGTCGTACTGGCTGGTGATCCACGTGTCGGCCGCGGCGACCTCGTCCGGCATCTTCCTGGTGCCCGGTGTCGCCAGCCTCCTTTACCTGGTGCGCGCGGCGCACGAGCGCAACCCGGCGCGGTTCGCTCGCTTCGGCTCGAAGCTGCCCGCGGCCGACGTGCTCGACCGGGTCGCGTACCGCACCACTGTGCTCGCGTTCCCGCTGTTCACGTTCGGTGTGCTGTGCGGGGCGGTCTGGGCCGAGTCCGCGTGGGGCCGGTTCTGGGGCTGGGACCCCAAGGAGACCACGGCGTTCGTCGCGTGGGTGATCTACGCCGCGTACCTGCACTCGCGGGCCACCGCCGGCTGGCGCGGCTCTCGGGCGGCCTTGATCAACATCCTGGGCTTCGCGGCCACCGTGTTCAACCTGTTCTTCGTCAACCTGGTCACGACGGGCTTGCATTCCTACGCCGGGGTCGGCTGATGACCGATCCCGCGGATCGCGAACCATACTTTTCGGAGGAGCGCACCGACTCCCAGCAGCATCCCGCCGCACCGCCGCAGCGGCCCCAGTATCCGCCGCAGGGCGCACCGGGTTACGACCCGAACCTGCCGCCGCTGCGGCCGCCGTCCTCGGCGTACCCGCCGTTGCCGCAGCCGTCCCGGATGCGGCAGGACATCCCCAGTTCACACGTCGTGCGCCCGCCGAAGCGCCCGCCGAAATCGGGCTGGCGCAAGGCGTTGTACGTCGGGTCGGGCAAGCTCGTCAACCCGGGGGAGAGCCCGGCCGAGCTGCGCCAGCGCGAGCTGATCGGGCGCGTCAACCAGCCGCTGCGGGGCTGCTTCAAGATCGGGATGCTGAGCCTCAAGGGCGGGGTGGGCAAGACCACGGTCACCACCACGCTCGGCGCCACGTTCGCGTCGCTGCGGGGGGACCGGGTGATCGCGGTCGACGCCAACCCCGACCGCGGCACACTGTCGCAGAAGATCCCCATCGAGACCACGGCCACCATCCGGCACCTGCTGCGCGACGCCGACAAGATCACCCGGTACAGCGATGTGCGCGCCTACACGTCGCAGGGTGCTTCCCGGCTGGAGATCCTGGCGAGTGAGCAGGACCCGGCCGTGTCGGAGGCGTTCTCCGAGCGCGACTACCTGCGCGCGATCAGTCTGCTCGAGCACTACTACAACATCGTGCTGACCGACTGCGGCACCGGCCTCATGCACTCCGCGATGAAGGGCGTGCTGGATCTCGCCGACGCCCTGGTGGTCGTTTCGTCGGGGTCGGTCGACGGCGCCACGAGCGCGTCCGCCACGATCGACTGGCTGGAGGCACACGGCTACGGTGACCTGGTCAAACGGTCCATCGTGGTGATCAACTCGGTGCGGCCGAAAGCGGGCTCGGTCGACTTGGAGAAGCTCGCCGCGCACTTCGCCGCGCGGGTGCGCGCGGTGTGCCGCATCCCCTTCGACCCGCATCTGGAAGAAGGCGCCGAGATCGAACTCGAACGCCTGGAGCCGGATACCCGGCTCTCGCTCCTGGAACTCGCCGCCGCCATGGCCGACGCGTTCCCGAGCAAAACCTAGTTGTCGTCGTCCCGTCGCTGCTGCTCGCCGAGCTTGCGCAGGAATTCGGGGTCGTCGTCGGGGGCCATCGGGGCCCGGCCGGAGGACACGCCGACCCGCTCGGGGCCGAAGGCTCGCCACAACAAGACAGCGATGGTGAGCGCTCCGATCGCTGCGAGCAGGTAGATCATGCTCGCTCCTTCCGGGTCGATGCCGCCGTAGTGCTTCCAGAGAGGGTAGCCCTTTTGCCGGAATCACGGACTGCGGCATCGTGCGCGGGCGCCGCCTGGCCCGCGGCGTCCGGCGGTCGGTGTGGTCCGCCGGGCCGCGGGTCGCGCCGATTGCTCAGTTGCGCGTGGGCTCGCTCGCGTCCGTGGTGAGCTCGGCGAGCAGCTGGTTGACCTCGGACTCCCGGAACCGGCGGTGCCCACCCGGGGTACGGATGGAGCCGATGCGGCCCGCGGTCGCCCAGCGCGTCACGGTTTTCGGGTCGACCCGGAACAGCGCGGCGACTTCACCGGGCGTCAGCAGGCGCCCGCCAACGGATGCCGTCATTTTCCGCCTCCTTAACGGCCTTACTGCTATACCGGAAGCGTTGGTGCTTCCGTATACCAACGCGGCAATCGTTGCATCTCACCCGCCAGGTACTCGAACGGTTGTCGAAGAGTAAAGAGGTAGTAAGGGACAAATCGCCCAGGCCGGGCGGATCCCGGGCTGCCGAGCAAGGCTGACCAGGGACGGCGCGTAACCTTGACACCTGTGAGTAAGACCCCGCACCTGGCTCGTGACCTGACTCTTTACCTTGTAGCGCGCTTCGGATTGATCGTCGTCGTTGCGGGGGTGCTGGTGCTGGTCAAGGTTCCGCTGCTGGTGTCGCTCGCCATCGCGATCGTCGTCGGGCTGCCGATCGGCCTGCTGGCGTTCCGGGGCCTGAACCACCGCGTCACCGCGGGTCTGGCCGTGCGCAACGAGCGTCGCGCGCGGGAACGGGCCAAGCTGCGGGCCGAGTTGCGCGGCGAATGAACCAGGCCTGGGTGCGTGAGGCGGTCCGCCTCATCGAGGCCGACGCCAACCGCAGCGCCGACACCCACCTGCACGTCTTCCCGCTGCCGCCGGAGTGGGGCGTCGACCTTTACCTGAAGGACGAGTCCGTGCATCCCACGGGCTCGCTCAAGCACCGGCTGGCGCGCTCGCTGCTGCTGTACGGGCTGGTGAACGGCCAGATCGGGCCCGGCACCACGCTGATCGAGGCGTCGAGCGGGTCCACCGCGGTGTCGGAGGCGTACTTCGCGCGGATGCTGGGGCTGGACTTCGTGGCGGTCATGCCGCGGAAGACCAGCCCCGAGAAGGTGGAACTGATCGAGTTCTACGGCGGCCGATGCCACTTCGTCGATATCCCGTCGGCGATGTACGGCGAGGCGGAGCGGCTGGCCGCCGAGTGCGGCGGGCACTACCTGGACCAGTTCACCTACGCCGAGCGGGCGACCGACTGGCGCGGCAACAACAACATCGCGGAGTCGGTGTTCGCGCAGATGCGCTCCGAGCGGCATCCGGTGCCCGCGTGGATCGTGGTCGGCGCCGGCACCGGCGGCACCAGCGCGACCTTCGGCCGGTATGTGCGCTACCGCCGGCACACCACGAAGATCTGCGTGGTCGACCCGGAGAACTCGTCGTTCTATGGCGCGTGGCGAAGCGGGGCGATGGACTACACGACCGGGATGCCGTCGCGCATCGAGGGAATCGGCCGCCCCCGCGTTGAACCGTCGTTCATCCCGACCGTGATCGACGAGATGATCCAGGTCCCCGACGCGGCGTCGATCGCGGCGATCAGGCTGTTGCGGGAACGCACCGGCCACTGGGCGGGCGGTTCGACAGGCACCAACCTCTACGGCGCGTTCCAGCTCATCGCCCGGATGCTGGCCACGGGTCAGGCCGGCTCCGTGGTGACGTTGTTGTGCGACGGCGGGGAGCGCTATGCGCACACCTACTACCAGGACGAGTGGCTTGCGGAGCAGGGCCTGAACGTGGAAAAACCGTTGGCGGCCATGGAAAAGTTCCTCGCGAGCGGGCGCTGGCTCAGCTGACCGCGAGCGCGACCCCGGTCACCACGGACCACGCCAGCATCGCCAGCCCGGTGTCTTTGAGCACGGGGATGAGACGCGGGCCCACGCCACCGGAGGTGATCGCGCGGACCGGCGTGGTCAGCAGCGCGGCGGTGATCAGGGCGGTCAGCACCAGCGGGCGCCGGATTCCGATGAGGACGGTCACCACGTAGGGGACGGTGACCGCCAGCAGGTACAACCGCCGGGTGCCGGCGTCGCCGAGGCGCACGGCGAGGGTGTTCTTCCCGACCTCGCGATCGGTCGGGATGTCGCGCAGGTTGTTCGAGGTCAGGACCGCCGTGGAGAAGCAGCCGACCGCCACCGCGGCGCCGAGGGCCGGCCAGTTGATCCGCCCCGCCTGTACGTACACCGTGCCGAGCACGGCCGCGAGGCCGAAGAACACGAACACCGCGATCTCGCCGAGACCCGCATAGCCGTACGGGTTCTTGCCGCCCGTGTAGAACCACGCGCCGAGGATGCACACCGCGCCCACGATCAGGAGCCACCAGTGGCCCGTGGCGATCACCAGCACCAGCCCCAGCACCCCCGCCAGCCCGAGGCACGTCAGCGCCGCCGATAGCACGAGCCGGGGACGGGCGACGCCCGAGCCGACGAGTCGCAACGGGCCGACCCGGTCCTCGTCGGTGCCGCGGATGCCGTCGGAATAGTCGTTGGCGAAGTTCACGCCGATGATGAGCGTCAGCGCGACCAGCAACGCGAGCAGCGACTGCCACCAGACGAAGGCGTCCAGTCCGATCGTGGCCCCGACGCCCGCGATCACGGGGGAGATCGCGTTGGGCAAGGTCCGGGGGCGGGCCCCTTCGATCCACTGTGCAACCGTCGCCATGTCACCCATTGTGGTGGACGGGCGTCACTGCACGTCGAACGGCACACTCCAAGTCAAGGTGCCGGACCCGGGAAGCTCGGTCGCGGACGCGGTCACCGGTATGGCCAGCGCGGCGAGCGCCAGCAACGCCGCGACCAGGGCACGCTGGGGCGAGATCATACTTTCGAGTGAACGGGGCACTCCTATGTTCTGTCAACCAAGCCGGTGGAAAATTTTCGCGACCGCCGCCCGGTCGATCTTGCCTGGTCCGCGCAGCGGCAGGGCCTCCACGAACTCGAAGCGTTTGGGCACGGCCGTGGCCCCGGCCGCCGCCCGGACGGCGGCGCGCAGGTCCGCAACGGACGGCGGCTCGCCGTCGGGGATCACGGCGGCGACGACGATCTCGCCCCACTCGGCATCGGGAACGCCGACCACACACGACTCGCGCACGCCGGCGCAGGCGCACAGAGCGCGCTCGACCGCGCCCGCGGACACCTTCACGCCCCCGGTGTTGATCACATCGTCGATCCGGCCGAGCACCTCGAGCCGCCCGTCCAGGAGCCGCCCACGGTCGCCGGTGCGGAACCAGCCGTCCACGAACGACTCGGCCGTCAGATCGGGTCGCAACCGGTAACCGTGCGCAAGGACCGGGCCGGCCACCAGGATCCGTCCGTCGGGGTCGAGGTCGACCCGCACCCCGTCGAGCGGCACGCCGTCGTACACGCAGCCACTCGCGGTCTCGCTCATGCCGTACGCGGGCACGATCCGGACCCCGGCCTCGACGGCGCGGTCGCGCAGCCCGCCCGAGGTCGCCGCGGCCCCGATGATGATCGCGTCGAACGACCGGGCCGCCGCCAGCCCGCCGCCGCCCGCGTCGAGCAGCCGCGTCAGCTGCGTCGGCACCAGCGCTGTGTAGCGCGGGCTGCCGCCGACCAGCGCCGCCGCCTCGGCGAACCGCTCCGGCCGGAACGGGCCGGGCGGCAGCGCCGTGCACGTGGTGCCGCCCACCAGCGACCGCACGATCACCTGCAGCCCGCCGATGTACTGAGCCGGCGTCGCGAGCAGCCAGTGTCCGGGTCCGCCCAGCCGCGCGTGCGTGGCCTCCGCGGAGGCGCGCAGCGCGCCGGCCGAGAGCAGGACGCCCTTCGGCTCCCCGGTCGACCCGGACGTGGCGATGATCACCGCGGTATTCGGTTCGACCGGCTGCGCCGGGGCCATCCCGTCCCGCAACCCCTCGGCGCCGGGGGCCAGCGGCAGCACCGCGGGCCCGCCGTCCAACGCCGCGGCGACCGCGTCCCGCAACTCGTCGACCGAGCCGCCGACCCAGATTTCGCGCACCATTGCGGCCTCAGTAGTAGTAGGGGAACGCCGACCAGTCCGGGGTCCGCTTCTCCAGGAACGCGTCCCGGCCCTCGACGGCTTCGTCCTGCATATAGGCCAGCCGGGTGGTCTCGCCGGCGAACAGCTGCTGACCGACGAGCCCGTCGTCGATCAGGTTGAACGAGTACTTCAGCATCCGCTGCGCGGTCGGCGACTTGCCGTTGACCTCCCATGCCCACTGCAGCGCCTCCGCCTCGAGCGAGGCGTGCGGGACGGCCGCGTTGACCGCGCCCATCTCGCGCATCTGATGCGCCGTGTACTCGCGCCCGAGGAAGAAGATCTCGCGCGCGAACTTCTGCCCGACCTGCCGCGCCAGGTACGCCGACCCGAAGCCGCCATCGAACGAGCCCACGTCCGCATCGGTCTGCTTGAAGCGGGCGTGCTCGGCCGAAGCGAGCGTGAGATCGGACACCGCGTGCAGCGAGTGCCCACCGCCGGCCGCCCACCCGGGCACCACGCAGATCACGACCTTCGGCATGAACCTGATCAGCCGCTGGACCTCCAGAATGTGCAGCCGGCCCGCGCGTGCCGGGTCGACCGTGTCCGAGGTCTCGCCGCTCGCGTACTGATAGCCGGACCGGCCCCGAATACGCTGGTCACCACCGGAACAAAAAGCCCACCCGCCGTCCTTGGGCGACGGGCCGTTCCCGGTGAGCAGGACGCAGCCCACGTCCGGGCTCATCCGCGCGTGGTCCAGCGCGCGGTAGAGCTCGTCCACGGTGTGCGGCCGGAAGGCGTTGCGGACCTCGGGCCGGTCGAACGCGATGCGCACGACGCGCTTGCCAGAGCGTGCCTCGGTGGAGCGGTGGTAGGTGATGTCGGTGAACCCGAAGCCTTCGACTTCGGTCCATGCGGTCGGGTCGAACAGCTCGGAAATCTGGGCGTCATGCACGTTTGGGAGAATAGGACGTGTGGCCACGATGACGGACGACACACCGGGGGGCACCCGGTGAATCCGTCGACCGCGCAGGCCAAGGTTCTCGTCGACGAGCTGGTGCGCAACACCGTCTCGCACGTGGTGCTTTCCCCTGGTTCTCGCAACGCCCCGCTCTCGCTCGCGCTGCACGACGCCGCGGCCGCCGGCCGGCTGCAGCTGCACGTGCGCATCGACGAACGCGGCGGCGCCTTCCTCGCGCTCGGCATCGCCGCGCGCACCGGACGGCCCGTCGCCGTGGTGTGCACGTCCGGCACGGCGGCGGCGAACTTCCACCCCGCCGTGCTGGAGGCCGACCGGGCCGGCGTGCCGCTGATCGTGCTGACCGCCGACCGCCCGCCGGAGCTGCGCGCCGCGGGCGCGAACCAGGTGATCGAGCAGCAACGGCTGTACGGCAACGCCGTGCGCTACTACGACGAGCTGGCCGTGGCCGAGCGCCGGGCCGGCCAGAACGCGTACTGGCGCAGCCAGATCTGCCGTGCCTGGAATGCCGCGTACGGCGAGTGGCGCTGCGGGCCGGTGCACCTCAACGTCCCGCTCCGCGAACCGCTCGTGCCCGACGGCGAGTCCGAGTGGTACGAGTCCCTCGAAGGCCGTCCCGGTGGCGCCCGCTGGACCGAGCTACCGGATTTCGGCGCGCTGCCGTCGTTCGTGGTGCCCTCGGCGCGGTGCGGCCTGGTGATCGCGTGCGACAGCGGCGTGCGGCCTGCCAGCGAGTGGGCCGAGCAGCACGGGTGGCCCGTGGTGTCGGAGACGGGTGGGCTCGGCTTGTCGGGGTCGAGCGCCATCGCCAGCGGCGTGTGGCTGCTCGGCTCGGCGGACTTCATGGCGCGGCACCGGCCCGAGCAGGTGCTGTGCATCGGGCGGCCGACCGTGTTCCGGCAGGTGCAGGCGCTGCTGTCCGACGCCGACGTCGAGGTGCTACTGGTGCGCCCGGACTCGGACTGGCCCGCGCCTGCGCACAACGTGCGGCAGGTGGGGCAGTGGTTCGACGAGCCGACCAAGCCGGCCGACCCGGAATGGCTCGCGAGCTGGCAGAAGGCGGACCGGGCGGCGACCGACGCGGTGGGCGCGGCGCTGGGGCGCGAGCAGTGGCCCAGCGGCCTGCGAGTGGCGGCGGAGCTGGTGGACGCGCTGCCGCCGGAGGCGCTGCTCGTGGTCGGGTCGTCGAACCCGGCGCGGGACGTGGCGCTGGCGGGGCGGATCCGGCCGGATGTGCTGGTGCACCGAAACCGGGGTGTCGCGGGGATCGACGGGACGGTGTCGACGGCGGTCGGCGCGGCGAGCGTGCACCGGGGACATTCGTACGCATTCCTGGGCGACCTCACTTTCCTCCATGACGTGAACGGGTTGCTGGCCGGCGAGCGGCCGGATCTGACGATCGTCGTGCTCAACGACGACGGTGGTGGGATCTTCTCGCTGCTGGAACAGGGTGCGCCAGAGCTTTCCGATTCATTCGAAAGAGTCTTTGGCACTCCGCACGGCGCGGATCTGGGCTCGCTCTGCGCCGGTTTCGGCGTCCCCCACCAGGTCGCGAGCACGCTGGCGGAGTTCCACGACGCACTGCGCCCGGCGGCCGGACTGCGTGTCGTAGAGGTGCGAGTGGACCGCTCGCGGCACCGCGACTTGCACACTCGTGTGCGTGCGGCTGTCTCGTCCGCGCTGGGTGAGTAGGGCAGCGGAGGCCCGAGCGACCCGGCGCGTCGCTATCCTCGACGACGTGACCAGTGGTGAGCGGCGACGGCGGATTGCCCGTCGCGTCGTGCTCGGCGTCGCGGTGTTGATCATTGTGTTGTGCGTCGGCCTGCTGTTCGCCGCCGTCCGCAACGACGCGGCCATCACGGGTCATCTCGGCACTGCGACCGCGCAGGTCGACTCGGTCGGCTGGGATCGCACGATCATCCGGTACGCGACGCCGGACGGGGTGGTGCACATTCCGGCGAACGGGGTGCTCTACCCCAGTGGCCTGGTCACGGGCGACCTCGTGCGCATCGAGTACGACACGGCGAACCCGGAACTGGCGCGCGTCGCCGGCCGGACCGCGACGCTCACCCTGCTGCCGCTGGGCAGCACCACGCTGATCACGTGGCTGGTCGCCGGCGGCCTCCTCTGGTCGACCCGCCACCGCACCCCCCACCCCCCGCGAGTTGAGG
>DATFHB010000019.1:0-8874 GCA_035248845.1 Amycolatopsis sp. | reverse complement strand
GAGCAAGGTACGGCGTGCCTTCTGGGGCAACGGTGTCTTCGAATCCGGCTGGGCGTTCGCGACCATGCTCGGCGAGTACACGACCGCCGAGTTCCAGCGCGCCGCAGTGTTCGACCGGGACGGCACCCGGCCGGCCACGATGCTGCGCTGGTCCAATCTCGACTCGGCCGGCGGCGAACCGCTCCTCGTGACGCTCGAGCTCGACATCGAAGGAACAAGGAGGACCATCGAGGGCCGCATCCGCAACGGCATGACGTTCACGGTCGTGGATGGCGCGGAGTTCGCGATGGGTACCGACCTGCGTAACCCGGACCGGTACATGTTGACCAACCTGTTCATCGACTGGACGTGCGACGGCGAAACCGGCATCGGCTACCTCGACCGAGGCGCCCTGATCCAACTTCTGAGTGAGGACAGCAATGACGCTGACTGATTCCACCCGGGGCCCTGCCACGGGAACGATTTCCGACGACCCGGTCCGCGGGTACAGCGACCCCGACACCTACTGGACCACCGCGAACATCGGCGAAGCGGCACCGTCGGTCATGACGCCGCTGTGCTGGAGCCTGTGGGGGCCGGGCAACGAGCTCGCGGTGATGGGCTGCTGGCACCGTTTCGGCATGCTCGGCCCGGAGCGGGTCCAGGTCGACCCGGACCAGAACAACCGCCTGACCGGCATCTTCTTCGGCAGGCAGGCGATGAACATCGACGTCATCCGCGAGGGCGTCGACCGTTTTCCCGGTCTCACCGCGGATGACTTCGAACTCGGGCTGGCCGGCTTCGTCCACCCGGAACCGAAGACGTTCACCCGGCTGACCGACCACCAGCAGGCGCTCGTGACCGAACTCGTCGAACGTGTCCGCGAAACGCACGGCCGGCGGCTGACCGAGATGACAGAGCAGCAGGAGTCCTGGTGGCAGCGGGAGGTCTTCGGCGGACAGTCCGGCGAGGATCCGATCCGCCGCCTCGACGGCGCCTTCGACAGGTTCGTGTGGTCGGTCAGTATTCACAACGAAACCCGGCTGCTTGTCGTCGCGGCGATGACCGGCGTGTACCAGATCGCCGCCGGAGCCGACGCGCTCGCTCTCGTGCCCAGCGTGACCTCCGCCTTCGGCGACGTCGCCGAACTGTCGATGGCTGGGGACCTGTGGCGTCTCGCGCGGGGCGAACTTGACATGGGTGCCTTTCTCGAGCGACACGGATTCCACGGCGAGAGCGAGGGCAACCCCGCCGGCCGGTCCTGGCGCGAGGCGCCGAACCTGCTGGAACCCACCCTGGCCGCGCTGCGTGGCCGCGACGTCGACGAGCACCCCGACCGGCGCGCCGAGCGAGCGGTCGCCCGGCAGCGAACCGCGCTGGCGGAGCTCGAGGCCAAACTCGACGCGTCCGGAGTAGACGCCCTGCGGGAGGCACTCTCCCAGGTCGCGATCTCCGTCCGCGAAACCGAGATCGGCAAGGCCGCGTTCCTCCGCGCGATCGACGGTTTCCGTGCCGCTGCCCGGGACCTCGGCGCTCAGCTCGTCGGGGACGGCCGCCTCGAGACCGTGGACGACGTCTTCCTCTTCACACTGGACGAACTTCGCGCCGATCGCGGTGCGGGAGTCAGCGATGCCGTCCTGGCTCACCGGCGCGGGAAGATCGCGGAGTACCGCGGCTACACCCTGCCCACCACCTTCACCGGGATGCCCGAACCGATCGTGAAGAGTGCCGAACGGGTCGCCATCGGCGACGTACTCACCGGCGTCGGTGCCAGTGGACGCGCCTACGAAGGCACGGTCCGGATCGTCCGGCGCACGGAGGACGAGGACGCGCTGGAGCCCGGCGAGGTGCTCGTCTGCGAGGCGACGGATCCGAGCTGGACCCCTCTTTTCATGCTGGCCGAGGCGGTGGTCATCGACATCGGCAGCGTCGGGAGCCACGGCGCCATCGTGGCCCGCGAGCTCGGCCTTCCCGCGGTCCTCAACACCGGTGACGGCACGCGCAGGCTCCGCACCGGCGACCGCGTGCTGGTCGACGGCGCCGCGGGAACCGTCACCGTCATCGCACTCGCCGACAACTGAGCACGAGCCCCAAGGAGAGACGCTGTGACGAACGCCGTTGACCGGAACGTTCAGGCTGCCACGCTCTGCGAGGCCTTCCAGCACACAGCCGAACGCGACCCGGAGGGGGTCGCTCTGCGCACCGTCGGCGGCGGAGTGGAGATCACCTGGCGGCAGTACCGTGAGCGGGTTCGACGGATCGCGGCCGGGCTCGCGGGGCTTGGCGTGGGGCGGGGCGACACGGTCGCGCTCATGATGACCAACCGGCCCGAGTTCCACCTCGTCGACACGGCCGCGATCCACCTCGGTGCCGTCCCGTACTCGATCTACAACACCAACCCGGCGGAGCAGATCGCGCACCTGCTCGGCAACGCCGGAAGCCGGGTCGTCATCTGCGAGCGCCAGTTCGCGGAGCGCGTCCGGGCGGCCGGCTCTGGTGTCGAGCACCTGGTCGTGCTGGATGACCCCGGGGCGGCCCTTACCCTGAAGACCGTCGAGGCGGGCGCGCGCGAGGATTTCGACTTCGATCGGGCCTGGCGGGCCGTCCGGCCGGACGATCTGCTGACGCTCATCTACACCTCGGGCACGACGGGCACCCCGAAGGGCGTCGAGATCACCCACGCCAACGTGATCGCCCAGGTCGAGGCGGTGTCCACGGTGTACGGCATGGAGCAGGGGGACCGGACCGTCTCCTATCTGCCCGCCGCGCACATCGCCGACCGGCTGGTTGGGCACTACGCGCCGATGGTCCACGGTGTCGCAACGACCACGGTCGCCGACCCGGCCCAGATCGCCGCCGCGCTGGCCGATGCCCGGCCGCATTTCTGGTTCGCCGTTCCCAGGGTGTGGCACAAGATGAAGGTGGCGCTGGAGCAAGGGTTTTCCCAGGCCACCGGCGAGCAGGCGGGCTACCTCCGCCGCGCGCTGGAACTGGGGCGCAAACGCGCTGCGGAGTTGCAGGGCGGCGCCGCATTGGACCCCGCCGAGCGGGCCGAGCTCGACCGGCTCGATCAGGCCGTGCTCGGACCGGTCCGGGCACGGATCGGCCTCGCCGACCAGCGCTGGGCGATGGCGGGTGCGGCCGCGGTCGAACCAGAGACGCTCGAGTTCTTCCTCGGCCTCGGGCTTCGGGTGTGCGAGATCTGGGGCATGTCGGAGACCGCGGGTGCCGGCATCGTCACTCCGCCCGACCGCATCCGGCCGGGCAAGGTCGGACGTCCGCTGCCCGGCGTGGAGATCCGGGTGGCCGGCGACGGCGAGATGTTGCTGCGTGGCCCGATGGTCATGCGCGGCTACCGCGGCGACCCGGCCCGGACCGCCGAGGCGCTCGACGGCGATGGCTGGCTGCGCACCGGGGACGTGGTCGCCGTCGACGACGAGGGCTTCGTCAAGATCGTCGATCGCAAGAAAGAGCTGATGATCAACGCCGCGGGCAAGAACATGTCGCCGGTGCACATCGAGCAGACCATCAAGGCGGCCTGCCCGCTGGTAGGCGAGATCGTCGCCATCGCCGACTCCCGCCCGTACACCACGGCGCTGGTCGTGCTCGATCCCGACGCCGTGGCAGCGCTCACCGGGAACAGGGAGCTGGCACCGGCGGAGGCCGCCGGCAACCCGGACATCGTGGCCCGTGTCCTCGCCGGCGTGGTCGCCGCCAACGAGCGCCTGTCGCGTGTCGAGCAGATCAAACGGCTGCGCATCGTACCCACGTACTGGGTCCCGGGCGGGACCGAGCTGACGCCGACCATGAAGCTGCGGCGGCGCCCGATCGCGACGACGTACGCGGAGGAGATCGAGTCGATGTACGAGGACGTGCCGGGTCCCGAGGTGCACGACTTGAGGGACGTGAGCAGCCCCGCCGCGGCCGCACGGTCGGCCCGGGGCTGAGCCGGTCCGCGAGGCGTGCTGCGGGACCCCTCGTTGACGCGGATCCCGCAGCTACCCGGACTGGCGGGATCCGCGCGCGGCGGATGGGTGCCGCGAGAACACCATCTGCTCGAGATATTCGTTCAGCATCTGCTCGAGGTCGGCCTGGTCCTCGCCGCTCACCGCCAGTTGCTGGTACCCGACGAGCATCGCCATCCCTACCGAGGTGACCACTCGCGCCCGCTCCGCATCTCCCACGATGCGCAGAATCGCCTTCTCGACTGTCTTCTGCCGAGCGTGGTCGACCCTGTGCTGGACCTCGCGAACGGAGCGGTCGTTCATGCCCCAGGCCCGGATCGCCCCCTCGGCGGCCTGTGGCAGCCCGAGGGTGAGCTTGCGCAGGGCTTCGATGTCTTCGGCCGGCCCGAGTTCGCCGAAGGCGAGGTCGCGCAGGATCCGTTCCTGCCGGTGCTCCCAGTGGGCGAACAGGGCGTCGACGAACCCCTTCCAGTTGCCGAAATGGTGGTAGAAGGAGCCGCTGGTCACCCCCAGGGTGGTGCACAACAGCCGGATGTTCAGACCTTTGAAGCCCACGCGGGCGAGTGCGTCGAGCGCGGTCTCGAAGTATCGTTCCTTGCTCACGATGTTGGTCAACGCGCCGCCCTCCCGACATCCATAACTCGCTCTATTGTCGCACGAGGTCATCGGGCTTTGTTGCGGAGCCGACATACCATAACCTATGCTATTGTCCTGCCGTCTGCGCGATCCCGTGATCGGGTCGGTTCGCGCCTTCACCGAAGAGGAGAGCCGGTGACTGATCCACTCCGTGCGTTCAGGCTCGACGACCGCGTCGTGATCGTTACCGGCGCGAGCTCCGGATTGGGTACCGGCTTCGCTCGCGCGGTCGCCGGGGTCGGCGGGAAGCTTGTGCTGGTCGCGCGTCGTGAAGACCGGTTGAGGGCGCTCGCTGACGAGTTGCGTTCCACCGGTTCCCGCGCGACGGTGTGCGTCGCCGACGTCAGCGACCCGGCCGACTGCGGACGAGTGGTCGAGCACGCCTTCGAGACGTTCGGCGGCGTGGACGTTCTCGTGAACAACGCGGGCATCGCGAACACCACACCGGCCTCCCGCGAGACACCTGAATCGTTCTCGCGCGTGCTCGAGGTCAACCTCCACGGCGCGTTCTGGATGGCGCAGGCGTGTGCGCAGGTCATGGGCTCAGGGTCGTCGGTCGTGAACATCGCCAGTGTGCTCGGCCTGGTGGCCTCGCGCTTTCCGCAGGCCTCCTACTCGGCGAGCAAGGCAGGGCTGATCGGGCTCACCCGTGATCTCGCCCAGCAGTGGACGAGGCGCAAGGGCATCCCCGTCAACGCGTTGTGTCCCGGATTCTTCGCCAGCGAGATGACCGACGCCGGCGCCGCGCCGCTCCAGGCGATGGTCGCCGAGTACAGCATGCTCGGCCGCTTCGGCGAGCCGGACGAGCTGAACAGCGCCCTGCTCTTCCTCGCCAGTCCGGCGTCGGCCTATGTCACCGGCACCACGTTGACCGTCGACGGCGGTCTGACCGCCTGGTGATCGTCGACTGTCACCCGGCACCACCCGCACAGTCGAACGGAGAGCGAAATCGTGAACGACAGTGTGCTTGTCGAGGAAGCCGCCCCGGGCGTCCGGTTGCTGCGGCTGAACCGGGCGGACCGACTCAATGCCATGAACGCCGACCTCGTGCAGGGCCTACGCGATGCGCTCCGCGCCGTCCGCGATGACGCCGGTGTCCGGGCCATCGTCCTCACCGGCGACGGTTCCGCCTTCTGTGCCGGACTGGACCTCCGCGGCTATGGCCGGACGCCGAGTGCGGGTGACGCCGAAGGACGCCCGCAGGAGGCATTCCGCGTGCAGAAGCACATCTCGGAACTCCACGAGGACTTCCGCGGCACCCGGGCACCCGTGATCGCGGCGATCAACGGCCCCGCGGTGGGGGGTGGGATGTCGCTGGCCCTGTTCTGCGACATCCGGATGATGTCCGTCGAAGCGTCGATCCACCCCGCCTTCATCCAACGTGGACTGTCCAATGCGGACATCGGCTCGAGCTGGCTCCTTCCCCGCGTGGTCGGATTCGCCACCGCGTCGGAAATCCTGCTCACGGGCCGCACCCTCGATGCCGAGGAGGCGCTGCGCATCGGCCTCGTGTCCAGCGTGCACGATCCGGCCGGCCTCGTCTCCGCGGCGATCGAGAAGGGCCTCGCCATCGCCGCCAACAGCCCCCTGGGTGTCTGGATGACGAAAGAGGCACTGTGGTCGAATCTCGAGACCGCCAGTTTCCGGGCGGCGATCGACCTGGAGAACCGCACCCAGATCCTCTGCGCGATGACCGAGGATCACCAGGAGGCCGTCGCGGCATTCCTGGAAAAGCGCGCACCCCGCTACCGCAACCACTGACGAGATCGAAAGGAAACGTCGTGCAGGTAGGAATCTGTATCGGCTACTGGGGTTCCCGCCCGCCGGAAGGCGTCGATCGCCTGGTTGCGGACGCCGAGGAGGCCGGGGTGGGCAGCCTGTGGACGGCAGAGACCTACGGGTCCGACGCGATCTCGCCGCTGGCCTGGTGGGGGGCGCGTACCCGCACCATGAAGCTGGGTACGGCGGTAAGCCAGATCTCGGCGCGCCAGCCCACCACGATGGCCATGACAGCGCAGACTCTCGACCACCTCAGCGGCGGCCGGATGATTGTCGGCTTGGGCGCCTCGGGACCCCAGGTCGTCGAAGGCTGGTACGGCCGGCCGTACCCGCGCCCCTTGGAGCGCACCCGGGAGTACGTCGAAATCCTGCGCCAGGTCTGGGCCCGTCAGGGGCCGGTGACCTACCAGGGGCGCCACTACCAGCTGCCGCACCCGGCGGGAAGCGGGCTCGGCAAGCCGCTCCGGTCCACAGTGCACCCCCTGCGCACCGACATCCCGGTCTACTTGGGTGCCGAAGGTCCGAAGAACGTCGCCCTCGCCGCCGAAATCGCCGACGGCTGGCTCCCGCTGTGGTTCTCGCCGAAGTCCGACGACTTCTACCGGTCGGCGCTCGCCGCGGGGTTCGCCCGGCCGGATGCCCGGCACACCGCCGCCGATTTCGACGTGGCGGGAGTGGTCTGGCTATCCGAGGACGATGACGTCGAAGTGGCGGCGGCGCGGATCAAACCGGTCATTGCGCTCTACGCCGGCGGGATGGGGGCGAAGCAAGCGAACTTCCACAACGACGTCTTCGTGCGCATGGGGTGGGAAGACGTGTGCCGTGAGGTTCAGAAGCTGTACCTGGCCGGGCGCAAGGATCAAGCGGTGGCCGCGATCCCGCTCGAGATGGTGGAAGACGTCGCGCTGGTGGGGCCGGCCGAAAAGCTGTGCGACGACCTGAAGAACCGATGGAGCCGTACATGCCTCACCACCGTGATCCTCGGCGGAACGCCGAAGCGGGAAACCCTGGGCCGCCTTGTTGAAACCGCCACGGCGTTGTAGCTGGGCGGATTCGTTGCGGGAGAACGAATCCAGGTCGATGACAGGCGGCACGGCCACGTCCGGCGGGGCGTGAACTCCCAGGCGAGCCTCTGGCGCAGGAAGCGCTGGTCCTGGCTCCATCGCGATGAAGAAGCCAGGTAGCACCGAGCGCCGTCTGTCGTCTGCTGGTCCGGTTTCGGTTCGCGCAGGTGAGTCCCTGTCCGCTCGGGGAGGCTGGTTTGACAGCGCTTCACATCTGCTTCTAAATTGCGCGGGTGGGAGCAGAGTGGCCCCTGGTCGGGCGGGAAGCCGAACTCCGGGACATCGTGTCCGCGGCGGTCCACAAGCACCGGTGCGTGGTGCTGGCCGGTCCTGCGGGCGTCGGCAAAACCCGGCTCGCCGTCGAATGTCTGGAACGGTGCAAGCGCGCGGGGCTGGCGGCGGTCCACGTGACGGCGACCAGTGCGGCGGCACCGCTTCCCTTCGGCGCGCTGGCGCCGCTGCTGCCGGCTTTCGACGCGGAAGTGGCCGGTCGCGTCGACGACAAGGCCGACCTGTTGCGGCGGTTCGCCGTGACCATGGTCGAGCGGGCCGCGCCGCGGCGCCTGGTCGTCTTCGTCGACGATGCTCATCTGCTCGACGGCGCGTCCGCGACGCTGGTGCACCAGCTGGCGGCCACCAAGGCGGCGGCAGTGGTGGCGACGGTGCGATCCGCGGAACCGGCGCCGGATCCCGTGGTCGCATTGTGGAAGGACGACCTCGCAGACCGGTACGAGGTCACCGGCCTGACCCCGCCCGCGGTCGGTGAACTGCTCTCCGCCGTCTTGGCCGGACCGGTGGACCCGAGCGCGGTCGCCGCGTTGGTCGACCGCTCGCGAGGAAACGTGCTGTTCCTTCGCGAACTCGTCGTCGGGGCCCTCGACGGTGGAGCGTTGCGCAACGACGGGGGGATCTGGCGGCTGGTGGACCAGCTGGTGCCTTCGGATCGCTTGACGGAGCTGGTGAGCGCCCGGTTGGCCGGGTTGACCCCGGAAGAGCTGGCACTGCTTGAGCTGGTGGCGGTCGGAGAGCCCGTCGGTGCGGGCGAGCTGACCGCGCTCGGTGACCCGGTGATCGCCGAGCGGCTGGAACGCAAGCGGCTGTTGATCAGCCAGACCGCCGGACTCCGGTTGGCGGTCCGATTCGCTCATCCGCTGTACGGCGAGGTCGTGCGCAAGCAAATTCCCGCGTTGCGCCGCCGGGCACTGGCCCGTTCCCTGGCCGACGCGGTGGAAAAGACCGGCGCGCGGCGACGGGAGGATCTCCTGCGGATCGCGACCTGGCGTCTCGATGGCGGGGGAGGCAGGCCGGAACAGATGCTGGCCGCGGCTGTCGCCGCACGCTGGCACTACGACTTCGCTCTGGCCGAGCGGCTGGCCAGAGCCGCACAGAGCGGTGGGGCGGGGTTCGAGGCGCGCCTGCTGGCGGCACAACTGGCCAGTCTGCAGGGCCGG
>DATFHB010000018.1:0-5752 GCA_035248845.1 Amycolatopsis sp. | reverse complement strand
TCGTTGCATCCACACTGGTAGGCCCGGGTCAACGACACGCCGGATGTTTACGCGCCTGAGGTGAAAACCAACCTCGACCTGCGAGAATGACGCAACATCGAACCGCGACCAATGTTGCATCAGATGCAATAAATCCTAATTAGACGGTCGCGCGGCTCCCGCGTAGTCGTCACCCTTGACGTGGTAGGTCGCGATCTGGATGGCCATCCCGGTCTGCGGCGCGTTGATCATCAAACCGTTGCCCAGGTACAGCCCGACGTGGTGGATGAACGTCGTGGGGCTGCCGTAGAACACCAGGTCGCCCATCTTCGGGGGCTCGGCGTTCGGCACGGCGGGCTCGGCGTGGAACTGCGAATCCGCCGTCCGGGGCAGTGAAACGCCCGCGCTGTCGTATGCCGCCTTCGTCAGGCCGGAGCAGTCGAACCCGGCCGCGCCGGCGTCGGGACCGTTGCCGCCCCACACATACGGCAGGCCGAGCTGGTCGAGCGCGAACCGCACGGCGCGCGTGGACGGCGCGGACGCGGTCTGCGGGGCCAGCGACAGCGTCGCGTACAGCTGGGCGTTGCCGAGCACCTGCTGGCGGAACAGGTCCGAGTCGCGGTAGTTCGCGACCGCCTTCCACCAGTTCTGGCCCGCCTGCAGGTCGCCGTTGGCGCACAGGGTGCGCCCGGCGGCGACCGACGCGTCGTCGACGTCCTGGATGCTGCCCGAGCCGCGCTTCCACTCCGCGGCCGTGAGCTGCATCGGTCCGCTGCGCTGCTCGGTCGCGGCCTGGCCGGCCGCGCCCTGCAGCGGCACCGCGACCAGCGGCTTGGCGGCCACGCCGTCCCCGTTCAGCGAATCCCCGCCGAACCGCGCGTGATCGGCGCTCGCCTTGCCGATCCCGGCCAGCGTCACCCACGACAGGTGGCAGTTCGGCTGCTCCTGGCGCAGCGTCAGCTCACCGGTGGCGTACCCGATCAGCGCACGCTCCGGGATGTCCAGCGGCCCGGAGAGGCCGGCCGCCCACTGCTCGAGCTGGCTCTTGCCCTGCTGCGGTGCCTCCGCCTGCACCGGCGCGCTGACCTGCAGTACCGACGGGCCGGACGCGGTCTGCGCATTGCCGCTGGCGGCTTCGGGCACGGTCGCCGCGGCTACCGGTGTGCTCTGCTGCGGCGGCTTGATCAGCAGCCAGCCACACGTCACCAGCGCGCCCACCATGATCAGTGCGATGACCGCACGACCGATGAGAGCGCGCCCCCACTTCTGGAAACGGACGGTCACGCGCCCAACACTAGGAGAAAGCCTCCGGTAGTCCACCCAGACCCAACGAATTGATCAAGGATCAGTTACCGATCCGACCCAGCGCAGGCGTACCCCGAGCCGCACGTAACCGTTGCCACGCAAGCCGGATGTCGTGACTGTGGTCGGATTGGTGACGAGCGATCGGTGACGAACGGCACAGTAATCTCTCCTTATGACCGAGATCGACGCCGACCGGCTCCGCAGCGAGCTGGCCGGTTCCTACGCCCGGATCGATGTGGTGCCCAGCACCGGTTCGACCAACGCCGACCTGCTTGCGAGCGCCTCCGGAGGTGCCCCGGACCGTGCCGTGCTGATCGCCGAGGAGCAGACCGCCGGTGTCGGCAGGCGTGCGCGGTCGTGGGTGTCGCCGAAGGGCACCGGCATCTACCTGAGCGTGCTGTTGCGTCCGCGGGGAGTGGCGTTCGCCGACATCGGGACGCTCGCGATCGTCGCCGGACTCGCCGCGATGGACCTGACGTCGACCCTCGGCGTCGACGCGGCCCTCAAGTGGCCGAACGACGTGCTCGCGGGGCCCGACCGCGGCAAGTGCGCGGGCATCCTCGCCGAGGCGGTGACGGACGACGAACTCGCCGTGGTGCTCGGTATCGGGCTCAACGTCCGCCCGCTCGGCGAGGACGTGCCGGCCGCGCCCGGCGGCCTGCGCCCGACGTCGCTCGCCGAGCACGGCGCGAGCACCACCGACCGCACCGACATCGCGCTGCGCCTGCTCGCCGCGTTCGCCGGCCGGGAGGCCCGGTGGCGGGCCGCGCGCGGCAACCTCGCGAAGGCCGGCCTCCTCGAGGACTACCGCGCGCACTGCGAAACCCTCGGCAGGCAGGTGCGGGTCCTGCTGCCCGGGGACCAGTCGCTGGTCGGCAAGGCCGAGGAGGTCGACTCCTCCGGCCAGCTGATCGTGGTCTCCGGCGACGGCCGCCGGCACACCGTGTTCGCGGGCGACGTGGTGCACGTGCGGGCGGTACCTTAGGCGCAGCAGCGACGATCGGAGTGTGTTCCCGTGGCCTACCCTGACGATCTGCTCAGCGAGAACGAGCAGGTCATTGTGCACAGCCATCCGCATTTCAAGATGCTGATCTGGCCGGTGTTCTGGCTGATCGTGACGCTCGGCCTCGGCATCTGGCTGGTCACGCTCACCGACGGGCTCACCGCGCCGTGGGGAGAGGTCGCGATGATCGCGATCGGGGTCGTCGCGGTCATCCTGATCTGCTCGCTGTTCATCGCGCCGGTGATCCGCTGGCGCACTACGCATTTCATCGTCACCACCGACCGGTTGATCGCGCGCGAGGGTGTCATCAAGCGCACCGGGATCGACATCCCGATGACCCGGATCAACAGCGTGCAGTTCGAGCACGGGCTGATCGACCGGATCTTCGGCTGCGGCACGCTGGTGATCGAGTCGGCTTCGCACGAGCCGCTGCGGTTCGACGACATTCCGCACGTCGAACGAGTGCACACGGTGATCTACCGCGAGGTGAACGACAACCCTTACGACGACCACCCGGGCCAGCCGGACGGCCGTCCGCCGCAGACCCGAGGCAGCCGCTGACATGGGTGTCCGGGCGCTGGGACTGCCGCAGCGGGCACGCGCGGCGAGCCTGCGCGCCCGCGTCACGATCTGGGAGGTCGGGGCGCGCGACGGCCTGCAGAACGAGTCCGCGATCGTGCCGGTCGAGGTCAAGGCCGAGTTCCTGGACCGGCTTGCCGCGGCGGGCCTGACGGTGCTGGAGGCGACGAGCTTCGTGTCGCCGAAGTGGGTCCCGCAGCTCGCCGACGCCGAGGAACTGCTCAAGCGCCTGGACCAGCGGCCCGGCGTGCGGTACCCGGTGCTGGTGCCCAACGCCCGCGGGCTCGGGCGGGCGCTCGACGCGGGCTGCCAGGACATCGCGATCTTCGCCAGCGCCACCGAGACGTTCGCCCGGCGCAACCTCAACTCGAGGCTGGAAGCGCAGTTCGCCATGTTCGAGGAGGTGCTGGCGGGCGCCGAGGGCCTGAACGTGCGGGCCTACGTCTCGATGTGCTTCGGCGATCCGTGGGAGGGGCCCGTTCCGGTCGATCAAGTGGTGCGGGTGGGCAAGCGTTTGCTCGGCCTCGGCTGCTGGCAGCTGTCCCTGGGCGACACGATCGGCGTCGCGACGACCGGGCACGTCGAGGAGCTGCTGGCGGCGTTCCTCGAGGCCGGGGTCGGGCCCGAGCGGCTGGCGGTGCATTTCCACGACACATACGGCCAGGCGCTGTCCAACACCGTCGCCGCGCTGCGCTTCGGCGTGTCCACTGTGGACTCCTCGGCGGGTGGACTCGGCGGGTGCCCGTATGCGGAGTCGGCCACCGGCAACCTCGCCACCGAGGATCTCGTCTGGCTGCTCGAAGGTCTCGGCATCGAGCACGGCGCCGACCTGGACGCACTGGTCGAGACCAGCACCTGGATGGCGGCGCAGCTCGGACGACCCAGCCCGTCCCGCGTCGTGCGCGCACTGGGTGGTTGATCACCCGACGGGGCGACCTTCTGAAAAAGGAGGGGAACCGGGGCGGTGCGGGCCGCGTCCCACTCGAAGCAGACTGCTGACTACCGAGGAGGGGTGCTGTGACCGAGCACCGCACGCAGGTGGACGAGCTGCTCGCGGACTACCGGCGGAGCAGAGAACATCTCGCCTCGGTGCAGCGTGAGCTCGCGTCGATCACGG
Source organism: Amycolatopsis sp. (assembly GCA_035248845.1). Taxonomy (GTDB): domain Bacteria; phylum Actinomycetota; class Actinomycetes; order Mycobacteriales; family Pseudonocardiaceae; genus Amycolatopsis_E. Next base: position 1,769 of record DATFHB010000018.1, on the reverse strand, counting down.
CCTCGGCGAGTGATCCGGACGGCCTGATCACCGTCACGGTCGGCCCGCGCGGCACGCTGACGGGGATCACCATCGACGACGGCGCGTACCGCCGCTATCGCGCGAGCGAGCTGGCCGACCAGATCGTGCGCGCCACCGGCGCCGCCACGGTGCGCGCCCTCGCGGCGGCGGGCGACGTGCTGGCGCCCGCGCTGCCCAGCGGCACCGACCCGCAGGCGCTGCTACTGGGTACCGGTGACCTCGAAGCGGCCGAGATCGCGCCACCGGCGAAGGCGGCCGCCAGACCGCCCGTCGAGGAGGACAGCTTCGAGGACGAGAACTGGGTTACCCGGTGACCGGGTTCGGGGTCGACGCCGATCGCCTTGCCACGCGGGCGAAGGACTTCGACGGGTTCGTCCAGCGCGCGGCGCGGATCTCGGCGGACCTGGACAGCGCGCTCGACGGCGCGCCCGCGGCATGGGGTGAGGACGTGGTCGGGCAGAGCTTCTCCGCCGCACACGCCGAGCCGGCGCAGGGCACCGCCGACCGGCTGCGGACGCTGGCCGGCGGGCTCGGCGACGTCGGCGGCTCGTTCGCCGAGGCGGCGCGCCGGTACCAGGCCGGTGATACAGACGCCCAGCACTCGATCACCGACGTGGCGGGGGACTAGACGTGGGCATCGAACTGCCGGCCGAACTGGCCGACGTCGCGGCCGCCACCGGCCTCTCGTGGCCACAGGCCGACGAGGACAAGCTGCGACAACAGGCCGGGGCGTGGCGCGAGGCGCAGGGCAAGCTGACCGCGCTCGCCGGGGAGGCCGACCAGTCCGTCAACGGCGCGCTGGCCGCGCTGACCGGCCCGTCGGCGGGCGCGGCGAGCAAGAAGTGGGCGGGTTTCGTGCATCCCGACAGCGGGCACCTGACCGCGGCCGCCGGTGGCGCGGGCGAGGCGGCCGACCGGCTCGACCACGCGGCCGAGCAGGTCGGCCAGGCGAAGGTCGAGATGGTCCGGCAACTGGTCGACGCGGCGAAGAACCGGGACGCGGCCCGGGCAGCGGCCTCCGGCGGACACCCCACGGCACTGCTGGGCCTCGACAGCGTGCTGAGCGGGACGGCCACCAACCTGTCCTCGCTCACGCACGGCCTGGCCGGCGCGGTCGGTCCGGACGGCGGAGGGCCGGTGTCGGCGCTGACGAACGTCGTCGACCCCAATCCCGGCGCGCACACGCGGCAGGGCCAGGGCGGGCTGCTCAGCGCGGTCACCGGCCTGCCCGCGCACGCGGTGTCCACTGTGGACTCGACGCTCGGTGGCGATTCGTCGTTGCTCGGCCACCAAGGGCACGGCGATTCGCTCGTGGGGGATCGCGGGGCCGCAGGTTCGCTCCTGGGGGATCGGGGGCCGGGCAATTCGCTGCTCGGTCACGGCCCGCTCGCGGACTCGCCGGGTATCGGTCCGCTCGGCCTGCAACCGCCGGATGCGCGGCCCGTGGACGTGCCGCCGCCGTTGGCGAATCCGCACCCAGGATCATCCTTTGTGGACAGTCCGGAAGCGGGCACCGGCCCGATCCAGGTCCCGCAGCCGTCGGCGCAGCACGGTGGTGCCGTGCACGCCGGCGGGTTCGCCGACGCACCGACCCCGCCCACCGGGACGCCTCAGTTCCGCGGCGGCACGGTCGCTTCGGGCTTCACCGACGCCGCGTACTCGCCGCCGCCCCAGGTGCCCGCCGCGCCCCCGCCGCCGATCGCTCCGCCCGCGCCCGTCGCGCAGCCCGGTTATGTGGCGCCACCGCC
>DATFHB010000017.1:0-147472 GCA_035248845.1 Amycolatopsis sp. | reverse complement strand
GTCTACCACGCGGCGCGGGCGTCGATCGAGCACATCAAGGCCGGCGGCAGGGGCGGTTCCATCGTTCTGACGAGCTCGATGGCGGGCTTGAAGCCGTATCTCAACGCCGTCAACTACGTGTCGGCCAAGCACGGCGTTGTGGGTTTGATGAAGGCGCTGGCGCTGGAGCTGGCCCCCTTCTCCATCCGGGTCAACAGCCTCCATCCGACCCAAGTGGATACGCCCATGATCCAGAACCCTGCCATGTACGCCCTGTTCTGTCCCGATATCGAAGCACCGACGAAGGCCGACTTCGAGGTGGCGTCGCAGGCGACGAACGCCATGCCCGTCCCGTGGGTCGACGCGGTTGACGTCTCCAACGCGCTGCTGTTCCTGGCGTCGGACGAGGCCAGGTTCGTGACCGGGGCCGCCATTCCGGTCGATGCGGGTTGCGGACTCCTGTGAACCGGTGTTGCCGGGACGGTGCACACCTCCGTTCCCGCATGTCGTTGAGGACGGACCCATGAAAACCGTCGTGGACTGCCCGTGCGGTGAGCGGATCAAGGGCGTGCACGAGGACGATCTCGTAGCACGCGTTCTCGAACATCTCGGTGAAATCCACGACGGGCGGGAGTACACGCGGGAGGAGATACTCTTCATGGCGCGAGCGGATTAGCCGGCATGTCAGGAGTCGCGATCATTGGCGCGGGTCATGCCGGAGCGCACACCGCGATCGCTCTGCGTGCGGCGGGGTATCGTGGGCCGGTCACGCTCGTCGGGGATGAGCCGGCAATCCCGTACAACCGGCCACCGCTGTCCAAGCAGTTCCTGCAGCCCGGCCCGGCTGAGCCGCAGCTGGCGATCCGGCCGGATGATTTCTGGCGTGAACACGAAATCGACCTCCGCCTCGGAAACCGTGCGGCGCACGTCGACCGCGCGAAGCGCGCTGTCGAACTCACTGACGGTGGGACGATCGAATTCGGCCACCTCGTGCTGGCAACAGGATCGCGGGCGCGAACGATGAACGCGCCGGGTGGCTTTCGCACGCTGCGGACTGTGGACGACGCGGTGGCCATTCGGGAGAGCTTGGGCGGGAGTAGCCGGGTCGTCATCGTCGGCGCGGGTTTTGTCGGATTGGAACTGGCGGCGGCTGCCCGCGCCCTTGGCGCAGAGGTCACAGTCATCGAAGCGGCGACAAGTGTTCTGGCGCGAGTGCTGTCTGAACAGACGGCAGACCATGTGCGCTCGGTACACGAGCGGCACGGCGTCAAGTTCGTGATGGGCCGGGCTGTTCGGGCGCTCACCGAGCGCTCGGTGGCGCTGGACTCCGGCGACGAGATCGTAGGCGACCTGATCGTCGTGGGGATCGGCGCCGTTCCGAACGTGGATCTCGCCCGCTCGGCCGGGCTCGCCGTCTCGGACGGGGTCGTTGTCGATGAGTTCCTCCGGACATCGGACCCTGACATCTTCGCGATTGGGGACTGCGCGCGTTTTCCTTGCGCCGTATCTGGGAAAACGCTCCGGTTGGAGTCGATTCAGAACGGTACCGATCAGGCGCGTTACATCGCCGATTCCGTCGTGGGCCTACCCAGTCGTCCGTATCGTGCGGTTCCCTACTTCTGGACGCAACAGTTCTCCCACAAGGTCATGATCGCCGGTGTCGCAGGTCGTGCCGATCGTTCCATCCTGCGCGGCGACCCGGACAGTGATTCCTTCTCCGTCTGGAGGTACGACGACGACGGAAAGCTCACCGCGGTGGAATCCGTGAACGCACCCGCGGACCACGTTCAGGCTCGGCGGCTACTCGAAGCCGGCGCGACCGAGCGACATCCCGATCATTAGCCTGGAATCAGGTGGAAGGGTTATCGAATGGTAGCCGTTGTGGGCACCGAGCAAATCGACGAATTGCATGTTCCGCCGGATGATGAGAGCCCTTGGCTCACTGAGACGGCATGGTACTCGTATTGGACGAAGGACCGTGCCCTGGCGGGGCATGTGTATCTTCGCTTCCGGGCCAACCTGGGCGTCATGGACGCCTTCGTCTACGCATGGGGCCCGGGCGGATCAATGCCTTGGGACACGGTGTACTGGAAGGATCTCCGCCTGGGCATGCCTTCGTCGATCGAGAACCTTGAACTGCCTGGCGGGCTACGGCATTCGGTGGTCCGGTCCTTCGAGCGTTACCGGCTGAGCTACGAGGACACGCGTGCCTACGGCGGACCGTTCGGCTTCGATCTGCGAGTGGAGGCGCTGAAACCGCCCACCTATTTCGGGGCCAAGCATTTCGACCAGCCGATGCACCTGACGGGCTGGGTGACGATCGGCGGTGACCGGCACGAGGTCGACTGCTTCGCGATGCGGGATCGTTCCTGGTATCGGCGAGGTGACTTCACGCTGTTCCGTTCCGCCTATTCCTACGGGATCGCCGCACCGGAGGACAGCTTCCTGGCGCTGTACGCCGCTGATCGTGACGGCGACATGCTGGTCGACGACCTGCCGCTCGTCGGCGGCCACACGGTGTCGGCGGACGGGCAGGACGTGTTGCGTACGGGGGAGCGACGTGTCGTCGAGCGGGATCGGCACACCGGGCAGCCGCGTGCCATCGAGGTGGATTTCGCCGCGGCGGACGGTTCGACTCGGCTGGCGCGTGGACGTGTGCGGAACGCGATCGCACTGGCGGCCAACACCAGCATGCTGTCGTGGATGAGCCTGGTGGAGTGGGACGTCGACGGCCGGGTGATCGTGGGGGAGGACCAGGAGATCTGGTCTCCGAGCATCTGGCGGGCCTTCCGGCGGAGCGGCTGGTCGGCTGACGGCGCCGACGGAGGTGCGCGGTGAGCGTTCACCCGGTGTCGAGCAGCGACGAGGCGATCGAGGCGATCGTCGCGTTCCTGGCTCGCGAGGTCGGCATAGCGGTGCGATTTTCCGGGCGCGCGCCAGGGAATTCGCATGATGGCTACATCTTCGAGCAGGTCGAGGTGCCCGGGCGGAAGGTGCTGGCCAGGCTGAAGCCGTCCGACGGGCCGTTCCTGCACTACGACTCGGCCAACGAGGAGCTTCTCATCAAACAGCTGGCCGCCGCGGGCTTGGCGGTGCCGCGTGTGTTGGCCAGCGGTGGGGAGGAGGTGTGCGGCACGCCGTTTCTGGTGCTCGAGTGGATCGAGGGCGACGTCCTCAACCCACAGCAGGTGTCGAAGTTGCCGCCCGCCGAGCGGCGGCAGATGGCCGATGAGATGGTGCGGGCGCTCACCCGGCTGCATGGCATCTCAGCAGGAGAACTACCGGCACTCGACCGGCCGGACGGGCAGGATGCCCGGCCCGTACGGTACTTCGCCCAGTTCGACCAGATGCTGGATCAGTTGGCGGTGGTCGATTCCGTGACGTTGGACTACGTCAGAGTGTGGCTGCAGCAGCACGTGGACGAGCTCGCCGGGGAGACCACGCTTGTTCACGGCGACTTCCGTCTCGGCAACGTGGTGTGGGAATCGGGCCGCATGAGCGGAATCCTGGACTGGGAAACGGCTCGGATGGGGAATCCGCTCTTCGATGTCGGGTGGATGTGCATGGGCGCGCGTTCGGGGTCCGACTCGATCATGGGAATGGTCACGCGGGACGAGTTCGTGCGGCTCTACCGCGTGGCGTCCGGCCGGCACGTCGATCAGCGGCAGCTGCTCCTGTGGCAGGTGGCCGCGACCTGGGTCAGAGGATGCACCGAGCTACGGCTGCTCGATCTGGCGCTCCAGGCCCCCGACCCGGAGCGGGTGGATCCCCGGGACCTGTCCTGGCAGTTCGGACGACATCGCACGGACGCCGAGTTGCTACGCCTTCTCAGCCTGATGGAGTCAGCATGAGCAGCACGCGTGGAAACGATCCGCAGACCTTGCTCGCGATCGTGACAGGCATCCTCGATGCCCAGGTGCTTGCGGCGATCGAGGGGCGCACTGCCCGCTCGGCTCTCCACCTCGTCGTGGGGATTCTCGACAACCTCGCGCCACGGGTGGAACAGCAAGCAGCGCTGCGGTCGCTGGACCAGGAGGTCGTGGGTGGACTGCTGAGGACGCTTCCCCCCCGTCTCGCGGGCGAGATACCGAGCGATACGTCCGTCGACGCGCCGGCCCCAGCTCTCCGCCGTCGGGTGTCCCGCGCACTGAGGACGCTGCGGGATCGTCCTGAAATGCTGTCCGACGCCCGGGTGTCGGACTGGCTCCAAACCTGCCGGGCCGGGCTCGAGCAGCGCAGCGACGCCGAGATCGCCCGTATGCGCCCGACTCGCTACTACACCTCGTTGAGCGACGAGCTCGGGTAGCCGGGAACCGGCCGCTACCGCTGGCCGGTCTCGCGCAGCAGGACCGACCGCAGCGCCAAATGTAGCGCACTTGTGACGCTCGACACAGATCCTATATACTGCTGTTCCCTTCAGGCTTCGGCTTGGAGGAAGCGCAATGGTCCGGCCGATGACAGCGAAGTCAGTGACGGAGGAACCGATGCATGTCGCACTGTTCTGGGGCAAGGTCCGCCCGCAGTGGCAGAACGCCGAGTACGCCGCGATCGGTGCTCGCATGTTCGAGCGGGCTTCATCGATGCCCGGATTCGTCGCGCTGCACAAGCTCGACGTGCCCGATGGTCGCGAGCTCGCGATCGCGTACTTCGAAACCGAAGAGCAGATGGCCGCCTGGTACAACGACCCAGAGCATCGTGCGGTCGAAACCCTGGCGCGACGCGAAATCCTGGACGACTACACCATCGAGATTCTTGAGATGACGAGGTCCTACACCAAGGCGTCGTCGACTTTCCGTCCAAGGCCGGAGGACGAGGCAGCTGCCGACGAACTGGCCGCCACCGTTCGCAACTCTTTCGTGCCGTAGCCGCAGCCGTTCCGGACGGCCCGCGTGAGCTGACCGGCCGGCCGAGCCGCCGGGGCGCGAACGTGGTGTCGCTCGACCTCGCGCCGGACGGTGCGACATCTTGGGAGGCCCTGACTTAGTTCCGGCCTGGTTTGTGGATAACCTGCTCGCGTGCGAGGACGGCGCCTGCTCGGCGCGATCATCGGGACGGCGTTGCTGGGCGGGTGCGCGGTCGGCGCCGCCTCGTCCGAGGGCGACGTCGTGCGCACCGGTGGCGGGCTGGTGCGCGGAGTGGTCGCCGCCGATCACCGCACGTTCTCCGGCATCCCGTACGCCGCGCCGCCGGTCGGGGACCTGCGCTGGCGCTCGCCGCAACCGGCCGCCCCGTGGGGCGGGGTCCGTGACGCCACGCGGGCGGGCAACGTCTGTCCACAGGAGACCGGCGGCAGCGAGGACTGCCTGAACCTCAACGTCACCGCTCCGCGCGGCGCCGAACGGCTGCCGGTGCTGGTGTGGCTGCACGGCGGCGGTTTCGTCGGCGGGGCGGGCAGTGCGTACGACCCGACACGGCTGGCCGTCGAGGGCGGCCTCGTCGTGGTGACCATCAACTACCGCCTCGGCGCGCTGGGCTTTCTCGACGCCGGCGAGGATCCCGCGGCCGGGAACTTCGGGCTCGCCGACCAGCAGGCCGCGCTGCGCTGGGTGCGCGACAACATCGCCGCGTTCGGCGGGGGTCCCGGCAACGTGACGCTGGCCGGCCAGTCCGCCGGCGCCTACAGCGTGTGCGCGCAACTGGCCGCGCCCGGTGCCCGCGGCCTGTTCGGCAAGGCGATCATCCAAAGCGGACCGTGTGCTAACCCGCTGCTTGGCGTCGGCGAAGCGCGGCGGCGCGCGGCCGATCTGTTGGCACAGAAGGGATGCGCCGATCTCGCGTGCCTGCGCTCGAAACCCGCCGCCGACCTCGTCGGTCTCGGGTCGACCGGGGTGATCAGTGCGACCGGAACGCTGGCCAGGATGCCGTGGGTGCCCGTCATCGGCGGTGATTTCCTGCCGCGGCAGCCCGTCGACGCGCTGCCGACAGAAATCCCGCTGCTCCAGGGCACGACCCGCAACGAGATGCGCCCCTTCGTCGTCGCACCGGTCGACTACCCGCGCGTCATCGACGACGTCTTCGGGCCGCGGGCGCCGGCCGTGCTCGCCGAGTACCCGCTCGCGAACTACCCGTCGCCCGAGGCCGCGCTCGGGGCGGTGCTCACCGACTGGGGGCAGAAGGTCGGCGCGTGCCCCGCGCTGGTCACCGACCTGGTGGCCGGCCACGGCTACGCGTACGAGTTCGCGGAGGGCGACGCCGTGCATTCCGGCGACCTGCCTTACCTGTTCGGCGGAACCGGGCCGCTCGCGGACATGATGATCCGCTCGTGGTCCTCGTTCGCGCGGACCGGCGATCCCGGCTGGCCCGCCTTCCCGCAGGTGCTGTCGCTGAAAACCGGCGACCTCCGTCCCGTCGACTTCGCGGCCGAGCACCACTGCGCGTTCTGGGGCTGAGTCGGGACGTGCGTCCCAAGTATTAGGATCGGCGTCCACATCGCATCGGAGGAACGCACAGTGGCCGTCACGCCGCCGGGGCACCGCGATCGGCTGTCGCCGAACCAGCTCGCCAAACAGGAACAGATCGTGGACGCCGCGCGCAAGGTTCTCGCCCGCGACGGGCTCGCGGGCTGCACCGCGCGCGCCATCGCCGACGCGAGCCCGCTCACCAAGAGCGCGATCCACTACTACTTCGCCGACATCGACCTGCTCATCGACCGGGCGATGGCCGCCCACGTCACCGCGTTCGTCGCGAACCTGCGCGCCGTGGCCGCACGCCACGACGATCCCGAGACGCGCTTCTGGGCCGTCATCAGGGCGTACCTGGACACCTTCGCCGACAACCCGAACGCCGCGTTCGTGTGGTTCGAGTACTGGGTCGCGGTCGGCCGCAGCGGCCAGCTGCGGGCAGCCGACGCGATGCTGCGCTCGTCCACCGAACTGCTCACCGACCTATTCGGTGATCTCGGCCACGACGATCCCCGCGCCAAGGCCCGGGCGCTGCAGTCGTACCTGCTGGGCGCGATCGTCCAGCAGCGCGTCCGGCCCCGCCCGTTCGCGACGCTGCGCGAGGAGATCCGGCCGCTCTGCCTCTAGGGTGCGGGTATGCCTCTGTTCTCGTTCGAGGGCGCGAGCCCCACCGTGCATCCCGACGCCTGGATCGCGCCGACGGCGACGCTCATCGGCGACGTCGTGGTCGAGAGGGACGCGTCGATCTGGTACGGCGTCGTCGTCCGCGCCGACTTCGGGAAGATCATCATCCGCGAGGGCGCCAACATCCAGGACAACTCGGTGATCCACGTCAACGACGGCGTGTGCGAGGTCGGGCGCAACGTGACGGTGGGCCACCAGTGCCTGGTGCACGACTGCACGGTCGGGGAACAGGCACTCATCGGCAACGGGTCCACCGTGCTGGACAAGGCCGTTATCGGCAAGCGAGCGCTGATCGCGGCGGGCGCCACGGTCGGGCCGGGCACCGAGGTGCCGCCGGAGGTCATCGCGATGGGCACCCCGGCGAAGAAGTTCGTCCCGCTGTCCGACTCGGCCCGCGGGTGGGTGGACCACAACGCGGCCATCTACCAGCAGTTGGCGCGGCGGCACGCGCAAGGTATCGCACGAGTCGACTAGGATCGGCACAGCAGCAGCGACTGGCGCCGTAGAGGTGGAGCACCACCGGGAAGCGATCGACGAGGCCGGCACCGCGCGCCTGGGTGTGGCCAGTCTCAGGAGTAGGAAGATGACGCACCAGCCAGCCATTCCCACCCTTACCGGGGCCGACCCCGAGATCGCCGGACTCGTCGAGGCCGAGGCGCGCCGCCAGGCCGAGAAGATCCGCCTGATCGCGTCCGAGAACTACGTGTCGCAGGCGGTCCTGGAGGCCACCGGCACGGTACTGACCAACAAGTACTCCGAGGGCTACGCGGGCAAGCGCTACTACGAGGGTCAGCAGGTCATCGACCAGATCGAGCTGCTGGCCATCGAGCGTGCGAAAGCCGTGTTCGGCGTCGACCACGCCAACGTGCAGCCCTATTCCGGCTCCCCGGCCAATCTCGCCGTGTACCTGGCCGTCGCGCAGCCGGGCGACACGGTGCTCGGGATGGGGCTGCCCGCCGGCGGTCACCTCACCCACGGCGCCTCGGTGTCGGCGACCGGCAAGTGGTTCAACGCCGTGCACTACGGCGTGCGCAAGGAAACCGGCCGCATCGACTTCGACCAGGTCCGCGACCTGGCCAAGGAGCACCGGCCGAAGCTCATCATCGCGGGCGGCACGGCCATCCCGCGCACGATCGACTTCCCCGCCTTCGCCGAGATCGCGCGGGAGGTGGACGCGGTGCTGGTCGCCGACATCGCGCACATCGCGGGCCTGATCGCCGGTGGCGCGCACCCGTCGCCGGTCGGCCACGCGCAGATCATCACCACGACCACCCACAAGACCCTGCGCGGCCCGCGCGGCGCGATGATCATGACCGACGCGGAGCACGCCAAGGCCATCGACAAGGCCATCTTCCCCGGCCTGCAGGGCGGTCCGCACAACCACACGACGGCGGCGATCGCGGTCGCGCTGGGCGAGGCGGCGAAGCCGGAGTTCCGCGACTACGCGCATCGGATCGTCGCCAATGCGAAGGCCCTCGCCCAGGCGCTGACCGAGCGCGGGTTCGACCTGGTGTCCGGCGGCACCGACAACCACCTGCTGCTCGTCGACCTGACCAGCAAGCAGATCGCCGGCAAGCCGGCGGCGAAGGCGCTGGACCGGGCGGGCATCGAGCTGAACTTCAACACCGTGCCGTTCGACCCGCGCAAGCCGTTCGACCCGTCGGGCATCCGGCTCGGCACCGCCGCGATCACCACGCGCGGCCTCACACCGGAGCACCAGCCGCAGATCGCGGAGTGGATGGACCGCACGGTCGCGGCCGCTGCCAAGGAGGACGAGGAGGAGATCGGCCGGATCGCCGCCGAGATCAAGGAGCTCCTCGCCGGCTACCCCATCCCCGGTCACCGATCCGACCAGGAGTAGGCAGACCCCGAGCGACGCGCAGACGCGACAAAGGGGACTCGCCAGGCGGCGGGTCCCCTTTGTTCTCTACTGCTCAGTGTTCGCCGGACTCGGCGGCGAGCTTGGCCTGGTGGTCGATTTCGCGCTGGTAGGAGCGCTTGATCTCGGCCTCGGCCTCCATCCGGCCGACCCACGAGGACCCTTCCACGCTCTTGGCCGGTTCCAGATCTTTGTACACCTCGAAGAAGTGCTGGATCTCCAGCTTGTGGAACTCGTTGAGGTGGTGGATGTCGCGCAGGTGCTCCAGGCGCGGGTCGGCCGACGGGACCGCGAGGACCTTGTCGTCCGGGCCCTTCTCGTCGGTCATCCGGAACATGCCGATGGCGCGGCAGCGGATGAGGCAACCCGGGAAGGTCGGCTCCTGCACCAGCACCAGCACATCGAGGGGGTCGCCGTCCTGGCCGAGGGTGTCGTCGATGAACCCGTAGTCGGCCGGGTACTGGGTGGCCGTGAACAGGGTGCGGTCGAGTTTGATGCGCCCCGTCTTGTGGTCCACTTCGTACTTGTTGCGCTCCCCCTTGGGGATTTCGATAGTGACGTCGAACTCCACGGCGTCCTCGCTGACCTCGTCTTTTAAAGCCGCCCTGGCGGCTTACGGTTTCGCTAACTTGTCATCACTAGTGTGGACTACACGCCGTTGGGAAGTCGCACTGATGTTGCCTTACCGACAGTGAGTTCCGCCCCGCGGGGGCGCCAACGGGATGAGGAGGGGTGCGTGCCGCCGCACGAGGACGAGCCGATGTGGCCGTCGGACGACACGGACGAGACGGGGCCCGCACCCGAGCGCGATGGGGCGGCGGCCGGCGATGGCACACCCGGCGAGGAGTCGCCCAGCCCGGAGCGGCGCTCGGCGAGGGTGGCCGAGCAGCCCACCTTGTGGGTGCCGGCCCCCGCGCCGCAAGGGGAGTCCCGGCCCGGTGGGCAGCAGGTGCCGTCCGCGCAGGAGGTGACCCAGCACCTGCCGATCGTGCCGCCCGGCAGTCCCAGTCCTCCCAGCGCGCCCACCGCTCCGTGGGCCAGGCGGCCCGCGCCGGACCTGCCGCCGGACCAGCCCACGCTGTTCACCCACAATCCCGATGCCCGGCCCCCGATCCCACCGGCGGGGATCGTGCACGCGCAGCCGATGCGGATCGAGCCATCGGGTGAGGTCCGGCCCGCCGCGGCGTCCACCGGCGAAGTCCCGGTCGTCCCGCCGCCGGAGGCCGAGCCGGCCACCACCGCACCGCGCCGCAAGAAGCGCGGCCTCGTCTACGGCGGCGTCGCGCTCGTGCTGGCCATCGCGGTCGGGGTGGCGCTGGCGCTGCCCTATGTGTCCAACCGGCTCGGGCTGCCCTGGGCGCCGAACCTCCCGCAGGGCGACACTCCGCAGCCCCCCACGGTCAACCTCGCCCTGCAAGCTCCTGGTTCCCGCGCCCCGACGCCCACGACGAGCGGCGTCAGCAGCGCACTGGGCGGTCCCAGCGCGAACGCAACACTGGGCACGCTCACCGGCACCGTGATCGATCCGGCCACCGGGGACGTGCTCTGGAACCGCGACTCCGGCCAGCTGCTCACCCCGGCCTCCACGACGAAGCTGCTGACCACCTCCGCCGCGCTGCTGCAGCTCGACCACGGCCTGCAGCTGACCACGAAGGTCGTGCAGGGCAGCTCGCCGGACACGGCGATCATCGTCGCCGGCGGCGACCTCACGCTGTCCTCGCTGCCGGACGGCAAGGAGTCGGTCTACCAGGGCGCGGCGCACCTCGACGATCTGGTGAGCCAGGTCAAGCAGGCCGGCGGGGGGACCATCAAGAAGGTCCAGATCGACCTGTCGGCGTACACCGGCGCCGCCACCGCGCCGGGATGGGCACCCGAGGACGCACCCTCGACCTATGCGACCCAGATCGTGCCCGCGATGCTTGACGGCGGCATGTCCAACCCGGCCGACGACCACTCGATGCGCAGCGGCAACCCTGCGGGCGACCTGCTGCAGACGTTCGCGCAACGGCTGGGCGCGAGCGTCGCCACGACCAGTACCGCGAAGGCCCCGCAGGGCGCGAACGTCCTGGGGGAGACCAAGTCGGCGCCGCTCACGGAACTGATCGCCCAGCTGCTCGAGCATTCCGACAACGAGCTGGCCGAGGCGGTCGCACGGCAGACCGCGATCGCGACGGGGCACCCGGCCTCGTTCGTCGGCGGGGCGCAGGCAACGCTAAAGGTGTTGTCGGAGAACGGTTTCGACGTCAGCGGCGTGAGCCTGAACGACGGCAGCGGACTGTCCACAGTGAACAAGGTGCCGGCCAGACTGCTCGCGCAGCTGCTCTCCGTCGCCGCCGCGCCCGAAGGCAAGGACTCGCGCACCGACAAGCTGCGCCCGCTGCTGGAAGGGCTGCCGGTGGCCGGCGGCAGCGGCACGCTGGCCGACCGCTACGGCGACGCGAACTCGTCGTCGGGCAAGGGCTGGATCCGCGCCAAGACGGGCACCCTGTCCGGCGTCAACACGCTCGCCGGCGTCGTGCTCGACAAGGACGGGCGAGTCCTGGTGTTCGCGTTGATGTCCAACAACAATGGCGACATCGACACCACCAGGGCCGCACTCGACGCGGTCGCGGCCAAACTTCGTGGCTGCGGATGCCGATGATGCCGGGTAGTTTCGAGTACGTGAGCACGGTGAGCGAGCAAGGTACCCGGCCCGTCATCGACTGGTCGCTGGCCGCGTCCACCGGTGCGTTCCTCGTGCGCGGCGGCCCGAACGTGCCGCCCGAAGAGGCGAGGCTCGCCGTCACCGAACTGCGTGAGCTGACCGTCGACGCCGAGGCGCACGTCCGCGAGCTGACCGGTCTCGGCGCGGGGCTGCCCCTGCTGCCGGGTGATGTCGTGGACCGGCCCGGCTGGGTCCGCTCCGCGGCCGAGGGTCTGGATGCCTTGACAGGTAAGGCTTTGCAGGCGCTGCCCACCAGCAAGCTGAGCCCGGTGCTGGCCGGCGGCGCGGGCGTGCAGACCGGTGTCGTGCTGGCGTTCCTGGCGTCCCGCGTGCTCGGCCAGTACGACCCGTTCGGCGGGATGCCCGAGCGCGAAGCGCCTCCATCGGGGGCGGCGGCCGGGCGACGGGTGGGCGGCCGGCTGCTGCTGGTGGCGCCCAACGTGGTCACCGCGCAGCAGGCGATGCAGGTGCCCGGCCGCGACTTCCGGCTGTGGGTGTGCCTGCACGAGTGCACCCACCGCCTCCAGTTCACCGCGGTGCGCTGGCTCAAGGACTATTTCGGCGACGAGGTCGAGCGGCTGGTCAGCGGGCTGGCCGGCGACGACGACGGCATCACGCAACTCGTCGGCCGGCTGCCCGACGCGCTCCGCGAAGCCAAGCACGCCAAGGCGGACGGTGTGGTCGTGCTGTCCCAGCTGATGCGTTCTCCGCAGCAGCGCGAGGTGTTCGACAAGCTGCTCGCGCTGTCCACGTTGCTGGAGGGGCACGCGGACTACGTGATGGACGCGGTCGGTCCGGGCGTCGTGCCCTCCGTGGAGACGATTCGCGCCCGTTTCACCGCGCGCCGTCGTGGCGGTGGGCTGCTCGACCGGCTCCTGCGCAGCCTGCTCGGGGTGGACGCGAAGATCCGCCAGTACGCGCAGGGCGCGGCGTTCACTCGGCACGTCGTCGACACGGTCGGTATGACCGGTTTCAATGCGGTGTGGACATCGCCGAACACGCTGCCCAGCCGAGCCGAGATCGCCGACCCCCGAGCCTGGGTCCGGCGCGTCCACGGGTGAGCCACGAGCTGGCCCTGGTGCGGCGGGCGGTTCGTGAGTTCCTCGCCGCGCATCCCGCCGAGACCGTCGATGTCGCGGTGTCCGGCGGCGCGGATTCGCTGGCACTGGTGGAGGCCGCCGCGCACGTCGGTGGCCGGGTGCGGGCGCTGATCGTCGACCACGGGCTGCAGGCGGGTTCGGCCGACGTGGCCGAGGCCGCCGCGCAGCAGGCACGCAAGCTCGGCGCCGGCGAGGCGGAGGTGCTGACCGTCGAAGTCACCGGGGGTGGCGGGCTCGAGGCCGCCGCACGGCGGGCCCGGTACGCCGCGCTGCGCGGCCGGGCGGCCGGCCTGGTCCTGCTCGGCCACACGCGCGACGACCAGGCGGAAACGGTGCTGCTGGGGCTGGGTCGCGGTTCGGGCCCGAGGTCGATCGCGGGCATGAAACCGTTCGACCCGCCGTGGGGCCGCCCGCTGCTGGCCGTGCCGCGTTCCGCGACGCGGGCGGCGTGCACGGTGCTCGGCGTCGAACCGTGGGAAGACCCGCACAACGCCGACCCCCGCTTCACCCGGGTGCGGTTGCGCACGGAGGTGCTGCCGCTGCTGGAGGACGTGCTCTCCGGCGGGGTCGCGGCCGCGCTCGCCCGCACGGCCGCGCAGCTGCGCGAGGACACCGACGCCCTGGACACGCTGGCCGACCGGCTTCGCGGCGACGAGCCGACACTGGACGCGAAAGCCCTCGAAGGGGTGCCCGCGGCGCTGCGACGGAGAGTGATCCGCCGGTGGCTGCTCGATGGCGGCGCTTGTGATCTCACTGACGCCCATCTGCGGTCGATCGACGCCTTGGTCGGGGAATGGCGCGGGCAGGGCGGGGTGTGGCTACCCGGCAGCTTGGTGGTGGAGCGGACGCATGGCAGGCTTGCGCTCAAGCGGAAGCGCCCCGGCGCTGATCAAAGAGGGGAATGACCCGTGTACGAAGGCGAGATCGCCTCCGTGCTCGTCACCGAGCAGCAGATCCAGGACAAGATCAACGAACTCGCCAAGCAGATCGCCGACGACTACGCGCGCGAGGGCGTGACCGGCGATCTCCTGCTGGTCGGCGTGCTCAAGGGCGCAGTCATGTTCATGACCGACTTCGCCCGCGCGCTGCCGATGCCGGCGCAGCTGGAGTTCATGGCGGTCTCCTCGTACGGGTCGGCGACCTCGTCGTCGGGCGTGGTGCGGATCCTCAAGGACCTCGACCGCGACATCGCGGACAAGCACGTGCTGATCGTCGAGGACATCGTCGACTCCGGGCTGACACTGTCGTGGCTGCTGCGCAACCTCGCCAGCCGCAACCCGGCGTCGCTGGAGGTGTGCTCGCTACTGCGCAAGCCCGAAGCGGTCAAAGTGGACGTACCGGTCCGCTATGTGGGGTTCGACATCCCGAACGAGTTCGTTGTCGGCTACGGGCTGGACTTCGCGGAGCGTTACCGCGACCTCCCCTACATCGGGACGCTCGACCCGAAGGTCTACAGCTCTTGAGTTACTCCTGGTAAACGGGTTGCCCGGGGGTCGAGTAATCCGGAACCGTTGCTCGGGCAAACACGTCATACAGCCGGACCGAGTGCGTTAACCTAAGCGAACGGGGTAGCCGGGCGGGCACGCGCGGCATCGAACTTGGGGTAGGAGAGATCTGATGGGGAACAGCAGCTACGCGGGCGCCTCGGCGTTCAAGAACGCGGCCGTCGCCGGTCAGCTGGGGGTCGATCCGGACGCCGCGCAGAACGTGCTGAAGAAGATCCGCGCGGGCAAGGACTCGGTCGAGACCCTGCTGCGCAACGCCGGCGCGCTGGCCGAGGCCCCGAAGCTCGGCGCGAACCCGGTCGGCGACGCGATCGCGGCCAAGTTCGCCCAGCGCGCGGACGGCGGCGGCGACTCCTACTCCACCGCCCTGCAGAACCTCTACACCCAGTACGACCAGGCCGAGCAGGCGATCGTCGCCGCGATGAGCCACTACCACCAGATCGACTCCGATGCCGCGGACGCCCTGTCCGGGCAGGCGTGAACCAGGGGGCATGAGCGCAGATGGGTAGCCAGAGCGATTCGTTCCAGGGCGCCGGCGGCGGCCAGGGCACCTCGGTACAGATGGGCGACAACGGCGAGACCGCCGCGATCGTCCAGCAGGCACGCAGCGGCGCGGGCGGCTTCGACTACGGCAGCGACCGCGCCATCGCCAGCCCGCCGAACTGGGCGTCGCAGGAGAGCACGCAGCTCTACCGGGGCGCGACGGTCAACAACGACCCGGCCACGGCGGAGGCCACCGGCCAGGCGTGGAAGTCGCACGGCGACGAGCTGCACCAGGCCGCCAACGACCTGTACAACGCGATCTCCGAACTCGGCAACGCGTGGATCGGCCAGGGCGCCGCGTCCGCGCAGGGTTCGCTGGTGGGCATCGCGAACTCCAGCCAGCAGGCGGGCGACGCCGCGCACACCATGGCCAACCGGATGGCGCAGCAGGCGTCGGCGGCCGCCGAGGTCAAGAAGATGCCGGCGCCGAAGGAGTTCGACCCGGCACGGCAGACCGCCTCGATGCTCGCCGGCGGGCCGGCCGCGATGGTCGCGGACATGAAGCAGCAGTCCGACGAGGCCAAGGGCGTGCACGCGCAGCAGGTCCAGTACTTCAACGCCTACACGCAGGCGATGTCCGACGTCGACGACAGCACGCCGAGCTTCGGGCCCGAGTCGCTCGGCCTCGCGCCCGGCGGCAGCATCAGCGCCACCAAGGCGTCGTCGGTCGGCGGCGGCAGTGGCGGGATCATGGGCGCGTTCGGTGGCAGCTCGCTGGGCCCGGTCGGCATGGCGGGCGGCGGTGACGGCACGCGCGGGTCGTTCGCGGGTGACTTCGGTGGCCAGGCGGCCGGCCAGGTCCCGGGCGCGGTGCCGGGCGGCGACGCCGGTGCCGGTGGGGCGGCGCCGGGGGCGACCGTCGGCACGAACCTGGGTGCGGCGGCCGCGCATGCGACGCCGATCCCCACCACGAGCCACGGTTCCGGTGCTGCGCTGGGTATCGGCCTGGGACTCGCGGGCGCGGGTCTCGCCGCGGCCGGCGGCAAGGCAGTGCTCGGGCGCGGCAGCAAGTCCGGCGCGAAGGCGGACCCCGACGGCACGGAGGCCGCGGCCACCGCCGCCGACAGTCAGCAGCAGGGCCACAGCGCGGCGGGCACCATGGCTCAGCAGCAGGGTCCGCTGATGAACTCGAGCGGCACGATCGGCTCCAACGCCTCGCCGTCGAGCATGGGCGGCATGGGCGGTGGCGGTGCCCACGCCGCGGGCGGCGAGGACGAGGAGCACCAGCGCGCGTCGTTCCTGATCGAGGCCGACCCGGACGAGGCGTTCGGCGCGAACGTCGCGACGGCGCCTCCGGTGATCGGCGCCTGGGGCGACGACGAGGAGGCCTGATGAGTCACAATCGCGCAGCCACTCATCGAGGCCGACCGGGCGCGGGTGCCCCGCAGACTATGGACGAGGACTAACGGATGCGAGCGGAGCTGCTTTCTCCGCTGGAGCTGGATTTCCTGTGGGAGTCGTTCGGGGGCGGTGAGCTGCCGTACCCGCTCGAGGTCCGGTCGCACGGCACCACCGTGGACGAGCGCGAGCAGCTGCGCAGGCAGACGTTCGCCGCGCTCGTCCAGCGCGGGGTCGCCGACGGCCGCGGCCGGCCCGAGCCGCACGTAGAGCACTTCTTCGAGGTGCTCGCGGGCTCGGACGTGAGCCTGGATTCGGTGCACATCACGGCGTCGGACGCTCGCCCACTGCTGGCCGTCGCGGCGGCGCTCGGCGGGCAGGGCGTGCTGGCGGTGCGCGACGAGCGCGGCTTCCACCTGCACCCGGCTCCCGCGGACGGTCTGGCCAGCGCGATCATCTCGCTGCTCCCGCCGGCGCAGCGCGGTGGCGAGAAGTCGATCACGGTGCCGCTCGAGCAGCTGCTCACCAGCACCGGCGCCGACTTCATCCAGCGCCGTGGTCCCCGAGACCGGGTTGCGGCGCGAAGCGATTCCGTTGAGGGTGGCGGTGGGCGACGGGCGGGCAGTAGCGGCCGGATCAGCGCGGACGAGGACCGCAAGGCGCTGGCCCGGCTGCAGGCCCAGCCGCGGCTGCGTGGCGGGCAGATCGGGGCCAACGCCCGCAGCCCGATGGGCAGCAAGGCCCGCCCGCCCGTGCTGAGCTGGTTCGACACCGACGCCGGCCGCTACTTCACGCAGGCCAGCCGCGGGCACGACGGCCGCGACTGGATCACCATCGCCCCGGCGGACGTGCCGTCGCTGCGCCAACGCCTCGGTGAGATGCTCTCCGGTGCCGCGAGTACGACCGTGGCACCGGGAGGAGCATGGTGACGACGGGCCAGGAGTTCTTCACGCCGCTGACGTTCGACTTCCTGTGGGAGTCGGTCGGCCTCGGCGAGCTGCCGTACCCGCTGCGCGTCAAGTCGCACGGCGAGACGATCGACGAGCGCGCGATGTTGCGGCAGCGGGCGAACAGGGAGCTCCGGGCGCGCGGCCTTGTCGATGACTACGGCCGTCTGGAACCGCACGTCGAGGAGTGGTTCACGGTCTTGGCGCGGCCGACGCTGAGCATCGACGCCCTGCACATCCCGGAGTTCCAGCAGCCGCCGGTCGCGATACTGGCCGCGTCCGACGGCACCACCGGCGTGCTCGCGATCCAGGACAACGACGGCGTCTGGATCCGGCCCACCTACGCCGAGGGCCTCGCGTCGTCGGTGGTCGAGCTGCTGCCGCCGGGGCAGCGCGGCACCGAGGCGTCGGTCACGCTTCCGGTGGAAGAGGCGCTGTGGATCGCACCCAACCGGACGCCGGTCACCACGGGTGGCGGGGACTCCTCGCCGAAGGCGCGGCGACGCGCGCCGCTGAGCGAGAAGACGGCCGATCCGCGGGAGGCGTACGCGCGCCTCGCGGGCCAGCCGCGGCTGCGCGGCGGTCAGCTGGCAGCGAACAGCCGCAGCGAGCTGCGCGGCAGGCAGCGCTCCCCGGTGCTGGCTTGGTTCGACACCGCGAGCGGCCGCTACCTCAGTCTTTCCCGCCCCGGCACGGACGGCCGGGAGTGGATGACGGTGTCCGGCGCCGACGCGAAGACCCTGCGCGGGCGGCTCGGTGAGATGGTGGCCGCGCTCGGCGGCTGAGCACCGGGAACCAGGCGGGGTAACCAGGCGTTGAGCTGCCGAAGGCTGTGCGGGTGGTAGCAGACCCGGTATGGCGACCGGACTGTACCCTGGTTGAACGGGTGTCCCTCGCACACCGCAAGTAGTTGTCACACCGTGACGGCGGATGGCTACATCTACCGCCTAACCAGGGAGGGTCAAGGCCACACGGCCGAGGCATATGGACCGGAAGCGCCTGCTCAGGAACCCACTGCTGTGGATCGTCGCGGTTTTGCTGCTCTACTTCGCGTTCAGCACCATCTTCGACGCCGACCGCGGCTACACCCAGGTGCCCACTTCACAGGCGATCGCGCAGATCAGCGCGGGCAACGTGAAGGAAGCGAACCTCGAGGACAAGGAGCAGCAGCTCAAGCTGTCGCTCACCAACAAGATCGACGTCAGCGGCCAGCAGGTCGACCAGGTCATCACGCCGTTCCCCTCGGGCGCAACCGATACGATCTACCAGCAGCTGATCAACGCCAAGAACGTCAAGTTCAGCACTACGGTCACCCAGCAGTCGTTCTTCTCCCAGCTGCTGATCTACCTCATCCCGCTGGGCATCCTGTTGCTGCTGCTGATGTGGATGATGAACAACGCGCAGGGCGGCGGTAACCGCGTCCTCAACTTCGGCAAGTCCAAGGCCAAGCAGCTGAACAAGGACATGCCCAAGACCACGTTCGGCGATGTGGCGGGTGCCGACGAGGCCGTCGAAGAGCTGTACGAGATCAAGGACTTCCTGCAGAACCCGGCGCGCTACCAGGCGCTCGGCGCGAAGATCCCGAAGGGCGTGCTGCTCTACGGCCCGCCCGGCACCGGTAAGACACTGCTTGCGCGTGCCGTCGCCGGTGAGGCCTCCGTGCCGTTCTACACGATCTCCGGTTCGGACTTCGTCGAGATGTTCGTCGGTGTGGGTGCCTCCCGCGTGCGGGACCTGTTCGAGCAGGCCAAGCAGAACGCGCCGTGCATCATCTTCGTCGACGAGATCGACGCGGTGGGCCGCCAGCGTGGCGCCGGCCTCGGCGGCGGGCACGACGAGCGCGAGCAGACGCTGAACCAGCTGCTGGTCGAGATGGACGGGTTCGACGCGCGCGGCGGCATCATCCTGATCGCCGCCACCAACCGGCCCGACATCCTGGACCCGGCGCTGCTGCGGCCCGGCCGGTTCGACCGGCAGATCCCGGTGTCCGCGCCGGACCTGCGCGGCCGCCGCGCGATCCTGAACGTGCACTCCAAGGGCAAGCCGCTGGCGCAGAACGTCGACCTGGACGCGCTGGCCAAGCGCACCGTCGGCATGTCGGGTGCGGACCTGGCCAACGTCATCAACGAGGCCGCGCTGCTGACCGCCCGCCAGAATGGGCACGTCATCAACGACGCCGCGCTCGAGGAGTCGGTGGACCGGGTGATCGGCGGTCCGGCGCGCAAGAGCCGGATCATCTCCGAGAAGGAGAAGAAGATCACCGCCTACCACGAGGGCGGGCACGCGCTCGCCGCGTGGGCGATGCCGGACCTCGAGCCGGTGTACAAGCTGACCATCCTGCCGCGCGGCCGCACCGGCGGGCACGCGCTGGTCGTCCCGGAGGACGACAAGCAGCTGATGACCCGCTCGGAGATGATCGCGCGACTGGTGTTCGCGATGGGCGGGCGCACGGCCGAAGAGCTGGTGTTCCACGAGCCCACCACGGGCGCCTCGTCGGACATCGAGCAGGCCACCAAGATCGCGCGCGCGATGGTCATGGAGTACGGCATGACCGCGCGGCTGGGTGCCGTCAAGTACGGCCAGGAGCAGGGCGACCCGTTCCTCGGCCGCTCGGCGGGCCGGCAGCCGGACTACTCGCTCGAGGTCGCGCACGAGATCGACGAAGAGGTGCGCAAGCTCATCGAGACCGCGCACACCGAGGCGTACGAGGTGCTCAACGCCTACCGGGACGTGCTCGACGACCTGGTCGCCGAACTCCTGGACAAGGAAACCTTGCAGCGCAAGGACCTCGAGCGGATCTTCGCCTCGGTCGAGAAGCGGCCGCACATCACCGTGTTCAACGAGTTCGGTGAGCGCACCCCGTCGGACAAGCCGCCGATCAAGACGCCCGGCGAGCTGGCGATGGAGCGCGGCGAGCCGTGGCCGCCGCCGCAGGACGAGGAGCCGGTACCGCTCCCGGCGCCCACGCCGGTGGGCACCGCGCCGGGTGGTTCCGACCTGCCCGGCGGGCCGCCGTACGCGCAGCCGCAGCCGCCGGCCAACCCATACGCGCCGCCACCCTCGGGCGGCTACCCGCCCAACGGCGGGCGGCCGTACGGCCCGAACGGCACCGGCCAGTGGCCGCAGCCTTCGGCCGGCCAGCAGGGTGGCCCGCCGAACTACGGTGCCCCGCCGGGGTGGCGGCCCGCGACCCAGCCGGGCCCGGGTGGCCCAGGGGGACCGGGTGGCCAGGGCAGCCAGCCGTGGCGCCCGCCGGCGGAGGAGTGGCGTCAGCAGCCGGGTCCCGGCGGCGAGGACCAGGAGCACAAGCCGGGCTGGTTCGGCGACCAGGGCGAGCGCGATGCCGGCGAGCAGGACGGTCGACATCGACAGTGAGCCGGCCCGCGAGCTGATCGAGGGGCGCCGGTGAGCACTTTGCCGACGCCCGGCCGGTGCGTCGTGATGGGCGTTCTCAACGTCACGCCCGACTCGTTCTCCGACGGGGGTCGCTACCTCGACCTGGACGCGGCGCTGCAGCACGCCCACGAGATGTGGGACCGCGGCGCCGACATCATCGACGTCGGTGGGGAGTCGACGCGGCCAGGGTCTTCCCGGGTGGATGCGCGGACCGAGATCGAGCGGGTGCTGCCGGTGGTCCGGGCGCTCGCCGCGGACGGCCTGTGTCTGTCGGTCGACACCACGCGCGCGGCCGTCGCCGAAGCGGCGCTCGACGCCGGCGCGCAGATCATCAACGACGTGTCCGGCGGCCTCGCCGATCCGGACATGGCGCGGGTCGTGGCGGACGCGCGCGTGCCGTGGATCCTGATGCACTGGCGCGGGCACAGCACGGACATGAACCGGCTCGCGACCTATGACGATGTCGTCGCCGAAGTGCGCGCCGAGCTGGCCGCGCGGGTCGACGAGGCGCTCGCAGCGGGCGTCGCGCACGAGCGCATCGTGCTCGACCCCGGCTTGGGTTTCGCGAAGGAGGCCGAGCACGACTGGGCGCTGCTCAACGGGCTCGGCACGTTCCTCGACATGGGTTTCCCCCTGCTGGTCGGCGCTTCGCGCAAACGCTTTCTCGGCCGCCTGCTCGCGGACGACAAGGGCGAGCCGCGCCCGCCGGCGGGCCGCGAGGACGCGACCGCGGCGATCTCCGCGCTCGCCGCGGCGGCCGGGGCGTGGGGTGTACGGACGCACGCCGTCGGCGCCTCGCTCGACGCGGTCATGGTTGCCGCTGCCTGGAGGAAGGGCGCGCATGACTGACCGGATCACGTTGACCGGCTTGCGTGTGTTCGGCCATCACGGCGTATTCGAGCACGAGCGGCGTGACGGGCAGGAGTTCGTCGTCGACGTCACCGTGTGGCTCGACTTGACGCCCGCCGCCGAGACCGACGACCTGAAGCGGACCCTGCACTACGGCGAGCTGGCCGAGCTGGCGGCCCGCATCGTCGGCGGCGAGCCGTACGACCTGATCGAAACCGTCGCGGGCAAGATCGCCGGCGCGGTGATCGCGGACGAGCGGCTGAGCGCGGTGGAGGTCACGGTGCACAAGCCGTCGGCCCCGATCCCGCTGACCTTCGACGACGTCGCGGTCACCGTGCGGCGGCAGCGGTGAGCCGCGCGGTCCTGTCGCTCGGCTCGAATCTCGGTGACCGGCTGAGCTATCTGCAGTCCGTGCTCGACGTCCTCGGCGACGTGGTGGTCGCTGTGTCCACTGTGTACGAAACGAAGCCGTGGGGCGTCGAGGACCAGCCGGACTTCCTCAACGCGGTGATCGTGGTGGACGACCCCGTGCGCGACCACTGGGCGTGGCTGCGGGCCGGGCAGGCGCTGGAACAGGCGTCGGGCCGGGTGCGCGAGCTGCGCTGGGGCCCGCGCACCCTGGACGTCGACGTGGTGACCGTCGACGGCGTCACGTCGGACGACCCCGAGCTCCTGCTGCCGCATCCCGGCACGCCGGACCGGGCCAGCGTGCTGGTCCCGTGGCTGGAGATCGAGCCGGACGCGGTGCTACCCGGCCACGGCCCGGTCCGCGACCTCCTGGCCGCGCGCCCGGCCGACGACCGCGCCGGCGTCCGGTCGCGCCCCGATCTGCGACTACGGTGATGGCATGCACTTCACGCGGCCCCGCGAGTTGGTGACCGCCGGCCTCGTCGGCCTCGTGCTCTCTTTTCTGGCGTTCAAGTTCTTCTACGGGTCGCTGCCGCGGCTGCCGCAGTTCGCCGGCGTGACCCTGCTCGTGCTGGCAGTGATCGAAGTCGCACTGGCTTTTTCGATCCGTGCCCGGATCCGCAGCGGACGCCTCCTCGGCGCGATCGCCGTGGCGCGCGCGGTCGCGCTCGCGAAGGCGTCGTCCCTCCTCGGAGCGCTGATGCTCGGTGTCTGGGCCGCCGTCGTCGCGGCGCTGTTCCCTCGAACGGGCGACGTGACGGCCGCCGCGAGCGACGTCCGCAGCGCGGTCATCGGCGTAATCAGTTCGTCAGCTCTTGTCGGAGCGGCATTGTGGTTGGAACACTGCTGCCGGACTCCGGACACGGGTGATCAGAATCGCGATAGTCACCCGACCGGTTAACGCTGAGAAGTAACCGCTCGAAGTACCGACTAGGTCTCGGACGGATAACTGACAGGTACGGTGTTGGGCATGACTGGCGGGGACGACCTGGGTGACGACTCGCGCGGCCGCCTGGTGGGCAGGCCGTGGTTCGTCATTGGCTTGGTCCTCGCCCTGGCGGCGACCTTCTCGCTCGTCCTCGCGGACGACGTCCGCTACCTCCGGCTCGGCATCGTCGCCGCGTTGTGGGCGGCGCTGGTCGGCGCGTTTCTCGCGGTCAGGTACCGCCGGAACGCCGCGACCACGGAGGAAGCGGTCGCCCAGGCGCAAGAGGTGTACGAGCTCGAACTGGAACGAGAGATCGCCGCAAGGCGGGAGTACGAGCTCGAGATCGAGTCCGAGACGCGAAGCAAGGCCGAGGCCGAGTCCCGCGCGGAACTGGACGCCCTGCGCGCCGAAGTGATCGCGCTGCGGGACAGCCTGCAGTCACTGTTCGGAGGCGAGGTACTCCTCGAACGGGTGGCGCTCACCGCGCAGGCCACTCGAATGCGTGCGCTGCGTGAGGAAGGCAGGCTCGTCGAATCGCCGGGCAACGGACGTATCGCCGCGCAGCTCATGGCGGCGCCCGCGAAGGAGTCCGCGGACCGGCCGACGGAGCTGATCGAGCGCGTCCGCGACAAGCAGCCGGCCCGCGGCCGTCCGGCCGCGGGGGCGCCGGAGCCGCGTCGTCCGGAGCGGTCGATGGACCTGCCGCCTCGCCGCGTGACCAAGAACGAGCCCGCCCGCCCGGCCAACGGGCGCAGCAGTGTCGCGGCGAGCGTCTCCAAGGCCGCCGCGGAGGCGCGTGCCGAACGGCTCGGGCAGCCCGGCTCGCCGGCCGAACAGACCCGCGTCACGCCGGCGGCCGAGCCGACCCGGATCAGCCGCCAGCCCGTGCGTCGCGCCGCGGCCGCCACCGAGCTCACCCAGCCCGCCGTGGGACCCGGCGACGAACCCACGCAGCTGTCGAAGGTGCTCGACGCCGACCGGACCCCGCCGCGGCGCGAGCGCCCGGTGAGCGACGTCCCCGGCGCGTTCCCCGCGCCCGCCGCGAACGGCACGCCGGCCAAGCCGGTTTCTCCCGCTGCGCCGGAACCGCAGCCGGCGAAGGAGCGGCGGGCCGAAGCCTCGCGGCCGCGCATGGAGCCCGCCCGCCGCTTCGAATCGTCGCGGCCGCGGATGGAGCCCGCCAAGCCGGCGGAGACCTCGCACCCGCGGATCCAGCCGGTGGGCCGTTTCGAGCCGCCGCAGCCGGAGCCGGTGTCGCAGCACGTGCCGTCGCCGGTGGCCGACGAGGTACCGCCCTCCAGCAACCCGACGTTGCCGGTCGAGGTGCGGCGTCGGGCGCAGGAGGGCGGTGCGGGTGGACGTCGCCGCAAGCCGGAGGTGCCGCCCGAGACCCCGGCCGAGACGTCCGGTGGTGGCCGCCGTCGCCGCCCGGAGGGCGAACCGCCGTCGTGGCAGGCGTCGTCGGGTGGCCGGTCGACCGGTAGCCACGCGAAACCCGACCTCGGCGCCGAGACATCCGGCCGCCGTGCCGCGCCGGAGGAACCTTCTGGTCGCCGGGCTGTTCCGGAAGAGACGGGCTCGCACGCCGCGGGTCGTTCGGTGAGCGACCTGCTCGCCGCGCACGGCGCGAATACGGAGGCCGTCTCGCGTCGTCGACGCCGCGCTGACGACTGACCCGCACCGGACCCGTTCGGCCATTCGGGACCCGTCCGCCCCCTGCAACGTAGGCTTGCCCGCTGTGACCGCACCATCTCGCAGGATCACCGTGCTCCTGCCCGTACTCGGCCTCATCGTGGTCGCGGTGTGCGGGCTCGGCCTGCTGGCGCTCGCGACCGTGCGCGTCGGCCCGCTCGCCGTCGTGATCGGCGCGGCGGCCGCGCTGATCCCGGTCGCGATCGTCGTCGCGACCTTCCTGTGGGTCGACCGCTGGGAACCGGAGCCGGCACGACTGCTGCTGCTGGCCTTCGCGTGGGGTGCATGCATCGCGACGATCACCGCGCTGCTCATCAACAACACCGCCGAGACGGTCGGAGACCTGTTGCTGGGCAAGGGAAACGGAAGCCGGGTCAGTGCGCTGGTCTCCGCGCCGCTGGTCGAGGAGGCGGCCAAGGGCTCGTTCGTGCTGGCGATCATGCTGCGCCGGTCGGAGGAGTTCGACGGGATCGTCGACGGCATCGTCTACGCGGGGGTCACCGCGGCCGGCTTCGCCTTCACCGAGAACATCTACTACTTCGGCCGCGCGTTCGCCGACTACGGCTTCGGCGACGGCGCGAGTTCGGGCGTGATCGCCGCGTTCGTGCTGCGCGGGATCCTGTCGCCGTTCACGCACCCGCTGTTCGCGTCGATCACCGGGATCGGGCTCGGTATCGCGGCCCGCACCCCGCGCGGTCCCAGCAAGGTGCTGATCCCGCTGGGCTGTTACCTCGCCGCGGTCTGCCTGCACGCGTTGTGGAACGGCGCGGCCACCCTCGGCGGCGCGAAGGCGTTCCTCAACGTCTACTTCCTCATCATGGTGCCGATTTTCATCGCGGTCGTGCTGCTCGTGATGCTGCAGCGACGTCGCGAGCAGCGCACCATCGAGGCCGCGCTGCCGGGAATGGTCGAGGCGGGCTGGATCGCCGCTTCCGAAGTCGGTCTGCTCTCGAGTCTCGCGGAACGCCGCGACTGGCGGCGGCAGGCGCGCAAGCAGTCCGGGCGCCACGCCGCCAGGGCAGTCGCGAGCTATCAGGCCAGCGTGACCGAGCTCGCATTCCTCAAACGTCACAAGGCGGGGCCGGCGACGCTCCAGCGCGAAGCCGAACTGCTCAGCACGCTGCGTTCCTCGCGCGCCGAGGCCGTCAGGCTGGCGGGGGAATCCAGCCACGCGGGATGACCCGGGACGGGTGAAGCTGGTCACCTAGACTCCGCATACGGCCCGGCCGCGAGCTAATCTCGCGCCGTCGTCCGGTACCCGCGATGAAGAGCGGGACTGGAACGAGCTTGAGGAGCTTTCGCCATGCGCATCCACAGAGGCATGCCATGACACGGCCCGCGCGACTCGCCGTCGGCGTGGTTTCCGCCGGTCGGGTGGGCGCCGTCCTGGGCGCCGCTCTCTCGCGCGCCGGCCACACCGTCATCGCCGCCTCCGGTATCTCCGCCGCATCCCATGCCCGCGCCGAGCGGCTGCTGCCCGGTGTCCCGCTCAAACCACCCGACGAAGTGGTGGCCATCGCGGATCTCGTGCTGCTCGCGGTACCCGACGACGCGCTCGAGGGCCTGGTGTCCGGCCTCGCCGCGACCGGCACGTGGCGGCCCGGCCAGATCGTGATCCACACCTCCGGCGCGCACGGCATCGACGTGCTGCGTCCCGCCGCGGATGCCGGGGCGCTGCCGCTGGCGCTGCACCCGGTGATGACGTTCACCGGCCGCGAGGAGGACCTGCAGCGGATGGCCGCGTGCAGCGTCGGCGTGACCGCGGCGGCGGGCGACGAGGCCGCGTGGAACGTCGGTGAGGCGCTGACCGTCGAGATGGGTGGCGAGCCGATCCGGGTGCCCGAAGCGGCCCGCCCGCTGTACCACACCGCGCTCGCACACGGCGCGAACCACCTGGTCACACTCGTCGCGGACTGCCTGGAACTCCTTGGTGGCGCGGGGATCGCGAAGGCGGAGCGGATGATCGGACCGCTGCTGTCGGCGGCGCTGGACAACGCGCTGCGCCACGGGGACCGCGCTCTCACCGGGCCGGTCGCGCGCGGCGACACGGGTACCGTGCGCAAGCATCTCGCGGTGCTCGCAGAGGCGGCCCCGGAGATCGAACCCTGCTACACCGCGCTCGCCCGGCGCACGGCCGCGCGCGCCTCGGCGGCCGGTCTGCTCAAGGCCGACGCGGCCGCAGACATCACCCAGCTTCTCGACAAAGGATCGAAGTGAAGACCCCCAAGTTTCACCGCGGGCAGCTCAACACCTTCCAGACGCCCGACACCGTGAGCCGCGTGACGTCGGCGCTGCACAAGGTCGGCAGCCAGATCGCGCTCGTGCCGACGATGGGCGCGCTGCACGCCGGGCACCGCGAGCTGATCCGTCGCGCGAAGAAGCTGCAGGGTGTGGTCGTCGGTGCCTCGATCTTCGTGAACCCGTTGCAGTTCGGCGAGGGGGAGGACTTCGAGGCCTACCCGCGGCCGCTGGAGCGGGACCTCGAGGCGCTCGCCAAGATCGGCGCGGAACTGGCGTTCGTGCCCAAGGCCGAGGACCTCTACGGCGAAGGCCACACCGTGACGGTGCACCCGGGCCCGCTCGGCGACCAGCTGGAGGGCGCCGCCCGGCCGGGCCATTTCGCCGGGGTGCTGACGGTGGTGGCCAAGCTGTTCAACATCGTCCGGCCGGACTATGCGTTCTTCGGCGAGAAGGACTACCAGCAGCTGGTGCTGGTCAAGCGCATGGTGCGGGATCTGAACATGCCCACCAGGGTGATCGGCGTGCCGACGGTGCGTGAGCCGGACGGGCTCGCGCTGTCCTCGCGCAACGTCTACCTGTCGGACGAGCAGCGGGCGGACGCCGTGGTGCTGTCCTCGGCGTTGTCGGCCGGTGCGCACGCGGGTGCGCGGGGTGCGGAAGCCGTGCTGACCGCGGCGCGGGAGACGCTCGCCGCCCGCCCGTCGGTCGTCGTCGACTATCTCGAGTTGCGCGGAACCGACCTCGGCCCCGCGCCCGTCGATGGGGAGGCGAGGTTGCTCGTCGCGGCCAGGGTCGGCAAGACCCGGCTCATCGACAA
The DNA here is from genome assembly GCA_035248845.1 of Amycolatopsis sp. Lineage (GTDB taxonomy): Bacteria > Actinomycetota > Actinomycetes > Mycobacteriales > Pseudonocardiaceae > Amycolatopsis_E. Next base: position 120,061 of record DATFHB010000017.1, on the reverse strand, counting down.
CGCCGCCGTCGTTCTCGGCACAGCAGGGGATTAGGGAGATCAACATGTACCGCACGATGCTCAAATCGAAGATCCATCGCGCGACCGTGACCCAGGCCGACCTGCACTACGTCGGGTCGGTCACGGTGGACGAGACGCTGATGGAGGCCGCCGACCTGCTCCCGGGCGAACAGGTGTCCATTGTGGACATCACTAACGGGGCGCGGCTGGAGACCTACGTGATCCCGGGGGAGCGCGATTCCGGCGTCCTCGGCATCAACGGCGCGGCGGCGCACCTGGTGCACCCCGGCGACCTGGTGATCCTCATCTCCTACGCCCAGATGGACACCGCCGAGGCCACCTCGTTCCAGCCGAAGATCGTGTTCGTCGACGCCCACAACCGCATCCAGCACTCGGGCAGCGACGCCGGCCACGCGCCGGAGGGCTCGGGCCTGATCAGCGGCAGCGTGCCGATCGCGCGCCAGGACCGGGAGACGGTCGACGCCGCGCGGCTCGACGCCCTGCTCCACGCGGAGCGCTGACTTGCTGCTGGCCATCGACGTCGGCAACACGAACATCAGTCTCGGGTTGTACGAAGGCACCGAGCTCATCGGTGACTGGCGGATGCGGACCGACGCGCAGATGACCGCCGACGAACTCTCCTTGACGATGCGGGGTCTGCTCGGGAAACACGCGGACGTGGTGACCGGGATCAGCGCGCTGTCGACGGTGCCCGCGGTGCTGCGCGAGCTGCGGGTGATGCTGTCGCGGTACTACCCGCGCGTGCCGAAAGTCGTTGTGGAGCCGGGAGTTCGCACCGGGGTGCCGCTGCTGGTGGACAACCCGCGCGAGGTCGGCGCCGACCGGCTGGTGAACACGCTCGCCGCGCACCACCTGTACCCGACCGCGTGCGTGGTCGTCGACTTCGGAACGTCGACGAACGTCGACGCGATCTCGGCGAAGGGCGAGTTCCTCGGTGGCGCGTTCGCGCCCGGGATCGAGATCTCGGTGGACGCGCTCGCGTCGCGCGCGGCGCAGCTGCGCAAGGTCGAACTGGTGCCGCCGCGGTCGGTGATCGGCAAGAACACGGTGGAATGCCTGCAGTCGGGAATCCTGTACGGCTTCGCCGGGCAGGTCGACGGGCTGGTCCGCCGCATCGTGAAGCAGCTTTCCAGCGACGGCCCGGTCGCGGTGCTGGCCACCGGCGGGCTCGCGCCGCTGGTGCTGTCCGAGTCGGAGACGATTACCGAACACGTCCCCGACCTGACCCTCCTGGGCCTCCGCCTCGCCTACGAACGCCAAACCCGCTGACCCCCGCGAGTTGAGGTTTCCGCTGCTCTCCGGTCAGCGGCGCGCCGCGCGGATGGTGAGCGTCAGCCACGGGAGGTCGAACTGGCCGCCGGCGGTTCCCGGGTTGGCGCGGAGGAACGCCGGCATCCGGGCTCGGGTGGCCTCCCGTTCGGCGTCGGGCGTGAGCGTGCCGGAAATGCTCCTGTTCGAACGGTTCGAACGGTTCGAACAGGTCGGGGCCCGGCAGTTCGGTCGCATCTGACGCCCAGGGCCGACAGCGCAGCGCGTCGAGCGGGTAGTCGGGCGGGTGCTCGGCGTAGGCGGCCGCGGACGCGCCGAACGATCGCGCGCGGCGGGACCGCAGTTCCTGTTCTTCGGTCACATGATCGATCACATTGAGCGGAAGGGTAATCCGGTTGGTCTAGCCGGCGGGTGGGTTCGTACCCTATGCGCATGACCGAATCCGCCGCTTCCGAGCGCCCCGTGCCCGACGACGACCTGCCCGAACAGATGCGGGTTCGCCGGGCCAAGCGCGATCGGATAATCGCGGAGGGTTCCGACCCGTATCCGGTCGAGGTGCCTCGTTCGCACTCGCTGGCCGAGATCCGGGCGAAGTATTCCGAGTTGCCCGCGGATACGCAGACCGGTGAGATCGTCGGCGTGACCGGGCGCGTGCTGTTCCTGCGCAACACCGGCAAACTGTGTTTCGCCACCCTGCGCGAAGGGGACGGCACCGAGCTGCAGGCCATGATCAGCCTCGCCGGTGTCGGCGAGGACTCGCTGGCGGCCTGGAAATCGGACGTCGATCTCGGCGATCACGTTTTCGTGCACGGCGAGGCCATCACCTCCAAGCGGGGTGAGCTTTCCGTTATGGCCGACGCGTGGCAGATCACCGCAAAAGCGCTCCGGCCGCTGCCGGTGGCGCACAAGGAGCTGGCCGAGGAAACGCGCATTCGGCAGCGCTATGTCGACCTGATCCTGCGGCCGCGGGCGCGCGATGTCGTGCGCACCCGTGCGGGCGTGGTCCGTGCGTTGCGAAATTCTTTCGAGGGACGCGGCTTCGTCGAGGTGGAAACCCCGATGCTGCAGACTCTGCACGGCGGCGCGGCGGCCCGGCCATTCGTCACGCATTCCAATGCCGTCGATCTGGATCTGTATCTGCGGATCGCCCCGGAGCTCTACCTCAAGCGGTGCGTCGTGGGCGGTATCGAGAAGGTCTTCGAGATCAACCGCAACTTCCGCAACGAGGGCAGCGACTCTTCGCATTCGCCCGAATTCGCCATGCTCGAGTTCTACGAGGCGTACGCGACCTACGACACCAACGCGGTCATGACCCGGCAGCTCATCCAGGAGGCCGCGGAGGCCGTGTTCGGCACTCTCGAAGTGACATTGGTCGACGGAACGTCCTACGACCTCTCCGGTGAATGGACGACGCTGACCATGTACGGGTCGCTCTCCGACGCCCTCGGCGAGGAGGTGACACCCGAGACTTCGGTCGAGAAGCTGCGCGGCTTCGCCCAGGACCGGGGCCTGGAGGTGGATCCGAAGCTGGGCCATGGCAAGCTCGTCGAGGAGCTGTGGGAGCACCTGATCGGCGACCATCTCCACGAACCCACATTCGTGCGTGATTTCCCGATCGAAACTTCGCCGCTGACGAGGCAGCACCGCAGCATCGAGGGTGTCGCCGAGAAGTGGGACCTCTATGTTCGCGGTTTCGAGCTGGCCACGGGTTACTCGGAGCTGGTCGATCCGGTGGTGGAACGGGAAAGGCTGACCGCGCAGGCGAGTTTGGCGGCCGCCGGAGATAGTGAGGCCATGCGCCTCGATGAGGATTTTCTGCGGGCGCTGGAGTACGGAATGCCACCCTCCGGTGGTGTGGGAATGGGTATCGACCGGCTGTTGATGGCACTCACCGGTCTCGGTATACGTGAGACGATCCTCTTCCCGCTGGTCCGGCCCGAATAACCCACGCCACACGCCAATCGAAGAGATTTGCCTTGTGCCCCGATTCCGGGTATTAATGTCTTAGTCAATGGCTTGAGGGGCGTTGGCCCCTACCCCGGACATTCTGGCTGGCGCAATACAGGAGGAAAACTGATGGCACAGAAGGTGCTGGTCTCCCTCGTGGACGACCTCGACGGTTCCGAGGCGGACGAGACCGTCGAGTTCGGTCTTGACGGGATCAACTACCAGATCGACCTTTCCAGCGAGAATGCTGAAGAGCTGCGCGACGCGCTTGCGCAGTATGTCGAGCACGCCCGCCGCGCGGGTGGCCGTAAGCGTGCGGGCCGTCCCACGGCGAAGCCGGCCGCCAGCTCGGCTTCGGTGGATCGCGAGCAGAACCAGGCTATTCGTGCGTGGGCGCGCAAGGCCGGCTTCCAGGTTTCCGACCGCGGGCGTATCCCGTCCGAGGTCGTCGAGGCTTACCACAAGAAGAACTGAGCCTTCGCACGCAAAAGGCTTTGTCGACAGGGCCGCCGGGGATTGCCCCGGCGGCCTTCTCTTGAGCGCGTTTCCCGGACAAAGATCGAACAATCTGTGGGGAAAGTCACCGGGCGCCATTCCCATTTGGCAGCTTTCTCGTGGAGTGGGATCGCGGTGTGTGACGACCCGTGGCCCGTCCGGGTGCGCCGCGGAAGGCCGCCGAGGTCGGGGACGCCCGCGGTTACCCCGACCGGGTGATGAAGCGCTGTGTTCGGGTAGTCGCCCGAGTGGGACGTCCCGCCGTGTTCGCGCTTAGCGGACAACGGCGCCCCATGGAATCCGGCGCACCGGTCGCACGTTGAACCAAACGTCGCTTACCAGCGACAACGTCGGGCCGCGCGCGGCCAGGGCGCTGAGGTGTGCGACCCCAACCGCGCATGTGGTAGTCCTTCGCGTCCGGTTGGCTACTACAGTGGTCCTACGGTGCTGAATCCATCGCAACAGTGGATGGAGACTCACCGCCGGCGCAGCAGTCGAGGGAGTGGGAATGTTCGAGAGGTTCACCGACCGCGCGAGGCGGGTGGTCGTCCTGGCTCAAGAAGAGGCCAGGATGCTCAACCACAACTACATCGGCACCGAGCACATCCTCCTGGGTTTGATCCACGAGGGTGAGGGTGTCGCCGCCAAGGCGCTCGAATCGTTGGGCATCGCGCTGGAGGGTGTCCGCCAGCAGGTCGAGGAGATCATCGGCCAGGGCCAGCAGGCTCCGAGCGGGCACATCCCCTTCACCCCGCGAGCCAAGAAGGTGCTTGAGCTGTCGCTGCGCGAAGCGCTGCAGCTCGGCCACAACTACATCGGCACGGAGCACATCCTGCTCGGGTTGATCCGCGAGGGCGAGGGCGTGGCCGCGCAGGTGCTCGTCAAGCTCGGCGCGGACCTCAACCGGGTGCGCCAGCAGGTGCTGCAGCTGCTGTCCGGGTACCAGGGCAAGGAGCCGGCCGAGGCCGGTGCCGGCCGCGGCGAGGGCACCCCGTCCTCCTCGCTCGTGCTCGACCAGTTCGGCCGCAACCTGACGGTCTCCGCCCGCGAGGGCAAGCTCGACCCGGTCATCGGGCGCGGCAAGGAGATCGAGCGGGTCATGCAGGTGCTGTCCCGCCGCACCAAGAACAACCCGGTGCTGATCGGTGAGCCCGGCGTCGGCAAGACCGCCGTCGTCGAGGGGCTTGCGCAGAACATCGTCAAGGGCGAGGTTCCGGAGACGCTGAAGGACAAGCAGCTCTACACCCTCGACCTCGGGTCGCTGGTGGCGGGCTCGCGCTACCGCGGTGACTTCGAAGAGCGCCTGAAGAAGGTGCTCAAGGAGATCAAGACGCGCGGCGACATCATCCTGTTCATCGACGAGCTGCACACGCTGGTCGGTGCGGGTGCCGCCGAGGGCGCCATCGACGCCGCGTCGATCCTGAAGCCGATGCTGGCCCGTGGCGAGCTGCAGACCATCGGTGCGACCACGCTCGAGGAGTACCGCAAGTACATCGAGAAGGACGCCGCGCTGGAGCGCCGCTTCCAGCCGATCCAGGTCGGCGAGCCCTCGCTCGAGCACACCATCGAGATCCTCAAGGGGCTGCGGGACCGGTACGAGGCGCACCATCGGGTGTCGATCACCGACTCCGCGCTGGTCGCCGCCGCCACCCTGGCCGACCGCTACATCAACGACCGGTTCCTGCCGGACAAGGCGATCGACCTGATCGACGAGGCCGGTGCCCGGATGCGCATCCGCCGCATGACGGCCCCGCCGGACCTGCGCGAGTTCGACGAGAAGATCGCCGCCGTCCGCCGCGACAAGGAGTCCGCGATCGACGCGCAAGATTTTGAGCGCGCTGCCCGGTTGCGTGATGAGGAGAAGACCCTGCTGGGCCAGAAGTCCGAGCGGGAGAAGCAGTGGAAGGACGGTGACCTGGACGTCGTCGCCGAGGTCGACGACGAGCAGATCGCCGAGGTCCTGGCCAACTGGACCGGTATCCCCGTGTTCAAGCTCACCGAGGAGGAGACCACCCGTCTGCTCCGCATGGAGGACGAGCTGCACAAGCGGATCATCGGCCAGGAGGACGCGGTCAAGGCTGTGTCGCAGGCCATCCGCCGCACCCGCGCCGGCCTGAAGGACCCGAAGCGCCCGTCCGGCTCGTTCATCTTCGCCGGCCCGTCCGGTGTCGGTAAGACCGAGCTGTCCAAGGCGCTGGCGGCCTTCCTGTTCGGCGAGGACGACGCGCTCATCCAGATCGACATGGGCGAGTTCCACGACCGCTACACCGCTTCGCGGCTGTTCGGTGCCCCTCCCGGGTACGTCGGCTACGAAGAGGGCGGCCAGCTCACCGAGAAGGTGCGCCGCAAGCCGTTCTCCGTGGTGCTCTTCGACGAGATCGAGAAGGCGCACCAGGAGATCTACAACACCCTGCTCCAGGTGTTGGAGGACGGCCGGCTCACCGACGGTCAGGGCCGCACGGTCGACTTCAAGAACACGGTGCTGATCTTCACCTCCAACCTGGGCACCCAGGACATCTCGAAGTCCGTGAGCCTGGGCTTCTCTTCCAGCGGCGACGAGGGCAATCGCTACGAGAAGATGAAGCAAAAGGTCAACGAGGAGATGAAGAAGCACTTCCGGCCCGAGTTCCTCAACCGGATCGACGACATCATCGTCTTCCACCAGCTCACTCAGCAGCAGATCATCGAGATGGTGGACCTGATGGCGACCCGGGTGGAGACCCAGCTCAAGGCCAAGGACATGGCGCTCGAGCTGACCGAAAAGGCGAAGGCGATGCTGGCCAAGCGCGGCTTCGACCCGGTGCTCGGTGCCCGTCCGCTGCGCCGCACCATCCAGCGGGAGATCGAGGACCAGCTGTCCGAGAAGATCCTGTTCGGCGAGGTGCAGCCGGGGCAGATCATCATCGTCGACGTCGAGGGGTGGAGCGGCAACCCCGAGGACAAGGACGACAAGGCGCACTTCGTGTTCCGCGGCGAGCCCAAGCCGTCCGAGGTGCCCGACGCCCCGCCGGTGTCGATCGGTGCGTCCAACGACGTGCGCGAGGCCGAGTCGGAGTAAGTTCCGCGAACCGCCGCCCCCAGGGCCCGCTCCCTGGGGGCGGCGGCGTGTCTCAGCCCGGCTCGCGGTAGACCTGCCGGAACGAGTGCTTGATCGGCATGCCTCTGCTCACCTGCAGCATCGCGCCGATGCACCGGCCCAGGACGGTCTTCGACCGCCGGTGATAGTCGACGGTGAGCCGGCTGCCGGGCCCGTGTGGCTCGACACGAAACTCGAACGTGCCGCCCGGCTCGAAGATCCGGCCGTCGGTGATCACCGCGCGGACGACCGATTCGGTCCACTCATAGGTGCAGCGCTCCCACACATTGATACCGGCGAATGAGGTGCCTTCCGTGACGTCGGCGGTGGCCTCACCCAGCTCGTGCACCCGGTAAAGGTGCCCTGTCAGGTTCGGCCAGATCTCCGGACGGCGCTCGGAGAAGTCGACCATCGCGCCGATCACCTTCACCGGCGGGTCGCGCACGTCGAGTTGGAACGTGAATTTTGGCACGCGGATAGGGTACGCAGACAATGGTGCGATGGACTACTCGGTGAGCCTCGCGGACGTCGAATCCCGTCCGACGGCTGTTGTCGCAGCCACGACGACGTGGCGGGATTTCTCCGCGCTGTGGGGGCGGCTACTCGGTGAGGTGTGGGACTGCCTGCACTCCGGCGGGATCCACCGCGGCTGCCGCAACATCATGCTGTACCGGGACAGCGTGCCGAACGTGGAGGTCGGGGTCCTGCTCGACCAGCCGTGTCCGCTGACCGGCCGCGTGGTGCCGTCCGCGCTGCCTGCCGGGACCGCGGCCACGACTGTCCACCGTGGTCCGTTCGGGGACGTCGGGCTTGGCCATGACGCCGTTCTCGCCTGGTGCGCGCAGCACGGGCACGAGCTGAGCGGCGTGCGCTGGGAAGTCTACGGACCGCACGACGACGATCCGGCTCAGCAGTGGACCGAGGTCTACTGGTTGCTCGCGTGAGGGTTCCTATCCCAGATACTGCGCGGCGGGCTTCCCGGTCCCGTAGAACCACGCCTGGAAGAAGCCGCTCAGGTCGTGGTGCGTCACGTTCTCGACGTAGTGCTGGAACTCCGGCAGGCTCGCGTTCCCGTCGCGGTGCGCGGCAGGCCAGGTGCGGAGCACCTGGTCGAACGCGGGGTCGCCGATGTGGCGGCGCAGCGCGTGCAGCGCCAGCGGGCCCTTCCGGTAGACCGCGGTGAACTCCCGGCCCGCACCCATGTCGTAGAGCCGTGCGGCCCAGAGGCTGTCCGGCGCGGACGCCACCTCCTGGCGGAACCGGTCGTCGAGGTTCTGCCCGTCCTTCGCCTCCGACCACAGCCAGGGCGCGTAGGAGGCGAAGCACTCGTTGAGGCAGATGTCTTTCCAGTCGCGGACGGACACCGAATTCCCGTACCACTGGTGCGCGTTCTCGTGCACGATCGTCTCCAGGTCGCCCGCCCGGCCCGAGTAGATCGGGCGGCCCAGCGTCTCCAGCGAGGCCCCGATCGGCTCGGTCAGGAAGATCCCGCCGGCCGCGTCGACCGGGTACGGCCCGAACTTCGAGGCCAGGAAGTCCAGTACCTCCGGCAAGCGCGCCTCGGCGTCCTTTGTGGACGACGGAACCCCGGGTGCGTACGCGTTGATGAGCGGCGTCCCGTCGGCGAGCTTCCCGCGCTGGATGTCCCACCGGTCGATCGCGACGGTCGTCAGGTACGGCGCCGTCGGAGTGCTCGAGGTCCAGGTGTTCCCGCCCACGTCCCGGCCGGTCGACACCGCGCTCCAGCCGTCCGGGACGTGGACCGTGAGCTCGAAGGTGGCCTTGTCGCGAGGCGTGTCGTTCACCGGGTACCAGGTGGCCGCCGAGTCCGGCTCCCCCAGGACGAACGCGCCGCCGTCCGCCGTGTACTGCCAGCCGTTCCCGTCGACCGCCTGCGGTGTCCCGTGGTAGCGGATCTCGGTCGCGAACTGTGCACCCCGCGCCAGTGACCGCTTTGGCGTGACGACGAGCTCGTGCTCGCCGGTTCGCCTGAAATGGGCGGGACTTCCGTCCACCACAACGGAATCAACGGTCAAACCGGACAGATCGAGGTTGAACGAGCTGAGGTTTTCGGTGACCCGCGCGGTGATCAGCTGGTTCCCGTCGAGGCGCCGCGTCGGCGGGTCGTAGTCGATCGACAGCCGGTAGGCGGCGGCGTCGTAGCCGCCGTTGCCGTCCTGCGGGTAGTAACTGTCGCCCGCGCCGTCCGCGCCGGGGTGCGGGCCGGTGCTGGTGCAACCGCCCAGCACCACGGCTGCCAGCACGACCACCAGGCCTCGCATGAGAGCGACCGTAACGTCCTGCCGCGCTTTCTGGAAAGCTGGACCAGTGCACCGACCGCACCCGGACCGGATCGCGCAGCACGTCGAACCCCCCGACCGTCGCGTGCCCCGCGTCCGACCGCACGCTGTCAGGTATGACTGGTCTGGTGACCCGCCTGATCGTGTTCGGTGTGCTGACCGCCGGGTTCGTGCTGCTCGCCACGCTGCGCGTGCTGGGCAACGACGGCAACCGCGTCACCGCGGTACTGCTCGCGCTGACGCCGTACTGGACGGTCGGCGGGCTGCTGGTGGGCGGCCTCGCGCTCGGGTTCCGGCAGTGGTGGATCGGCGGTGTCGCGATGGCGGTCGCGATCGCGCTGGTGGTGCTGGTGCTGCCGCGCACGATCCCATCGGCACGCGCCGACGCGCACGGGCCGAAGTTGCGGATCATGTCGTCCAACCAGTACCTGGGCAAGGCCGACGTGCACGCCGTCGTGCGGCTGGTCCGGGACAACCAGGTCGACGTGCTGAACCTGCTCGAGCTGACGCCGCGCGAGGTGCGGGACTTCCACAGCGCGGGGTTGTTCGACCTGCTGCCGTACACCGTCCTCAAGACCGTGGCGGGCTCGAACGGTTCCGGCATCGCGTCGCGCTACCCGCTCACGGAACTGTCGCTGGTCGGCCCGGGCGGGATGGAACAACCCAGCGCACGCATCGACGTAGCCGGCACGCCGGTCGACGTCGTCGCCGTGCACCCCGTCGCGCCGGTCGCGTCGGCGAGCACCTGGAAGTACGACCTGGCGCGGCTGCCGAGGCCGGATCCCGCCGGCCCGCCGCGGGTGCTGGCCGGGGACTTCAACGCGACGCTCGATCACGCCGGGTTCCGGGCCCTGCTCGGCGCGGGCTACACGGACGCGGGTGACAACCGGGGCGCCGGCCTCGCGTCGACCTGGCCGTCCGGGATGTTCCCGCCGCCGGTCACGATCGACCACGTGCTGGTCGACCCGCGCGTCGCGGTGGAGGGCTATCGCGTGCTCGACGTGCCGGGTTCCGACCACGACGCGGTGCTGGCCGAGCTCACGCTCCCGTGAGCAGGGCATCCAGCGCGGTCAGCGTGTCCAGCGCGCCGTGGGGCAGGGAAATCCCGTGGCCATGGCGGACGTGCGGTTGGCGCGGGTTGATGCGAATGAGCGCGCCGGTGGTCGCGGCGGCGAGTTCGGCGTAGCGGCGCACGGTCGGCACGGCGGTGCCCGCGCCGAGCTCGATGACGGTGACGTGCGGCTTGCTGCGCCGCCACGCGGTCACCGCACGCAGCTGTTCGTCGGTACGGCCCGAGATCCAGCCGTAGTCGCCGAACATCAGGATGTTGGGGCGCGCGAGCGCGCCGCAGTGCTCGCATTCCGGCAGCGGATCGGCCGCCCGCATCGTGCGGGGATCGATGCGCACGTCCACCTCGGCCGGCCAGCTGCGCGGGTCGCAGGGGATGGTGCACTGCAGGTGGTGGATCGACCCGTGCACCTCGGCGACCAGCCCGAACCCCGCCCGCTGGAACTGTCCGTCCACATTGGACGTGAAGACCGCGACGCCGCCGGGCTTGGCCTCGCCCCAGGCGCGGAGCAGCTCGAAACCCTTGTGTGGCGTGGTGTCGCGGTACAACTCGAGCCGGTGGCCGTAGAAACCCCAGGCCAGGCCGGGGTCCTCGGCGAAATGCCGCGGGTCGGCCAGCTCGGTGAAGCGGATGCCGAGCCGCTCGTACGGCGGGTAGGCACGCCAGAAGCCCTCGTCGCCGCGAAAATCCGGCAGGCCGGAGTCGACGCCCATGCCGGCCCCGGCGCAGACCAGCAAGGCGTCCGCGCCGGCGATCAGCGCGGCCGCCTCGTCCAGATCACTCACCCAGGTCGACGACCTCGAACTCCAGCAGGCTCGCGCCGCTCGCCACCGGGTTCTTGCGCTCACCGGCGTGCGCATCCTGCGCCGGACCCGCGGCCCACGCCTTGAACGCCTCGTCGGACTCCCAGTGCGTGACGACGAAGTAGCGGTTCTCGCCGGAAACCGGGCGGAGCAGTTCGAAGCCGAGGAAACCCGGCTGCGAGTCCACCGCATGCTTGCGGTGCGCGAACCGCTTCTCCAGCTCCGGGCCGGCGCCCTCGGGCACCTCGATAGCGTTGATCTTCACGACTGCCATGTATCGCAATCTACCGTGTGCCAGGCTGCGGCAATGGTGAACCCAGAGGTGATGGACCGCGCACCGGCGCGGGCGCTCGCGTCCTACCTGCAGCGACTCCGCGTTGCAGGCAATGAACGACTCGCGGAACTCGCTGACCCGGTCGTTGCTGGGCGGGCGATGAGCGTCGTCGACTTCGGCGGCGACGGCCTGCCGATCGTGCTGCTGCACGGCTTGATGGGCCGGGCGCGCACCTGGTGGTCGGTGGCGCAGTGGCTGAAACGCCACGGGCACGTGGTGGGCCTGGACGCGCGCGGTCACGGGCATGCGCCGCGTGCAGGCCCGTGGAGCACTGAGCAGTTCGTCGAGGACGTGGCCGCCCTGTTGCGTCGCTTCGACGAGCCGGCGGTCGTGATCGGCCACTCGATGGGCGGACTGCACGCATGGGCCACGGCGGCGACGTATCCGGAGCTGGTGCGCGCCGTCGTCGTCGAGGACATGGCGCCGGACCAGCGGGGCCGCACGGTCGAGACGTGGCGCGGGTACTTCGAGTCGTGGCCGGTGCCCTTCGAATCGCTGGCGCACGTGCGGGAGTTCTTCGGCAGCACGGGAAACTACTTCGCCGAGTGCATGGTCGAACGGGCCGACGGCTTCCACCTGATGGCGGACCTCGACGACCTGTACGAGATCGCCGCGGAATGGGGCCGCCGGGATTACTGGTCCTTTGTGGAGGGTGTGAAGTGCCCGATGCTGGTGATCGAGGCCGGCGACACCGCCATGCCGGCAGGCCAGCAGGCGGAACTGGCGGCCAGGGTGCCCGGCGGCCGGCACGTGGTCGTTCCCGGCGCCGGCCACGTCGTCCACGACGACGCCCCCGCGGAATACCGCGCCGCCGTCGAGCCCTTCCTTACCGCATTTCGTGCTGGTGCTCGCCGGGGAGGGCGAAGCGGCCGTCCGGGATCTGTTCCACGAGGCCATCCGTGAGCAGGGACGCCAGGCAGCGGTCGCGGCGGCCGGCGTCCGCGGGCCACACCACGTCGAGGCGGTCTTTCCACACCGGTTCCGGCGTGTCGCGCAGGACGTCCAGCAGCAAGCCGCGGATCTGACGGTCCGTGCCGGCGAACTTCTGCACCGGTTTCGCGGGGCCCTCGTAGGCCGGGCGGCCCGCCCGCTGCCACGCGCACGCGTCGTACACCGGGCAGTCCGCGCAGCGCGGGGACCGCGCGGTGCACACCAGCGCGCCCAGCTCCATCAGCGCCGCCGAGAAGCGTGCCGCCCGCGACTCGTCGACGGGGAGCAGCACCTCGACGTCCGCCATGTCGCGCGTGTTCGACGGCGGGCCGGCATCCCCGGCGCCGTGCACGGCCCGGGCGACGACGCGGCGCACGTTCGTGTCCACCACCGGAGCCCGCTTGCCGTAAGCGAAAGCCGCCACCGCGCGCGCCGTGTACGCGCCGATGCCGGGCAACGCCAGCAGAGTGTCCACATCGGACGGCACGACGTCACCGTGCTCCGCGGCGATCACCGAAGCCGCCGAGTGCAGCCGAAGCGCGCGGCGCGGGTAACCGAGTTTGCCCCAGGCCCGCAGCACCTCACCCTGGCTCGCCGCCGCCATCGCCGACGGCATCGGCCACCGCCGCAGCCAGTCCTCCCAGATGGGCTGCACCCGCGCGACCGGGGTCTGCTGCAGCATGATCTCACTGACCAGCACACCCCAGCCGGTGCACTCCGGCCGCCGCCACGGCAGATCCCGCGCCGTGCGGTCGAACCAGTCGATCATGGTCTCGGCGTCGATGGGCACCCGACCACCCTATTACTCGACCTCGGTCAGCTCGCCGGTGTGCACGTCGTAGACGAAACCGCGGATGTTGCCGGTGTGCGGCAGGAAAGCACTGCGCCGCAACCGCTGCACCGACGTGCGCACGCTCGCCTGCACGTCGCGGAAGGCCTCGACCGCCCAGGTCGGCCGCAGGCCGCTGTCCTGCTCGAGCTCGTCCTTGAACTCGTCTTCGGTGACCATCGACAAGCCACAGCTGGTGTGCTGCACGACGATCACCTCGGTGGTCCCGAGCTTGCGCTGCGACAGGGCCAGCGACCGGATCACGTCGTCGGTGACGACACCGCCGGCGTTGCGCAGGATGTGCGCCTCGCCCTGGATCAGCCCGAACACCTCGAACACGCGGATGCGCGCGTCCATACAGGTCAGAATCGCGATGTGCATCGAGGGCTGCGGCGTCGAGCGGTCACCGCGCAGCCGGTCCTCGAGCTCCTGGTTGCGCTTCAACAGCACGTCGATCGCGGTCATGCGGCCCCTCCGGCGTCCGTGTCGGTCACCTCATTTGACCTGGGATCACACGTTCGGGCAATGCCGCTAGAGATACATCACGGTCCGAACCAGTGCTCTTCCATCGTGCGCGGCGGCGCGGACGTGCTGCCCATGCGCAGCTCGGTGCGCAACGTGATTACCCGCGGGTTCACGTGATCGGCGGACGCGAGCAGCAGCTTGCCCGCGGCGCGCCCCTTCTCCAGCACCGGCTGGTGCACCGTGGTCAGGCCCATGCGCTCGGCCTCGGCGATCCCGTCGAACCCGGTGACCGTCAGATCGGACGGCACGCGCAGCCCACGCCGCTCGGCCTCCGCCAGTGCGCCGAGAGCGAGGATGTCGGAGGTGCAGAGCAGCGCGGTGACCTGGGGATACGCGCCGAGCAGCTGCCGCGCGGCGGACGCGCCGTCGTCGACGGTGTGGTCGAACCGCTCGACGACGGGCACGGTCGCCCAGTCGACGCCGGCTTTGGTGAACGCCGTCGCGAGCGCCTCCAGCCGGGAGCGCTGCACGTGGAAATGGGCGTCGCGTTGGCGTTCGGGTGCGACGAAGTCGTCGTTGCGGTCGCGGCCGAGCCGCATGCACAGCACACCGATCTGCCGGTGCCCGAGCCCGATGAGGTGCTCGGCCAGCTCGGTCATCGCGAGGGGATCGTCGGGCCCGACGCGGTCGACGCCCTCGACCTGGGGCTGGTCGATGATCACCGTCGGCACGGGCCTGGCCAGCACCGCGGCCAGGTGCGGGTCGTCGTCCGGCACCGAGTACACGACGAACCCGTCGACACCGGCGCGGTGCACCGCGGCCACGTCGTCCCGGCCGGGGCTCGCGGGCACCAGGTGCAGCCCGACACCGGCGTCCTCGCAGGCCAGCGCGAGCCCTTCGAGCACGCCGATGGCCGCCGGGTCGCGGAACGCGTAGGACAGGTTTTCGGTCAGCAGCAGGCCGACCGCGCCCGCCTTGCGGGTGCGCAGCGATCTGGCGACCGGGTCGGGCCCGGGGTAGCCGAGCCGGCGCGCCGTCTCCAGCACGCGCCTGCGCAGTTCGGGGGAGAGCTGATCGGGCCGGTTGTAGGCGTTGGACACGGTGGTTCGCGACACGCCGAGTTCCGCGGCGAGCGACGCCAAAGTCGCCTGTCGCCTCATGCGCATAGGACGCACCATACGGGGAACCGTAACGGTTCAGAACGGTTTGCAGAAGTCGAGCGCTGTGTGGCGAACCGCCACGTCGAATTCAGGCGCGCGTAACCGCCCGAACCAAGATCATCACTCGGTAGGGTAAAGTGAACTCGAAAACCGTTTCCAATAACTACGGACCGTGCTTCTACCTGCCACTTTCGGGAGTCTCCGCGATGAATTCGAGCCGTAAGCGTCGCTTGATCGCCCTCGTCCCGGCTGCCACGGCGCTCGCCATGGCGCTTACCGGGTGTGGCGGTGGTAACACTGCGGGCGAAACCGGCGGGCAGGTCGACGTGCTCGCGTCGACCGATGTGTGGGGCAGCGTGCTCGCCGCGGTCGGCGGCGACGCCGTGCACGTCACCTCGATCATCCATGACCCCGCCGCCGACCCGCACTCGTACGAGTCGACCCCGCAGGACGCGATCGCCGCGCAGAATGCCCAGCTGACGCTGCAGAACGGCGGCGGCTACGACGACTTCTTCGGCGCACTGGCCAACCAGGCCCCGAACGCCAAGAAGCTCGTCGCGTGGGACATCGGCGCGACCGGCGACGACAACGAGCACGTCTGGTACAGCTTCGCCACCGTGCGGAAGGTGGCCGACGAGGTCGCGACCGATCTCGGCCAGATCCGCCCGGCCGGCGCACAGAAGTTCGCCGCCAACGCTGCCGCGTTCCAGACGAAGCTCGCGGATCTGGAGGCCAAGGCCCAACAGGCGGGCGCGGCGCACCCGGACGCCAAGGTCGCCAAGGTCGCCAAGGTCATTGCCACCGAACCCGTCGCGCACTACCTGCTGGACACGGCGGGCGTCACCGACGCGACCCCGCAGGACTTCTCGAAGGCCATCGAGGAGGAGACCGACGTGCCCGCGGCCGCCGTCGCCGAGGTGAACGCGCTCATCGACGGCAAGCAGGTCCAGGCCGTGGTGAACAACGCGCAGACGGTCAGCCCCGTCACCGCGCAGGTGGTCGCCAGGGCGAGGAGCGCCGGGCTGCCCGTGGTCGACGTGACCGAGACGCTGCCGCAAGGCGCCACGGACTACATTTCTTGGATGACCGGCCAAGTCGACGCTCTGGCGGGAGCGCTCAAGTCGTGACTCCCGTTGTCCGCATCTCGCAGGCGAGCCTCGCGTTCAGCGCGCGAACCCTGTGGTCCGGGCTCGACCTCGACGTCGAGCCGGGCGAGTTCGTCGCGATCCTCGGCCCGAACGGCTCCGGGAAGACCAGCCTGCTGAAGGTGCTGCTCGGGCTGCAGACGCTGTCGGCGGGCACCTGCAGCGTGCACAGCAACCGGCCCGTCGGATACGTGCCGCAGCAGCGCGCCATGCAGGAAGCGGTGACGCTGCGCGGTATCGATCTGGTGGGCCTGGGGCTGGACGGGCACCGCTGGGGCACTGGCCTGCGCGGCATGCGGGAGCGGCGGCGCCGCGTTGCGGAGGCGATCGCGGCGGTGGGTGCGGAGTCGTACGCGAAGTCGCCCGTCGGGCGGCTGTCCGGCGGTGAGCAGCAGCGGCTGCGGGTCGCGCAGGCGCTGGTCGGCGAGCCCGACGTGCTGCTGTGCGACGAGCCGCTGCTGTCGCTGGACCTGGCGCACCAGCAGGCGGTCAGCGCGCTGATCGACGCGCGGCGGCGCGAAGCGGCCACCGCGGTGCTGTTCGTGACGCACGAGATCAACCCGATCCTGTCCTATGTGGACAGGGTGTTGTACCTGGTCGACGGCCGATTCCGGATCGGCAAGCCGGGCGACGTGATGAACTCCGAGACGCTGTCCGAACTGTTCCGGACGCGCATCGAGGTGATCCGCGTCGGCGGGCAGATCCACGTCGCCGGTGCGCAGAGCGCGCTGTGCGAGGACGAACCGCACCACCTGGACGAGCGAGTGTCGTAGTGGACAAGTTCTTCGATTTCGGGCTGACCGGCCAGCTGCTCGGGCTGTCGTTCGTGCAGACCGCGCTGCTCGCGGCGGGGGTGCTCGGTGTGGTCGCCGGCCTGCTGGGGCCACTGATCGTGATGCGGCGGATGTCGTTCGCCGTGCACGGCACGGCCGAGCTGGCGTTCACCGGCGCGGCCGGCGCGTTGCTGCTCGGCGTCGGCCTCGAATACGGCGCGCTCGCGGGCGCGGTGATCGCCGCGCTGCTGCTGGGCCTGCTGGGCGGCCGGGAGTCCGAACGCGACTCGGTGATCGGCGCGATCCTGTCGTTCGGGCTCGGCCTCGGCGTGCTGCTGCTGTGGTTCTATCCCGGCCGCGCGGCGAACAAGTTCGGCATCCTGGTCGGGCAGATCGTGTCGATCCAGGCGACCAACGTGCTCGTGCTCGTCATCGCGTCCGTGGTGGTGCTGCTGGTGCTCGCGGTGATCTACCGTCCGCTGCTGTTCGCGAGCGTCGACCCGCACGTCGCGGCGGCGCGGGGTGTCCCGGCGCGGCTGCTGTCGGTGGTGTTCGCGGTGCTCGTCGGTGTCGCGACCGCGCTCGGCGTGCAGATCGTGGGCGCGTTGCTCGTGGTGGCGCTGATGGTGACGCCCGCCGCGGCGGCGGCCCGGCTGACCGCCAACCCGTGGCTGGTCACGGTGCTCGCGGTGGTGTTCGCGGAGACCGCCGCGCTGGGCGGGATCATCCTGTCGCTCGCGCCGGGCGCTCCGGTGAGCGCGTTCGTCACCGCGATCTCGTTCCTGATCTACCTGGTGTGCCGCGGGGTGGCGTACCGGCGCGACCGCGCGGGCAAGGTCAGCCCACCGGATGTTGCGCCAGTTGTGTCCGCAACTGCGCCATGAAGCCGTCGTCGAAGAACGGCAGCGAGCCGGCGGACACGCTGCGCTCGACGGTCTCCAGCACCACGACCTTCGAGTTGACGAGCTGCGCCACCGCCTGGTCGGCCGGGGTCTTCTCGGTGGAGTAGTTCAGCATCGTCAGGTTCGTGAACGCGCCGGCCAGGTACCGCGACGAGGCGATGGTGAACGAGTCGCCGTAGACCAGCGTCGGCTCGTCGATCGTGCCGGTGAGCGGCGTGGCCGTCTCGTGTACCGGGGTATCGAGGTTCGTGATCAGCGCGCCCGCGCGGTTCGTCGAGCCGTCCGGGTTGAGCGCGTACACCACGCTGCGCTTCTCGCCCGTGCGGCCGAGCAGCTTCGGCAGGTCCGCCGCGCCGCTGTAGGTCCCGGCCGGCGGCGTCTGCCACGTCGCGGTCACCCCGGGCCGCACCGCCTCGGCGACGTCGCGGGTGAGCGTCAGGCCGCCCTCGTCGGTCCAGTGTGTGTCGAGCTGGTAGTACACTGGCCGGCCGAGCTGGGCGCTGACCTGCTGCAACGCCGGCCGCAGGTCCACCGCGCCCGCCGCGTCCAAACGCGACCACGTCGGGCCCTCGGCCGACTGGTGACAGTCCTTGCCGGGGTAGGTCGACGGCAGATACTGCGGCACCATCGTCGACTTGTCCGGCGGCACCACCCACACGAAGGTGCGGCCGGAGGACCGCACCAGATCCCGGACCTCGTCGATGCGGGCGATCGTGTCGGCCGGCGGCCGGCTTGGCGCGCACTTCGCCTCGGCGTCGATGCCGTAGTACAGCCAGCCGTCCTTGCCCTCGATGACCTGCCGGTACCCGGCCTGGTCGACCGGCCCCTGGCTGGGTGTGTCCGCGTTCGCGGGCGGCGGGCTGCCCGGCAGCGGCCCGGAACTGCTGGTGCCGCCCTGGTCGTGCGGGGCTGACTCGCCGAACACGCCGCGGCTGATGCCGTCCGCGGCGGCGATCGCGGCGCTGCGGAACGAGAGCTGGTCGGTCGCCCACGTGGGCAGGCCGGTGAAGAACGCCCAACCGCTGGCGGGGCTGGGAAAACCGGCGAGCGCGTGGTTCTCGATCTCGGTCGGCCGCAACCCGAACACCCACATCAGGGTGGGGGTCGCGAAGAACACGACGGCGCTGATCAGTGCCGTCAGCTGGCGGCCCCCGTGCCGCGGCCGGTGCAGCGCGTGCTCCCGGGGAAGCCATGCCTCGTGCACGGCGGGCAGTTTCCGGGACTCGACCACGGCAGTACGTTAACCGCTCACCTAATGAAGCATCAGCAGAACCTGCAACTCACCGACCAGGAACCCGATCGCACCGCCGACCGCGATCAGCTTCCACTCCTCCTGCCGGAACGCGGGCCGCAGCAGGCCCTCGTACTCGACCGGTGTCAGCGCGAGCATCCGCATCTCGACCATGTTGGCCACGTCCATGGCCTCGGTGAGGTAGCCCTCGGCGTAGCGGACGGTGTCCGGCAGTCGCTCGAGGGTGCGCGCCGCCGCGGCCTCCTTCATCTCCCGCAACCGGGCCGGGCCGACGGTCGCCGACACGAGCGGTTTCACCATGAGCTGCTCGACCGCGTCGTCCAACGCCTTTGCCACCACCCGCCGCACCATCGCGACCAGCTGGTCCGAGCGCGGCCCGCGCAGGATCGCGTCCAGCAGGTTCGCCCACGTCAGCACCTCGCGCGAGATCAGCTCGCCGTACTGCCGCGCCACCTCCGCGCGCCGCCGCTGGAACTTCCCCTGCAGCGTCAGCCGGCCGATCCGGACCGGGCTGCGCGGCACGAAGATCAGCTTGATCGCGAGCCAGTCGGTGCACAGCCCGATGCACCCGCCGAACACCGGCAGCACCCACGGGTTCTTCGTCAGCGCCCACACCACCGCCTGCACCAGGCCCAGCCCGAAGCCGAAGTAGATGCCGCACCGCGCGATGAACGCCATCTCCGGCCGGGTCGTCTCGCGGATCAGCCGCACCAGCAGCGCCTTGTCGCGCGTCAGGTTCTGCACCGTCATGTGCTTGACGTCGAGGACCTCGTCCAGGTTCTGTCTGATCTCGGTCATCAGCTCGCCGACCAGCCGCGGCGCGGCGGCCTGCACCTGCTTGACGATCAGCTCCTGCGCCATCGGGGGAAGCGCTTCCCACAGCCGCGGCTGGTACTCGGCGAGCACGTCGCGGGCGACGTCGTCGATCGCACGCAGCAGCGGCTGCTCCATCTCGCGGGCCATCCGGTCCGCGTCGATATGCCCGAAGATCTCCTTGAGGTCGAGCAGGTTCGAGGTGAGCAGGTCGGTGGCGATCGCCGCCATCCGCCCGCCGTGCTTGGGCACGACACCCTGCCAGCCCAGCACCGTGCCGGGGATGCCGGCGAACTCGAGCGGGCGGAACATCATCTCGATCGCGACCCGCTTCGTGACGTAGCCGATGAGGGCGGCGACGAACGGGATCACGGCGTAGAGCGGCCAGTGCGCGGCGAGGTCTGCTGCCACCAGGGAAGACTAGTGGAGAAGCACGATGACCTGCAGCTCACCCACCAGCCCGCCGATGATCGCGCCGACCGCGATCAGCTTCCACTCGTCCTGCTGGAACGCCGGGCGCAGCAGCTTCTCGAATTCGATCGGCGAGAGCCGGCGCATCCGGTCGACGATGGTGTTGCGGACGTCGAGCGCGTTCACCGCGTACTCCTCGGCGTAGCGGATCGTGTCCGGCACCCGCGCGTCCGTCGCCCGACCACCGCCCCCATCGGAAACGCCAAGCGCTCCTGTGATCACCTTCTTCGCCGCGACCCGCTTCATCTCCTGGAACGTGCGCGAGCCGACTGCGGCCGCGACCAGCGGCTTGACGATGCCGGCCTGCGCGTCGATCGTCCGCTGCACCTCGCGCGTGATGACGTGGAACAGCCTGTCGGACTTCGGTCCTCTGAGGACCTCCTCCAGCACGTTCGGGATCGTGATGATCTCGCGCGCGATCATGTCGCCGTAGTCGGCGGCGACCTCGTCGCGCCGCTTCTGGAACACGCCCTGCCACGTGTAGAGGCCGAAGAACTCGCGCGGCTCCCGCGGCAGGAAGATCATCTTCAGCGCGAGCCAATCGGTGAACCAGCCGATCCCCAGGCCGAACAGCGGCAGCACGATCGGCGACTTCGTCAGCGCCCACACGGCGAGCTGCACAATGCCGAGCGCGAATCCGAATACCAGCCCGGAGCGCGCGATGAAGGCCATCTCCGGGCGCGAGATATCCCGGATCAGGCGGTTGAGCAGCGCCTTGTCGCGGACGAGGTTGGTGACGACCATGTGCTTGAGGTCGAGCACCGAGTCGATGTCGCGGGAGATCTCACGCATGATCTTCGCGATCGCCTTCGGCGCTTCCGAACGCACGCGGTTGAGCAGCAGTTGCTTCGCGCCGGATGGCAGCGCCTCCCACAGCTGCGGCTGGTACTGCTCCATCACCTCGCGCGTGACGCCCTCGACGACCCGCAGCAGCGGCTCCTCGATCTCCTTCGCGACCTGCTCCGGATCCAGCCGGGCGAAGATCTCCTTCGGGTCGACCAGCGATGTGGTCAGCATCTCGGTCGCGGTGGCGGCCATCCGCCCGGCGTTCGCGGGCAGCACGCCCTGCCAGCCCAGGAACGGCTTGATGCCGATGAACTCGATCGGCCGGAACATCATCTCGATGGCGACCCGTTTGGTCAGGTAGCCGATCAGTGCCGCGACGAACGGCATGCTCACGTAAACCGGCCAATGCGCTCCCAGATCGGCGATGACCTGCCCTAAGTCCACCCGGCTCCACCTCCGCGACTCCCGGGGCAACGGTAGCCCGGATACCCCGGGCGTTCGGCTACCCGCGCCGGGCGAAGACGATCATCCGATCACGAACGCCGACGCAGACGAATGGAGTCTGGAATCCGACGTCGAGACCCACTAAGGTCGCCCCATGCCTCCTGCCCAGTCCCCGATCCAATCCACCGAGCCCTCGCTCGGCGCACCCCATTTCCCCCTTGTCTTCCGTGGTTACGACCGGGTCCCGGTCGACGAGCGCCTGAACCAGGTCGCCACCGAGATGAAGGAGCTGTCGCAGGCCCGTGACGACGCGGTCTCGTCGGTCTCCGAACTGACCAAGGCGCTGAGCTACGCGCAGTCCGAGCTGGCCGAGACCAAGAGCGCCCTGTCGCGGATGGCCAGCGACCCCTCGAGCGCCGCCACGATGACCGAGCGCGTGCGCTCGATGATGCAGCTCGCCGAAGAAGAGATGGCGGAGCTGCGCGCCCAGGCCGAGAACCAGGCCGACCAGATCCGCGCCGAGGCCGAGAAGTACGACCTCGACAGCCGCAAGGCGACCGACAAGTGGGTCGGCGAGCGCGAGGCCGACATCGCGCGCCGCCGCGATGAGCTGGAAGTCGAGTACCAGTCGCTGACCGCCCAGCTGCGGGCCGACCACGACGACCTGATGAACAACGCGCGGTCCGAGATCCAGCGGCTCAACAGCGATGCGCAGGCCGAGCGCGACCGGCTCGACGCCGAGTCGAACGACCGCCGCGCGATCGCCGCGAAGCAGGCCGAGGACGCACTGGCGATCAAGATCGCCGACGCGGAGGACTCGCTCGCCCGCAAGGTCGCGAACACGGAGGCGTCGCTCGCGGATAAGGTCGCCAGCACGGAGGAGTCGCTGGCGCAGAAGGTCGCCAGCACCGAGGAGACGCTGGCGCAGAAGGTCACGAGTACCGAAGAGGCGTTGTCCACCAAGGTTTCCGAGACCGAGTCGGCCCTCGCGAAGAAGGTGTCCGAGACCGAGTCGGCGCTCGCCACGAAGGTCTCCGAGACGGAGCACTCGCTGGCCACGAAGGTCGCCGAGACCGAGGAGCGCCTGGCGCGCGACACGCGGGAGACCGAGGAGCGCCTGGCGCGGACGACGAGCGAGGCAGAGGCCCGGGCGTCCAAGCTGGTCGCCGAGGCGGAGCAGCAGCAGTCCGAGGCCGAGCAGAACCGGACGCAGGCCTTCGAGTACAAGCGCGAGGTCACCGAGCGGCTCACCGCCACGCACAGCGCGCTCCAGGAGGCGCTGAAGCAGCTGGTTCCCGCTGAGGAGGGCGAAAAGGTCCCCGCCTGATTTCATCGCACGAGAGCCGGCTTTCCCCGAGGAAGGCCGGCTTTTTCGTGCCGTACCGTGGGGTGCGTGATGCTGGCGGAGGATCGGGTCGCGGTCTGCGAGTACGCGCGGCGGATGGCGGCGGACGGGCTGGTGGTCGGCACGTCCGGCAACATCTCCGTACGCTCGGGTGATCTCGTCGCCGTGACGCCCACTGGAGTCGGCTACGCGAACCTGCGTCCCCAGGACGTGCCCGTCGTCGCGCTGGACGGGTCTATTGTGGACGGACGGCTGCGGCCGATGAGCGAGCTGCCGATGCACCTGGCAGTGTACGGCCACGTGGTGGATCCCGACGATGCCCCGATCAAGGCGGTGGTGCACACGCATTCCGTGCACGCCACGGCAGTGTCCACTTTGGTCGAAGAGGTCCCGCCGATCCACTACATGGTGGCGTCGATCGGCCCCAGCGCCCGCGTCGCCAAGTACGCGACGTACGGCACCACCGAGCTCGCCGAAGCGATGCTCGCCGCGCTGCAGGGCCGGCGGGGGTGCCTGCTCGCCAACCACGGCACCGTCACCTACGGCGACGGCCTCGAGGCCGCGTACCACCGGGCGCAGCAGCTCGAGTGGGTCTGCCAGGTGTGGCTGCTGGCCCGCTCGGCAGGCGCCCCGGCGCTGCTGCCCCCGGCGGAGATCGATCGCGTGGTGCGGAAGTTGCGCGGGTACGGCCAGGGCTAGCCGCCGCTGCTAGTAAGGTGCCCCGATCACCCGCATTGTCCTCAACGGACAAAACGGCACCACGAATCGGGGGACGCTCGATGGTCAGGACAGAGGTGGAAACCAGCCGGCCGCGGCTGCACAGGTCGGTCGGCTTCTACGGGCTGATGTTCGTGTCGCTCGGCTCGATCATCGGGTCCGGCTGGCTCCTCGGCGCGCTGAAGGCGGCGAAGGTCGCCGGCCCCGCGTCGTTGCTGTCGTGGCTGCTGGCCGCCGTCATCGTCGCGACGCTGGCGCTCGTCCACGCCGAACTGGGCGCGGCGTACCCGGCCGCCGGTGGCACGGCACGGTTCCCGCTGCTGGCGTTCGGCGTGGTCGGCGGGTTCGTCGGCGGCTGGGTGGCGTGGCTGCAGGCGGTCGCGCTGGCGCCGGTCGAGGTCGAGGCCAGCCTCGAGTACCTGGACAACATCAGCTGGATCAAGACGAACCTCAACCTGCTGACGCCGGGCGGCACGCTCACCGCCAGCGGGTTCGGGTGGGCGACGCTGCTGATGGCGATCTTCACGTTCATCAACCTGGTGGGCGTGAAAATGCTGTCGGAGAGCAACAGCGCGACGGTGATCTGGAAGGCGGCGGTGCCGCTGCTGACCATCGTGGTGCTGCTGTCGCTGCGCTTCCATCCCGGCAACTTCACCGCCGGCGGTGGGTTCGCCCCGGCCGGCGCGCACGGTGTGTTCGCGGCGCTGCCGGTGGGTGTGGTGTTCGCGCTGCAGGGGTTCGAGCAGGCGGTGCAGGTCGGCGGTGAGGCGCGGAACCCGCAGAAGGACATCTCGCGCGCGATCATCACCGCGATGGTGATCGGCACGATCGTCTACCTGCTGCTGGAGGTCGCGTTCATTGGCGCACTCGACCCGGCGGCGCTCGTGCACGGCTGGGACAACCCCATCGAGAAGGGCTCGTTCGGTCCATACGCGACACTGGCGACGCTCGCCGGTGCGGGCTGGCTCGCCTACATCCTGTACGCCGACGCGTTCGTGTCGCCGGCAGGCACGGGGCTGTTGTACGTCGGCACCTCGTCGCGGTTGTCGTACGCGATGGGCCGGGACCGGATGCTGCCGCGGGCGCTGGGCAAACTGAGCGTGCGCGGGGTGCCGGTGTGGTCGATCGTGCTGTCGTTCGTGGTCGGCGAGATCATGTTCCTGCCGTTCCCGAGCTGGCAGTCGCTGGTGAACGTGATCACCTCGGCGACGGCGCTGATGTACGCGTTCGCGCCGGTGTCGATGATCGCGCTGCGCAAGCGCGACCCGGACCGCCCGCGCCCCTACCGCGTGCCGGCGCCGAACGTGCTCGCACCGGCCGGTTTCGTGGCGGCGAACCTGATCATCTACTGGAGCGGGTTCGACACCACGTGGAAAATCGTGATCGCGATCCTGATCGGTTTCGCGCTGTTCCTCGGCGGCCGCCTGACCATGCCGGCGGCCGACCGGCCCCCGCTCGCCGGGCGGGCCGGCCTGTGGATCGGCCCATGGCTGGGCGGGCAGGCGCTGATCGGGTACCTGGGCCGCTACGGTGACCGGGGCGAGATCAACGTGCTGCCGGAGTGGATCGACCTGCTCGTCGTGATCGGTTTCAGCCTCGCGATCTTCTACTGGGCTGTGCACGTCGCCCAGGACAGCGCCAAGGTCAAGGCAGCGGTGGAGCGGGAGGCGGCGGAACTGGCGGTGTGAGACCCCGGTGTCAGAACTGGTAGTAGAGGAACGGGCTGAACGTGCCGTTCGCGACGAGGATGGCGGCGTAGGCCAGGCCCGCCGTCATCACGCCGATGCGCAGGGTCGTCGCCGGGCGGGTGCGGGATGACTCGATCAGCGGGCCGGTCACCGGGTGCGCCGGCAGTACGAACACGACCAGCGCGGCCAGCAGGATCACCAGCCGCTGGTTCGTCAGCGCCGACGACACCACGTCCGTCAGGCCCGACGCGTCCGGCAGGAACATGTGCCCGATCATCGTCAGGGCGTGACCGATGTCGGGCGATTTGAAGAACACCCAGCCGAACACCACGAGCACCAGCGTGACGAACCGTCGCCCGATCCGCGCCCAGCGCCCGGCTGGGGTGTGGGCCAGGTGGAACGCGCGCTCGATGATCAGCAGCGCCCCGTGGTAGCAACCCCACACCAGGAAGGTCCAGTTCGCGCCGTGCCAGAAGCCGGTCAGCACGAACACGATGCACAGGTTCCGGTAGGTGCGCCCCGGCCCGCGCCGGTTCCCGCCCAGCGAGATGTACACGTAGTCGCGGAACCAGCGTGACAGCGACATGTGCCAGCGCCGCCAGAACTCCGTCACCGTGACCGACGCGTACGGCCGCGCGAAGTTCTCCGGCAGCCGGAACCCGAGCATCCGGCCCAGCCCGATCGCCATGTCCGAATAACCCGAGAAGTCGAAGAACAGCTGCAGCGTGTACCCGACCGCCCCCAGCCACGCCACCCCGAACGTCATCTCGTTCGACGGGGTCGCGAAGCATGCTTCGACCATCGGATTCAGCGAGTCCGCGATGATCGTCTTCTTGCACAGCCCCAGCGCGAACCGCGGGAAGCCGGCCGCGATGTCGTCCAGCCGGTGCGACCGCAGTTGCGGCAGCTGGTCCGCGATCTCCCGGTACCGCACGATCGGACCCGCCACGAGCTGCGGGAACATCGCGATGTAGGTCATGAACGACACGGGGTTGCGCAGTGCGGGCCGTTCCCCGCGATAGATGTCGACCACGTACGAGATGTGGTGGAACGTGAAGAACGAGATCCCGATCGGCAGCGCCAGGTGGAGCACCGGGAAGTCCCCGCCGAACACGCGCGCGAAGTAGTCGAACTGCTGCGTGGCGAACCCGGCGTACTTCCAGATCAGCAGCATCCCGACGTCGAAGCAGATGACCCCGATCAACAGCCGGCGCCGCCGCGTCGACTTCAGGTCCCATTCGTTCGGTTCGAGCGCCATGCCGACGAAGTAGTTCACCACCATGCAGGCCAGCAGAAGCAGTGTGAAGGCGCCCGCACCGCTCGCGTAGAACACGAGGCTGGCGGCGGCGATGATCCCGTTCCGCCATGTCCGCGGCAGCACCAGCACGGCGATCAGCAACGCCGGCATGAAATACCACAGGAACAGCGGCGAAGCGAACGACATCAGGCCCCCATCAGCATCAGCCCGCTGACTTTAGCCGACGACGGTGCTCCAGATGAGTGAAAGGCGGCTAGATGCGCCCTGCGATCCGGCGGCGGCGGGCGACCTCCGCGAGCAGCACCGCGGCGGCCACCGACGCGTTGAGCGACTCGACGCCGGCCGCCATCGGGATGGACACGGTGACGTCGCACGTCTCGCGCACCAGCCGGGACAGGCCGCGCCCCTCCGAGCCGAGCACGATGACCAGCGGGTCGGTGGCCAGGTCCATGCCGTCGATGTCGACGGAACCGTCCGCGTCCAGGCCCGCGAGCATCAGGCCCTCGTCGGCCCATGCCTTGAGCTGGCGGGTCAGGTTCGTGGCTATGGCGATCGGCATCCGCGCCGCCGTGCCCGCACTGGTGCGCCACGCGACCGCGGTCATGCCCGCGCTGCGCCGGCCCGGCAGCAGCACGCCGTGCGCGCCGAACGCCGCCGCGGAGCGCACCACGGCGCCCAGGTTCCGGGGATCCGTGACACCGTCCAGCGCGACCAGCAGTGGCGGCTCACCCGAGTCGAGCGCCGCCTGCAGCAGATCGTCGGGGTGGGCGTACTCGAACGGCGGCACCTGCAGCCCGAGGCCCTGGTGCATCGCGCGGTTGGTCTTGCGGTCCAGCTCCTCGCGCGGGATCTCGAGGATCGAGATGCCACGGTCCGCGGCCAGCTGCACGGCTTCGTTCACGCGGTCGTCGGCGTCGATGTTCAGCGCGACGTACAGCGTGGTGCCCGGCACGTCCGCGCGCAGCGCCTCGACGACCGGGTTGCGGCCGGCGATGATCTCCGGCGCGTCGGGCTTCTTGGCGCGCCGGTCGGCGGCCTTCGCCGCGGCGGCCGCGCGCCGCTGCGCCGGATGACCCGGTCGCACCTCCGCTCGCGGCGTCGGGCCCTTGCCTTCCAGGCCCTTGCGGACCTGGCCGCCGGAGCCCTTCACAGCACCTTTTTTCGTGCCGGGATTGCGAATCGCGCCCCGGCGTTTGGAGTTTCCAGCCATCGTGACTAAGCGTCCTTAACGGTCCACAGTGGACCATCCGGGGTGTCTTCGACCGAGATTCCGGCCTGCAGCAAGCGATCCCGCACCGCGTCAGCGCGCGCGAAGTCGCGACCCGCGCGCGCCTCCTGTCGCTCGGCGAGCATGCCGTCGACGAGATCGGCGAGCGCCGCACGGGCGGGTGTCTCGGTGCTCGCACCGTCCGCCCACTGCGGCGCCAGCGGATCCAGGCCCAGCACACCCATCATCGCGCGCACCGAGGACGCCGCGGTGCGGGCCGCGCCGTCGTTGCCCGCGTCCAGCGCGGCGTTGCCTTCGCGGACCACGTTGTGCACCACCGCGACGGCGGCAGGCGTGGCCAGGTCGTCGTCGAGCGCGACCGCGAAATCCGGTGCCAGTTCGCCGGGGTTGACCTCGCCGAGCCGGCTCGACACGCGGTGCACGAACTGCTCGATGCGGCGATAGCCCTGCGCGGCCTCGGACAGCGCACCGTCGGAATACTCGATTGTGGACCGGTAGTGCGGCTGGATCAGGTAGTAGCGCAGCTCCACCGCGCGGTAGTCGTGCAGCATCGCGTCGATGGACACGACATTGCCCAGCGACTTCGACATCTTCTCGCCGGACAGCGTCACCCACGCGTTGTGCAGCCAGAGCCGCGCGAACGGGTCACCGGCGGCGTTGGACTGGGCGCGCTCGTTCTCATGATGCGGGAACACCAGGTCGACGCCGCCGCCGTGGATGTCGAACTCGGCGCCGAGGTACGTGGTGGCCATCGCCGAGCACTCCAGGTGCCAGCCGGGACGGCCAGGGCCCCACGGCGTCGGCCACGACGGCTCGCCCGGCTTCGCGCTCTTCCAGAGCGTGAAGTCCCGCGGGTCGCGTTTGCCCTCGCCCAGCGACTCGCCCTGCTGCACCTCGTCGAGCTTCTGCCGCGACAGGGCGCCGTAGTCGTCGAACGAGCCGACCGCGAAGTAGACGTCGCCGTTCGCGGCGTAGGCGTGCCCGGAGTCGATCAGCCGCCGCATCAGCTCGACCATCTGCGTGACGTGTCCGGTGGCGCGCGGCGCGATCGACGGCGGCAGGCAGCCGAGCGTGGTGTAGGCGTCCTCGAAGGCGCGCTCGTGTGTGAAAGCCCATTCCCACCACGCACGCCCGGCATCGGCGGCCTTGGTGAGGATCTTGTCGTCGATGTCGGTCACGTTGCGCACGAACACCACGTCGAGTCCATTGTGGACCAGCCAGCGGCGCAGCACGTCGTAGTTCAGCGCGCCCCGGACGTGCCCGATGTGCGGGATGCCCTGCACGGTGGCCCCACACACATACACGGACGCCGTCCCACTACGGGCGGGATGAAACTCCCGCACGCTCCTGGTCGCGGTGTCGTAGAGGTGTAAGGCCACCCGGAAATGGTACGGGCTTACCGAACACCGTGCGTGCGCAGGGCGGTGAGCAGGCCATCCGTCCGCTCGGCCGTGGGCAGCGAAAAGTCGACCAAGGCGAACGCGCACCCCAGCGCCCGCGCCCCGCCGTCGGCCTCTTCGCTGTCGCCGACCATCAGCGTCTCCTCGGGCCGCGCGCCGAGGCGGTCGAGCAGCACCTGGAAGATCCGCGGGTCGGGTTTGATCGCGCCTTCCTCGAACGACAGCACGAACTCGTCGATGTAGGCGTCGAACCCGCGGGCGGTGAACGCGGGGCGGATGTCGAAGGCGATGTTGCTCAGCACGCCGACCTTCAGTCCGCGGCCCGCGGCGCCCTTCAGCGCGGCCTCGGTGTCGGGGTAGGGCGTCCACTCCGCCGGGTCGACCAGCCGGTCGTAGAGCGCCTGGGCCTGTTCGGCTTTCGGTAACCCCGATTTCCGCAGAACTTCAACGTAGATCTTGCGGTGCAGCGCCGGGTCGAGGTCGCGGTTGTCCCACGCGTGCTGGTACTCCTCGGACAACGTCACCACCTTGCCGGTGGGGGCCGTCATCCGCCGCATGATCTCGGCCTGTGCTTCGATTTCCAGTCGATCGCCGCCCCCGTCGGTGAGGTCGGCCAGCCAGCTTTCGTCGTGTTCGAGCCGGAACAGCGTCCCGGAGAAGTCGAACATCACCGCCCGGATCGTCACGTGTTCCAGGCTAACGAGGAGTGTGCCGGGGTTGCGCGCTTTGTGACCTACTCCGCCGCGAGCAGCAGCGCGTTGGCGATGGCGGCGACACCCTCACCGCGGCCGGTCAGGCCGAGGCCGTCGGTGGTGGTGCCGGCGACGCTCACCGGACCGCCGGCGGCCTTGCTCAGCACATCCTGCGCCTCCTCGCGACGCTTGCCCACGCGCGGCGCGTTGCCGATGACCTGCACCGACGCGTTGCCCAGCCGCCAGCCGGCCGCTTCGACCCGGCGCCGCACCTCGCCGAGGAGTTCCGCGCCGTGCGCCCCCGCCCAGCGCGGATCGCCGGTGCCGAACACCGCGCCCAGGTCGCCCAGACCCGCCGCGGCCAGCATCGCGTCGCACAACGCGTGTGCGACCACGTCGCCGTCGGAATGCCCGGCGCACCCGTCGACGCCCTCCCACAGCAGCCCGGCGATCCAGCATTCGCGGCCCTGCTCGACGGGATGCACGTCGACGCCGGTGCCGATCCTCACGGTGTCTCCTGAAGTAGCAGAGCCTCCGCGACGGCCAGGTCGAACGGCGTCGCGAGCCGGATCGCATGGGGATGTCCGGCGACGGTGCGCACAGTACCGGGCACGTCGAGCGGATCGGCGCCGCGCGCGCAGAGTGCGCGCAGCACGGATTCGGTGCAGCCGTAAGGCGACTGGATCGCGCGCAGCTGACCGCGGTCTTTCGTGGCAACGATCACATCGGCCGCATCGACCAGTTTGATGGTGTCCGTGACGGGTAGTACTGGGGCTACGGCCTCTGCCCCTTCGAAAACGGCCTCAGCCACGGCGCGGATCGTGGTCGGCGGCGCGAATGCCCGCGCAGCGTCGTGCACCAAGTACACGTCGTAACTTTCGCCGTCGAGCGCCGTTAAGGCGAGCCGCACCGACACGGCCCGGTCAGCGCCACCGGGCAGCACCTGGCACTGATCTTCAGCGCCAGGCACCGCCCGGACAACTGCTGCACAAGCGTCGAGTCTGTGCGGCGGCACCGCCACGACGACACGATTCACGCAACGCGTGTCGAGCAGGCCGCGAAGCGCATGCCCGAGCAACGGAACCCCGTGAACCCGGACCAGGACGTCCGGCTCCTCGGCATCGGCAAGGAGCAGCGCCGCGACTTTCATGGCCCGGCTCTCACAGGCCCGCTGGGAGCGTGATTCGCAACTCGGACTAGACCGACGCGGTTTCCAGCACCTCGTCGAGGAGCGTCTCCGCCTTGCCCTCGTCGGTGCCCTCCGCGAGCGCCAGTTCGCTCACCAGTATCTGCCGCGCCTTTGCCAGCATCCGCTTCTCACCAGCGGAAAGGCCACGGTCCTTCTCGCGCCGCCAGAGATCGCGCACCACTTCGGCCACCTTGTTCACATCGCCCGAGGCGAGCTTCTCGAGGTTGGCCTTGTACCGACGAGACCAGTTCGTAGGCTCTTCGGTGTGGGGAGCACGCAGCACGTCGAAAACGCGGTTCAGACCATCCTGCCCGACGACGTCCCGCACACCGACGATCTCGGCGTTGTCTGCGGGCACACGAACCGTCAGATCCCCCTGCGCGACCTTGAGGACGAGGTATTGCCTCTCCTCGCCCTTGATCACACGGGTCTCGATGGCTTCGATGAGTGCGGCACCGTGGTGCGGGTAGACGACGGTCTCTCCGACCTTGAAAACCATGTGTCCTCTGCCCCTTTCGCTGGCTCCAGCTTACCACGCGGCGAGCAGGCCCACCTAGCGGGCCGAGATCGTCCTCGCAGGTCAGGGCCCTGAGGCGGGTCGTCCAGGGGGTTGACAAATCTACCTGGGGCGTGCTCATGCAGGTGGTTTACCGGATGATCACGAATCCACTGTGGATGGTGGTCCGGGCGCAGGTGGCACCGGTTCCGCCGGCTCGGGACGCCCCAGCTAGTGTGCGCAGTTGTAACGCGGGCGCCCAGGAGGTGCGCGTGAGCCAGAATGCGGAGTCCGCTCATGCGAACCGACCGGGTGCGGGTGTCCCGCAGGCGAAGGAGGGACTGAAGACCGTGAGGCTGCAGAATCGTCGTGTGCTCGGAACGAGCGTGCTCGGCCTCGGGGCCGCGCTGGTCCTCGCCGGGTGCGGTGCCGGGCAGATCACCCAGACCGACACCATGCTGCCCGGCGTCAACGGTGCACTCGCGTCCGCGGGCAAGATCTCGGTGCGCAACGCGGGTTTGGTCAACCGCAACACGTGCGAGCAGGCCTACGCGGTGGGCAGCAACGCCCCGCTTTCGCTGACCATCGCCAACGACGGCGCTGCCGACGAGGCGCTCGTCTCGGTCAGCTCGCCCTACGCCGCGTCCGCGACCATCGGCGGCCAGAAGACGATCGTCGCGGCCAGCACGCTCGTCATCGGTCCGGTCAACCAGACCGAGTCGACCACGGCAGCGTCGTCGACCTCCGCCAGCCCGTCGGCCTCGCCCAGCGGGACCACCGGGACGCCCGCGACCGTCGGCCACGCGACCGTCGAGCTGCAGGGCATCAAGTCGGTCATCTGGCCGGGCATGCTCACGCCGGTCACCTTCACCTTCCGCGACGCCGGCCCGCTGACCGTGCAGCTCCCGGTGAACGCGCCCACCAAGGAACTCGGCTGCGGCGGGGTCCAGAGCGGCGCCGGTCACTGAGATTGTCGGTGCGGGGCGATAGCGTCTCGGACCGTGGTCAAGAAGGGC
Organism: Amycolatopsis sp.; assembly: GCA_035248845.1. Lineage (GTDB taxonomy): Bacteria > Actinomycetota > Actinomycetes > Mycobacteriales > Pseudonocardiaceae > Amycolatopsis_E. The sequence continues at coordinate 87,748 of DATFHB010000017.1, read as the reverse complement.
ATCAGCTACCGGTGCGCCGAATGCGGGTATGAAGCGGCCAAATGGGTCGGCCGCTGTCCCGAATGTCAGGCGTGGGGCACCATCGAGGAGCGCGGCGACGCGCGTCCTCTTCTCGCGCGGGTGGCCGCCGGGGCGCCCAGCGCACCCGCCAGGCCGATCGCGCACGTCGATCTGGAGGCCGCCAGGGCGCGTGCCACCGGGGTCGACGAGCTGGACCGGGTGCTCGGCGGCGGGCTCGTGCCCGGTGCTGTCGTGCTGCTGGCCGGTGAGCCCGGCGTCGGCAAGTCCACGCTGCTGCTCGAGGTCGCCTACCAGTGGGCGGCCACGTCGTCGGCGCCCGCGCTGTACGTGACGGGCGAGGAGTCGGCCGGCCAGGTGCGGTTGCGCGCCGAGCGAACGGGCAACCTGCACGAGCGGATGTTCCTCGCGGCGGAAAGCGACCTGTCCGCCATCCTGGGGCACGTGGACGCGGTCGCGCCGGGCGTGCTGATCGTGGACTCGGTGCAGACCATGGCCTCGCCGCAGGCCGAGGGGGCTCCCGGCGGCGTCACCCAGGTGCGGGCCGTCGCGGCCGGGCTGGTCGCGCTGGCCAAGGAGCGCGGGCTGCCGATCGTGCTGGTCGGCCACGTCACCAAGGACGGGTCGGTCGCCGGGCCCCGGGTGCTGGAGCACCTGGTGGACGTGGTGCTGCACTTCGAGGGCGATCGGCATTCCACGCTGCGGCTGGTGCGTGGCGTGAAGAACCGGTTCGGCCCGGCGGACGAGATCGGCTGTTTCGAACTGCGCGACGACGGCATCGTCGGCGTGCCCGACCCGTCCGGGCTGTTCTCGAACCGGCACGCCGAAGCCGTTCCGGGCACGGCGATCACGGTGGCCGTGGAGGGCAAGCGGCCGCTGCTGTGCGAGGTGCAGGCGCTGGTGGCGAAGAGCAGCCTGTCGCAGCCCCGTCGTGCCGTGAGCGGCCTCGACGCGGCGCGGGTGGGCATGGTGCTGGCGGTGCTGGAGAAGCGCAGCGGGGTGCGCTTCGGGGACCACGACGTCTACGCGGCGACGGTCGGCGGGATGAAGGTCACCGAACCGGCGGTGGATCTGTCCGTCGTGCTGGCGATCTCGTCGTCGATGCGCGACGAGGCGTTGTCGCCGAGTCTCGTCGCGCTCGGCGAGGTCGGACTGGCGGGGGAGATCCGGCGGGTCACCGGGGTGGCCCGGCGCCTCGCGGAAGCCGCGCGGCTGGGCTTCACGCACGCCATCGTCCCGCCGGACCCCGGCAAACTCCCGGACGGCCTCCGAGTAGTGGAAGCGTCGAACGTCGCCGACGCCCTGAACGCCGCCCACCACGCCTAAGCCCCGCCCCACCCTGCCTAAGCCCCGCCCACCCTGCCCCGGGGGCGCGCTTGCCCTGCCCCCTTGCGCGAGTTGAGGTTTCCCAGCGCGCGAGTTGGGGTTTCCGCGCGGGCGAGTTGGGCATTCCTCACCGGCCGTTGAGGCGCCGTCGCACGGAACGCCGAACTCGCGGGCACGGAACCCTCAACTCGCGGGCACGGAAACCTGAACTCGCGGGTTAGTGGCCGGCTAGGAGTTTGGCGCAGCGGATCAGGCCGATGTGGGAGTACGCCTGGGGGTGGTTGCCCAGGGAGCGCTCGGCGATCGGGTCGTACTGCTCCGGGAGCAGACCCGTCGGGCCTGCCGCGTCGACCATCTGCTCGAACAGCTCTTCGGCCTCCGTGCGGCGACCGGTGAGCAGGTACGCCTCGATCAGCCATGCCGCGCACAGGTGGAACCCGCCCTCGCCGCCGGGCAACCCGTCGTCGCGGCGGTACCGGTACACCGTCGAACCGCTGCGCAGTTCGGCCTCGATCGCCGTCACCGTGCTCTGGAAACGCTCGTCGGACGGGTCGATCAGGCCCGACAACCCCACGAACAGCGACGCCGCATCGAGATCGGTGCCGTCGTAGGCCGTCGTGAACGCCTGCACGTCCTCGTTCCAGCCGTGCTCCACGACGTCGGCCGCGATCGTGTCCCGCAGCTCGTGCCAGCCGGCCGGGATCTCGCGCTCGTAGATCTCGCCGAGCTTGATCGCGCGGTCGATCGTCACCCAGCACATCACCCGCGAGTACACGCGGTGCCGCGGCACGTGCCGCTCCTCCCAGATGCCGTGGTCGGCCTCGAACCAGCGCCGCGTCACGGCTTCCGCCATCGCGCGCACCAGCTGCCAGTCCTGGTCACGCAGCTCGCCCCGCGCCTGCGCCAGCGCGCACACCAGCTCCACCACCGGGCCGAACACGTCCAGCTGGACCTGGTGGTTCGCGAGGTTGCCGACCCGCACCGGGCGCGAACCCGCGTATCCGGGCAGCGTGTCGATCACCGCTTCGGCGCCCAGCGTCGTGCCCGCCAGCGTGTACAGCGGGTGCAGCCGTTCCGGGCCCGCCAGCGTCGCCAACACGTTGTGCAGCCATTCGAGGAATCCGTCGGCTTCGGTGAGCGAGCCGAGCTCGACCAACTCTCGCACCGTCATCGACGCGTCGCGGATCCAGCAGTAGCGGTAGTCCCAGTTGCGGACGCCGCCGATTTCCTCGGGCAGCGACGACGTCGCCGCCGCGAGCACGCCCCCGGTGTCGGTGTGGCACAGCCCGCGCAGCGTCAGCGCGGAGCGTGCGACCAGTTCGCTCTCCACGTCGGGAAGCTTCAGCGCCGCCGCCCACGTGCTCCAGTACCCGCCCGCCTTCGTTCGACGGTCCACTTCGGACGATTCGACGGGGCCGAGATTCGTTGTACCACAACGGAGTTCGAGCACAACCGGGTTGCCTTCGGTGGGCTGCACCACTGCGGTGGCGGTTTCGTGCAGGCCGTCGCCGGTGATCTCCCATTCGACGCCGGGTGCGCGCAGCACGATCGGCTCCGAGGTGCCCACCACCCGCAGCCCGTCGGCCTCACGCACGATATTTACCGGCACGCCACCGAACTCGGGACGCGGCGCGAACACGATCGACGCGTGCGCCGAGCCCGAGATCACCCGCACCAGATCCGTGCGGTGCGCGGGCCCGCCCGGCTCGAGGTAGTCGGTGACCAGCAGCCGCGACCAGCGCGTCTCGACCGTCATCGTGTTCGGCAGGTACCGCTGGCCCAGCGGCAGGCCGTTGCGGTGCGGTTTGATCGAGAAGTGGCCGGCGCCCGTACCGCCGAGCAGGTCGCCGAACACCGCGGGCGCGTCGGGCCCGGGGTGGCACAGCCAGGTCAGCCGCGCGTCGGGCGTGAGCAGCGCGACCGAGCGCTCGTTGGCCAGCATGGACAGCCGCTCGATCGGCGGCGCCTGCTCGCCGTAGAGCCAGTTGCGGCGCTCCTCGAGCACGAACGCGAGCACCGTCGCGACATCCTCGGTGCCGTCGACCCGGTACCCCGCAAGGGTTTCCGCGTCGCCGACCTTCACCCCGACGTCCGGACCGGACAGCCGGGCGAACGCCTTCTCGTCGGTCACGTCGTCGCCGAGGAAGATCGCCGCCGTGGCGCCGACCTGGTGCCGCAACGTGTCCAGCGCGCGACCCTTGTCCGTCTGGACCACCGCGAGCTCGATGACTTCCTTGCCGTCCGTGGTGGACACACCGTCCCACTGGCAAGGTCCATTGTGGACCAAATCGAGAACGCGGCGGGCATCGTCGCGCTCGGCGCGGCGGACGTGCACCGCGATGCTGGCCGGCTTGACCTCGAGCTGCACGCCCGGCACGTCGCCGGTGAGCCGCTCGAGTTCGCGCTCCAGCTTCCGGTGCAGCTCACGGGCGCGGCCGTCCAGCTCGTGCACGAAACCGATGTCGAACTCCGAACCGTGACTGCCGACGAGATGCACCTCCGACGGCAGCCGCGACAGGGTCGCGAGATCCCGCAACGCGCGCCCGGAAATCACCGCGGTGGTCGTCTCGTGCAGTCCGGCCAGCGAACGCAACGCGCCCACGGACTCGGGCAGCGGCCGCGCGTCGTCCGGGTTGGTCACGATCGGCGCGAGCGTCCCGTCGTAGTCGCACGCGACCAGCAGTCGCGGCGTGCGGGCGATCTGAACGATCGCGCGCCGCAGCTCGGCGGGGAGGGACTCGGCGGTCACCACTCCTCCTTAAGGAGTTCGCAGCATCAGTGTCGGGGTCAGGCGGTCGGTTCGGACCCGAGAGCCTCGAGGAACGAACGCGCCCACCGATCTACATCGTGCGTGAGGACCTGGCGGCGCAGCGCGCGCATCCGTCGCCTGCCCTCGGCAGGGTCGAGGGTAATGGCCGACTCCAACGCGTTCTTAACCCCGTCAAGGTCGTGCGGATTGACGAGGAATGCGCTGGTCAGCTCGGACGCCGCGCCGGCGAACTCGGACAGCACCAGCGCCCCGCCCAGATCGTGCCGGCACGCGACGTACTCCTTGCAGACGAGATTCATCCCATCGCGCAGCGGCGTGACCACCATGACGTCCGCCGCGGAGTAGAACGCCGCCAGCTCGATGCGGCTCACCGACTGGTGCAGGTAGTGCACGACGGGGTGCCCGACGCGGGCGAACTCGCCGTTGATGCGGCCGACCATCTGCTCGATGTCGCTGCGCATCCGCTGGTAGTGCTCGACGCGTTCCCGGCTGGGCGTGGCGAGCTGCACGAAGGTGACGTCCTCGGGCTTGACCCGGCCCTCTTGCAGCAGCTCGTGCAACGCCTGCAGGCGTAGGTCGATGCCCTTGGTGTAGTCGAGCCGGTCGACGCCGAGCAGCACCGTCCGCGGGTTGCCGAGGTCGTGCCGCAGCTCGGCCTCCCGCTCGGTGACCTGTTTCGTGCGGGCGAGCGTGTCCAGCCCGGCCGCGTCGATCGAGATCGGGAACGCGCCGACCCGTACCGTGCGGTTGCCGACCTGCATCAGGCCCGGCCGGGACCGGACCCCGACCGCGCCGCGGCTCGGCTCCAGCCCGACGAGGGTGCGGGCCAGCCACAGGAAGTTCTGCGCGCCGCCCGGCCGGTGGAAGCCGACCAGGTCGGCGCCGATCAGCCCACGCACGATCTCGGCCCGCCACGGCAGCTGCATGAACAGCTCGACCGGCGGGAACGGGATGTGCAGGAAGAAGCCGATGCGCAGGTCCGGCCGCAGCTCGCGGAGCATGCTCGGGACGAGCTGCAGCTGGTAGTCCTGCACCCACACGGTCGCGCCGTCGGCTGCCACCTTCGCGCTGGCTTCGGCGAACCGGCGGTTGACCTTGACGTAGCTCTCCCACCAGGCCCGATCGAACACCGGCGGCTGCACCACGTCGTGATAGAGCGGCCACAGGGTGGCGTTGGAGAAGCCCTCGTAGTAGTCGCGCACGTCCTCCGCGGTCAGCGTGACCGGGTACAGCACCAAGCCGTCGTCGGTGAACGCGTCGACCTCGACGCCGGGCACACCGGGCCAGCCGACCCACGCCCCCTTGCGGGAACGCAGGAACGGCTCCAGCGCGGACACGAGGCCGCCGGGGCTCGCCGTCCAGCGCTGCGTGCCGTCCGTGGACCGCTCGAGGTCGACGGGCAGGCGGTTGGCGACAACGACGAAGTCCGCGGAGGCGTTGCCGACTCCTGGTTCACTCACGTTGGCTGCTCCCTCGTCGACGGCGCGGCATCCCGAACAGTATCCCGCCACCGGGAGCAAGATCACGTCCCGGTGACTACTCCAGCCGGCTCTCCGACGGTCGCAGCGGACCCGCCATCCGCGGGCCGGCCAGCCTCCGTTCCAGTCTGCCCAGTCCGGTGCGAACCGGCTGGGCGAGATACTCGCCGAGCACGACGCCCGCGGCCAGCGCCAGCCCGATCGCGACCGCCTTCATCAGCGTCGAGACGTTGCCGCTGCCCTGGGTGGCCAGTTCGTACAGGCCGCGGTACGTCGACAGGCCGGGCAGCAGCGGCGTGATGCCGGAGACGGCCGCGACCAGCGGTGTCACCTTCAGCCGGCGCGACAGGACGCCGCCGCAGAAGCCGACCAGCGTCGCGGCGACCGCGGAGGCGGTGATCGGGTCGAACTCGGCGAGGACCAGCGCGCCGTAGACTCCGGCTCCGATCGCGCCGGCCACACTAGCGACCAGCAGCGTGCGCAGCGTCGAGTAACTGCCGAGCGCGAAGCACGCGGCCGTGCCCGCGCCGGCGACGATCATGACCGGCACCTGGAGCGCGCTCTGCGTCGGCACCTCTGGTTCGACCTGCACGAACCCGACGGCCTTGGCGATGTTCAGCGCGAGCGCCACCCCGGTGATCAGCCCGGCACTCATCAGCGCCGTCTCCATCGTGCGGCCGGCCGCGGTGACGTTGTAGCCGGTGATCGCGTCCTGCACCGCCGAGACCGTGGAGAGCCCGGACAGCAGCACGGTGATCGCGGCGGCCGCGACCAGCGTGGAGAAGCGGCTGGGCACCAGGCCCGTCTCGACGACGAGTGTCGCCAGACCCGTGGCGACGAGCCCGCCGACGACCTGCTGGAAGAAGAAGGGCAGGGCATACTTGTTGAGCTGGCGGCCGAGCCGGTCGATCAGCGACGAGATGACCAGCGCGCCGAACGCGACGTCGAAGCCGCCGCCCAGGAGCAGGGTGATGAAGAACGCCATGCCACCCCACGACAAGGTCGCGACCCACCGGGGGTACGGGTGTGGGGCGGTGGTGATCCGGTGGAGCGCGCTGTACGCCTCCTCGGCAGCGAGGTTGCCGCGGATGATCTGCTGCACGAGCATCTCGGTCTGGGACAGCCGCGTGTAGTCGAGGCTGCGGGAACGCACGACGCGCAGCGCGCTCACCGGGGCCATGCCGGTGCCGCGGTGGCAGGTCACGGTGATCGACGTGAAGATCACGTCGACCTCACAGTGCGGCAGGCCCAGCGCCGACGTCAGCGACAGGATCGTCGCGGTCACGTCGGACGCGCCCGCGCCGCTGGCCATCTGCACCTCGCCGACACGCAGCACCAGGTCGAGGACGAAGTTGACGGTCGCGTCGTCCGGCAGGGCCGGTCCGTGCTCGGCGCCGGAGTCCGGGGCGGGCAGTTCCCCGGTAGGCGCCTCGAGAATGTGCCACGCGCGCCGCCGCGGCTCGGTCGAGCGCCTGCGCCGGTTCTCTCGCTCGACGTTCGGGTCCTGGGGCGCTTCCAGGATGTGCCAGCCGCGCCGCCGGGTCACCGGGCCCCGCGCGCGCTGGGTGCTTTTCATCGGACCTCCACCTCCTCACTGGGTTCCCCGGTGACCATCGCCACGCGCCCGCGTCGTGTTGCAAGCAACAAACGGTGGCGTGCGCCACTTCGCCGATCATCCACGAATCGCGCGATCACGGCAGCGCTCGCGAGCCCCACCCGGGCGGCCCACTATGCTGTCCCCGCAGGCCGACTTAGCTCAGTTGGTAGAGCAGCTGTCTTGTAAACAGCAGGTCAGGGGTTCGAGTCCCCTAGTCGGCTCCAGGTTTGACCAGGAAAAACAGTTCCTACTGGTTGGTCCGATGAGCAGTCGTGTCAATCACGGTGACTGCGAGTACGATGTGATCGTGGCTGGTCGCGCTGTCAAGAAGCGTCCGAAGGGCTCGGTGCGCAAGCGGGGGAACTCGTTCCAGATCAACGTCTATGCCGGAATCGACCCGTTGACCGGTAGGCGCCTGTACTTGAGCGAGTCGACCACGGATGAGCGCCAGGTCGACAAGATCTTGCGGCGGCTTCAGACCGAGGTCGACGAGCGCGATCATGCTCGGACGAAGGGAACCCTCCGCGCGGCAATCGACGCGTTCATGGAAACGCACGAGATGGAGCCTGCGACGCGGCGCAACTACAAGCTGTTCGACAAGCAGTTCATCGGACCCGCCCTGGGTCGTGAGCCTGTATCCAAGATCGACGCACGCGCGCTCGAAACGTTCTATGCCCAGCTGCGTCGGTGTCGACGGCGGTGTGACGGCCGGCCTTTCATCGAGCACAGGACGACGGAGGAGCACGAATGTCGCGTTGTTCGGCACAAGCGCCCACCAGGTCGGCGTCCGGCTGGCGGCTACCCGGAGCACGACTGCGCCAAGGCCGTCTGCAAGGTGATCGAGTGCAAGCCGCACGAGTGTGACCCGTTGCCACCCGGCACTATCCTGAAGATCCACTATGCGCTGAGCGCGATCTTTGCCGCGACCGTGCGGTGGGGCTGGTTGCAGTCGAACCCGTGCGACGTGGCCAAGAAGCCCTCGCAGACACCGCCGCAGCCGAAGCCGCCCTCAACCGAAGACGCCGCGAAGCTCGTCGACGCCGCCTGGGACGAAGACCCGATGTGGGGCACGTTAGTCTGGCTCGTGTTCGTGAGTGGTGTCCGGCGCGGCGAAGCTCTCGCCCTGCGCTGGACAGACCTGGCCATCGAACGCCTGCACGGGTGCCCCGATGCCGCCCTCTGCTCCGCCGCGAGGCCCGCCGCCTGCCCGCAAGCCGCCGTCGCAGGGAAGCTAGCCGTTAGGCGCGCGGTGTCGCGCGTTGACGGTGCGCTCGTCGAGAAGGACACCAAGACCCACCAGATGCGGCTGATCTCGCTGGATCCGACCACAACGGAGCTGCTCGCAGAACACCGTGAGCACTACGAGGCCACGATGCGCGACCTCGATGCCGATCCTGCACCCAATGCCCTGTTGTTCTCGTACGCGCCCACCGCCGATCGCCTCGCCGACCCCGACGCCGTCACCCACCGGTACAGCAAGATGTGCAAGTCGGTCGGCATCGACAGCCACCTTCACGCGTTGCGGCATTACGCCGCGACGGAGCTACTCACCGCGGGCGTGGACCTTCGCACCGTGGCCGGCCGGCTAGGTCACGGCGGTGGAGGCGCAACGACCCTGCGCGTATACGCCGCCTGGCAGAACGAGTCCGATCGCCGCGCGGCAGCGATCCTCGGCGGGCGACTTACCCGTCCGACAGCGCGACCGAATCCCGAGAGCTGACGGCGTGCCCACCGGTTACAACACCGCGCGCGACTGGGAGCAGCAGACGGTTCCTGCCGCAATCGTGCGCGCCGTCTGCAAGCGCTGGCCGGACCGCGGACCCGCCTGGGCAACATCCGTCAGCGCTGGACTCGACGAGTTATGTCGCCGATACGGTGCCCACCCCTTGAAGGTCATGGATGCTCGATACGGGTTCGTCGTGTCCGTGCGCGCAGCCGGCGGTCGCCTGCTGGTCTTGAAGTCCACGCCTGATCCGGCCGGTGCCCTCCAAGCGTCCGCGGCCAAGCAACTCGCCGAGCTGGACATCGGTCCGACGCTCCACGAGGTTATAGAGTCCGATGTCGGGACGTGGACCGTCATGGACCAGGTCCAGCCCGGCACCCGCGCCGCGCGCGCGTCATCGCTAGACCAGCTTGCCAGCGTGCTCCGTCCGCTCGTTGCCGCATCGCCATCGGTCCGGGCATACCCGCCGATCTCGGCATGGCTACGGCGGCGCCTGCTCCACGGCGGAGTGACCGACCTTACTCCAGGCATGGCGACCGCCAGCCAGGAGGAGCGCGAAAGAGCCTTAACAACGTTGGACGATCTCGTCGCCGACGAGTCTCTCGCGTTGTGCCACGGTGACCCGTCGGGCGGCAACGTCCTTCGTGGTTCGCGTGGCTTGCAGCTGGTCGATCCTCGTGGTACGTCCGGCGACGTCGAGTACGACGCTGCGGTACTCGCGCTGAAGGCTGGTCACCACATCGCTGACCTGGCTCGAACAATTCCCGTGGACCTCGCTCGAGCGAATGCCTGGAGCTCAGTCGCGATCGCAGCGAGAGTCTGATTTACGTAACGCGAAGTACATGGGTCTGACCTGGATCTATGTCGGCTTCCGTCATTGTGGGACTCTGATCGGACGCGACGGCTAAAACCAAGCCCCAGCGCGATAATCGATTCGCGCTGGGGTCTCGGTGGAAATCACGCAAACCAGGCGTATACCTTCATTGAGTAGATGTGGTCATTGCATGCCCAGGGGACATCGACTGCTGTCGCCGGACCGAAAATTCCGCAGCTTGAGCCATAGCCGGTTTGGCTGAATATTTGCTGCCCATTGCAGCCGCTGTAGGTTTGATAGGAGGAGATGCCTTCGACGATTACGTCATTCTCATACGACAGGTTGCTGAACCCGTACCCGACGGGATCACAAGGTCCGGCGTCTCCGTAGAGCGTGTCGTTGTATCCGTCCAGGCCGGAGTTTTGGTATAGCGTTACAAGCGGCACCGTGCTGGCGGGCGCCAGTGTCTTCGCTTGCTGTGCTGAGTCTGTACAGGTTCGACTCTGGACGACGGCGTCCGGCTGGCCGGGCTGAATGCGATGCAGGATGGTGACGCAGTAGTGGCCCGTCGCGGCCGTTTCAGTGGCAGCTTGCGCCGATGCGGTGGACGTGCATAATGCGACAATTGCCGCGAAAGTCAAAGCTACTACGGCGCTCGCGCGTCTGAGGCATTTAGTGCGTGATGAAGACATCGAAACTCTCCCGTCGATTCATAATAACTCGCGATCCACAAATCGAATGGGGGTTCCAAATTTCAACATTCCACTTCCCAGTTTCCGCTCCAGGTCGAACCCCCACTTCGATAATTCGAGTCTTGCGCTACCGCAAGTTAGAAGGTACCTGCTAACGAGTGAACGTAAGTGGAAAACTTGTCACTTTTGTTGGCCTACTGCCTATTAGTCAGCGCCTCGTGATCGGGATGCAACCCGCCAGCATTTGGCGCGGGCATCGTCGCCACGCGGTTGCGAATGTCGGCGAACGTAACAGGCTTCCCAAAGTCGACACCGTACTCGAAACAAGACATATGTTGCAGGCTCAGGCCGGCTGGATCGACCCCCGCTCCAATGGCGACCACGTGCGCATCAAGCTGAGCCTCGCAGATGGCCAGCCAAGCACCTGCGAACCACCACACGGCCGCACCAGTAGAGTGCCCACCGATGTGCCACGGCACACGGGCCCATTGGTCATGAGTGAACACGGCCGACTCGATGTGCTGGCGGATCGCTTCACCGAGACCCCCGCGACGCGTCCCGGGCGGACCGGGGTTCGTCAGATTCATGAATCGGCCCGCAGCGAGGAGCCCAGCGGCGGTTACCCGATCAACGGCAACGGGCGGGTATTCGGCGTCGAATGTCGCACGCGGGAGCGTCCCGACCGCGACGCCAACTCGCCCGTCGGGCGAACCATGCCCAAGCCACACCGCCCAGCGCGCCGCGCCGTCGACAGACTCGAGCCACCGTGGCCCGTCCCAAGGATGCAGGCCATAAACGGGATACTCGATAGCCGGTGAGACGACCTCACGATCTACATTTCTGATTGGCTCACCCATACGCCGTTGCCTCTCCACGCACTCATGGTGCCAGAAACTAGCGCCGTACCGTCCCGAGTCCGACCGCGATCGAGAGCTTGCGACGAACGCAGCACATTTCCGCCCGAGGCAGGCAGAGTTGGCGGCTCACCTGACCTTCGACGTCCGCCTTAGCCCGACAGTGGCCAATTCCGCCATGTCGTCGATGATTGCGTCTGGTCGGAGCCGTTCGAAGCGTTCGCGCTTGCCAGACTTGTTGGCGTAGGCGATCACCGGAGCCCCCGCGGCATGCGCTGCCGCGATATCGGTGCTGGAGTCGCCCACCATGGCGCAGCCTCGTATACCTAGGCCCAGGATCTCCGCGGCGCGGAAAAGTAGGTGCGGGTCTGGTTTGAGAAGATTTGGGTCTGGCTCGATTCTGGCTGACACTGCGGCCACGTAGCGGGCAAGGTCATGTTGGTCGAGGTAGCTCCAGATGGCGGCAACAGAGTTGTTGCTGACCACGACGACCGGCCGGCCGGAGTCGTCTAAGTGCTGGAGCAGGGCCGCTGCTCCGGGAGTCGGCCTGGCCTGAGCCACTGCCCGCGTTTCGAGCAGAGCAAGCTCGGCCTCCGCGCGTGGGCCAACTGACGGTTCACTGCGCGCGACGTACGAGAGGATCTCGAACGGCTCGCTTGTTGTCGGCGCGTCAACGAGTTTCAGTCGTGCACGGAGCTCCTCGGCGACAGCAGCCGGGCTGAAGGCGCTGAAGACCGAGCAGATCGGGCCGTCGAAGTCGAGGAGGACCGCAGACGTCCTCGCGAGGACCGCAGACGTCCTCGCGAGGACCGCGGCTACCGCATCGTTGCTCACTGCTCGAAGTCCCGCGCGACCGTCGACCAGATCGAGTCGAACCACATGCGGGACTGTCGGACGTACTGGGACGCGACGCTGTCTTCGTCGCCGTCGGCGGAGTGGTGGAACAGGGTTGCATCCTTGCCCATCAGGTCCCAGATCGCCGTTTCCTCGCCGTCGAGCTTCAGCTTGTGCTCCTGCACGGGGTAGTAGCCGAAAAACGCTTCGGCGTCGTTGAGCAGGTAGAGCTTGAAGAGGGGTACCGCAGGGTTGATCCGCACCTGCGCGCGGGCGTTCGGGATGAGCCCGAGTTCGGCAAGCTCGTTGACGGCGTCGACCACGGCCAGCGTGTGTCGTTGCATGATGCGCGATGCGCGGGCACGAAAAGCCGGGCTGTCGCTCAGGTCGTCGACGCGGGCCGGGAGGGTCCACGGCTTGCCCGGGTCCGGGACGAGCAAGCGGACCGACAAGGATTCCGGGCGAAGCCGACCGTCGCGGATCTTGTCGAGGGGCTCTGTGATGGCACCGTGCAAGGTCTCCCCCGAGAAGCCGGCAAAATCGACCGACACCTCAGGCTCCTCGAACGCACGTTCCAGGTGCGATCGCAGGTCGACGGGCCGTTGCGTCCGCTCGCGAACGTAGACTCCGCTCCCTTGGCGAGGTACCACCAGGCCCTCATCGCGCAGTAGGCGGATTGCCTGCTGGACGGTCATGCGTGCGACCCCGAACTGCTGCGAGAGCTCCGGTCCCGACGGCAGTTTTTCGCCCGGCTGGAACGTCTTAGTGAGAATCGCCGCGCGCAGCGCGTTGGCCACCTGCTGATACGGCGGCCGTGGGTCGTCCGGGTCGAGTTCCATGCGCCGAGTTTAGAGCCTTCTCCTCAACTGCACTAGGCAGCCTAGACAACAAGTTGGCATGGCTAGCCATGCTGTGTAACTTCAAACATGCCTAGCCAAGCTGTACAAGTTGGCAACGGTGGACCGGCAAAGACAAAGCGACCCGGGCGGGGATGCCGCCCCGCCCGGGCCTCGCACCGGACATTTGGAGACCCAGATGCAGGAACAAGCTACGACAGACGAGGCGAGGGTTGGTCGCGCGCAGTGCCGCGAGTTGCTTCGCGACGTCGCGTTGCAGAACGCGATGCGCAAGCGCGCGGCCGGGGTGCCGACGTACACGGTTCCCGAAGCCGCGGCGCTGCTCAGCCTGTCGCAGGAGTACGTCTACCGCCTCATCCACGCCGACGCGTTCCCGGCGCTGCGCTTGCGGCGCGGAGGGGGACAGGGTCGCTACGTCGTCCCTGCCAAGGCCGTCGAGAAGCTGCTCGACGTCGCGTCGGGCGCGGGGAACTGCGTAGACGTCGCCGACTGGTCCGAAGCATGGCGGACCGGTGCGGCTGGGGGTGCGGCCTGATGCGTACCTTCCGTGCCGCCCTAGTCGGCTCCAGGGTTGACCGGGAGAGAACAGTCCCTCGTAGGCGGCTTTGCCAGTGACCTCGTCAAATCACGGTCACTGCGAGCAGGATGCGGTCGTGGCCGGTCGCGTTGCCGACGCCGGCTCCAGTGCGCGGACAACTTCGGGGCCCGCGTCCATGGCGAGGTATGGCGCGCTTGCGGGCTGGATCGCCGGGTCAATGGCGGCGGCGAGGATCCGATCGGAGGGCAGCGGCCGCGACGGCAGGGTCGGCGCCGTCATCGGCAAGGGTGAGGAATTGGTCGACCAGCATCATCGACGTGGCCAGGCCCCTCCCGAAGACCGGGGTCGTCGTGCACACGGCGTCGCCGATCGAAATGAGCCGGGCAGGCGAAGCGCACCGTCGGGAGTGCGCTGTGAGCGATAGTGATTGCGCAGCGCTAACCGTGCCCAATTTCCCAATTGCCCGACCTTGAAAAGGTTACCTGTGAAGTTCTCATGTTCTGGGAACTGTTCGATGGTTGCGGACGACTTGGTCGGCAGCAGCATGGTGCACCAATGAACGGAGACAGTGAAATGGCGTTTACCCGGTCCCTGGCGCGGCTGACCGCCCGCGGTGCGGCCGCCGCCGGTATTGCGGCGTTCACGATGGTGATGGCGGCGGGTGTGGCTTCGGCGCACGTCAGCGCGCACAGCCCGGACGAACCGGCGAAGGGTGGCGATGCGGAGATCATCTTCCGGGTGCCCGACGAGCAGGACACCGCCGGTACGGTCAAGGTCGAGGTCGACTTCCCCGCGACGACGCCGATCGCGGACGCCGATCTCCGGCCCGTACCTGGCTGGACGGGTGAGGTCAACGCGGCGAAACTGCCGCAGCCGGTCAATATGGGGAAGTTCACTGTGGACACTGCGGTGCAGTCGATCGTGTGGACCGCCGCGCCCGGCACGAAGATCGGGCCCGGGGAGTTCCAGGAGTTCGCGATCTCGGTCGAGGGCCTGCCCACTAACGCCGACGCCCTCGTCATGCCCACGGTGCAGACCTATGACAACGGCGACGTCGTCAAGTGGGACCAGCCGACCGTTGCGGGACAAGAGGAACCCGAACACCCGGCACCGAGCCTCACCCTTGCCGCGGCTGAGGGCCGCGCGACGACATCGGCGGCTACCGGCGGCGACGACTCGATGGCCCGCTGGCTGGGCGGCACCGGCATCGGACTCGCGATCCTGGCGTTGGGTTCCGCGGTCGGCTTCGGGCTCGGCCGGCGGCGCAAGGCCGTGGGCTAAGGCCAGGGCGCCCGAAAAAGTCGATCTTGATGTTACGGCCTCGTTAACGACAGGTTCGCCATTTTCGGTGACGGCGCGTGACAGTGAGTGCGGTAAGCGGATCTGCTTGGATGAGGCGCCACAAGGGTTGTTTCCGGCAGGTTTAGACTTCCCGCCGGTCGCCGTCAGGCGTATTTCCCGGCGAACCACGATCGGTGGAACCGGTTGAAGATGACCGGGCTATGGGCTAACTTGACGTCCCTCTTAGCCCGAATGGATGTACCACCGTCGGGCGTTGCGGGTCGGCGTCGCTCCGCGAATCACCCCTGGCCGTGGATTGAACTCGGAGGCCCGCCTTGGTCGACTTGTTTGCCGACCGTGAGGTCGTGATCGGATTGAGTCCGCTCGGACGGCCGAATGCGAGAGTGGTGGCCGCGGTCTGCCGTGCCGGCGGGCTCGGCGTGCTGGACCTCGGTGCCGGGGACGTCCGGGCCAGGTACGAGCTCCAGCTCGCCGCCTCGTGGGTGCCGGGAGGGTTCGGCGTGCGGGTGCCCGAGGGCTGCCGGCTCGATCCCGGCGACCTGCCGGACCAGGTGGACACGGTGGTGCTCGGCTGCAACTCGCCGTGGCGACCTGCCCAGCTGCCGGGTGACTACCGGGTGCTGGTCGAGGTGACCAGCCGCGACGAGGCCGCCCAGGCGGCTCGCGACGGCGTGTACGGGCTGATCGCACGCGGGCACGAGGCAGGGGGCTGTGTCGGCGAGGCGAGTTCCTTCGTCCTCCTGCAACAGCTGGCCTTCGACGGTCACTTGCCCGTGTGGCTTTGCGGCGGGATCGGCCCGCACACCGCTGCGGCCGCGGTCGTCGGCGGCGCGGCGGGTGTCGTGCTGGACACCCAGCTCGCCCTGCTCGACGAAACCGGGCTGCCCGGCGACATCGCGGCGGCGATCGGCGGCTCGGACGGTTCGGACACGGTTGTCGTCGACGGTTGTCGGGTGCTGCGGCGGCACGCGGCGCCCGACGCCGAGGCGCTCCCGGTCGGTCAGGACGCCTTTCTCGCGCGCCTGTGCGCGGATCGGTTCAGCGGTGTCGGGCAGGCCGTTCGTGGCATCCGCGAGGCTGTGCTGGCAGCGTTGGACGCGGACCGGGTGGGTACGACCACCGCGGTGTTGCGGCCGGATTCGTCCCTGTGCCAGGTGATCGGAAGCGAGCTTCCGGTCGCTCAGGGGCCGATGACGAGGGTGAGCGACCAGGCCGCGTTCGCCGCCTCGGTGGCCGGGCACGGGGCGCTGCCTTTCGTCGCGCTGGCGCTGGCGAACGAGGCGCAGACCCGGACGTTGCTGGAACAGACCCGCCGCGCGATCCCGGATCGCCCGTGGGGCGTGGGTGTGCTGGGCTTCGCTCCGGAGGACGTGCGCGCGGCGCAACTGGACGTGATTCGCGAGCTCCGGCCCTCTCACGTGATCATCGCGGGTGGCCGCCCCGCGCAGGCCGCGGCGCTGGAAGCCGACGGCATCCAGGCGTTCCTGCATGTGCCGTCCCCGGGATTGCTGTGCCAGTTCCTCGACGCCGGCGCGCGCCGGTTCGTGTTCGAGGGCTCCGAGTGTGGCGGGCATGTCGGGCCCCGCGCGAGTTTCCCTTTGTGGGAAGCGCAGATCGGGGTCTTGAGCGGCTACCTCGACGAGCATCCGGGCGTTGCGCGCGACGTCCAGGTCTTCTTCGCGGGCGGCGTCCACGACGCAAGGTCCGCGGCCATGGTCGCGGTCGCGGCGGGGCCCTTGGCGGCGCGGGGCGCCGGCGTCGGCGTGCTGATGGGCAGTGCGTACCTGTTCACCAAGGAGGCCGTGGCGGACGGCGCGGTGCTGCCGGCGTTCCAGCGCCAGGTACTCGCCGCCGAGACGACCGTGTTGCTGGAAACCGCACCAGGGCACGCCACCCGGTGTGTGGCCAGCCCGTTCACGGCGCGGTTCGAGGCGCTGCGCGAGGACCTCCGCGCCCGCGGCCTGGCCGACCGGCAGGTGTGGCAGGAGCTGGAGGAAGTCAACGTCGGCCGGTTGCGCGTTGCCAGCAAGGGCGTGCGCAGGCAGGGCGCCGAGCTGGTCTCCGTGGCGGAGCCGGAGCAGCTTGCCGAGGGCCTGTTCATGGCGGGCCAGGTCGCGGTCCTGCGTGCCGAGGTCACTACGATCGGCGACCTGCACCGCGCGGTGACGGTGGACGCCGCGGAATTCGCCCTCCAACGCGCGCGTGACCTGCGCGAACGGTACGGCGTCGTCCCCGTCACCGAACCCGAGGCACCGCCACCTCTCGACATCGCGATCGTCGGCATGGCGTGCGCATTCCCCGGAGCGCCCGACCTCGCCCGGTTCTGGGCGAACGTCGTGCACGGTGTCGACGCGGTCACGGAGGTGCCCGCCGACCGCTGGGATTCCGGTGTCTACTTCGGACAGGGCGAGGGCCGGACACCGTCCAAATGGGGCGGTTTCCTGCCGCAGATCCCGTTCGACCCGCTTCGGTACGGCATTCCGCCGTCCTCGCTGGCCTCGATCGAACCCGTGCAGCTGCTGGCGCTGGCCGTCGCGGAAGGCGCCCTGGCCGACGCCGGATACGCCGACGGGGGCTTCGACCGCGACCGCACCAGCGTTGTGTTCGGCGCCGAGGCCGGCAGCGACCTGTCCAATGCGACAGTCCTGCGCACGCTGCTTCCGTCCTATGTAGACAAGGTTCCCGACGAGCTCGACGAGCAGTTGCCGCGGCTGACCGAGGACACCTTCCCCGGCACGCTGGCCAACGTGATCGCCGGCCGGATCGCGAACCGGCTGGATTTCGGCGGTGCGAACTACACGGTGGACGCCGCCTGCGCGTCCTCACTCGCCGCGGTCGACGCGGCGTGCAAGGAACTCGTTGCCGGAACCAGTGACGTGGTCCTCGCCGGCGGCGCGGATCTGCACAACGGCATTAACGACTACCTGATGTTCTCCTCGGTACAGGCGCTGTCGCCGACCGGGCGCTGCGCGACGTTCGACCGATCAGGCGACGGCATCGCGCTGGGGGAGGGCGTCGCGTGTGTAGTCCTCAAGCGGCTCGCCGACGCCGAGCGTGCCGGTGACCGGGTGTACGCCGTGATCAAGGGCGTCGGCAGCGCGAGCGACGGCAAGTCGCTCGGACTGACCGCGCCGCGGCCGGAAGGTCAGCGCCGCGCCCTCATACGCGCCTACGCCAACGCCCGGGTCGCGCCCGCCGAGGTCGGGCTGGTCGAGGCGCACGGCACGGGCACCGTGGTCGGTGACCGGACCGAGCTCGCCACGCTGACGACCGTCTTCGGCGATGCCGGGGCGAGCCCGGGCGGATGCGTGATCGGTTCGGTCAAGTCCCAGATCGGCCACACGAAATGCGCGGCCGGACTGGCCGGGCTGATCAAGACCGCGATGGCGCTGCACACCGCGACGCTGCCGCCGACCCTGTACGTGTCCGACCCGAACCCGGCATGGGAAGCCGGCAGCAGCCCGTTCTCCTTCTCGGACAAGGCCAGGCCGTGGGTCTCGCCGCCCGCGAAGCGGATCGCCGGGGTCAGCGCGTTCGGTTTCGGCGGCACGAACTTCCACGTCGTGCTCGGGGCACACGACAGCGGCCCCGCGCCGCGGCACGGCCTTGACGAATGGCCGGCCGAGCTGTTCACCTTCCAGGGCACCCGTGACGTCGAGTGGCTGCTGGAGCTGGCCGGAGCCGGCTCATGGCGCTTGCGCGATCTGGCCAAGACCGCGGCACTGCGGGCGGAGCGGCGTGCCGGGCCGGTGCGTGTCGCGATCGTCGCCGCCGATGTGGACGAGCTGATCGGCCTCCTGCGCCGGGCGGCCGCGGGGGAGCACGACCCGGCGCGGGGGCTCTTCCGAGCCGGCGTGCGTGGCAAGCTGGCGGTGCTCTTCCCGGGCCAGGGCAGCCAGCGGCCGGGCATGCTCGCCGAGCTGTTCGTCACCTTTCCCGAGATCCAGCATTTCCTGCAGCTCGGCCGGCATTGGGCCGACGCGTTGTTCCCGCCGGCCGCGTTCGGAGCCGAGGCCAGGCAGGATCAGCAGTCCCGGTTGCGCGATACCCGTTTCGCGCAGCCGGCGCTGGGCATCACCGGACTCGCGGTGCACCACCTGCTGACCAGGGCCGGGGTGCGCGCCGACATGTTCGCCGGGCACAGCTACGGTGAACTCGTGGCGCTCTGCGCGGCGGGCGCGCTCGACGCCGCGACCCTGCTGGAGCTGTCCGCGGCCAGGGCGGACTCGATCCTGTCCTCGGCCGGGGCCGACCCGGGCGCGATGGCCGCGGTCGCCGCGACCGCCGACGAGGTCCGCGAGGTGCTGCGCGAGTTCGGTGACCAGGTCGTGCTGGCCAACCACAACGCGCCGCGCCAGTGTGTGATCTCCGGGCCGACCGAGCCGATCGACCGCATACTCGGCGAGCTGCGCGAGAAGAAGCTCTCCGCCAAGAAGATCCCGGTGGCCTGCGCGTTCCACAGTCCGCTGCTCGCGGGAGCCGGCGAGAAGTTCGCGCAAGTCCTTGCCACGCAGCGGATCCGGCCGCCCGAGACCCCGGTGTGGGCCAACCGCACGGCCACGGAGTATCCGCAGGACGCGGGCAGCGTGCGTGCCGAGCTGGCCGCGCAGATCGGTGCGCCCGTCGGGTTCGTGGCGCAGGTGGAGGCCATGTACGAGGCGGGCGCGCGCCTGTTCTTCGAAGCCGGGCCGGGCAACGTGCTCAGCCGCCTGGTCGACGCCGTGCTCGGCGACCGTCCACATACGACGATCACCTGCGAGAGCAGGCCCGGCAACGGCGTCCGGGGCTTCCTCGCCGCGCTGGCGCAGCTGGCCACCGGCGGGGTGCGCCTGCGCACCGGATCGCTGTTCCATGGACGCGACGCCCGCGACGTGGCTGACGAGCGGCCCGCGAAGACACCCGGTTGGACGATCGACGGCCGCACGGTCCGTACCGCCGACGGCGGCTACCTCGCCGGCGGCCTCAAGCCCGCGCGACTTGTTACGGAGACAGTCATGGCTTATCAGGCAGCGGACGGCCGGGAAGAGCTGGTCCGCGACTTCCTGCGCAGCAGCAGGGAAAACGTCGCGGCCCAGCGTGATGTGCTCTTGAGCTTCCTCGGCACCGCCCCGGCCGCGCCGGCGCCGCCCGTGGCGCGGGTGGTCGCAGAGCCGGTCCGGCAACCGTCCGTTCCGGTGATCACGAGCGCGCCGGAACCGGCGGAACCCGAGGACGCGGACGTGCTGGGGACGGTGCGTTCGGTGATCGGCGCGCGGACCGGCTATCCGGTCGACATGATCGAACCCGAGCTCGACCTGGAGGCGGACCTGTCCGTCGACTCGATCAAACGCACCGAGATCGCCGGTGAGCTGCTGAGCCGTTTCGGTCTCGCCGGGACCGACGGTGACGATCTCGCGAAGCTCCGCACCGCCGCCGCCATCGCGGGCTGGTTCGGTACCCACCTGGGCGCGGCCGAACCGGCGGCGACAGCGCCGAGCCTGGCGGCGTGGACGAGTTCGCCGCCCCGGCGGTTCACCCTGGAACGGGCCGGGATCGACGGCACGGCAGCGGATCCCGGCCTGCTCGCGGGGCGGACGCTCACCGTCGCCGGTGGGCCGGACGACCTGGTCGCGTCGCTCACCGAGCGACTGGCGGCGCTCGGCGCCTCGGTCACCGCCGAAGGCGAATCC
Organism: Amycolatopsis sp.; assembly: GCA_035248845.1. GTDB lineage: Bacteria > Actinomycetota > Actinomycetes > Mycobacteriales > Pseudonocardiaceae > Amycolatopsis_E. The sequence continues at coordinate 67,276 of DATFHB010000017.1, read as the reverse complement.
GACGGCCTGATCCACCTCGGCGCGATGAAGCCGGCACCGGGCGACGCGCTGCCGGACCTGGTTCCCTTGTTCCAGACCGTGCTGTCCACCGGGCCGCGGTGGCTCCTCGCGGCCGCACCGCACCAGGACGGTTCGCCGGACTTCGCCGGGCTGCGCGGGCTTTTCCGCACCCTCGGCCGTGAGTACCCGGACACGACGGCGCGACTCGTCGAGGTCGATCCCGCCGCGCCCGTCGCCGAGCTGGCATCCCGGCTCGTCGACGAACTGCTGGCCGCCGACTCGACGCCGGTCGTGATCAGCACGAACGGCGGCCGCGAGACATGGGCGATGACTCCGGCGGCACTCGGGCTCCTCGGCAGCGCCGGCGCGGGACCGGCCAACGACGGCGCCGCGGAAGCGGCGGCCCTCGGCCTCGGCCGCGAGTCCGTGGTGCTGCTGGTCGGCGGGGCACGTGGCATCGCCGCGCGGGTCGCCGAAACCCTGGCTGCCGCGAGCGGTTGCCGCATCGAGCTCGTCGGGCGGACGCCCCTGCCTGCCGACGCGGAACACCCGGAGACGGCGGCGGCGGGCGATCGCGCCCAGCTGCGCTCGGCCCTGGCCCGACTGGGCCACCGTGTGTCGGAGATCGAGCGCGAAGCCAACCGGATTCTCGCCCAGCGAGAGGTCGCCGCCACCCTCGAAGCGCTCCGTGGCCGCGTCCGTTACCACTCGGCGGATATCCGTGACCGGGAAGCGATCCAGCGGGTCATCAAGGACGCCTATGCCGAGCACGGCCGCCTGGACGGTGTGGTGTGCGCGGCCGGCGTGATCGAGGACAAGCTGTTCTCCGCCAAGGAACCGCATTCGTTCCGACGGGTATTCGAGACCAAAGTAGACGGTACGAGGGCCCTGCTGTCCGCGCTGCCCGACGATGTGCCACCGCCCGGATTCCTGGTGCTGTTCGGGAGCATCGCTGCGGCGCTGGGCAACCGCGGCCAGTCCGACTACGCGGCGGCGAACGACGCACTCGAGTCGATCGGCGCCGACTGGGCGGCCCGTACCGGGAGCCGCGCCCTGACTGTCCACTGGGGACCGTGGGCGCCGGACCGGAGACATGGCGGCATGGTCTCGCCGGAACTGGCCCGCAGTTACGCCCGGCGCGGCATCGAGCTGATCGAACCCGAGGAGGGCGCGCTGAGCCTGCTTCGCGAGCTGGCCTACGGGGACCCGGCGCTGCGCTCGGTGGTGTACACCGCGTCGGGCTGGTGACCGTGCTGCAGCCGGTGGCGATCGTCGGAATGTCGGTGCTCCTGCCGGGGGCGCCGGACCTCGCCACGTACTGGCGCAACCTGACCGAGGGCGTGGACGCGATCAGCGACCTGCCCCCGGCACGCTGGAACGACGGCTTTCCCGGCGAGGTGTACTGCCGGCGCGGCGGGTTCGTCGACGAGTTCGCCGGGGTCGATGCGGCCCGGTTCGGGCTCATGCCCGCGTCGATCCCGGGCACCGAGCCCGATCAGCTGATCGCGCTCGGAGTCGCCGCCGCGGCGGTCGCCGATGCCGGCGGAGACCTGGGCGACCGCAGCCGGGTCGGCGTCGTCCTCGGCCGGGGCGGGTACCTGACGCCCGGTATCGCGCGCCTCGACCAGCGAATCCGGACCGCGCACCAGCTCGTCCGCACACTCGGTGAGCTGATGCCCGGCCTCGGGGCCGATCAGCTGTCCCGGGTGCGGGAGGCGTTCACCGGTGCGCTCGGCCCAGACCAGCCCGACGCGGCGATCGGCCTGGTACCCAATCTGGCCGCCTCGCGGATCGCCAACCGGATGGACCTGCACGGCCCGGCGTACACAGTGGACGCTGCGTGTGCCTCTTCGCTCGTCGCGGTGGACCAGGCGATCGGCGAGCTGGCGTCGGGGCGGTGCGATGTGATGCTCGCCGGCGGGGTGCACCACTGTCACGACATCACGTTCTGGAGCGTGTTCAGCCGGCTGCGCGCGCTGTCGGCCAGCCAGCAGATCCGCCCGTTCGACCGGCGGGCGGACGGCATCCTGATCGGCGAGGGCACCGGGGTCGTCGTGCTCAAGCGCCTCGCCGACGCGGAGCGGGCCGGGGACCGGATATACGCGGTCATCAGGGGCTCCGGCGTGTCCAGCGACGGTCGCGGCACGAGCCTCGTCAACCCGGACGCGGGCGGTCAGACCCTCGCGGTGCGCAGGGCGTGGCAGGCCGCCGGTCTCGAACCCGGCGAGCCGGAATCGATCGGACTGCTCGAAGCGCACGGCACCGCCACCCCCGCCGGCGACCAGGCCGAGCTGACGACACTGCGGCGCGTGTTCGGCGAGCACGGCGAGCGGGCGGTGATCGGCAGCGTGAAGTCGATGATCGGCCACGCTATGCCCGCCGCCGGGGTCGCCGCGCTGGTCAAGGCCGCGCTCGCGGTGTACCACGGGGTGCTGCCGCCCACGCTGCACTGCGAGGACCCGAACCCGCTGCTCGCGCGGACGCGGTTCGAGCCGATCGTGACCGCCCGCCCGTGGACCGGCCGGTTCCGCCGGGCCGGGGTCAACGCCTTCGGCTTCGGCGGTATCAACGCGCATCTGGTGCTGGAACAGGCAGGCGACACCGCGGCGGTCGCGCCGGTCGTGGTGTCCGAACCCGAACGGGTGTTACGGGTCGCCGCGGACAGCCCCGAAGATTTGGTCGCCCTGCTCGACGGAAACGCCGCGCCCACGGGCGGGCGCTACCGGCTCGGCATCGTCGCGCCGACCGCGAAGAAGCTCGCCACGGCAAGGAAGGTCGTGGCCAACGGGCGGCCATGGCGCGGGCGCGGCGACATCTGGTTCAGCCCGGATCCGCTGCTGACCGATCCCCAAGCCGGGGTGGCGTTCGTGTTTCCCGGTCTGGAGGCGGAGTTCGCACCCCGGGTCGACGATGTCGCGCAACACTTCGGGCTGCCCGAACCGAATCTCTCGGCAACCGACCTCGCCCGCCACGGCGCCGGGGTCATCGCGGTCGGCCGGCTGCTGGACGCCGCGCTGCGGAAGCTGGGGATCGCGCCGGACGCTGTCGCCGGGCACAGCGTCGGCGAGTGGACGGCGCTCGTCGCGGCCGGGGTGCATGAACCGTCCGAAGTGGACACGCTGATGGCCCGCTTCGACCCGGAGTCGCTCGAGGTGCCCGGCGTGGAGTTCGCCGTGCTCGGCTGCGGTGCGGGCCGGGTGCGGGACGCGATCGCGGGCAGTCCCGATCTGGTGATCTCCCACGAGAACTCGGCGAACCAGACCATCGTGTGCGGACCGGCGGAACCGCTGACCGCGCTCATCTCGGAGTTCCGCTCTCGGGCGGTGATCTGCCAGGTCCTGCCGTTCCGCTCCGGATTTCACACCCCGGCGCTGCGCCCGTACCTCGGCCCGTTCGAGGACGCGGCGAACTCGCTGTGCGTGCATGGGCAGTCGGTGCCGGTGTGGTCCGCCACCACCGCGGCACCGTTCCCCCGCGATGAGGCGGCGGTTCGCGAACTCTACCTTCGGCATCTGGTGGAGCCAGTCCGTTTCCGCGCGCTGGTCGAGAACATGTACGCCGCGGGCATTCGCGTGTTCATCCCGATGGGGCCGGGCCAGCTCGGCTCGCTCATCGACGACACGCTGGGCAAGGCGGACCACCTGACCGTCGCCGCGAACTCACCGCACCGAGGTGGTCTCGCCCAGCTTCGCCGCGTCGCCACGGCGCTGTGGGTCGAGGGCGCCACACCGGATTTCGAGGCCACGTCGCGTCCGGGTACCCGACTCGACCTCTCCGCCGGGCTCGTGTCCCTGCCAGGCGCGGCGCACGGGCTGGTCCCCACCGGTTCGGGCCGGTCGCGGCTGGACGAACTGAGCGCACGGCACCCCGAGTTCGCCCTGCTGCTCAGTGAAACGGAGAACGCGGCCGCGGCCGTCCTCGAAGCACTGGAGCGGCGCGCGTCGGTGTCCACCCTGCGGGTATCCACCGCGACGATGCCCTACCTGCTCGACCACAGTTTCGCCGAACAACGCGACGGCTGGCCGGACGAGACCGATCGGCGGCCGGTCGTGCCCGCGACCACGATGGTCCGGCACATGATGGACGCCGCCGAGAAGGCCGTCCCCGGACTGCGCGCGGTCGGGGTCAGCGAGGTGCGGTTCGACCGCTGGCTGGTCGCCGCCCCGGCGGTGGACGTCCCGGTGACGGTCGAACCGCGCGGAAACCGGGTCGACGTCGCGTTCGGCGGGTACGCGAGCGCCGTCGTGCTGATGGCCGAGCGGTTCTCGCAGCCCGCCGCGGCACCATGGCCGCGCGCACCGGGTCGTGCTCCGACCCTTACCGCACAACGGTTCTACGCCGAGCGCTGGATGTTCCACGGGCCGCGGTTCCGCGGCATCACCGAGCTGACCGAGTTCGGGGACCGGCACGTCCGGGGACAGCTCACCGTGCCCACCGCGCCCGGCGGGTTGCTCGACAACGTCGGCCAGTTGCTCGGGCACTGGATCGTGGAGACCCAGCCGAGCCGGCGCGTGGTGTTCCCGGTGGCGATCGGCCGGATCGCGTTCTTCGCCGACGAACCGGTACCCGGTGCGACCCTGACCTGCGATATCCGCATCACGTCCACTTCGGACAGTGAATTCGAGTTCGACGCGCGCCTGGCGGAGGGCGGCCGGATCTGGGCCGAGATCACCGGCTGGCGGGACCGCCGCTTCGCCAGCCATCCGGAGGAGACCGAACCCGCCTACCGGCAGCCGCAACGGCACACCCTGGCGAAACGGCAACCCGGTGGCTGGTTCCTGGTCGCCGAACGCTGGCCGGACCTCGCCTCCCGCGACCTGTATCTGCGCAAGTACCTCAACTCGGCCGAGCGCGCCGAGTACGAGCAGCTGCCACCGAGGGCGCAGCGGCACTGGCTGCTGGACCGGATCGCGATCAAGGACGCGGTCCGGGATCGGCTCTGGGCGCAGGGTGCGGACGACATCTTCCCCGCCGAGATCCTGGTCCGCGACGACGGTGGCCGTCCCGTGGTGACGGGTCTGCACGGTCGCGTCGTGCCGCCGCTCGACGTGGCCGTGGCGCACAGCCGGGAGCTCGCAGTGGCCATTGTGGACACAGCGGGAACGCGGCCGTGGATCAGGATCGAAGAGGAGCCGTCGGACCCGCCGGCCGGGCCGTACGAGCGAGTCGGCAACCCACCGGACCTGCCCGAGCGGCACTACCTGGTGACGCACGGAACGGAGCACAAGTGACCAACAGCCTGGAAAGCCCGCTCGACGTGGTCAGTGGGATGCTGCGCGCGATACTCGAGGACTATGCGGCGGAGGACATCGAGATCGGCCCGGCCAGCACCTTCTACGAAGGGCTGGGGCTGGAGAGCATCGACCTGGTCGCGCTGGCCGGGATGCTGGCCGACCGCTACGGCGAGCAGGTGAACCTCGCGGAGTTCCTTGCGGAAAAGGAACTCGACGAGATCGTCGCGCTGACGGTCGGCCAGCTCGCGGATTACGTGGCGAGCCGCGCGTGAGCATGATCGAGGTCAACGGCATCCGCACGCATTACCAGCGGACGCCGGCGACGAACGTCGACGCGGGGAAGACACCGCCGCTGATCGTCTTCGTGCACGGTCTGGCGATCGACAGCCTCGCCAGCTTCTACTTCTGGCTCGCCGCTCCCGCGGCGAACGCCGGGATGAATGCGCTGTTCTACGACCTGCGCGGGCACGGGCGGACAGACCGGCCGGCGAGCCCGTACCGGCTCGCCGATTTCGTCGCCGACCTGGACGGACTGCTGACCGCGCTGGACGTCGACGAGCCGGTGCACCTGGTGGGCAGCAGCTTCGGCGGCACCATCGCGTTCAGCTACGCGGCGGCGCATCCCGAGCGGGTGGCCAGCATCGTGTCGCTGGACACCGGCCCGGCCACTGCGGCGTGGGCCCACCACACCAGGGCCGCGCTGCACGCGCTGGTGGCGGACGGGGCGGCGAGCGTCGCGCGGCTGGGTGTGGGGGCAACCGTGGCCCGCATCGCCGAGGAGGAGGACCTGCGCGCGGCCAGGATGTTCAAGGCGGCATACGGGCTCATGTCCGCCACCACCGTCCTCGAGGACATCTTCGCCGGCCCGCTGCTCGATTCGGCGGACCTGGGACGCATCCGCTGCCCCGTGTTGTCCATTGTGGGCGGTGAAGGCTTCCACCAGGACGACCCGGCCATGGTGGAGCGGCTCCTGCCGCAGTGCCGGACCGAAGTCGTCGAGGGCGGCAGTCATTTCCTGCTGACCGGCATGCCCAGCACGGTTCGTGGGCTCGTGCTGGACTGGGTACGCGATCGGCACCAGGTGTTGGCGTGACCAGGTTCCTTTTCGTGGTGCCGCATTTCACCGGGCACATCGTCCCGCTGGTCGGGGTCGCCGAGGAGCTGCGGCGGCGGGGACACGAGGTCGCGTGGGCCGGTGACCGCGCGGTCATCACGGCTCTGGCCGGTGCCGGCGCGACGGTCTACGAGTGCGCCAGGCCGGCGGCCGAACCACCCGCGTGGCCCGACCGGCTGGCCGGGCTCGCGGCGCTGAAGTTCGTGTGGGAGCAGGTGCTCGTGCCGGTCGCCGAGGCGATGGAGCCGGGCGTCCGCGCCGCCGCCGCGGCGTTTCGACCCGACCTCCTGGTGGTCGATCAGCACGCGCTGGCGGGCGCGTTGGTGGCGAACCGGCTGGGTATCACCTGGGCCACTTCGGCGAGTACTTCCGCGGAGCTGGGCAATCCACTGGCCACGCTGCCCAAGGTCGAGCAGTGGATACACGAGCGAATGCGCCGCCTCCAGCAACGGTCCGGAGATCCGCGGCTGGGCGAGGATCTGCGTTTCTCCCCGGATCTCGTGCTGGCCTTCACCACCCCGGAGCTGTGCGGGGTGGTGCGGCGCGGGCAGGTCGAGTTCGTCGGCGCGTCACTCACCGGCCGCCCGGCTCGTGACGACTTCCCTTGGCAGCTGCTGGATCCCGAGCGGCGCCTCGTGCTGGTGACCCTGGGCACGGTCAGCTCCGGGCCACGGTTCCTCGCCAAGTGCGTTGCGGCGCTGCAAACGAGGTCCGATCGCATCCAGGCCGTCATAGCCGACCCCGACCTTTCGGTGGCGGACGCGCCGCCGGATCTCGTTGTCCGGCCGCGGGTTCCCCTGCTCGCGTTGCTCGACAAGGCGAGCGCGGTCATTTGCCACGCCGGTCACAACACCGTGTGCGAGGCGATGGACCACGGCGTGCCGGTCGTCGTCGCGCCGATCCGGGACGGGCAGCCGATCATCGCCAAGCAAGTGGCGCGGGCCGGCGTCGGGGTGGAAGTTTCCTTCTTCCGCGCCACCGCCGGCCGGATCGGCGCCGCGATCGACGCCGTGCTCGACGATCCGTCGTTCCGGCACCGCGCCACGGCGGTCCGGGAATCCTTCCGCTCCGCCGGCGGCGCCCCCGCCGCGGCCGACCACCTCGAAAAGCTCGGCGTGCGTCTTCGGTGAGTTCAGGCGCGTCCCCGGAGGACCCACCGGTGGACCAGTAGCCCGCTCACCACACTCAGCAGGAGCAACGCCGTGAGCGTCGGCGTGGACAGTGCGTCCCGGTTCGCGGGCAGGGCGGTCGCGGAACGGGTGTCCCGCCGAGCCATCGCGATCGGCGGCGGCCACGGCGCCGCGTCCGCCCCGGACGCACCCGGCGCACCGTCGACGCTCAAGGGCACCAGCGCGTCGTCCGGCAGGGGCGAGCCGAACATGACTCCGCCGCCCGCGGGGCCAGTGCCGGGCGCGGCCTGCGCCGGAGCCGATCGGCCGCCCGTGCCGGCAGGTCCAGTCCCGCCCGGACTCCCGGGTGAGCCCGGCGCCGCCGCGGGAGGCGCCGCCGCCGGATGCACGACGCGGACGAGAATTTCGCAGGCCGAGCTCAGTGTCTGGTGCACCGTGGGCGTGAGCGTCTGGAGCACGGGACCGAGCAGGGGCAGCTGGCCCAGCCGTTGGGTCACCGCGTCGGCGATGGTGTCACCGGAAAGCTGTAGCTGACCGTTCGGAACCGTCGCGAGCGGGATCGGGCCGGCGGCCGCCCACTGGCCGGGGAATGCTTTCGTGAGCACGCCCAGCGGGTCCAGTTTCGCCAGTTCCTGCGCAATCGGCGTGGCCACGGCCGCCGGGTCCAGTGCCAGCTGCTCTCCCGGCTGACCGCTGACGATCGCCGAGCAACTGCCGGATATGAGCGGGGGTCCGGCGGCGGCGGCCGGTGTGCTCGACAGGAACACGAGCGTCAGCGCGCAGGCGGTGAGGACGCGGCGTGGTGACATCGGCTTGTTCCTGTCCCGAAGAACCGGCAAATGGTGTGACGACATCTTCGGGACCACCTTGGGCACGTTCAAAAGAATTGCGAACGTGCCCAAAATGGACTCCCAAGAAGAAGGTGAGAAACGTCGTGTTAACGGGCTGTTTACATTCAGGACACCATCGTCTCTCCCACGGTGCTGCGCCAGTGCGCGAGCGGCTCCGTGTGTTCCGGCGGCCAGTCGCGAACGTGCAATGGGACGTCGCGGCTCAGCTGCATGCGCAGCCGGTGCGCGAACTCGGTCAGCGAGGAGGCGGTGAACGGCTCGGCGGCGGCCAGGAAATACAGCAGGCCGCGATGGCTGGTCGCGACCAGTGCGTGGACGTGGTCGCCCGCGCCGGGCCACATCGGGTTCGTCCAGGTCAGCAGTGCCGCACCCGGCGGGCAGTCCGGCGATTTCGACAACGGCGCCGCCGGAATGAGCTGCCAGCGGAGCAGGTACCGGTCGACGGTCGAGCCGGCCAGCGAGATCCCGAACTCCTCGTGGACCAGTTGCGTCACTGCCCGGCGCGTCCACAGCAGACACGGGATGCCCCGTTCGTTGGGTGGTCCCGCGGCGATGGCGGCGAGCGTGTGTGCCTGTTGCCGGGTGGACAGGGCCAGGCAGTCGCCGGAGCGCCGGCCGCGGGGCCGCGGCCGGAACGTCGACTCGCCGCCGGACCGGTAGGCCCGTACCCAGCTGCCCACCGACTTCCTGGACACGCCGAAGAGGCGGGCGACCTGGGTCTGGGGGATACCGGATTCCACGGCGTCGACGGCGCGCCGGCGTAGTTGCTCGAGCGCTTCCATCCCGAGGCTCCGGGCGTCACCAATGGGTGTTCGCTGGTTCGGGGCCGTTCGGGCGACGACGTGGACGTCAGGGAGCGGGAGCGACGGGACTGTGCGCGGATGCGGTGCGCGCATGGCTGTCCTCTCTTCGGTTTTGCCGGGCGTTCGGTGGGGCGGAACCCCCGAACGTCCCTACCGCGGTGGCGGAAACCGCGACTTCGGCAATACTCCGGAGCGGTGTGACCGGCATGTGAAGCGCCCGTTTAATGCGTATTACAAAAGTCGCCGGGGATGAATTCGCGAGCGTGCTCACCCGGCGCGGCCGATGGCCTGCCCCTCAACCCCCGCCGCAAATGTACCACGGTGCCGCCGCAGGTCAAGATCGACTTGTCTCAACGTTGTCGCTGGCCAGGTCCTCGAGCGCTTCACCGTCACCACTCGAACGAGTGAGTAACCCATTTGCCTTCGCGGGCATTATCCGGACATCTGAGCGCGGAACCGTGGCCATTCCCGCGATTTCCCGACGAGGGCAGCGCGAACTGCGGAAATGAGGCCGAATCAGCGTGTTTCTCAAGTGTAAAACGAGATGCGCGGCCGGATTATCCGGCCACCTGAGCGAAGCTGGTCAACCGCTGGACCGCCATGTCAGGATGCCCGCGCCGCATACCGCCAAGTGGTGGAGTCCAGTAGACGTTCCGCCCGTCTACTGGACTCCACCGCAGACCCTGCCGCATTCAGTGTCTCCTTCATCGTAGGTGACCACGCGCGGCGGAGGCTGAGGAAAAGCTTTGAATCCGGCCGGGTCTGCGCACGTCGGCCGGGCTCGGTGAGAAGGACAGGTCGATCAGTCTGATAGCGAAGGCCGGAACGTCTGCGGCAGCCCTGCTCGCGGCCGCCTCCTGCCTGTGGGCGTTGGGCGCCGTGCTGAGCGAGGCCGGGAGCGACCCGTCGCCGCGGGCGATGCCGGCCACGGCGCCGGATGTCGCTCCGGAGCCGTCCCTCCTCGGTGACCACTTGTCCGATGCCTCGCGCGCCGAAATGGGAACCATTTAATGCGGAGCGATTTCCGGTATGTATTTACGCAATTTATCACCGTCTGGAAGCTTTTAGATTGAAGGCGTTTTAATCTTCTTGAAACATCGTTTTCCAGGCAGTTAACAGTGATCGTGATTAGCTTTTGTTTGTCCAGCCGACCCGGGCGGACATCCATCACCGGCGGAGACGGTGGGGCTCGAAAGTCAATTTCGAATTTTTCGCCGTTCATCTGGTAGTCCGGCCGGCCTCGAAAAAGTCCGGTCCGAACGGGCAACATCCGCAAGTTGTCGATGGAAAGTACAGAAGAAGGGAAAACCATGTCCGTAACCGCTCCTCCGGGAGCTCGACGGAGGCGCCGGCTCAAAGCGTTGGTCACTGTGGCCCTCGCTACGGTCGGCGCGACGACGGCCGGCGTCATGCCGGCCGCCGCGCAACCCCCGACCCCCGTCGGGGTCGGTCCGCTGCCGATCACGTTCCACATCAAGGACGACAACGGGAAGTGGTTCGACTCCGGGCTGAACCTGTTCGGCGGCCAGTCGCTGGCCGTCGGGGTCCTGCCGCGGCTCGGTATCAGCGGCGGCGGTCTGATGAGCGCCGCGGATACGCAGCGCATGTTCAACGCCGATACCGGAAGCTCCCTGACCAACCTCGTCAAGGGAGTGACCGACAAGGTGCCCACGCTGGGCGGCCTTGGCACGAGCGTCTGGAACGCGCTGAACCTGGACAGCACGCTGTCCGCGGTCCAGCAGCTCGGGGCGAGCAACCCGAAGGCCGCGCTGCCCGCCCTCAAGGCTGCTGGGCTGCTCGACCAGTTCGCCAGCACGCTGTCGACGTTGCCGGTCAACGCGCCGATCGACCTCAAGTCGATTCCGGCCTACGTGGACCTGCAGGACACGCTCAACAGCCTGAAGGTCCTCGCGCCGGTTTCCGCGCCGGTGACGGTGAACTTCGTGGTCGACCCGTCGGAGTCCCAGGGACTCCGTGAGCCGATGGGCCTGATCGCTCCCGCCGGCGCCAAGGGTTTCCCGTGGATGCAGAAGGAGGGTTTCTACGGCACGGAGACGATCCAGCTGACCGAGCCGGGCCTGTACGCCTGGGCGGACGGGATCTCCCCGTACGAGCTGGGTGCGGTCGTCGTCCACGACCCGCTGACCCTCGGCATCGAGTTCGGCAAGTCGCTGCAGGTCAACTCGCGCAACCTGGTGGTGCCGTCCAATTCGGACATCATCAACCGGCTGGTGAACACGTTCTTCAACATCACCGTCCCGGGCAACTGGCAGCACTACCTCAAGGGCGGCGAGAACTCCTTCAACCCGACCGACCCGCCGGTGCCGATCCTGCAGAACGACGCCGCGGGCAACCCGGTGCTGATCCCCAACCTCGACGCCTACTTCGACCAGAAGTTCGGCTACCCGAAGACGCTCGTCAAGGGTGACCAGCTCCCGGCCACGCCGGGTGTGGGCGAGGTCTGGCTCGACACGGAGATGGAGGAGTGGAACGGCAAGGACAAGACCGGTTCCGCTACCAAGATCAACGCCACCGACTGGTCGATCGACCGGAAGATCGGCGCTCCGTACATCGACATGAACAACCCGCACAACATGTGGACCGACAAGGACTACAAGTACCTCTACCAGTCCGAGTGGTTCCACGATGTGATCGACGTGTTCGACCGCAACACGGGTGAGTTCGTCCGGCAGCTGAAGGTCGGCCCCAACCCGGCCCACATCATGACGGAAAGCGACAGCGACAACCTGGTCATCGGCCTCAACGCCGGCAACGAGGTCGTCGAGGCCGCACCGGGTGGTACCCGTGTGATCCGGAAGATCTCGGTCAGCCCGACCGGCGAGACCCTGCACCCGCACGCGCACTGGACCAGTGGTGACGGCAAGACCGTGACCACGCCGGACACCGAGAGCAACCAGGTCTCGGTGATCGACATGCCCTCGGGCACGGTCAAGCTCGAACCGGTCGGCCAGTACCCGATCGCGATGAGCATGACGCCGGACGCGGGCAAGTTCTACAGTGCGGACTTCCTCGGCGAATCGATCACGTGTGTCTCGCTGGGCGCTCCGGACTGCAACAAGGACGGCCAGAAGGTGCACGCCTCGACGATCGACCTGTGGGCCAACTACAGCCCGCAGGACGGTCCGAAGTCCGGTGCTCCCTTCGGTGGTCTGACGATCCAGCTGCCGGTCAGCCCGGACGGCAAGGGCATGATCGCGGAGAACGTACTGTCCCAGACGCTCACGATCGTCGACCCGCGAACGGACAAGATCGTCAAGGATCTCCCGTGTGCGGCGGGCTGCCACGGTGCCAACTTCGGTGCCAAGAAGGGCGGCGGCTACTACGCCTACGTGTCGAACAAGTTCGCCAACATCATGCAGATCATCGATCTGGATCCCAACAATGATGGTGACATCAGCGACGCACGGGAAGTCGGCCGGCTCGTCCTCGACCCGACCGCGACGACCAAGATGGACGGTTCTGTCTCCGGTGAGGCGGGCTACGGCGGGCAGGGCGTGCTGCCCATTCCGCTGGTCTACAACGGCTGGGTTCAGCGGAACCAGGGCTCCTGGCGCCAGTCGCTGACCTGCCAGCAACTCAACCCCATCACCCCGTCGGCTTGTAGCTGACATTTCGCGTCCCGGGGCCGGGCAACCAGCCCGGCCCCGGGACGTGGTCCCCGAGGAGATCCCCATGGCCCACCGCTCCACACGCCTCGTCCGCGCCGTGACCGTGGTGCTCGTCGCCGCGATCGGCCTGCTGGCACCGGCTTCGCCCGCGACGGCGCGAGTGAGCATCGTGCCCGACCACGCGACCGGTGGTGACACCGAGACCTTCGCCTTCCGGCTGGCGAACGAACGCCCTGACACCACGAGCACCCGCCTCGAACTCGTCTTCCCGCAGGACCCGCCGATCTCCTACGCCAAGGTCGACCCGTTCCCTGGCTGGACCATGACGATCAACCCCCGGCCGTTGAACCCGCCGGTGAAGGTGGGTGACCGCGTCGTCAGTCAGGTCGTCGGCTCACTGGTGATCGACGGCGGTGCGGTGAAGCCGCACCAGTTCGAGCAGTTCCAGGTCACCCTGGGACCGCTGCCGCGCGACGGCAAGCTCGTCTTCCAGTCGATTCAGACCTTCGCCAACGGCGCCGTGGAGCGCCTGGACACCCCGCCTGCTCCCGGCCAGACCACCGCGGCCGCCCCGGTGATCACCATCGGGAACACCATCGCCGACCCCGCGGCACCAGCGCAGGGAGCGGGCGCCGGAAACCAGGACGACGGGGCTTCCCCGCTCGCGATTCCGGGCGCCGCCAACGGAACCGCGGCCGGCGCGAGCACCGGCCCCGCGCTGACCGTCGTGTGGGTCGCGCTCGGGCTCGGTGTCCTCGTCATCGCCGCGGTCGCCCTCCAGGCCCGCGCCCGCAAACGCCGCCTGGCCGCGGCGCCGACGGAGGCCGAGGACGCCGAGGAGGAGTTGAGTAACCGATGACTCTGCTGAAGAACCCTGAGCGGAACTCGCTCGTTCGCGAGCCCCGGCCGCGGACGCGCCGGCTCGTCGCGTTCCTGATCCTGGTCGCCGCGTGCTGGGCTACGTTGCTCGCGACCGCGCCGTCGTCGACGAGCGAGCCTGTGCTGAGGTCGGCCTCGCCGAGCAACACCGAGATCGTCAAGTCCCCGGACCAGGTCGTGCTGACGTTCAACCAGCGGGTTCCGGCCGGGCTGGCCACCGTGCGCATCCTCGACCCGGACGGGGCGCAGGTCGTCTTCGAGCGGCCGGTCAACCCGCAGGGGCATCCGGACCAGATCTCTGTGCCGATGCCGCCCCAGCGCTACGAAGGGGCCTACTCCGTCGCATGGACCCTGCCGTCGCGCTCGCTCGAGCCGATCGGCGGCACATACACCTTCTACGTGAACTCGCCCATCCCGCCGGAGGCGCTGCCGGACATCCAGACCACGCACGACGCAGGCGTCGCGGCCGTGCACACCATCGCCCGCTTCGCCGCTGTCGCCGCGCTGGTGCTGCTCGTCGGCGCGGCCTTCTTCGTCGCGGTCGTGTGGCCTGGCGGCGCCGAGCGAAAGTCCGTGCGCAGGCTGGTGGTCGGCGCGTGGGTCGGGCTCGTCGTCGCCACGGCCGGGGTCCTCGTGTCCTTCGGGCCCTATGCGGCCTGGGCGCCGCTGAGCGGTGCCTTCGACCCCCGGCTGCTGTCCGGAGGTTTCGAGTCGGATATCGGCCGGACCTTGCTTGCCCGGCTCTCCGTGCTCGTTCCTGCCACCTTGGGCCTCGCTCAGCTGATGACCGCGCCGGCTCCCGAGACCGTGCGGGAACGCTGGTGGCGAGGCGCGGCCGTGCTCGGGTGCGCGACCGCGGTGGCCGCCACCTGGAGTCTGCCCAGCGATCCGGCGCCGCTCGCGCTGACCGTGGACACCGTCCTGCTCACCGCGATCGCGGTGGCGGTCGGCGGACTCGCGGTGCTCGCGCTCTGTTGCCGCGGCACGGACCGGGTGGAGCTGTCGCGGTTCTCGTGGACCGCGGCGGCGTGCGCCGGCCTGGCGCTGGCCGCCGGCGGGTACTTGAGCCTCACGCACGGTGTGACCGCGACCTCCTACGGGTGGCTGCTGGCCGGCATGGTCGCACTGGCCACGCTTCTCACTGTGACCTGCCTGCTGATCCGCCGTTGGCGACGCGCACCGGCGGCGACGTCCCCGCGGGGACGGCAGGTCGGCCGGCTCCGCTGGCCGGTCGCCGCCGCGGCCGGTGTCGCCACGCTGATCCTCGCCGCCACCGCGACGCTCGTGGTCACGCAGGCACCGCACAGCGCACACGCCCAGGCACCGGCGAGCCCGCCCCAGTCGATCCGCGAGCAGATGCCACCGTCGAGGGTCGACTTCGACACCGGCAGCCCGCGCGGGCAGGGCTCACTCGATTTCGTGCTCATCCCCACCACTGGCGGGCAGGACCGCGCGCGCGTCGACCTGCACGTCTCGGTGCTCGACCGCAACGACGTAACGAAGGACGACATGGCGGTGAGCGCCGTGTTCAGCCGTCCCGACAACTCCGCCAAACCGGTTCCGGTCTCGCTGAGCCGGGCCGCGGCGGGCTACTCCACCGGCTCGAGCATCATCCCCAGCCGCGGCCGATGGGACCTCACGCTCACGCTCGGCGCCGCTGACGGGACCAAGCAAACGCTCACCCAGGCCATCGACGTCAGCTGAGGCAGCCGCACCCTTTCTCCCGCAATCGAGGAGTCGTCTTGTCCACAACCACCGCCACCGGTTCCCGGACCAGAAGGAAGCCGGGGCCACCGGCACCGCTGGGAACCGCCGTCCAGCTGCTCGCCCGTCGAGTGCATTTTCTGGCCGGGATCGTGGTCGCGCCATTCCTCGCGGTGCTGTGTCTCACCGGTCTCATCTACGATTTCAGCCCACAGATTCACGACAACCTCTACCACGGGGACCTGTACGCGGCCCAGCACAGCGGTGCGCCCCGCCCGCTGAGCGAGCAGATTCACGCGGCGCTCAACGCGCATCCCGAGTCCACAGTGCAGTCCGTGATCACCGCGCCCAGCGCGGATCGCACTACTCGGGTCGTGCTTTCGGTGCCGGGCCAGAGCGCCCAGCAACGGACGGTCTACGTCGATCCCTACAGCAACTACATCAACGGCGACCTGATGACCGTCGACAACCGGCTGCCGGCGAACACCTGGTTGCGCCAGTTCCACACCAACCTGCACCTCGGCGAGCCGGGGCGGTGGTACGCCGAACTCGGCGCGACCTGGCTGCCGATCCTCGCGATCGGTGGAATGCTCATCTGGCTCATGCAACCGCGGCGCCGGATGCGCCTGCGCGAGCTGTTCGTGCCCGTCGTGCACGGGAAAGAGGGGCGGGCACGGTCACGCGCGGTGCACGGGACGCTCGGTCTCTGGCTGACCATGGGCCTGCTCGTCACCAGCCTCACCGGCCTGGCCATGTCGCAGTTCGCGGGCGGCCGCGCCGACGGGTCGGTGGACCCGATCCACCTGCGTGCGCCGACACTCGTCGCCCCTGCGATACCCGTGCCCTCCGGCGTCGCACCGCTCGGGATCGATCGTGTGCTGGCCGTCGCCCACCAGCAAGGGCTCACCGGTGAACTGACCGTGACTCCACCGGCCGCACCGGAAAGGCCCTACACGGTTGCCGAAATGGCCGAGGGGCTGCCGGTCCACCGCGATGCCATCGCGGTGGACCCCTACACCACGCACGTGACCGAGCGGATCGGGTGGCGCGACTACTCGCCGATCGCCAAACTCACCGCGCTGGCCACCCAGTTCCACACCGGCACACTGTTCGGCCTCACCAACCAGATCATCATCGCGCTGATCGCGGTCGCCACCCTCGTGCTGCTGGCACTCGGTTACCGGATGTGGTGGATCCACAACCCCTACCGCGGCCGGTTTGCCACCCTGCCAACGCCGGTCTGGCGGCAGCTGCCGGCCTGGGTGCTCGTGCTCACCCTGCTCGGGATAGCCGCGCTCGCCCAGGTGTTCCCGATCTTCGGGGCCAGCATGGTGGTTTTCGTGCTCGTGGACAGTCTGATCACCGCCACTCGCCGGCGAAGCCATCGCCTGGAGGCCGCCTGAGCGGCGAAGGTTGATCTAGATTGCGGGTGATGCACGCGAATCTGCGCACTCAGCAGAATGCAAGCCACCCTGAGGCGCGCGGCAACCTCCAGCGGGCCGGCATCCCGTACACCTTCGCCGACGACGGCGACGGCTCCACGTGGGCCGAAGGCTGCACCGGCAGCACGCGCAGCTGCCCTGGCTGAAGGCCGACATGAAGGACTTCGTTGCGCTGCTTATGGCGCGATTGGCACACCCGCAGGTGCCGGCGGGGACCGGTCCCGCCGGCTTTTCCTACCGTGAGCACCGTGAACGATCTTCATCACCTGGAGGGGTAGTGCGGGACAACATGAGGCGCGAGGTCATGCAGATCTCCGACGCCGTCGCGCGTGAGGTGTTCACGCACAGCAGTCTGATGGAGGGCGTGTCCCGCGAGGTCCACGCCCGCCTGCCCGAAACCATCCGGCAGCACGCCTACACGGTGCTGCCGGATCTCGCGCGGATCGCGGTCGCCTCGGTGACCCCGGATCCCGCCGAGGTGCGCGCCGCGCTGCTGGACCAGCTGCACGAAGCGTTCGACGCGGACGCCCGCGACCTGGTCGCCGGGGCCGCGAAGAACCTGCTCCCGGAGCTGGCCGCGGACGCGGCGCGGGAGGCGGCGCCGGACACCGAGGAGGTCCGGCTCGAGGTCGTGCGCGGCGCGTCCGACGCGGTTCGCGCCGTCCTCGAGGAAGCGGCGCCCAGCGCGGCCGCGCGAGCGATCGAGGACCTGCGCGACTCGATGACCGAGGCCGTCAAGGCCGCGGCGAGCGAGATACTGCCGGAGCTGGCCCGCCGCGCGATCGGCCGGCTGACCCCGGATCTTCAGGAACTCCGCGACCAGGCCCGGGCCGATGCGGCCAAGGCCGTCGCGGACGAGGCCGGCGAGGCGGTCCCCGCGGCCGTCGAAAACGCCCTCGCGAGCACGGTCGCGGCGGCCCGGACCGTGGTCGAGCGGGCGGAACGGCGGGCCCGCGAGAACATCGACACCGCGGTTCGCGAAGCCGTGGACGAGAAACTCGCCGAGTTCACGCCGAACATCATCGAGGTGGTGCTGCCCGCAGGGAAACGGGTCAAGCTCGGCTTCGACGCGCACGCGGTGCTGCCCGAACTGCTGGTGGCGCTGAACGCGCGGTGCCACGTGCTGCTGGTCGGCCCGGCGGGCACCGGCAAGTCGATGCTGGCCAGGCACGCGGCGCACGCGCTGGACATCGAGTTCCACGCGTTGTCGCTGGGGCCGACCACGCCGATGAGCAAGATCTTCGGCTACTTCGACGCGCACGGCCACTACCACGACACCCCGTTCCGGCGGGCATTCGAGCACGGCGGGGTCATGCTGCTGGACGAGCTGGACAACGGTCACGCCGGTCTGCTCGCCGAACTGAACCAGGCGCTCGCGCTGGGTACCTGCGCGTTCCCGGACGGCATGATCGACGCGCACGACGACTTCCGCCTCGTCGCCACCGGGAACACCTACGGCACCGGCGGGGACCGCCAGTACGTCGGCAGGCAGACCCTGGACTCGGCGACACTGGACCGGTTCGTCGTCATCGACGTACCCATCGACGAAGACCTCGAGGAACGCATCACCCTGCGGCATGCACCGTCCCACGAGGACGCGGCCCGTGAGCTGCTCGACCGCATCCGCGACCTCCGCGACGCCACCGAGGACAAGAAACTGCCCATCGTCTTCTCGCCGCGCGCCAGCATCGACGGCGCCAAGCTGCTCGAAGCCGGTGCGACGGTGGAGCAGGTCATGCAGTGGCGGGTCGTGCGTGGTCTCTCGGCCGCGCACCGCAAAGCACTCGACCTGGACTGAACGATGCTGCCCCTCGACCTGCCGCCGCTGCTGTCCTGGCGGGAGTTCCTCGACGCCGCCACCGCCGCTCCGTCCATTCCGGACCCGTCGAGCCGACGCACCGGCTCCGACTGGCAACGTGCTTCGTGGGAGGAAGCCATCCAGCTCGCCATCGACGGGTGGCCGGTAGCCCTGGACGAGGCCGACGTGACGGTCGCCGAACTGCGCGACAGCGCCGGACTCGCGCACAACGTCACCGTGCTCGAGCCGACCTGGGATGTCACCGGCGCCGAAGTGGACATCGGCGCCTACCTGGCCGGCGTGCCGGAGTGCATGATCGACGCGGTGCCGCGCGAGGTGTCCCGCCGGGGCAAGGTGATCACGTTCGTGGTGCCGGCCGGCTACTCCCACACCGTCGACCACGACGCGATCATCAACCGGGGCCTGGCGCTGGCCACGCTCTGCGCGGCAATCATCGACGCCGGGCACAGTGTGGAGATCTGGTCCGGGTTCTGCGGCTGGCTCAAGGAGTCCACGATAGACCAGCGGTTCCGGTCGATGACCCGCGTGATCGAGGCCGGCGAACCGTTCGACGTGGGCAGGCTGATCTTCGCGGTTGCCCACCCCGCGATGCTGCGGCGGCTGTGGCTGGGCGTGTGGGACGCCCAGCCGGCCGAGGTCGCGTCGGCGATGAAAGCCGACCACTACGGCGGCCCGCCCTACACCTGCACACCCGAGGACCTGCCCGCCGAGATCACCGACCCCTACGTCTTCCCGTTCCTGTCCCGCGACGACGAGCAGTGGAAGGACCTGGCGACGGCGCTGTCCTGGAGCCGCGACATGTTCGGGGAACTGGGGCTGGTCCGGCAGTGACGAGTCCGGCAAATCCGTCGATCGGGGTGTAGGGTCGGTTACTCTTTCGGGTGAGTCAGGAGGCGAACCCGGTGGTCAAGCAAGCCCGCGCCGAAGCAACGCGTGAAGCGATCATTCGCGGCGCCGCCGAGGTGTTCGATCGTTTCGGATATGAGGCGACGAGCCTGTCGGATGTGATGGCGACCGCCGGTGTCACCAAGGGCGCGTTGTATTTCCATTTCAGTTCCAAAGAGGACCTGGCGAACGCCATCATCGAACGCCAGCACCTGCAGTCGGTCGGGCCGGCGTGGGGCGCCGACGACAGCGGCGGGCTGGAGGCGGTGATCGGGCTGTCCCACCATCTTGCCGCCCAGCTGCGGGCGGACCCGGTGGTGCGGGCCGGGATCCGGCTGACGCTGGAGACGGGCACGTTCACCTGCACCCGGCCCGGCCCGTACCAGGACTGGATCGACGCGGTCGCACTGCTGCTCAAGCATGCCGCCGACGCGGGCGAGTTGCTGGCGTCGATGGAACCGGAGCGGATGGCCAGGTACTTCGTCGGCGCGTTCACCGGGGTGCAGGTGCTGTCCGAAGTGCTCACCGGGCGTGCCGACGTGCACAAACGGGTGCAGGAGATGTGGGAGCTGCAGCTGCCCGCGCTGGTGCCCGCGTGTCGGCTGCCCTACTACCTGCGCGTCGCCCGCGGCCCCGCCGAAGCCGCGCCGGAGTGAACCTGGGACTACCCTGAAACGCGCGTTCTTTTTTGTTGCGCGGCGGGGGTGGCGAGGGCGATGAACCAGGAAGTGGATGTCGAGGGGCTCGGCGAAGCCGGGCCGTGTATCACCGAACACCTGTACGCGGCCGGGTTGCGGCTGCATCAGGCGCGGGACCTGCTCGCCGACGCGCAGCCGGGAACGCAGACCGTCGCCGAGAAGCACGTCGTCGCCGCGCTGCGGGCGGTCGACGAGGCGCTGCTGCACATCAGCGCGCTCGCGGTCGGCATCGTCCGGCACGGGCTGCCGAACGGACCCGCTGGACCTGCCTGACGCTCTCAGCCGGTGCGCCCCACGGCGCCGACCAGCACGGCGCGCGCCGGGTCGTTCTCGTCGGGCACGTACTTGTGGGCGTTGAGCGGGCGCCAGTCCGGCACCGGCACCAGACCCGGCGACACGAGTTCGGTGCCGCCGAACAGCGCCCGCAGTTCCTCGCGGGTGCGGGTGCGGGCGCTCTGCCGGACGGAGGAGTTGTAGTGCCGGGTCGTCTGTTCCTGGCTCTGCCGGATCCGGTCGTCGTCGGGCGGGATGATGTGCGTGAGCACCAGGTAGCTGTCGCCGGCCAGTCGTTCCAGGTAACGGTCGACCAGCGGCGCGGCGTCTTCGAGCACGAACGGCAGAACGGAAAGCAGCAGCAGCCCGATCGGGCGCTCGAGGTCCAGCAGTGACCTGACCTCGGAATTGTCCAGGATGGCGTCCGGTTCGCGCACGTCACCGTGGACACAGGTGCTGCCGGGGTTGTCGGCGAGAATCGCGCGGCTGACGGCGACGGTGTGCTCGTCGTGGTCGACGTAGACCACGCGGCTGCTGGGTGCCGCCCACTGGGCGATCTCGTGCACATTGCCCGCCGCGGGGTAGCCGGAGCCGATGTCGAGGAACTGCTCGATGCCTTGTGCGGTCAGGAAACACACCGCGCGCTGCAGGAACTCCCGGTTCAGCCGCGCGCCGTGGGCCAGCGTCGGGAACAGCTTCAGCGCCGAGTTCGCCGCGTCGACGTCGCACGGCCGGTAGTGCTGGCCGCCCAGGAGCCAGTCGTACACGCCGGCCGCGGTCGGCACCGTGCGCTCCGCGTCCCGGGAAAGCGCTCGGCCGTCCATGGTCAGCCCTCCTTCTGCCCACGCCCCGTTGCGATGTCGACCGTACGCCGAGACGGCGCAGATCTGGAGGACTTCGCCCCGTCCACAGGCAGGTTGCAGATGTGGACAAACCCTGTGGACAAAATCGGTGCCAGTTTTCTGGAAATTGTTCTGTACCGTCATTTTCCACCAGTGTGGAGTGATGTTTGTCACGAGTATTCTTTTGGCCTTTTTCGACCTGTTTACGGCAAGATCTACTCGTTCACTCGAACGAGTGTCATGGGGAATTGCGCTGCGGCATCGGGGACCCGCGCGCCGAACTTTTTCTGGAGCGCATTTTGCGTAACCGTTTGGGCCGTGTGGCCGCTGCCGTGCTCGCCGGTGCCCTGCTCACCGTCGTCGCCGCGCCGGCCGCTTTCGCCGACGAAACCGCCGTCCCGACCACCACGTCCGCCGCTGCGGACACCACGACCGACACGTCGACGAGCACGCCGACCAGCACGCCGGCGAACGATGCCTCGACCGCCTCGGAGACGAGCTCGTCGGCCGCCGACACCACCACCACGAAGCCGGACACCACCACCTCGACGTCGGCGCAGACCACCGAGTCGAACAAGCCGTCCGGCACCGGCGAGCCGACCAAGACCAGCGACTCCGCCACCGAGGGCTGGCCGCCGGACCCGTACCAGGACGACAAGGGCTACGGCATCGACCTCGGCAACGGGCAGGCCGCCGTGATCATCGCGTGCGCCGCCGGGGAGCCGAAAAACCTGTACTCGCCGCAGTTCGACGTCATCGAGGGCCCGTTCCAGGAGGAGCAGGACGGCCGTTACTGGGACTACCTGGTGAAACTGCACGACGGTGTTTCGCTCGCCGACGTCGAGGTCTCGTGGACCTGCGGCGGCTCGCACGGCGGCGACCAGGGCGGTAACCAGGGCGGCGGCAGCGCCTCCGGCGGCGACCTCCAGGTCAGCGGCAGCTCGTCCGACGCCGAGGCGTGGCAGACCACCAACGGCGGCAAGGCCCAGATCGCCTACGCGCCCAAGAAGGGTGTCGAGACCGGCTTCGGCGGCACCGCGCAGGAATGACCATACGTAACGTTGTCCGGCACGGTGGCCGCCTCGTCGCGGCCGCCGTGCTGCTTTCCCTGACACTGACCGGATGCGGCTCCAGCACCCAGGCCGGGGCGCCGGCACCCACCACCTCGGTCTCGGTGACCAAGCCGTACGACAAGCTGCGGCCGACCGAGGTCAAGATCCCGAAGATCGGCGCGAACTCCTCGTTGATCTCGGTGGCCGTCAACAAGGACGGGCAGATCGCGGTTCCGTCGGTGAGCCAGCCGATGCAGGCCGCGTGGTACCGGCTTTCACCGGTTCCTGGCGACGTGGGGCCGGCGATCATCCTCGGGCACGTCGACGGCAACCACCAGCCGGGCATCTTCTACAAGCTCAAGGATCTCAAGCCGGGTGACGAGGTTTTCGTGACCCGCAGTGACGGAAAGGACGTCAAGTTCGTCGTCGACCACTCCGTGCAGGTGCCGAAGGACCAGTTCCCGGCCGACGCGGTGTACGGCAACACGGACAAGGCGCAGCTTCGCCTGATCACGTGCGGTGGCGTGTTCGACCACGCCGAGCACAGCTATGTCGACAACATCGTCGTCTACGCCAACCTGGCCTAGTCACTCCGACACCCGCCGGGCCCGCGCTCGGCGCTTGCCTTCGTGCATCGCCGCGACGCGGGCCACGGGTATCGTCCGGCCTTCTTCGATGAGATCGGCCGGGATCCGCTGTGGCGCGGGCATCAGCGCGGTCCACGGATCCTCGGCGCCGATCGAGCGCACGACGTCGCGTAGCAGGAAGTCACGCGGCGTGACGCGGTCCAGATCCGCCCACGGCACCGGAAACGACACGGGCACCCCGGGCCGCACGCGCGGGCTGTACACCGACACGACCGTCGCGCCGCCCGCCCGGGTCGAATCGAGGAAAACCTTGCTGCCGCGGTCTTCCCGGATGAATGCGGTGGTGGCCAGCACCGGATCCAGCCGTTCGGCGCGCGCCGCGATCGCGCGCGTGGCGGCCGCGGCCTCTTCGGCGTCGGCACCTTCGATCGGCACGAACACGTGCACACCCTTGGCACCACTCGTTTTCACCGCGCTCGTCAGGTCCGCGCCGGCGAGTGCCCGGCGCACCAGGTGCGCGGCGCGGACCGCCAGCTCGAACGCGTCGTTGCCCTCGGGTGGGTCCAGGTCCAGCACCAGATGTGTCGGCGAAAACGGCCGGTCCGCGCGGCTCAGCGTCGGGTGGTACTCGATCGCTCGCTGGTTGCCGAACCACAACAGCGTGCGCCGGTCGTTGCACAGCGCGTAGGCGACCTGGCGTTTCGACGTCTCCGCCCACAGCTTCACACGCGGGATCCACTCCGGCGCGTATTTCGGCAGGTTCTTCTGCATGAACGGGTCCTGTCCGCGCAGCACCCGGATCACCGACAGCGCGCGATCGCGCAGCGCCGGGACGAGGCGGTCGCCGAGCGCGTCGACGTAGTCGAGCAGGTCCCGTTTGGTCGCACCGGACTCGTCGAACAGCGGCTGGCCGAGGTTGGTCAGCGAGACCCCGTCGCGTACCTCGTCAGCAGCCATGGGGCCAACGTAGCCCGCGATCGCGGTCAGTGCTTGGTGATCCGGCCGATCGCCCGCACGACCGCGATACAGGTGTCGTCGATGTAGGCGAGGCCCGCGTCCGTCGCGATGCGGCGTGCCTCGGGCGAGACGATGCCCTGCTGCAGCCACAACGTCTTCGCGCCGATCGCGACCGCCTGTTCCGCGATGGCCGGTGCGTACTCGGCGGGCCGGAACACGTCGACGAGGTCGACGCGCTCGGGAATGTCGGTCAGCGACCGGTAGACCTTCTCGCCGAGCAGCTCGTCGGCCCACGGGTTCACCGGGATGATCCGGAACCCGGCCGCGTGCAGCTGCACGGGCACGGCGTGCGCCTCCTTCGACGGGTCGCGGCTCAGGCCCACCACGGCGATGGTGTCCGCCTCGGACAAGGCACGCTCTGCGAGGCCAATCATGTTCATGACAACCCTCTTCCGCCCGGGGGAATTCCCTCAGCGCACGACGTTCGACTGTTCGCCGCCCGGCACGCGAGTTGAGGTTTCCGGTCGCGCGAGTCCCGCGTTCCGCGCGCGCGAGTCGCGCGTTCACGCGCCGGTCGTCGACCCGGGGCGCACGATCATCAGAATCGTGACGGCTACCCACATCACGTTGAAGATGCCCGTATACATGGCCAGCTGCCGGCCCGCGGCACCGGACATGACGGCGTCCTGACCGGGGAGCACGAGGACCAGCAGCACGCCGGCCGCGACCGTCGTGAGTATCAGCGACGCGATCACCCACGCGTCACCCATGACGTGCATGGTGCTCGCGGTGGCGACCCCGAACACCGGCACGGCGATGCCGACCGCGCCGTAGACCCGGCAGATTCGGTGCAGCGTCGGAAGAACTGCCGTTTCCTCCCGCCTCGCGACGGCGGGGAACATGCTGGCCGCGACGGCCACCGGGCCGATGGCGATGATCACGACGAGCACATGGATCGACAGCAGAGCCTTGTTCATGGCGTGCACGTTAAAGGATCACACTCGGTACCCGGCACCGGCTCGATTTGCGGACTTTTGCGGTGAGGGGTCGCTCACGGCACGAGCACGGCGCCCTGCGCAGCCGAGCCGACGAGCGCGGCGTACTTCGCCAGCACACCGGTCTGGCGGCGCGGGGGCGGCGGCTGCCAGCCGGAGCGCCGGCGCTCCATCTCCGCCTCGTCCACCTGCACGTCCAGGGTGCGGCTGGTCATGTCGAGCACGATCGGGTCACCGTCGCGCACGAACGCGACCGGGCCACCGTGCGCGGCCTCGGGCGCGACGTGCCCGACGCACAGCCCGGTGGTGCCGCCGGAGAACCGGCCGTCGGTGAGCAGCAGGACGTCCTTGCCGAGGCCGGCGCCCTTGATCGCGCCGGTCACGGCGAGCATCTCGCGCATCCCGGGCCCGCCCCGCGGACCCTCGTACCGGATGACCACGACATCGCTGCGCTGCAACGTGTCGAGCGCGTCCATCGCGGCCTGCTCGCCGTCGAAAACCCTTGCTGTGCCCTCGAAACGCGCCGAGTCGAAACCGGCGCTCTTCACCACCGCGCCCTCCGGCGCGAGGCTGCCGTGCAAGATCGTGATACCGCCTGTCGGGTGAATCGGCTCGGACAGCGGGCGCAGCACGTCGCCGTCGAGTTCCGGTGGTGCCAGCTCGGCGAGGTTCTCCGCGACGGTGCTGCCGGTGACGGTCAGGCAGTCGCCGTTGAGCAGGCCCGCGTCGAGCAGTGCCTTCATCACGACGGGCACGCCGCCAACCCGGTCGATCGCCGTCATCACGTACCTGCCGAACGGTTTCACGTCCGCCAGGTGCGGCACGCGGTCACCGATACGCGTGAAATCGTCCAGCGTCAGCTCGACGTCGGCCTCGTGTGCGATCGCGAGCAGGTGCAGCACGGCGTTGGTCGAGCCCCCGAACGCCATCACCACGGCGATCGCGTTCTCGAACGCCTCTCGCGTCAGGATGTCGCGGGCGGTGATGCCGCGTGCCAGCATCGCGACCACCGCCTCGCCGCTGTCCCGCGCGAACCGGTCGCGCCGCCGGTCCACGGACGGCGGGCTCGCCGAACCGGGCAGCGACATGCCGAGCGCCTCGGCTGCGGACGCCATCGTGTTGGCCGTGTACATCCCGCCGCACGCACCCTCACCTGGGCAGATGGCGCGTTCGATCTTGTCGACCTGCTCTTGCGAGATGAGCCCCCGGCGGCACGCGCCGACCGCCTCGAACGCGTCGATGATGGTCACTTCCTGCCCGTCGACCATGCCCGGCAGGGTGGAGCCCGCGTAGAGGAACACGGCCGCGACGTCGAGGCGGGCCGCGGCCATCATCATCCCGGGCAGGCTCTTGTCGCAGCCCGCGAGCAGCATGACGCCGTCGAGCCGTTCGGCCTCCATGACCGTCTCGACCGAGTCGGCGATGACCTCCCGCGACACCAGGGAGAAGTGCATCCCCGAGTGCCCCATCGAGATCCCGTCCGAGACCGAAATCGTCCCGAACTCCAACGGAAAACCGCCGCCGGCGTGCACGCCCTGCTTGCCTGCCTGCGCGAGCCGTTGCAGCGACAGGTTGCACGGCGTGATCTCGTTCCAGGACGAGGCGATGCCGATCTGGGGTTTGGCGAAATCGGCGTCGCCCATCCCGACGGCGCGCAGCATCCCCCGCGCGGCCGCCCGTTCGAGCCCATCCGTCACGTCCCGCGATCGCGGCTTGAGATCGGCCATGCCAGTAGCGTAGCCGCGCGATCAATATCTACACAAATGTTGACGGACGCGAGGCAAAGTAGAGAATTGACCCATGACGACGGTGTCATTCGACCGGCATCCCGACTCGTACCGCCACTGGCACCTCCGGATCGAACCGCCGGTGGCGTGGCTCGAGCTGGATGTCGACGAGCATGGCGGGCTGGTCGAGGGTTATGAGCTCAAACTCAATTCCTACGACCTGGGCGTCGACATCGAGCTGTACGACGCCGTGCAGCGGCTGCGCTTCGAACATCCCGAGGTCCGCGCGGTCGTCATCACCAGCGCGAAGGACAAGCTCTTCTGTGCGGGCGCCAACATCCGGATGCTCGCGAGCTCGCCGCACGAGTGGAAGGTGAACTTCTGCAAGTTCACCAACGAGACCCGCAACGGCATCGAGGACGCCACCGAACACTCCGGCCAGACCTACCTCGCGGCCGTCAACGGCACCTGCGCCGGTGGCGGTTACGAGCTCGCCCTGGCCTGCGAGAAGATCCTTCTGGTCGACGACAACTCCTCGACCGTCGCGCTGCCCGAGGTGCCGCTGCTCGGGGTGCTGCCCGGCACCGGCGGGCTCACTCGTCTCGTCGACAAGCGCGGGGTCCGCAAGGACCGCGCGGACGTGTTCGCGACCCGGCCGGACGGCGTCAAGGGCAAGACGGCCGTGGATTGGCGCCTGGTCGACGAACTGGTGCCACGCCAGGGTTTCCGCGACGCGGTAGCGAAGCGGGCCCGCGAGATCGCCGCGCGCTCGACCCGTCCCGCAGATGTCCGGGGTATCGAGCTGGCCCCGCTGGACCGCACCGAATCCGCAGACGGCATCACTTACCCTCACGTCGAAGCGAAGCTGGACAGGGCAGGCGGCCTGGTTGAAATCACCCTCCGCGGACCCGGGAGCGAACGCTGGCTGCTGGAGCTGACCCGCGAGCTGGACGAGCTGATCCTGCGCCTACGCACCAACGAACCCGAACTGGGCACGTGGGTGTTCCGCAGCGAGGGCGACCCCGAGGCGGTGCTCGAGAACGAGCGGCGGCTGCTCGGCGCGTCCGACTGGCTGTCCAACGAAATAGTCCACTACTTCAAGCGAACAGTAAAACGTCTGGATGTGACCAGCCGCAGCCTGTTCGCGCTGATCGAGCCCGGCAGCTGCTTTGCCGGCGCGCTGCTGGAGATCGCGCTCGCCTGCGACCGTCAGTACATTTTGGACGGACCGCCGGTCGACGACGAGGACAGCGAGGAGCGTGCCTCGATTCACTTGTCCGAGGCCAACTTCGGTGTGTTCCCGATGGGCAACGGCCTGTCCCGGCTGGAATCCCGCTTCTACGGCGAGACCGACCACCTGGACTGGCTCAAGCGTGAATGCGACCGCCCGCTCGGCGCCGCGGAGGCCGTCGAACTGGGACTGGTCACCGACGCGCCGGACGACATCGACTGGGAGGACGAGATCCGGATCGCCCTGGAGGGCCGGGCCGCGCTGAGCCCCGACGCGCTGACGGGCATGGAAGCGAACCACCGGTTCGTCGGGCCGGAAACGATCGAGACGAAGATCTTCGGCCGGCTGTCCGCGTGGCAGAACTGGATCTTCACCAGACCGAACGCCTCCGGGCCGGACGGCGCGCTGCGCCGCTACGGCACCGGCCAGAAGGCCGCCTTCGACAGGAAGCGAGTCTGACGTGCCGGAAAAGATCGACTACGACACCAAGATTCCCAACAACGTCAACCTCGCCGAGGATCGGCGGTTGCAGCGCGCGCTGGAGGGCTGGCAGCCGAAGTTCCTGAACTGGTGGGCCGAGATGGGCCCCACCCTGGAGACGCACGGCGTCTACCTGCGTACCGCGGTCAGCGTCGGACGCGAGGGCTGGGCGCATTTCGACCACGTGAACGTGCCGGACTACCGGTGGGGCATCTTCCTCGCGGAACGCGACCCGGGCCGCGCGATCGCGTTCGGTGAGCACCAGGGCGAACCGGCCTGGCAGCAGGTGCCCGGCGAGTACCGCGCCGACCTGCAGCGGCTGATCGTGGTCCAGGGCGACACCGAGCCCGCGTCGGTCGAGCAGCAGAAGCTGCTGGGCCTGACCGCGCCGTCGCTGTACGACCTGCGGAACCTGTTCCAGGTCAACGTCGAAGAGGGCAGGCACCTGTGGGCGATGGTGTACCTGCTGCACGCCTACTTCGGCCGCGAAGGCCGCGAAGAGGCCGAGGCGCTGCTCCACCGGAACTCGGGCAGCCCCGACTCGCCGCGCATCCTCGGCGCGTTCAACGAGGAAACCGCCGACTGGCTGGCGTTCTTCATGTTCACCTACTTCACCGACCGCGACGGGAAGTACCAGCTCGGCACGCTCAAGGAGTCCGCGTTCGACCCGCTGTCCCGTACCTGCGAGTTCATGCTCAAGGAGGAGGCACACCACATGATGGTCGGCACCACCGGCGTCGACCGCGTGGTGGCCCGCAGCGCCGAGCTGATCCGCGAGCACGACACGACGGACATCGGCCCGCACGGGGGCATCCCGCTGGAGATCATCCAGCGTTACCTCAACTTCCACTACAGCGTGTCGCTGGACCTGTTCGGCAGCGAGACCTCCACCAACGCCGCGAACTACTACACCGCGGGGCTGAAGGGCCGCTGGCTGGAGCCGCGCCGCAACGACGACCATCAGCTCACCGGCGAGGCCGCCGACCTGCGGCGCCCGCGCGAGGACGGCACGTGGGACAGCGAGGAGCTGCAGAAGATCCTGCTGCTCAACCTAGACCTGCGCGAGGAGTACATCGCCGACTGCGCCTCGGGTGTGAAGCGGTGGAACAGGATCCTCGCCGACCACGGCCTCGACTTCGCGTTCCGCTTGCCGCATCCTGGTTTCAACCGCCAGGTCGGCGTCAACTCCGGCCACCACATCACACCGGACGGGACGATCGTGGACGAGCAGACGTGGCAGGACGGGCAGCAGCATTGGTTGCCGACCGGCGCGGACCTCACGTTCGTCCGCTCCCTGATGCGCCCGGTGTACGAGCGGGGAAAGATCGCGAGCTGGGTGGCGCCGCCCCGCCAGGGGATCAACGGTAAGCCGTTCGACTACGAGTACGTCTACCTCTAGGAGGCGTCATGGGCGGGTTCAACGCGGCGGAGTACCTGCTTGACCGGCATGTTCGGG
The DNA here is from genome assembly GCA_035248845.1 of Amycolatopsis sp. Classification (GTDB taxonomy): domain Bacteria; phylum Actinomycetota; class Actinomycetes; order Mycobacteriales; family Pseudonocardiaceae; genus Amycolatopsis_E. The sequence goes on along the minus strand of DATFHB010000017.1, from coordinate 37,488 downwards.
ACGGCAATGGCGGCCGGACCGCGATCATCGCCGCGGACCGAACCCTCACCTACGCGGAACTGGCCGACCAGGTGCACCGCGTCGCCGGCGGGTTCGCCCGGATCGGGGTGCGCCCGGAGGAACGGGTCATGATCTGCATGGTCGACGGCGTGGCGATGCTGTCGGCGATCCTCGGGGCGATGTACGCGGGCGTCGTGCCGGTCCCGGTGTCAACCATGGTGACCGGCCCGGAGCTGGGCAAGATGCTGGCCGACTCGCGAGCGCGCGTGCTGTGCGTGTCGGCCGAGTTCACCGACGCCGCGAAGGCCGCACTCGAGATGGCGCCCGAGGTCACCGACGTCGTGCTGGACCGGGCCGAACCGTTCGCGGATTCGGTGCGCTCGCACGACTTTTCGGTACTGTCCACATCGGACGAAACGGTGCGGTACGGCACCTGGGCGGACTCGCCCGCGTTGTGGCTGTACACCTCCGGCACGACCGGCGAGCCGAAAGGTGCGATGCACCGGCACGCGAGTATCCGTGCGGTGTGCGAGACCTACGGCCGGCAGGTGCTCGGGATCCGTGGTGACGACCGGTGTTTCTCGGTCGCGAAGTTGTTCTTCGCTTACGGCATCGGGAATTCCGCGTTCTTCCCGCTGTCGGTCGGCGCGAGCGTCGTGCTCGAACCGGCCCGCCCCTCGCCGGGGCTGGTCGCCGATCGGGTCCGCGCCACGCGGCCGACGCTGTTCTTCGGGGTGCCGACGTTCTACTCGGCGTTGCTGGCCGCCGATATCCCGGACGACACGTTCTCCTCGGTGCGGCAGGCGGTTTCGGCCGGCGAACCGTTACCGGCGGTGCTGTTCCAACGGTTCCGTGACCGGTTCGGGGTGGAGATCCTCGACGGCATCGGGTCCACCGAAGCGCTGCACATCTTCCTGTCGAACCGGCCGGGCGCGGTCGTTCCCGGCACGACCGGCACGGCGGTTCCCGGGTACGACGTGGAGATCCGGGACGCCGCCGGGACGCCGATCACGGCGCCCGCGGAGCCGGGTGAGCTGTTCGTGCGCGGGCCGTCGACTGCGGTCGGCTACTGGAGCCGCTACGAGACGTCCAAGCGCGTCTTCCAGGGCGAATGGCTGCGCACGGGAGACAGCTATGTCCGGAATCACGATGAAACGTACACGTGCCTGGGGCGCTTCAACGATATGCTCAAGGCCGGTGGCATCTGGGTGTCACCGTCCGAAGTGGAGCAAAGATTGCTGCAACATCCTGACGTTGCCGAGGCCGCCGTGGTCGCGGCGCCGGATGAGGACGGCATCGACAAGCCGGTCGCGTGCGTGGTCCCCGCCGCGGGGCGCACGCTCGATGGGGATGCCCTGATCGAGTTCTGCCGCGAGGGCCTGGCGTCGTTCAAACGCCCACGCGCGGTGATCGAGGTCCGCGAGCTGCCCAAAACCGCGACCGGCAAGATCCGGCGCAACGTCATCCGCGAGCAGGTCCGTGACGCGCTCCGCCCGGTGGCGCTCGCATGATCGACGGCAGGACCGTCGTGGACGCGCACGTGCACGCGCCGCGGCTGAGCACGCTCAAACCCGCCTGGCTGGAGTGGGCCGAGCGGTTCTCCGGTCCGCACGACTGGCGCTCCGCCTACGACTCCGACGGCGTGCCCATACCGTCGAAACTCGACGCTCTGATGGCGGCCGAGGGCGTCGACCGGGTACTGCTGTTCAGCGAGTACAGCCCGCGCGCGACCGGCATTCAGCCGATCGAGCACAACCTGCCGATCTACGAGTACAACCCGGTGCGGTTCCGGCTGGTCGCCAACGTCAACCCGTACCTGCACCACCCGGTAGCGGCGGAGGTGGAGCGGCAGCTGGATCTGGGCGCGGTCGCGCTGAAGATCCACCCCGTGCACGGCGCGTTTTCGCCCGCGGAAAAGGAGCTGTACTCGGCGTACCAGGTGTGTGCCGAGCGTGGTGTGCCGGTGATCCTGCACTCGGGCACGAGCAGTTTCCCAGGGGCGCGGACGAGCTTCGGGAACCCGGAACTGCTGTCCGACGTCGTCGAGGATTTCCCCGGCGTGAACTTCGTCTTCGCGCACGGCGGCCGCGGCTGGTGGTACGACGTCGCGGCGTTTCTGGCGCAGGCCAAGCACAACGTGTGGCTCGACCTGGCCGGCCTGCCGCCGAAGAAGCTGCCGGACTACTACGCACGCTTCGACCTGACGCGGCTCGCGGACAAGTTCGTGTTCGGCACCGACTGGCCCGGCGTCCCCGGCGCTTCCCGCAACGTCCGCGCGCTCGCCGATCTGGGCCTGCCCGACGAGGTACTCACCGACATCCTGTCCGGCAATGCCGCAAAACTCTTCCCAGGATTAGGAATCTGACCGCCAGGGGGAGGATTACTGCTTGCCCTGGTGGAGGCAGAGGTAGTTGCCTTCGGTGTCCTTGAACCATGCGGCCTTGTCGTCGCCCATGCTCGCGACGTGGTTGACGGTGCGCAGCTCCGCGGTGTCGTAGTCCAGGAAGGCCACGCCCCGCTTCTCCAGGTCCCCGACCTCGGCGGCGATGTCGCGCACCTCGAAGCTCAGCGCGGTGTTCTCGCTCGGCTTGGCCTCCGGCAGCACTCTCAGCCCGATCGCGCTACCCCCGCCTACCTCGAACATCCGGTCGCCTTCCGGCCCGGCAGGCAGTTCGTGCAGCCCCAGTGCGTCGGCGTAGAACCGCCCGGCGCGCGCGGCGTCGTGCACCGGAAGCATCGTGACGACGGTGGATTTCGTGAGCATGGGGGCCTCCTCGAAGCGGCCAAGCGCCGGCGGAAACGCGGCGCGATTCCCTCATCGTGCGCGCTCGCGCACCCGGAAACAACTCCTCCGCCCGGCTACTCTCCGTTCACGGCCCGGAGCGTGCGCATCGTCTCGGCGAGGGCTTCCGACGCCTCCGGCCCGAGCGGTTCCAGTACCCGCTGCCGCAAGATCTCCGCACACGCCTGCCGCGCCTTGTCGGCGACCTCGACACCATGCTCGGTCAGGCACGCGTACGTCACGCGACGGTCGTCGGGGTTCGGCAGCCGGCAGACCAGCCCGGCCGTCACCAGCCGGTCCGCGACCTTGGTGAACCCGCCGCTGGACAACGCAACTTCCTTGGCCAGCCGCGTCATCGGCATCTGGTGGCCGGGGGTGCGCACCAGCCGCAGCAGGATGTCGAGGGGTGCCGGGGCGAGTCCGAAGCGCTCGGCGATCTCGGCCATCAGCTTGCCCTGGGTCGCCAGGTAGCCCTCGATCACCAGGCCCCACCAGGTCACGATTTCGTCGTCGTCCGCCACACCGTTCAGCATACCCAAAACTCTCTCGCTGGAATATATCTTGCAGGCGAGAGGTTGTGCGGTTAGCTTGAAGAGCACGCCCCTCGAAGGAGGCCGTCATGTCCATCAAAACCACCGGCTTGCACCACGTCACCGCGATCGGCGGGGACCCTCAGCGCAACGCCGATTTCTACCTCCGGACCCTCGGGCTGCGGCTGGTGAAGACGACGGTCAATTTTGATGATCCAGGCACCTACCATCTCTACTACGGCGACCAGTCCGGCAAGCCGGGCACGCTGATGACGTTCTTCCCGTGGCGCGACGCGCCCAGCGGCCGCCGTGGCACCGGACAGGCCACCACCACGTCGTTCTCCGTCCCGGAGAACTCGATCGGCTGGTGGAAGGATCACCTCGCCGAAGCCGGCATCGGCATGGGCCGCATCACCAATCGCGACGGCGAGGACGTGCTGACCTTCCACGACCCCGACGGCCTGCAGATCGCGCTCGTTGCGCACCCGCAGGGCGATGCGCGCGACCCGTGGGACAACGGGCACGTGCCCGCCGAGCACGCTATCCGCGGCCTGCACTCGGTGACGCTGTCGGTCGTCCGTGAGGACGCGACCGCCGAGATGTTCCGCGACCTCGGCCTCACCTTCACCGCGCAGGAGTCCAACCGCCTGCGCTTCAGCGCCGGCGAGGGTGGTCCGGGCGCGATGGTCGACGTGCTGGTCACGCCGGACGCGCCGCGCGGTCTTGTCGCCGCCGGCACGGTGCACCACGTCGCGTGGCGCGCGCCGGACGAGCCGACTCAGGCTTCGTGGCGCGAGGAACTGGTGGACCGCGGCATGAACGTGACGTCCATTTTGGACCGCCAGTACTTCCGTTCGATCTACTTCCGGGAACCGGGCGGCACCTTGCTGGAGATCGCGACCGACCAGCCGGGCTTCGCGATCGACGAGCCGCTGCTGGAGCTGGGCCGCGCGCTCAAGCTGCCGCCGTGGCTCGAGCCGAACCGCGAGCAGATCGCGCACGCGCTGCCGAAGTTGAACCTCCCCAGCGAGAACAACCCGGAGCTGGTGTGACTCTCGAGCACAAGTTCGTCGACGGCGATCCCACAAAGCCGGTGTTGTTGTTGCTGCACGGCACGGGCGGCGGGCCCGACGACCTGGTCGGACTCGCCCGCGAGCTGAGCCCGCAGTCGGCGTTGCTGGCGCCGGCCGGTCCGGTGTCCGAGGACGGCGCCGCGCGCTGGTTCCGGCGCCTGGCGGAGGGCGTGTTCGATTACGACGACGTCGTGGTGCGCGCGAACCAGCTCGCCGACTTCGTGCTCGCCGCCCGCGAGCAGTACGGTCTCGCCGATCGGCGCGTGGTCGCGCTCGGGTTCTCCAACGGCGCCAACATCGCGGGCGCGGTCACGCTGCTCCGGCCGGATGTGCTGACCGAAGCCGCGCTGTTCGCGTCGATGCTCCCGGTCCCGGACCCCCCGCGGCACGACCTGTCGGGCACGAAAGTGTTCCTGTCCAACGGAGAACGCGATCCGATGGCTCCGCTGCCGTCGACCGAGCAGTTCATCGGGCTGCTGCGCGAGCGCGGCGCCGACGTGACGCTCCACCGTCACCCGGACGGCCATCAGATCACCTGGACCGCGGTGGAGGCGGCGAAGGCATGGCTGACCATCCCGTGAACCACGCCGCGCTGCGGGCATGGCGCGACCAGCTCGCCGCGTGGGCCATTCCCGACGAGATCCTGGCCGCGGCGCCGGAGTCGCCGTGGGTGCTGCCGCAGGCGGTGTTCGTGCGCCGCGTCGACCGGCACCTGCGCGGCCCCGCCACCCCGACTCACACCGCCGTACTCGATGCCCTGGCCGCGGGCGGCACGGTGATCGACGTCGGTGCGGGCGCCGGCGCGGCGTGCCTGCCGTGCGCGAAGGCGATCACCCACGTCACCGCGGTCGACTCCAACGCGGCCCTGCTCACCGAGTTCGCCGGCCGTGCCGCGGACCTGGGCCTCGCGCACGAGACCGTCGAAGGGCGGTGGCCCGACGTCGCGCCGCAGGTCGAGCCCGCGGACGTCGTCGTGGCCGGCCACGTCCTGTACAACGTGCCCGACCTGCCGCCGTTCGTCGCTGCGCTCAACTCGCACGCGCACCGCCGCGTGGTGGTGGAGCTGGCCGAGGCGCACCCGCTGACCTCGCTCAACCCGTACTGGCTGCGCTTCCACGGCCTGCGCCGGCCCGACGGGCCGACCGCCGACGACGCCACCGCCGCACTCCGTGAACTGGGCGTAGAACCGGACGTCGTGCGCTGGCACAAGCAGGCGTCGCCGGAGTACCAGCGGTTCGACGAGCTGGTCGAGGTGACGCGGCGCCGGCTGTGCCTCCCGCCCGAACGTGCGGCCGAGGTCGCCGACGCGTTGCGTGAAAACGGTGTCGACGAGGCGGCACCACCGGATCTCGGTTCGTCGGGCCGGGCCGTCGTGACGCTGTCGTGGTCACCTCGGTCACCTGAACGGACGCACTGACCAGCGAAAATCAGCCATCAGGACGACAATGAGGCCATGAGTCACGCGCAGGAAGGCCGGCCCGCCGACGCGCCCAGCGGCCCAGCCACACCGCCCCAGGCGCAGCTCAAGCGCATCAGCGGCACATGGGTGGCCGTGATCGTCGCCCTGGTGATCCTCAGTTTTCTGCTCGTCTTCATCCTGCAGAACCTGGACTCGGTGACCGTTCACTTCCTGGGCACGACCGGGCACATGCCGCTCGCGGTCGCGATGCTCCTGTCCGCAGTCGCCGGCGCGGCCCTGGTCGCGCTCATCGGCGCCGCCCGCATCCTGCAGCTGCGCCGGGCGACCAGGAAGGCGGACAGGGCGCGCCGGTAGCGACCGCTAGCATTCCGCGTGTGACCAGCGAAGAGCTGCCCAGCGTGCCCGGTGACGACGACACGAACCTGCTGCGGCGTGCCGGCCGCGTCGCCGGCTGGGCCGCGCGCACCGGCATCTCACTGACCCGGCGGCTGCCCGGCGTCGAAAACGCCGGTGAGGGCCTGCGGCTGGTCGAGCACCAGCTGATGTCCACGCTGCGGCGCAGGCTGGACGAGGTCGACGATCCGTACGTGGTCGCGCTGAGCGCCGCGTCCACCGAGCACACGACGAACGGCTCCGGCCAGGTCGTGCTCGCGGGCGCGCCGCTGCGTACGGCGATGAAGGAGCTCCTGGACCGCTCCGTCGGCTTCGATCGCGAGCGCGCCCGCGAGTACCTGCACGCGACCGTGTTGCGGCAGCTCACGCCCGACGAGGCCCGCATCATCGCGGTGCTCGCCGGCGGCGATCCGTACCCAGCCGTCGACGTGGTGGCCCGCGGTAACCGGGTGCTGCTGCGCAACGCGTCCACCGTCGGCACCGCGGCGGGCGTCACACTGCCCGACGAGGTGCCGAGCTACCTGACCCGGCTGGCCGGGCTCGGGCTGGTCGACATCACCGATGACTTGCCCGAACTCGGCTCGCAGTACGAGATCCTCGCGACCGATGAGGTGGTGCGCGACGCGTCCGCGAGCGCCAAGCGTGTCAAGCTCGTGCGGCACACGGTGCGGCTGTCGCGGTTCGGGGCGCGGTTCTGGGCGGCGTGCGATCCCGGTTCGGGGACTCGCGCCGGCTGAAGAAGGCCACTACCTTGAACTGGTCCGGCCGAAGTAGGTCGACCCGATCAACGGAGCCCGACCGGATTTCGTCGATCGCCCGCGGCTGCCGGCCGGATTGGTGACGAGCAGCACAGTAACGGAACCGAGGGCTGCGGCGGTGTATGTGGTGGCGCACGTGAAAGTGTCGTCACGGGGAAGTGCTGTGCTTATACCATATTCTCCGGGATAATGGTACGATTCTGTTGTTATTGTCACACGTGTTTCGCCGTCGTTGCAGGTAGGTAGCCTGCGCCGGATGATCTTCGCTGAACTCCCTAATGGACTCTGTTAGGTTGTTTTGACATGTCCGGAAAGCACTTGATCGAATCTCCGACCAAGGCCGACGGTGCCGCGCTGTGGCGAATCGCACGTGATTCGAAGAAGCTCGATGTGAACACGCCATACGCATATTTGTTGTGGTGCCGCGATTTTGCCAACACGTCGGTCGTGTCCAAAGTAGACGGTAGAGCCGTTGGTTTCGTCATCGGTTACCGTAGACCGCAGGAGCCCGATGTGGGGTTGGTGTGGCAGGTCGCGGTCGATGAGTCGCAACGCGGACAAGGCCTGGCCGGAGCGTTGCTGGACGCACTGTTCACTCGCCTGGTCGGTCAGGGTGTGCGCTACCTGGAGACCACGATCACGCCGGACAACGAGGCGTCGATCAGGTTGTTCTCCTCGTTCGCCAAGCGCTGGAACGCGCACCTGGAACGATCGGATCTGTTCGCGCGCACGGATTTTCCGGACCACGGAGAGGCGCACGAGCAGGAGGACCTTTACCGTATCGGACCGCTTTCGCGCGGATAGTCGGCAAATGGCGTGCGATAAGGCAACCAATGGGGAGTTGAAAACTCTGTGAGCATCTTTGAAAAACTCGAGTCGGAAGTGCGGAGCTACAGCCGCGGCTGGCCGGTCGTGTTCGATCGCGCCGTCGGCGCCAACCTCTACGCCGAGGACGGCACCCGTTACCTGGACTTCTTCGCCGGCGCGGGCGCGCTGAACTACGGGCACAACAACCCGATCCTCAAGCAGGCGCTGATCGACTACATCGCGCGCGACGGCGTGACCCACGCGCTGGATATGTTCACCGTCGCGAAGCGGGACCTGCTGGAGACGCTGCAGGACAAGATCCTGGTGCCGCGCGAGCTGGACTACAAGGTCATCTTCCCCGGTCCGGGCGGCGCGAACGCCGTCGAGGCCGCGCTGAAGCTGGCTCGCAAGGTGACCGGCAAGGAGTCGGTCATCAACTTCACCAACGCGTTCCACGGCATGACGCTGGGTGCGCTGTCGGTGACGGGCAACTCGATGAAGCGAAGCGGCGCCGGCATCCCGCTGGTGCATGCCACGCCGATGCCCTACGACCAGTACTTCGACGGCGTCTACCCGGACTTCCTGTACTTCGAGCGGCTGCTGGACGACTCGGGCAGCGGGCTGAACGAGCCCGCCGCGGTGATCGTGGAGACCGTGCAGGGCGAGGGCGGCATCAACGCCGCCGGCATCGAGTGGCTGCGCGGCCTGTCCAATCTGTGTCAGCGGCACAACATCCTGCTCATCGTCGACGACGTGCAGATGGGCTGCGGGCGCACCGGCCCGTTCTTCAGCTTCGAGGACGCCGGCATCACGCCGGACATGGTGTGCCTGTCCAAGTCGATCGGCGGCTACGGCCTGCCGCTCGCGCTCACGCTCATCAAGCCGGAGCTCGACGTGTGGGAGCCGGGCGAGCACAACGGCACCTTCCGCGGCATCAACCCCGCGTTCGTCACCGCCGCCGAGGCGCTGCGCGTCTACTGGAGCGACGACGAGCTGGAGAAGTCCACGCGCGCCAAGGGCGAGCGGATCGGCAACGCGCTGCAGGGCATCGCCGAGTCGTACCCCGAGTCGGGCCTGCTGGCCAAGGGCCGCGGCCTGGCGCGCGGGATCGAGTTCCCCAACGGGGAGACCGCGGGCAAAGTGTGCGCCGCCGCGTTCGACCGTGGGCTGCTGATGGAGACGTCCGGCCCGGACGGCGAGGTGGCCAAGCTGCTGCCGCCGCTGACGCTGACCGACGCCGAAGTGGACGAGGGGCTCGGGATCATCGACGCTTCCGTCAAGTCCGTCCTTACGAAGTAGACAAGGGAGAGAGTGCTTTGATCGTCCGTACCCTCGACGAGATCACCGACAGCGAAGCTGACATCAAAACGCCGAACTGGCGCAGCAAGCGGATCATCCTGGCGAAGGAGAAGGTGGGGTTCTCGGTGCACGAGACCACCCTCTACGCCGGAACGGTGAACGACTTCTGGTACGCGAACCACGTCGAGGCCGTGTTCGTTTTCGAGGGCGAAGGCGAGATCACGAACAAGGAGACCGGCGAGACCTACCAGCTCCGGCCGGGCTCGCTCTACCTGCTGAACAACCACGACAGGCACCAGGTCCGCCCGAAGACGGACATGCGGACCGTCTGTGTGTTCAACCCGCCCGTGACCGGCGCGGAGGTGCACGACGAGAACGGTGTGTACCCGCTGCTGAACGAGCAGGGCGAACGTATCGCCTGACCCGACCACCACGATTTAGGAAATTACAGAGGGGAAGCCAAAGAGGAGGCGAACCGATTTGACGATCATGGACGCCGGTATCGAGGACGTGTATCCGACTCGAGTTCCTGGTGAGGCGCATCCGATCGAGCGGACGGACCCGACCGTCTGGGGGACCGAGGCCGACGGCCCGGTCGACGCGGCGACACTGGCCGCTCATGAGGCCAAGGGCTACCACATAGTCGAAGGACTGCTGTCCCCGGCGGAGGTGCAGGCCTACTGGCAGGAACTCGTGCGGCTCTCGGGCGACGAGCGGCTCAAGGCCGACGAGCGGGTGATCACCGAGAAGACGAGCGGCGAGGTTCGCTCGATCTTCGAGGTGCACCTGATCAGCGAACTGATCGGTGAGCTCGTCCGGGATCCGCGCATCCTCGATCGGGCCAGGCAGATCCTCGGCTCGGAGGTCTACGTCCACCAGAGCCGGGTCAACTACATGCCGGGTTTCCGTGGCACCGGGTTCTACTGGCACTCGGACTTCGAGACCTGGCACGCCGAGGACGGGATGCCGAGGCCGCGCGCGGTGAGCTGCTCGATCGCGCTGACGGACAACTATCCGTTCAACGGCGGGCTGATGGTCATCCCGGGTTCGCACCGCACGTTCGTGCAGTGCGCGGGCGCGACGCCGGACGACAACTACAAGAGCTCGCTCAAGGACCAGCAGATCGGCGTCCCGACCGAGCACGAGCTCACGAAGCTCGCCGCCGAGGCCGGGATCGACCAGTTCACCGGCCCCGCGGGCTCGGCGCTGTGGTTCGACTCGAACATCATGCACGGCTCGGGCAACAACATCACGCCGTATCCGCGCTCGAACATCTTCCTCGTGTTCAACAGCGTGGAGAACGTGCTCGTGGAGCCGTATGCGGCGAGCAAGCCGCGGCCGACGTTCATCGCCAGCCGCGACTTCACGCCCGTCGCACGGTGATGTGGGACACACTGTGCCGGCAAAACCAACTCGCGGGTCGGGTGTAGCCAGCCCGTCGCGGCCTGTTACGGTGTCGCAACCGCATTGGCGCCCGCCGAATGCGGTCGAGGTTGTCGTTGGTGGCGTGGGTTCCTCCCTGCTCGGGGTGAGTCCCTTGTGGCCGTCGGCTGCCAACCGGCGGGGGGAGTAACCCCCTGTCAAACGTTTCACCGGGTGCGGCCCCGCGCCACCAGATCGGGAACTGGTGGCGCGGGGCCGCACTCATCTGTGGACGGCAAAAGGTTCGGCCGTCTGACGCTCCCCCATTGCGTCAGACGGCCTAACCGCGACCCTAGCGCACCGGGATGCTGGAAGTAACTGTGTTCAAGGCTCGGAAGTGCGGTGAGCTTCAGAACAGGCTGACTTCGGGCGTGATCTCCAGCAGTTCGTGCACCGGGCGACCGCGGCGGCCGTCGACGGTGGTCGTGCGGACCACCCGAAGCCGCGCGGTGACCGGGCGGTCCAGGTTGTCCTTGATCTGGTCGAGCAGATCGGGCGCCACCGCGCCTTGGATAGTGCCACCGGACTCGCGTTCCAGGTAGAAGATCCGCCGGCGGGTGCGTACCCCGTCGAGCCGGCCCGACACCGTCTCGTACCCGACTGCTTCGCGTGACTCGCGCAGGCTCGAGTGCAGCGCTTTCGCCTGGTCCAGGGTCATGCTGCGGGACACGTCCTCGCCGGCGGTCGGGGTCAGCTCGATGCCGATGCCGACGTTCTTGACCACCGCGTTCACGATGTCGCTGACTGCGTTGCGCACGGTGTCGCGCTGCAGCAGGACCGCGTCCAGGGCGCCGTCGTCGGAACCGTTCGCGGGCAGGAAGTCGCACAGTTCCTTGACCGCGCGCTCGGACAGCGTCTCGATCCCGTCGTGGATCAGCGCGTCGTCGGGCGCGGGCTCGGGGAAACCGAAGAAGATCCGGTTGCCTGCCTGGCCGCGTTGCAGCAGCGGCGCCTTGTCGCGGTCGGTCGGCTGGACGTAGGTGACCTCGCCCTGCGGGTTGCGGATGATGTGCCCGATCTTCGCCGTCGCGTCCTGCAGTGCGCGGCTGATGTCGGAGAACGTGTACGCGTCGAGGTTCGTGGACCCGAGCATCGACACGCGCAGCAGCGGCGAGCGGCTGGTGCGCTCGAACTTGACGTGCGCGGCCGTCGCGGAGGCACGGGCGAGGTCGTCGAGCCACGTGCCGCCCGGGATGTCGTCGGCGATGCGCCGGAACTCCATCACCACGCCACCTCCGGGAAGCCCCGTTTGCCGCTGCCCGACCAGGTGTCGGCCCAGGTCTCCTCGTCGCCGGGGAAGCACAGGAATCCGTCGAGCAGGCCACCCACCGGCTGCACCTGGTCGAGGTACATGGCCGGCTGGCCGATGATGACGCCGCGCAGCGTGAGCAGGCCGTAGAGCGAGTCGCGAACCGGGCCGGTCATGCGCTTGAGGCTGCCCCAGTCCTCCGGCATCAGCACGACGTCGAGTCCATTCGGGACGAGCTTGGTGCGTGCGATGAACTCCCCGCCGATCCACGCCCGCCCGGCCGGGATGATCTTCGCGACCGCGCCGAGGTAACTGTTGAGTGCGCTGAAAAGGATCTCGCGGTCGTTCTGATGTGGAGCGTCGAACACGAGGCGCTCGTAGATGTCGGCAAGATCGGCGGGAAGCCGCCCTGGCGGGAGAAACCCCTCCGAGGTCCAGTGCGGGAGCGGCATGCCAAGAAATTTATCAGTGGCGCGCAGCGCCTCCGTTGAGGGTGGTGGTGGGGACGTGGCCGGCGCTATCAGTGGCGCGCAGGGCCTCCGTACCGTGGAGTACTCAGGTGACAGGAGCCCGGTCTTCGGGGGCGGTCTGCTGCATCCTGATGAACGGGGCCAGTTGCGGGCGCTTCGGCGTCAGCCCGTCGCCCATGGACTGGCCGCGAAGCTGGCGCCGGATCCACGGCAGCAGGTGCGTCTTGGTCCACGCGAGGTCGGACCGGCGCATCGCGATCCAGTCGGGGTGGTCGGCCAGTTCGGGCCACGGCTCGCGCCACGCCTCGGTGCCCGGCACGCCCAGCACGTTCGCGGCGCGCAAGGCGATCCGCCGGTGCGCGTCGGTGGTGAAGTGCAGCCGGTCGTCGCTCCAGGCGCGGCCGTCACGGAGCACGTTCATCGCCCACAGGTCCACGACGCGCACGCCGTGCTTGGCAGCGATGGCCCACAGGTGGGCGTTGTAGATGCCGATCTTCCCGCGCAGCACGCTGACCACCGAGAGGTGCTTGGGGTCGGGGCCGTTGAACAGCAGCACCTCGATGCCGGCTTCGCGCAGCGCGCCCACCGCGGTGTCGACCTTCGCGGCGATTTCGTCCACGTCGGTGCCGGGCACGATCACGTCGTTGCCGCCGGCGCACAGCGTCACCAGGTCGGGCCTGAGTTCGAGCGCGACCGGGATCTGCTCCTCGACGATCTCCGCGAGCATCTTCCCGCGCAGCGCGAGGTTGGCGTACTGGAATCCGGGTCTGTCCCCGGCGAGCAGTTCGGCGAGCCGATCGGCCCAGCCGCGAAAGGTGCCGTCGGGAAGCGCGTCGTTCAGGCCTTCGGTGAAGCTGTCGCCCAGTGCAACGTAACTCTCGTAGCCGTACACGCTGCGTCCCCTTTCGCCGGCACCCGATCCCCCACCCAGATGCAACATCACGAGGATGTACCTCTAATCCCGACCTACGCCACCGTCGGTTAAGCGAGAGGTCACAGTTTCTTATCTTGTCGGCCACCTGCGCCTCTTTATTACCGATTGCGGACCCGTTCGTGTGGCGAAGATCTCCCAGGCCGCTGCCGCGCGTCATCAGGCAGCATGTAAGCGTGACCTCACAGGCGCCTCCGGAGCGCGAATCGCTGGCCAGCGTGCTCGGTGGCCGCAAGGGCGCGATCGACGCGAGCCTGCCGCCGCTGGCGTTCGTGATCGGCTGGCTGGCGGCCGGGAACTCGATCGCCTGGGGTTCGGTCGCGGCCATCGCGTGCGCGGTCGTCGTCGGTGCCGTCCGGCTCGTCCGGGGGGACAAGGCGCGCGCCGTGGTGGTCAGCCTCGCCGCCGTGATCGTGGCGGCGCTGATCGCCCTGCACACCGGCCGCGCGCAGGACTTCTTCCTCCTCCAGCTGCTGTCCAATGTGGCCAGCGCGCTGCTGTGGGCGGCGAGCGTCGTCGTGCGGTGGCCGCTGCTGGGTGTCGTGGTGGGGTTGCTGCTGGGGCAGAAGACCAGGTGGCGCGGGGACCCGGCGCTGCTGCGGGCCTACTCGCGGGCGAGCCTGATGTGGTCGTGCCAGTACCTGCTGCGGGTCGCGGTGTACCTGCCGCTGTGGTGGACCGGCCAGCTGGTGGCGCTCGGCATCGCACGCACCGTGCTCACCTGGCCACTGCAGGCGTTGACCATCGCCGTCAGCGGGTGGGTCCTCTACCGAACCTTGCCCGACGATCACCCGGGCCTGCGGCTCCGACAATAGAAGCTGCCCCCTCGCCGAAGGCTTCGATCGCGGCCAGCCGGATCGCGCCGAGGACACCGTCGGCGCTGGTCAGCACCTCGAGCCCGGCCAGTTTTTCGCGCACCCGGGCGCCGACGGGGCCCGCCAGCACGCTGCCGACCAGCACGATCGGCGTGTCCTCGCCGGGCTCGCGGACGGCCAGTGCGGTGCGGGTGAGCAGGTCCGCGGCATGGTCGGCGATCGGCGCGCCGTCGGCTGCCGCACCGACCAGCGGCGCGAACCGGGCGAGCCGCACCGGGACGTCGGCGTTGACCACCGTGATCAGGCGCCGCCACGCGTAGGACCTGTCCTCCGCCGGGACGCCCGCCTCGGCGAGCACCGCTGTGGCGAGGTCGCCCAGCGGGCCGGTGCCGCCCAGTTCGTCGAGGGCACGCCGCACGGCCTCGCGACCGAGCCAGAACGCCGAGCCCTCGTCGCCGAGCAGCCAGCCGTAGCCGCCGGCCCTCGACACCATGCGGCGCTTGCGGATCCGCCCAGCGATCGAGCCGGTGCCCGCGACCAGCACGGTGCCGTCCGGCGCGGCGGTCGCCGACGCGAACGCCACCTCCGGGTCGGTCAGCACCACGACATCCGCCAGCCCCAGCCGCTCCCACATCGCGGCGAACCGGGCGGCGAAGGCCGGGTCGGTCAGCTTCGCGGTGCCGGCCATGCCGACGACGCAAGCGTTTGCCTCCTGCGGATCGAGCGCGCCGAGCGCTTCCCTGACGGCCGCCTCGATGTTCGCGGCAGCGACCTCCGGCGGATTCGAGTTGGGGTTCGCCCCGCCCGCCCGGCCGCGGCCGAGCGCCGCGCCGTCGCGTGCCATGGCGAGCGCCCTGGTCGAGCTGCCGCCCGCGTCGACCCCGACGACGAAACTCATCGCGTCTTCGTCACTTTGTGCAGGCCGCGCGGGCGGTCCGGGTCGCCGCCGCGGGCCAGCGCCAGGTCGAGCGCGATGCGTTGCACCGGGATCACCTCGAGGACCGGCGCCAACTCCTCGGCGATCACGGGCACCGGAATCCGCACTGCTGCGGGGACCATGTCGCAGGAGGTCCCGAGCGCCAGGATGTCCGCGCCGCGCTGGGCGATCTGTGCCAGCACATCCCGCATTGCCGCGCCGCCCCGCCCGGCGCCGGTCACCGCGAGCACGGCCGTGTCCTCGTCGATCGCCGCGACGGGACCGTGCAGCAGGTCGGCGCCGCTGTACGCACGGGCCGCCAGGTAGCTGGTCTCGGCGAGCTTCAGCGCGGACTCCAGCGCGGTCGCATACGAGTAGCCGCGGCCGGTGGTGATGATCCGGTCCACGAACCGGTACCGGTCGACGGCCCCCTGCACCGGTACCTCGTACGCCTCCTGCACCAGGTCGCCGATCGCGGCGGCCGCGGCCGCCGCGTCGCCGCCGCGGATGGCGTCGACGAGCAGGTACAGCGCGAGCAGCGTGGCCGAGTAGGTTTTGGTGGCCGCGACCGCGCGCTCGGTGCCCGCGCCGATGTCGATGGCCAGCTCGGCGGCATGGTGCAGCGGCGAGGACGGCGTGTTGGTGACCGCGACGGTCCGCGCGCCCTGCTTGCGTGCCGTCTCGGTGAACTCGAGCAGGTCGGGCGAGCCGCCGCTCTGGCTGACCGAGACCAAAAGGACATCGCGCAGGTCCGGACGCGCACCGTAGAGTGACACGGTCGACGGGGACACGAGGCCGGCGGGCAGGCCGAGCACTACTTCGATGAGGTATTTCGCGTACAGCGCCGCGTGATCGCTGGATCCGCGCGCGGCCAGCAACGCAAAGCGTGGCGGCTGGTGCGCGATCACGTTCGCCACCTCGGTGAACTCCGCGCGGCGGGCGAGGAGACCGGCCAGCACCGCGGGCTGCTCGGCGATCTCCGTTGCCATGTGCTGTCCGGGACGGGTCACGGTCTGCTCCTTGCCAAGGTCTAGACCAATACTAGCCTGGGCACGTCGATACCGGGAAAGGGTAGTTTCTTCCTGCGCCCGTTGCGCGGTTCGAAGAGGAGTCGGTCATGTTGGAGTCACCTACGCGCGGTCAGCGCGAGCCCAAGTACTGGGCGCTGAAGCAGCACCTGCTCGACCTTCTCGACACGGTGCCGCCCGGCTCGCCGATCCCGACCGAGCGGACGCTGGCGACGGAGTTCGCCGTCTCGCGCACCACGGTCAGGCAGGCGCTGGCCGACCTGACCGCCGAAGGCCGGCTGCACCGCGTCCAGGGCAAGGGCACCTTCGCCGCGGAACCCAAGCTCGCGCAGCGCCTGCAGCTGTCCTCCTACACCGAGGACATGCGCGCCCAGGGCCGCGAGCCGTCGTCGAAGCTGCTGGAGATCGACGAGCTCGTGTCCGAGCCCGAGCTGGCCAAGCTGCTGGGCATCCGCAGCGGCGCGAAGATCCTGCGGCTGATGCGGTTGCGCCTCGCCGACGGCGAGCCGATGGCGGTCGAGACCACGTACCTGCCGCTGAGCCGGTTCCGCGGGCTGCGCAAGCACGTCTCGGCCGGCGGTTCGCTCTACGCGGCGCTGCGCGAGGTGTACGGCGTCGAGATGGAACGCGCCGAGGAGACGATCGAGACCTCGCTGGCCGGCCCGCAGGAAGCCGAGCTGCTCGGCGCCGACGTCGGTATGCCGGTCCTGCTGCTGTCCCGGCACTCGTTCGGCGCCGACGGCAAGCCCGTCGAGTTCGTGCGCTCCATCTACCGCGGCGACCGCTACAAGTTCATCACCACGCTCACCAGGCCATGACCGTCACCTGGGGCAGCGCGCAGGCGCGCGGCGTCCTCGCGACGACCATCCTCGGCTCGGGGATGGCCATGCTCGACGGCACGGTCGTCAACGTCGCGCTGCCCCGGATGGGTTCGGAACTCGGCGCCTCGGTCGCGGGGCTGCAATGGATCCTCGACGGATACCTGCTTTCGCTCGCGTCGCTGATCCTCATCGCCGGGTCGCTCGGCGACCGCTACGGCAGGCGCCGCGTGTTCACGATCGGTGTCGTCTGGTTCGGTATCGCTTCAGTGCTGTGCGGATTCGCCGTATCCACACCGATGCTGGTGGTGACGCGGGTGTTGCAGGGCGTCGGCGGCGCGCTGCTGACGCCGGGGTCGCTCGCGATCATCCAGTCGTCGTTCGCCCGCGAGTACCGCTCACGTGCGATCGGCACGTGGTCCGGGCTCGGCGGGATCGCCGCCGCCGTCGGCCCGCTGCTGGGCGGGCTGCTGGTGCAGCTGTGGTCGTGGCGGCTGGTGTTCCTGATCAACCTGCCGCTGGCCGTCGTGTGCGTGTGGCTGGCGCGCCGGTACGTGCCGGAGTCACGTGACGAGACCGCGGCCGGCCGGCCGGACGTCACCTCCGCGGTGCTGGGGGCGTTGGGCCTGGCCGGGGTCACGGCGGCGCTGGTGGAGGCGCCCTCGCGCGGGGCCGATCCGCTCGTGGTGGTGTCTGCCCTGGTCGGCGTGGTCGCGATGGTGTCGTTCGTCCGGTTGCAGTTCCGTTCGGTGGATCCGCTGGTGCCGCCGCCGCTGTTCGCCGATCGCACGTTCACGCTGGCCAACTCGCTGACGTTCGCGGTCTACGCGGCGCTGGGGGCCGTGCTGTGGCTGCTGGTGCTGCAACTGCAGGTGACGCTGCACTACTCGCCGACCGCGGCCGGCGTGTCCGGGCTGCCGATCACGATCATCATGCTGCTGCTGTCGGGCCGGTCGGGGGGCCTCGCCCAGCGGATCGGCCCGCGCACGCAGCTCATCGTCGGGCCGATGCTGCTCGCGGCCGGGATGCTGCTGATGCTGCGGATCGGTCCCGGGTCGACGTATCTCGGCTCGGTGCTGCCCGCGGTGGTGGTGTTCGGACTGGGCCTGGCCACGGTCGTCGCGCCGGTCACCGCGACCGTGCTGGCCGCCGCTCCGGACGAGCACGCCGGTGTCGCGTCGGGGATCAACAATGCGATCGCCCGTGCGGGCGGGTTGCTCGCGATCGCGATTCTCCCGGCGGTCGCGGGACTTACCGGTGAGTCGTATTCCGACCCGGCCGCACTGACCAGCGGCTGGCGAATTTCGCTGCTCGTGTGCGCCGGGCTCGTGGCTTTCGGTGGCCTGCTTGCCATCGGTGTGCGTAACGACGTGCTAGCGGTGGAACACGTTGTGCCACAAGACGATGGCGAGCTGGGAAAATGCTTGCACTGCGCCGTTTCGGCGCCACCGACACATGTGCGCGTGAAGCGGGCGTGAACCCGTCCGTCCACTGTGGACGATGCGCGTGGTGCTCCTCACGGACTCGCTAACAGCGGGAGCATTTCGGTCGACTAACACGTTGAGTAGGCGGACCTAACGGGAGCGTGCGGGTAGATCGGGCTTGGCAATTCGGATTGGCGACGAAAGCACAGTATGGCTGAGGAAACCACAGACAGCAGCACTGAAAAGACCGGTCTCAAGCCGGCATCGATAGTCGCCTCGGCGCTGGCGGCGGTCACCGCGGCGTTCCTGGGCTCGACGCTGGGGGTGGGCGGCACGGTCGCCGGTGCCGGCATCGCGAGCGTGGTGACGACGGTCGGCGGCGAGGTGTACCTGCGTTCGCTGCGGCGGACCAGGGCCGCGGCGCGCAAGACCGCGGAGGTCCTGGCGCTGACCGACACGCGGCTCCGGCAGGAGACCACCTTCGTCGAACCGCCGCCACGAAGACCCGGGAACCCACTGATGCAGCCCGTACCGCCCACGCGCGGGCGGCTTCCGGCCACCCAGCTCAACCGGATCCAGCGCACGACGCGGATCCCGATGGCCGGCCACGGCGCGTCGGGGTCCGGCGAACGCACGGTCTACCTCCCGCGCCAGCCCGTCCAGCGCCGCCCCGGGCTCATCCGGGCGACGCCACCGGGCGCCGACGCCCCGACCCGGTTCATCGCGCCGCCGGAGCAGGCGGGGCCGTCTGAGCAGGACCAGCCTGAGTCGAAGAAGCCCTGGTGGAAGAACCGGTGGACGCTGATCGCGGGCAGCAGCGCGGTCGCGTTCGTAGTCGGCATGCTCGCCATCACCGGGTTCGAGAGCATCACCGGGCACGCGGTGTCAGGCGGTCAGGGCACGACGTTCGGCCAGGTCGTGCGCGGTTCGTCGACCGGCGGCGGCTCGACCACGACCACCGGGCAGTCCACCACGGTTACCCGGACGCAGACCTCGACGGCGACTCCTACCGAGTCCTCGATGCCGGTCACCGGCCCGTCGTCGGCGTCGAGCACCCCGACCTCGCTGACTCCGGCCCCGACCAGCGCCAGCGTCGCCAAGCAGAGCGCCTCCGCACAGCCGACCGAAAGCGCCGCCCCCTCCAGCGGCTAGCTCACTGCCGTGAGCGGTCCCTCACAGCAAGGCGGCTCTGAGCAGGCGCGCGGCGGCTTCGGGGTCCTCGGCCTCGGTGATGGCGCGGACGACGACGACGCGGGTCGCGCCCGCGTCCAGCACCTCCGGCAGCCGCGCGTGGTCGATTCCGCCGATCGCGAACCACGGGCGTGACGTGCCGAAAGCCGCCGTCGCGCGCACGAGGTCGAGGCCCGGCGCGTACCGGCCCGGTTTCGTGGGGGTCGGCCAGCAGGGGCCGGTGCAGAAGTAGTCGACGCCGGGCTCGTCGGCACCGGCCCGGGCCTGCACCGCCGAATGCGTCGACCGGCCGACGACCGGGGCATCGCCGATGACGCGGCGTGCCACGCTCACGGGCAGGTCGTCCTGCCCGAGGTGCAGCACGTCGGCGTCCACGGCCACTGCCACATCCGCGCGGTCGTTCACCGCCAGCAGCGCGCCGTGCCGGGCGCACGCCTCCGCGAGCACCTCCAGCGCCGCCAGCTCCTGCTTCGCCTCCATCGGGACGCCGGCAGTCTTGTCGCGGAGCTGGATGACGTCCACCCCGCCGGCGAGCGCGGCATCGGCGAACTCGACGAGGTCGCCGGTGTCCGCCCGCGCGCCGGTACACAGGTACAACCGTGCCGCGTCGAGCCGCTTCCTGATCTGGTCCCCGTCGAGCCCTGGCATGGTCGCAACGTTAGTCGACGGGTAACGTAGGGATGTCCGCACGGGAGCCCGAGGCTACGGGCTGAGAGGGAGCCGTCACCGCTCCGACCGTGGAACCTGATCCGGATCATGCCGGCGCAGGGAGCGTGATTTTCGTGGAAGCCAAGCGAGTGGCCGTCGTGGGTGGCGGTGTCATCGGGCTGTCCGTGGCGTGGCGCGCGGCCGTCGCCGGGCACCAAGTGACGCTGCTCGACCCGGTGCCGGGCCGCGGTGCGTCCTGGGTCGCGGGCGGGATGCTCGCGCCGGTCACCGAAGCGTGGCCAGGCGAGGAAGCCGCACTCGCCCTGGGCGAGGAGTCGCTGCGCCGCTGGCCCGCGTTCGCCGCCGCACTCACCGCGGACGGCGGCGATCCGGCGCTGTCCATGGCGGGCACGATCGTCGCCGCGCTCGACCGGGGCGACGCCGACCAGCTGACCGTGCTCGCCGACTACCTCGGCTCGGTCGGGCGCGAGGTCGAGCGGGTCACCGGCCGTCGCCTGCGGTCACTCGAACCCGGCGTGAGTGCCCGGAACGCGTTGCTGGTGCCGGGCGACCTCGCCGTCGACAACCGAAAGCTGCTGACGTCGCTGCACATCGCGGCGACCCGCCGTGACGTGCGGTTTCTCGCCGACGAGGCGATCGATGTCGAGCCGGGGCTGGTGCGCACCGCCGCCGGTGACCTGGCCTGCGACGTCGCCGTCATCGCCGCGGGCGCGCGCAGCGGGCGCCTGCACCGGCGGCTCGCCGTCCGCCCACTCAAGGGTGAGATCCTGCGGCTGCGGGCACGCCGGACGAGCCTGCCGCCGCCCACCCGCACCGTGCGCGCGGTCGTCGAAGGCAGGCCGATCTACCTCGTGCCGCGGGCCGGCGGGGAACTCGTGCTCGGCGCCACCCAGTACGAGGCGGGCTTCGACGAGACGATCGGCGCGCGCGGCGTGCGTGAGCTGCTGGAAGGCGCGGCGCGGCTGTTCCCCAGCATCGACGAGTACGAGCTGGTCGAGACGGCGGCGGGGCTGCGGGCGGCTAGCGTGGACACGCTGCCGTTCATCGGCGAACTCGAGCGTGGCGTGCTCGCCGCGACCGGGCATCACCGCAACGGCCTGCTGATGGCGCCAGTGACCACCGACGCGATCGTCGCGTGGCTCAATGGGGAGAAACCGCCCGCCGAGGCCGAGGCGGCGCATCCGGACCGGCTGGGAGGCCACTGATGGAAGTACAGATCAACGGCGACTGGCGCAGCTTCCCCGACGGCGCGACGGTCGCCGGGCTGCTCGAGGCGGTGGGCACGACCCAGCGCGGAGTGGCCGTGGCGCTGGACGGCGAGGTCGTCCGGCGCGGCGACTGGGCCGAGGTCGTGGTGCCCGCGGGCGCCCGGCTGGACATTCTGACAGCGGTACAAGGTGGGTGATGGGATGACAGACGGGCCCTTCGACGGCACGGGGGACCAGCTCGCGATCGGCGACTGCAAGCTGATGTCGCGACTGATCATCGGCACCGGGGGCGCGGCGAACCTGTCCGTGCTGGAGCGGGCGCTGGTCGCGTCCGGCACCGAGCTGACGACGGTCGCCATGCGGCGCGCCGACGCCGAGGGCGGTTCCGGCGTGCTGGAACTGGTGCGGCGCCTGGGCATCCGGCTGCTGCCCAACACCGCCGGGTGCCGCAGCGCGGCCGAGGCGGTGCTGACCGCGCGGCTGGCCAGGGAGGCGCTGGAGACCGACCTCATCAAGCTCGAGGTGCACGCCGACGACCGCACCCTGCTGCCGGACCCGGTGGAGACCCTCGACGCCGCCGAGCAACTCGCGGCCGACGGGTTCACCGTGCTGGCCTACACCAACGACGACCCGGTGCTGGCGCTGCGGCTGGAGGAGGCGGGCTGCGCGGCGGTGATGCCGCTCGGCGCGCCCATCGGCACCGGACTCGGCATCCGCAACCCGCACAACATCGAGCTGATCGTGTCCCGCGCGGGCGTGCCGATCGTGCTCGACGCGGGGATCGGCACGGCGTCCGACGCCGCGCTCGCGATGGAACTCGGCTGCGACGCGGTGCTGTTGTCGACGGCCGTGACGCGCGCGCAGGACCCGGAGCGGATGGCCTCCGCGATGCGCGCGGCGGTGCTGGCCGGGCGGTTGGCGCGCGGTGCGGGCCGGGTGCCGCAGCGGTTCTGGGCCCAGGCGTCCAGCCCGCCGCGGTAGGGAACGCCCGGACGCGGTACTTCACACCACGGTCAGTAGCGGACCCCGTATGGTTGTCCGCACCTTGTGATCGGGGAACGGCGAGCAAAAGGAGCTCGAGGTGGACGCGTCGCCAACGGAGGATGTCGCCGGCCGGCTGTTCTTGGCCGTGGGGCGGCTGTCGAGGTCGCTGCGCCAGGCGGGCACCCCCGGACCCGGGCACGGGTCGATCTCCGCGCTGGCCACCCTGGCCGGGCTGGGCCCGCTGCGTCTCGGTGATCTTGCCGCGAAGGAGGGGGTCGCGGCGGCGACGATGTCGCGGATCGTGGCCGGGCTGGTCGACGCGGGCTACGCGCGCCGCGAACCCGACCCGGTCGACCGCCGCGCGTGGCTCGCGACGGCGACCGAAGACGGCGAGCGCCTGCTGTCCGGAGTGCGGTCCACCAGGATCCACGAGCTGAACAAGCGCATCGACCGGCTCCCGCCGGAGCTGCAGAAGGACCTCGCCGCCGGACTCCTCGCCATGGAAGCCCTCCTCTCCGACGAGGATTAGCGCTCCTCCGGGGCCAGCCGCCAGAAGGCGGACACCGGTCCCACCTTCGCGCCCATCGGGTACGAGTGCGCGACCGCGTTGCTGACGAACCACTTCCCGAGCCGCGCCGCGTCCGGCACCGTCATGCCGCGTGCCAGGCCGGCCGTCAGCGCCGCCGCCATCGAGTCGCCCGCGCCGTGCGTGTGCGGGGTGTCGATGCGCGGGCCGGGCAGTTCCAGGAACGCCGACCCGTCGTAGAGCAGGTCCACGCACTCCGGGTCCGCGCGCAGATGCCCGCTCTTCACCAGCACGTACCGCGGCCCGAGCGCGTGCAGCGCGATCGCCGCCTCGTGCATCTGCTCGCGCCCGGTCACGGTGATCCCGGTGAGCAGCCGCACCTCGTCCAGGTTCGGCGTCAGCACGGTCGCGCGCGGCACCAGCAGCTCGCGCAGCGCGCTGAGCCCGGCGTCGTCGAACAGGGGATGCCCGTGCATCGACGCGGCGACCGGGTCCACCACGAACGGGATCTCGCCGCCGATCCCGGCCCGGTCGCACGCTGCCGCGACGGCGGTGATGATCTCCGCCGATGCGAGCATTCCGGTCTTCGCGGCGCCCACGCCCATATCCGCGGCGACCGCCTCGATCTGCCCCGCGACGAGGTGCGGCGGGATGTCGGCCCGGTCGTGCACGCCGAGCGTGTTCTGCACCGTCACCGCCGTCACGGCGACGAGCCCGTGCACGCCGCAGGTCAGAAAGGTGCGCAGGTCCGCCTGCAACCCCGCGGCCCCGCCGGAGTCGGAGCCGGCGATGGTCAGCGCGCTCGGAATGTGCATGTTTCTAGTGTTGCAGCCGCCAGAACGGGGACACGGGGCCGATGCCGGCGCCCAGCGGGTAGGACTCCGCGACGCACCGCTCGATGAAGCGCTTGCCCTCGTCGACGGCGTCGGGCACGCCCAGCTCCATCGCGAGATGCGCGGTGATCGCCGACGCGAGCGTGTCGCCGCCGCCGTGCGTGTGCGGCGTGTCGTACCGATGCCCCGGCAGTTCGATGTACTGCGTGCCGTCGGACAGCAGGTCCACGCAGCGCGGGTCGTCGTACATGTGCCCGCCCTTGACCAGCACGTACCGCGGCCCGAACGCCAGCAGCGCGTCGGCCGCCCGGCGCTGGCTGTGCCGGTCGGTCACCGCGATGCCGGTCAGCAGCCGTACCTCGTCCAGGTTCGGCGTCACGAGGGTCGCGCGCGGGAACAGTTCGGTGCGGATGGCCTCCAGGGCCTCCTCCCGCAACAGTGCGTCCCCGTGCATCGACGCGGCGACGGGGTCCACCACGAACGGCGTGTTCGAACTCCGTCCAATGTGGACCTCATCAAGGGTCTTGGCCACCGCCTCGATGATCTCGGCGGTGGCCAGCATCCCGGTTTTCGCCGCGTGCACGCCGATGTCCTCGGCGACGGCCCGGATCTGGGCGGTCACCACGTCCGCCGGGATCTCGGTGAAACCCTGTACGCCCAAGGAGTTCTGCACGGTGACCGCGGTGATGGCGGTCATCCCGTGCACGCCGCAGGCGAAGAACGTGCGCAGGTCGGCCTGAATGCCCGCACCACCGCCGGAATCGGATCCGGCGATGGTGAGGGCAGTGCGAGGAGTCGCACTCATGGGCGTTCTCGCTTCCCTCGTTCCTCGGTCCGCGACAACGCCCATGAGGCACGGGCGGCCTGTGTCAATCGGAGCGATTCCTCCCTCCGGTCGTCATCGCTCATCGCTCATCGCTCCACGACCGGCAGGTACACCTGGTTGCCGCGCTCGCCGAACTCGCTCGACTTCTCCCGCATCCCGGCTTCGATCGCGTCCACAGTGGACAAGCCGTGCTCCTCGGCGTACTTGCGGACGTCCTGGGTGATCCGCATGGAGCAGAACTTCGGCCCGCACATGGAGCAGAAGTGCGCCGTCTTCGCGGGCTCGGCGGGCAGCGTCGCGTCGTGGTAGGCGCGGGCCGTGTCCGGGTCCAGCGACAGGTTGAACTGGTCCTCCCACCGGAACTCGAAGCGCGCCTTGGACAGCTCGTTGTCCCAGTCCTGCGCGTACTGGTGCCCCTTGGCCAGGTCGGCGCTGTGCGCGGCGATCTTGTACGTGATGACGCCCGTCTTCACGTCGTCCCGGTCGGGCAGGCCAAGATGCTCCTTCGGCGTGACGTAACACAGCATCGCCGTGCCATACCAGCCGATCTGCGCCGCGCCGATGGCGGACGTGATGTGGTCGTACGCGGGCGCGATGTCCGTCGCAAGTGGACCGAGCGTGTAGAACGGGGCCTCGCCGCACAGGCGTTCCTCGAGCTCCACGTTCTCCTTGATCTTGTGCATCGGCACGTGACCGGGGCCCTCGATCATCACCTGCACGTCGTGCCCGCGGGCGATGTGGGTCAGCTCGCCCAGCGTTTCGAGCTCGGCGAACTGGGCGCGGTCGTTGGCGTCGGCGATGGATCCCGGGCGCAGGCCGTCACCGAGGGAGAACGTCACGTCGTAGGCGTGCAGGATCTCGCAGAGTTCCTCGAAATGCGTGTACAGGAAGGATTCCTGGTGGTGCGCGAGGCACCAGGCGGCCATGATCGAACCGCCGCGCGAGACGATGCCGGTGACCCGGTTCGCGGTGAGCGGGACGTAGCGCAGCAGCACGCCCGCGTGCACGGTCATGTAGTCGACGCCCTGCTCGCACTGCTCGAGCACGGTGTCGCGGTAGACCTCCCACGACAGCTTTTCCGGCTCGCCGTCGACCTTTTCCAGCGCCTGGTAGATCGGCACCGTGCCGACCGGCACCGGCGAGTTGCGCATGATCCACTCGCGCGTCTCGTGGATGCGCTTGCCGGTGGACAGGTCCATGATCGTGTCGGCGCCCCAGCGGGTGGCCCACACCATCTTGTCGACCTCTTCCTCGACCGAGGACGTCACGGCCGAGTTGCCCATGTTGGCGTTGATCTTCACCAGGAAGTTCTTCCCGATGATCATCGGCTCGGCCTCGGGATGCCTGCGGTTGAGCGGAATCACCGCGCGGCCGCGCGCCACCTCGTCCCGCACGAACTCCGGGCTGACGCGCTCACGCGCAGCGACGAACTCCATCTCGCGGGTAATGACGCCTTTTTTCGCCCAGCCGAGCTGGGTGTCGTGCTCCTGGGCCCAGCCGCTGCGGAGCGGCTGAAGTCCATTGTGGACGTCGATGACGGCGTCCGGGTCGGTGTAGGGCCCGGACGTGTCATAGACGTCGAAATGCTCCCCGTTGGAAAGGTCGATGCGCCGCGCGGGCACCCGCAGGCCGGATTCGGTCTGGTGGTAGACCTTGTGCGAGCCCATGATCGGACCCGTGGTCACGGTGACGGCAGCATTGTTTTCCAGCGTTGTCAAGAAGATCACTCCCTACGCCGGCATTACCCGGTCAGGTTCTGCGGTCGGTGACACCGGCCGAAACGGCCAGTCACCCTCTCAGCCCGCCAAGGCGCGAGCTCCCGCGAGGAGGCGGGGGTGGGCCCCCGCCGGGGGTCGGTTCAACACAGCTGTGCGCCTTCGACCATGCCATGCGGGAGCCGCCGGCTCAAGTGCAGTCGCTCACTCGGACGGGAGTTCTAACCCACCAGCTCCGTCGGCGTCGCGATCATGTCGACCATCGCGCCGTTGCGCAGCACCGTGATCGGCAGCCGGGTGCCGACGACCTCGGCGAAGAGCTGCCGCTGGATGTCCTGCGCGTCGGATACCCGCTCGCGCCCCACGGTCAGCACCAGATCGCCCGCGTGCAGTCCCGCCCGCTGGGCCGGCCCGCCCGGGACGACCTCCACCACCCGCAGCCCGGCCCGCTGACCGGTGTGCTCGGCGACCTCGTCCGGCAGCGGCGCCGGCGTCCCGACGACACCGAGGTACGCCCGCCGTACGGTGCCCTCGACCAGCAGCGTGTCGATGATCCGCCGGGTCGTGGAGTTGATCGGCACCGCCATGCCCAGCCCGATCCCGGCCACCGCGGTGTTGACCCCGACCACCCGCCCGCTGGCGTCGGCGAGCGCGCCGCCCGAGTTGCCGGGGTTGAGCGCCGCGTCGGTCTGGATCACGTTCTCGATCACCCGCCCAGCGCTGCGCGTCCGCACTGGCAGCGACCGCCCGAGCGCGCTGACCACGCCGGCCGTCACCGAACCCGCCAGCCCCAGCGGGCTGCCGACCGCGACCACGAGCTGACCGACGACGAGCTTGTCCGCGTCCCCGAGCCGGGCCGCGGGCGGTGAAGTCCTGCGCACGCGCACCACCGCGAGATCCGACAGCGGATCCGCGCCGATCACCCTGAAGTCGGCTTCCGTGCCGTCGGAGAACGTCGCCACACCGCTCCGGTCACGGCCGACCACGTGGGCGTTGGTGATGAGGTACCCGTCGTCGGCGAAGACGACGGCCGAGCCGCCGCCGCGCGCCAGGCTGAGGCTGGCCACGTGCGGCGTCACCTCGGCGGCCACGGAACTGACCGTGCGCGAGTAGGCGTCGAGGGCGTCGGAATCTTCCACCGCGACCACCACCCCTGATTACAGCGTTACGTCTGTAACCAGTGTGCGGCGGAACCCGGGCACGCCGACGGTTTTTCACGCAGGGCGAACTAGTCCTCCTCGGCCGGTGGCAGCCACGACAGCCCGGGCACCCCCCACTCGTTGCGCTTCAGCATCTTCTTCGCCGCGCGGGCGTGCCTGCCGACGAGCCGGTCCAGGTAGAGATAGCCGTCGAGGTGATCGGTCTCGTGCTGCAGGCAGCGCGCGAAGTAGCCCGTGCCCTCCACCTCGAGCGGTTTGCCGTCGGCGTCGAAGCCGGTCACCTTCGCCCACGTCGCGCGCCCCGTCGGGTACGACTCGCCGGGCGCGGACAGGCAGCCCTCCCAGTCGTCGTCCGGGTGCGGCATGGTCTCCGGGATCTCCGACGTCTCCAGCGCCGGGTTGACCACGACACCCTTGTGCTGCACGCCATCGGAGTCGGGACAGTCGTAGACGAACACCCGAAGGTCCACCCCGATCTGGTTCGCGGCGAGCCCGACCCCCTCGGCGGCGTACATCGTCTCGAACATGTCGTCGACGAGCGTGCGGAGTTCGTCGTCGAACTGCTCCACCTCGCGAGTCGGGTGATGCAGCACAGGATCGCCGGCGATGCGAATGGGGTGAATCGTCACAACCTGCGATCGTACCGACCACTGCACCATGACGCGCCGGGCCGTGATCCCACAACCACCTCCCGGCCACGTGGTTCAATGGCGCCGCGGAATGACAACCGTGTGTTTCGCCGAGTTGAGGAGTCAGATGGACGCCGCGGAGTCGATGGCCGGCGGGCAGCCATCGCCCGTTCCCGCTGCCGGCCTGTCCGGGCGTGAGCTGGCCATCCTGGAGTTCGAACGCCAGTGGTGGCAGTACGCCGGGGCCAAGGAGAAGGCGATCCACGAGGAGTTCGGCCTCTCCTCCACGCGGTACTACCAGCTCCTCAACCGGCTGCTCGAGAAGCCCGAAGCGCTCCGCGACGACCCGATGCTGGTCAAGCGGCTGCGCAAGATCCGCACCACCCGCGCGCGGAAGCGGGTGGCCCGGCGGCTGGGGATCGAGGCGCTATGAACTTCCTCCAGGGACTGTCCCGGCCGATGCGGCTCGCGGGCGTCGTGCTGATCGACATCGCGCTCGTCGCCGTCGTGATCGGCACCATCACCGCCGTCACCGGCAGTAACAACACGGCGCAGACCGCGGCGCCGTCGTCGTCGGCCGCGCCCGCTCCGGGCAGCACCGCTCCGAGCGGCAGCACCGCGCCGGGGGCACCCGGCTCGACTTCGGCGGCCCCGACGAGCACCGAGACCGCCGCGCCGCCGGCCAGCGCGACGAGCGGTGCCGCGCAGTCCGGCGCCCCGCAGTCCGCGGCCCCCGGTCAGCCGGGCGCCACCACCGCGCCGAACGGTGGTGTCCCCGCGGACCAGGCGGCGGCCAAGTGGGTGCCGGTGCGGGTCTACAACAACAGCACCATCACCGGGCTCGCGGCGAAGGCGGCGGCCGACTTCCGCGCCGCCGGCTGGAACGTGGTCAGCGTCGACAACTACCCGTACGGCGTGATCCCGACCACCACGGCCTACTACACGCCGGGCACCGACGAGGAGACCGCGGCCAAGGCGCTCGCGACGGAGTTCGGCATGAAGGCCGAACCCCGCTTCGACGGCATCAAGAACTCCAGCCCCGGCGTCATCGTCATCGTCACCAACGACTACCAGGGCCTCCGCAACAAGGGCTCCTAAGCGCGCCGGTTCGCGTACGCCTCAAGGGCGGCGAGCTGGGTCGGGTCGAGTGACGGGCGCACCTTTTCCTGCGCCGTAGCGAAATGTGCCGCCGTGACCTCGGTGGCCTCGAGCGACTCGCGCATCGCGGTCAGCGCCGCCTCCCGGACCAGTGCCGCGCAGTCCGCAGCCGAATAGCCGTCCAAGGTGGCGCCGATCTCGGCGAGGTCCACATCGGACGCGAGTGGGGTGTGCTTCGCCGTGGCACGCAGGATGTCGGCCCGTGCTTCGGCGTCGGGCGGCGGAACGTAGACCAGCCGCTCGAGCCTGCCAGGGCGCAGCAACGCGGGGTCGACCAGCTCCGGGCGGTTGGTGGCGCCGAGCACGACGACCTCACGCATCGGCTCCACGCCGTCCAGTTCGGTCAGCAGCGACGCCACGACCCGGTCGGACACCCCGGAATCGCCGGACTGCCCGCGCCGCGGCGCGAGCGCGTCGATCTCGTCGAGGAAGATCAGCGCGGGCGAAGCCTCCCGGGCCTTGCGGAACAGTTCACGCACCGCCCGTTCCGACTCGCCGACCCACTTGTCCATCAGCTCCGCGCCCTTGACCGCGAACACGTTGAGCGCGCCGGTGCCCGCCAGCGCGCGCACGAGGAACGTCTTCCCGCCGCCCGGCGGGCCGTACAGCAGCACCCCACGCGGCGGCGCGATGCCCAGCCGTGCAAAGGAATCCGGGTAGCGCAGCGGCCACAGCACCGCCTCGGTCAGCGACTGCTTGACCTCCGTCATGTCGCCGACGTCCGCCAGGCTCAGCCCGCCGGTCGCGAGCGTGTCCGAAGTGGACATTGAGATGGGGCGGACGGTGTGCAGCGCGTCGACCAGATCCTGCGGCGAGATCCGGGGTTCGTCGGCGTCGCGCTGGCGCAGGGCCGCCCGCACGGCCGCATCTCGGCGCAGCGCGACCAGGTCGGCCGCGACGAACCCGGGGGTCCGGTCGGCCAGCGCGCCGGTGTCGAGGCCCGGCTCGACGGGCACGTCACGCAGCAGGATGCGCAGCAGTTCGGTGCGGATCTTCGCGTCCGGCAAGGGAATTGCCAGCTCGCGGTCGAGCAGGTCGGCTCCGCGCAGGCGGGGATCGCACGCCTCGGGGTGCGCCGTGGTCGCGACGAGCGCGAAGTGCGGCTTGGCCAGCGCGGCGCGCAGCTCGTCGAGCAGGACTGTCGCCACGGGCGGCGGCGAGGACGCGGGCAGCAGCGCGTCGACGTCGGTGAGCAGCAGGACGGTCGGCCCGTTCGCGCCGGCCTTGCCCAGCGTGTCGCGCAGGATCGACGCCGCCGCGTTCGGCTCCAGGACCGCGATGCTCGGCGCGGCCAGCGCCAGCAGCCGCACGTCCTCCGCGGCCGCGACGGCGCGCACCATGGTGGCCTTGCCGACGCCTTCCGGCCCGGACAGCAGCACCCCCAGCTGCGCGGACGTGCCCAGCTTCGTGAGCAGTTCGGGCCGCCGGAAGGTGAGGTCGAACCACTCGGTCAGGGTGCGCGCCGGTGCTTCGGCACCGACGAGGTCCGCGAGCGGCACGGCGGTGTCCTCTTCCTCCTCGACGGCCACCGGGGTAGCCGGCACCTCCACAGTGGACGGGGCCGGCGCGGCCTGGGCAGCAGGGGCGGACGCGCCCTCGCGCCAACCGACCACAGTGGACTGACCGACGGCGACGACGCCGACCGGCTCGACGGCGGTGACGATGAGCAGCTCCGACGTCCAGGTGGCGCCGATCGTGCGGGACAGCTGGCCGCGCACCGACGCGACATCGGATCCCGGCGGCGGCGCGAGATCCTGCGGCAGCAGCGAGACCGCGTCGCCGACGGTGAGCACCTTGCCGATCAGGGCCAGCCGCAGCGTGTGCGGTGAGACCGAGGCGCTCGCCAGCCGCGACCCCGCGACGGTGACGGAGCGGGCGGCGGCCACCTGCGCCGGCGCAACGACGACCTCGGCGCCTTCCGTGACACCGAGATTCGACAGCGTCACGTCGTCGGCCAGGACCAAACCGGGCGCGTTCGCGGTGTCGCCGGGCGCGGCCAGCGCGGCGCTGACCCGCGCGCCGGTCAGGTGCACCGCGTCCCAGGCGCGCAACCCGAGCGCGTCGAGCACCTCCGGGTGCAGTCGCACGATGCCGCGACGGGTGTCAAGAGCCGACGGGGTATGCCGGACGGTCAGCGTGATCTGCGGATCGCTCACGCTGCCACTCTAGGGCGAGCGCTCGCGGCGCGGTGGCGAGTTCAGCCGGCCCAGCGGTCGAAGTAGGTGACCTCCTCGGCCGGGCCGGCCTAACGGTCGCGGTGCCGGAGCCCGATCCGCCGCCAGCTGCGGCGGCGGTTGCGGTCCTGTGAGTCCGGCGAGAACGTGCGCATGCCACGCACGACATGGCCGTTGCCCGTGCGCGGCAGCCGCACCGTGAGACCCGTCGCGCCCGCGACGCGCGGCAGCTTCGGCCGCCGCAACCGCAGCCGGCGCGTGCTGCGCGCGCGCCGGATCGCGCGGCGTTCGCGCAGCGGCACGTTCCATGCTTCCGGGTGATTGGCGAGCCAGTGATACCGGCGCACCGCGTACGGGATGTGCAGCAGGTAGACGGCCAGCGCGACGGCCAGCGCCACCAGCGGGTACTGGATGATCGCCGCCGCCAGCAGCCCGACCAGCACCAGCAGCGGCGCGGCGGCCTTCGCCGGGGCCCTCACCGTCTTGAGCGACAGCGTCGGGATCCGGCTGATCAGCAGCAGCGCGACCGCGACCGTCCACACCCACACGACGGGCTTGGCCGACCACCAGCCCCCGCCGTACTCGAGGGTCAGGATCAGCGGCAGCAGCACCACCAGGCCACCGGCGGGCGCGGGTACCCCGGTGAAGAACTCGTTTGCGTAGGGCGGTTTCTCCACGTCCAGCAACGTGTTGAAGCGGGCCAGCCGGAGCACGACGCACACCGCGAACACCAGCGCGCAGACCCAGCCGATGCCCTGCGCGTCGGCCTGCCAGACGTAGAGCACCAACGCCGGCGCCACGCCGAAGGAGATCGCGTCGGACAGCGAGTCCAGCTCGGCGCCCATCTTGGACGTCGCGTCGAGCAGCCGTGCGATCCGGCCGTCGAGACTGTCCAGCACGGCGGCGACACCGATCGCGCCGATCGCGAGTACGTAGTTGTGGCTGAGCGCGAACTGCACCGACGACAGGCCGGCGCACAGCGCCAGCACGGTGATCGCGTTCGGCAGCAGCCGCACGCTCGGGGTCATCGAGCGGACCATGATCAGCCCTTCCCCTGGGGGAGTTCGGCGAGCGGGGTTTCGCCGCCGATGGTGCGCTGGCCCTTGCTTACCAGTACCCGGCTACCCGCGGGCAAATACAGGTCCACGCGCGAGCCGAAACGGATCAAACCGTAGGTGTCGCCCGCGGAGACCTTTTCGCCCTCGGCGATCTGGCACACGATGCGCCGGGCGACGAGGCCCGCGATCTGCACCACGACCAGTTCGTGCCCGTCGACGGTGCGCAGCAGCACCGAGTTGCGTTCGTTGTCCTCGCTGGCCTTGTCCAGATCGGCGGACAGGAACTTGCCCGGCCGGTACGCGATCCGCTCGGCCGCGCCGGTGGCCGGGGCACGCTGCACGTGCACGTCGAACACCGACAGGAAGATGCTGACCCGCATTCTCGGCTCGGCGGGCAGGCCCAGCTCGGGCGGCGGAGCGGCCTCCTCGATCAGCGACACCAGCCCGTCCGCGGCGGCGAGCGCGAGCCCCTCGCGCGCGGGCGGGACCCGGCGCGGCTCGCGGAAGAACGCGGCGGTGGCCAGCGTGGCCAGCCCGGCCACCGTGCCCAGCGGCTTCCACACCCGCCGCAGCAGCAGCGTCGCGGCGAGGCCCCCGGCGACGAACGGGCGGCCCGCAGGGTGCATCGGCGGCAGGGTTTCGCGTGCCAGCCGCAGGGCGTGGGAGATGGGGTTGCTCGCCTGCTCCGGCGTGTTGGGGCTCATCACGTTCCCGTTGGTCGGTCCTCGAGGTAGCCGGTTGATATCGACCAAGCAGGGACAGGCTTGGCTATTCACCGATCTGGTTGACAACGCTACCGCTCGGTCCGGGTGGCCCCGGCTCTGCGTCCCGATCCTCGCCCTACCCGCACGGGGGAGATGCCCCGGAGCCGGGTGTTAACGCAACGTTGCTACGGGCGATGCAGAGGGTAGTAACAGCAGAGAGGATCGTCATGGCAGGGTCGGAGTACACGCCTGACGCGCGTCTGGCCGAGCTGCTCGAGGCCTGGCGGAACGACATCTGCAGTATGCCCATCCCCGAGCTGCTGAGTGTCGAGGTGGCGGTGGCGATCGTCCGGGAAGAGCTGTGCCGGACGGGTACCGCCCCCGACGCGGCGCCCGCCCGGAACAGCCGGCAGATTTCTTAGCGGCCGGAATTTTACGGTTCGCTCAGTAATTTATGACCGTTCGTAGGAAAGTTGTTACAAACGGTCAACGCTACAAGAGCAGCACGTCCACTTCGGCGCCTTCGGGCGCTTCTGAGACGTCCTCGGGCAGCACGATCAGGCAGTTCGCCTGACTGAACGCGGCGAGCAGGTGTGAACCGGGGCCGCCGCGCGGGCCGACCTCACCCGTGACCTGTCCTTCGCTGTGCCAGTAGTAGCCGCGCCGGAACTGGCGGCGGCCCGACGGCGACTTCAACCCCTCGGTGAGCCGCGCACGCACCCGCTGCCGGTCCACCTCGGTGTGCCCGAGCGCGTTCAGCAGTGCGGGACGCAGGAACACCTCGAACGACACCAGCACGCTCACCGGGTTGCCGGGCAGCGTGACCACCGGAACGCCGCGCCACCGGCCGTTGCCCTGCGGCCCGCCCGGCTGGATGCCGACCTTGGCGAAGGTGACGCCGAGCGGGCTCAGCGCGTCCTTGACCACCTCGTACGCCCCGGCGCTCACCCCGCCGGATGTGACGACCAGGTCGAAGTCCGGCAGCTTCGGCTCGATCTGGGCGAGGAACGCCGGCACGTCGTCGACGCTGAACGCGACCTCGACCGCGCAGCCGAGACCCCGGATCGCCGCCGCGAGCGTCACGCTGTTCGACTCGTAGATCTGCCCGTGCTTGAGCCGCGCGGGCGGCACCACCAGCTCCGAACCGGTGGACACGACCAGCACCCGCAGCGGCCGGTACACGGTCAGCCGCTGGGTGCCGACGGCCGCCGCCAGCCCCAGCTGGGCCGGCCCGAGAACGGTGCCCGCGGCGAGCGCGAGCGTGCCCTGGACGACGTCCTCGCCGGTGCGGCGCAGGTGCGCGCCCGGCTGGGCGCCCTGCCTGACCAGCACCTTCTCGGTACCCCCGTCGGTGTGCTCGACCATCACGATCGCGTCCGCACCCTGCGGCATCGGCGCGCCGGTCATGATCCGGTGCGCGGTGCCGGGCAGTAGCGGCGGTATCTCCGTGCGCCCGGCCGGGATGTCCTCGGTCACCGGCAGCTCCACCGGCACCTCCGCGACGTCGACCGCCCGCACCGCGTAGCCGTCCATCGCGGAGTTGTCGAACGGGGGCAGGGACACTCCGGCCAGCAGATCTTCGGCCAGCACGAGGCCGGCGCAGTCGGCCAGCGGCAGGCTCGCCGTGGGTGCCCGGCCGAGCAGCGACGTGATCGTGGCGCGGTATTCGTCGACGGAAATCACCGCACCATCCTGCCCGCAGAACGCGCGCGTGCAACACTCTCCCCGCTTCGATCAGCGGCAGGGGAGGTTCGGTGCGGGTCCACACGCGGCACACGCCGGCGTTCGGTGTCGCGCGAATCAGCCTCGCGCCCGGGGAAGCCGTCCAGGCCGTCGGCGACACCATGATCGCCAGCAGCTTCGGCGTCACCGAGGTGCAGCAGGCGCGCGGCGGGTCCCGCGGCGGCAAGGCGACGCCGTCGGTGTTCACCGCGCCCGCCGACGGCGGCTGGATCGACCTCGCCCCAGCGGGTCCGGGCGATGTCTACCCGCTCGACCTCGACGGGCAAACCGGCTGGAACGTCGCCAAGGACGCGTTCCTCGCGCGCCCCTCCACCGTGCGGGTCGACCACCCCTGGCAGCCGTTGCAGGCGCTGTTCGGCGGCGACACCGGTTTCCTCGAGCACTACAGCGGCACCGGCCCGCTCGTGCTGGCCTGCGCGGGCCCGGTGGACGCGCTCAAGCTCGAGCAGGGCGAGCTGATCACCGTGCGGCCGGGCTACCTGCTGGCGTATCCGGATTCCGTCCAGTGCCGCCTGCGCGCATTGAACCCTTCGGGCGCACAGTCGATCCAAACGGGCGAAGGGCTCGCGCTGGACTTCGCGGGGCCGGGAACGATTCTCGTTCGCGCTCGTAAATCTCGTTGAATACCGTTGCTCACGCGAATTGATCCGGTAACGTGATCGCATCTCGGAAGCCGGTTAGGCGCGGCTTCCGCTCCGGTGGTTCGCAAGGAGGACGCCGTGGCGATAGGCACGGTCAAGTGGTTCAATTCGGAAAAGGGTTACGGGTTCATCGCTTCACCCGAAGGCCCTGACGTATTCGTCCATTACTCGGCTATTCA
Organism: Amycolatopsis sp.; assembly: GCA_035248845.1. Classification (GTDB taxonomy): domain Bacteria; phylum Actinomycetota; class Actinomycetes; order Mycobacteriales; family Pseudonocardiaceae; genus Amycolatopsis_E. Next base: position 1,955 of record DATFHB010000017.1, on the reverse strand, counting down.
GTCGGATGGATTCCGTACCCTCGACGAGGGGGACAAGGTCGAGTTCGAGATCCAGGCCGGTCGCGACGGTCGGAGTCAGGCGGCGGACGTCCGCAAAGTGTCCTGACTGATGCGGCTAGGCTGCGCTGTGTGACAGGCGATGTGTCGGGGGACCTCACCGGTCGCCGGCTGGGTAACTACCGCATCGACGGTGTGCTCGGCAAAGGCGGCATGAGTGTGATGTACAAGGCCACCGACGTCCGGCTCGGGCGCAAGGTGGCCCTGAAGGTGATCGGTGACCATCTCGGTGCCGACGCCGAGTTCCGGGAGCGTTTCGTCGACGAGGCCCGGAACACTTCCGCCATCGATCACGCCAATGTCGTTCCGCTGTACGACTTCGGCGAGATCGAGGGCATGCACTACATCGCCATGCGGCTCGTCGACGGCGCGGACCTCGCCAGCCTGATCTCCGACGGGCCGCTGCCGCCCGAACGCGCTCTGCGCCTGCTCGACCAGGTCGCGGACGCGCTGGACAGCCTGCACAACCGCGGGCTGGTGCACCTGGACGTCAAACCGGCCAACGTGCTGGTCACGAGCCGGGAGTCCACGCGTGAGCACGTCTATGTCGCCGATTTCGGGCTGACCCGCCGCGGCGCCACCGGGCACCGCACGCGCGGTGGCGACTTCCTGGGCTCGCCCACCTACGCCGCCCCGGAGCACCTGCGGGGCGAACCGCTGGACGGGCGCACCGACCAGTACGCGCTGGCGTGCGTCCTGTTCGCCTGCCTGACCGGCAACCCGCCGTTCCCCGGCGACGTGCCGACCGTGATCAAGGGACACCTCGCGGGCGAACCGCCGTCGGTGGCGCGCGCGGCCGGGCTGCCGCCCGCGATCGACGACGTGATCCGCCGCGGGATGGCGAAGAACCCCGCCGAGCGCTATGACAACTGTGTCGAGTTGATCTCCGCCGCGCGCAAGGCACTCGAGCCCGCCGCACCGGCGGAGGCACCGCAGCCGAGCGCGCCACGGGCAGAGGGGGGCCGGGTGCAGCCGTACGGGCAACAGCAGCCGGGATGGGGACAGCAGGGACCGGGCGGTCCGCCGCCTCCGCCGGGCCAGTACCCGCCGCCGCGTCCGCAGGCCCCTTACGGCTATCCGCAGCAGCCGCCGGCGTACGGGCCGCCACCGGGTTACGGTGCGCCGCCCTACGGCCCGCCTCAGGGCTACCCCCCGCCGGGGTTCCCCCAGCAACCGCGGCAGCCGCCGAAGAAGAGCGGGCTGATGTGGCTGTGGATCGCGCTGGGCGTGCTCGTCGTAGCCGGCGGGATCGTCGCCGCGATCCTGCTGACCGGTGGTGGGGGGTCCTCGCCGACGCCGGCGCCGAACATCCCGGTCGGGCCCAGCGGGGGTGCGTCGGGCAGCTCGTCGGCGTCCAACGCCCCGCCGCCGGCGACGGTGTCGATCCGGCCGTCCGGCTGAGCGCGGGGCCGTCTTCCGGCGCGCCGCGAAACACGCCTGCTCACGGCGTCCCGGCAGGGGTGCCGCTTGCACTCTCCGCCCTCGAGTGCTAAACACGGGATTGGCACTCGGCGCCGCCGAGTGCTAGGCGGGCGGTCAGAACCCCGACCGCCTGTCTGAAGGTCGGGACGGTGAGGCCGGACTCGGGAACATACCCGGGAATGGTCGTCCGTCGCGGGCACCGAGCCTGGCCGAGGACGTGTCCTGCTGCCGGCCCGCTCTGTGAGTCGGGCAGCGCCCAATACCGGAGGACAACACCGCAATGGCCAAATTGATCGCGTTCGACGAGGACGCCCGCCGCGGACTCGAGCGCGGCCTGAACACCCTCGCCGAAGCCGTCAAGGTGACGCTTGGCCCCCGTGGCCGCAACGTCGTGCTCGAAAAGAAGTGGGGCGCGCCGACCATCACCAACGACGGTGTCTCCATCGCCAAGGAGATCGAGCTCGAGGACCCGTGGG